>JBBAOU010000009.1:0-27958 GCA_040401175.1 Methylotenera sp. | reverse complement strand
TAGCGTTAAAAAACCTGCTACTAAAACTGTGGTAAAGAAAACTATAGCTAAGAAAGTTGCAGTTAAGAAAGCAATAGTTAAGAAACCTGCTGCAAAAAAAACCACCACGGAGTAATCACTTAAAGTTTAAAGCATACTCAGGTGTTTATAACTGACAAAGTTAAATAGAAAAAGCGGCTTTTAACCAGCTTTTTCTATTGATAGTTCTAGATAGCCACCGACTATTTCAGTATATATGAATGCTAGCCACTTACATTTTGACCTAAAGACTTAGTATCATTGTGCTCAATCCACTTGCGGATACGGTTAGCATCGGCAATACGCGTAAGCTTACCTACAGAATCAAGCAATACAATAATGACTGGCTGGCCTGATATCTCTGCTTGCATAACCAAGCAACGTCCAGCTTCATTAATAAAACCAGTTTTTGATAAACCTATTACCCAATCACCGCCTCGGACTAGTGCATTCGTGTTTAAAAAATTAAGCTGGTCTCTGCGGCCATACAAGGCTATTGATTGTGAGGCAGTGGTAGTCACTTGACGAATTTCAGGATAATGGTAGGCCGCATCAACCATGCGCACTAAATCCTCCGCGGTAGATACATTGTTACTATCTAGTCCTGTTGCATCAAAAAAGCGGGTAGACTTCATAGCCAATAAATTAGCCTTGCGATTCATTGCGCCTATAAATGCATTAATACCGCCAGGATAATTGTGCGCTAGCGCAGATGCCGCACGATTTTCTGAAGACATTAACGCGAGCTGCAAGAACTCGCCACGAGTTAGAGATGTACCTACAGCCAATCTTGAATGGGTACCTTTAAGATAATCAACATCTTGATCGGCAATGACCAACATATCATCCATAGGCAAATGTGCGTCTAACATGACCATTGCTGTCATTAATTTTGTAACTGAAGCTATTGGTGTTGATTGGTTGGTATTTTTTGCAAATATGGTCTCACCAGTCAATTGATTAATAACGAGTGCTTTAGACGAGGCCAATAAAAGTTGACCTCCTCCATCGTAAGCACCCGAGTACACTACGCCAGATTTTTGCGCTTGCATGCGCATATTAACGCGAGTCTTCGTTACTTTTACACTAGGTCTAGATTTGAATGAAGCATGCTTGAAATGCTTAGATGCACTAATTACAGCCACGTGTTTATGCGGCTTTTTACTTTTCGCTTGTGCAGACATAGGCATAAGACTGATAGCTAAAATGATATAAAGTAGTAATAATTTCCGCATATAAAAACCTATTTGTTTGTTTAATGTCATACATTTACAAACTAATATTATATAAAAACTTTAGCTTTGTCTTTATAAATTTAATTTATTAGCTATATATTTAACCACTACCAATATAAAAGTAAGTAAAATTTATAAAAATCAACGTTGGTCAATAAAATTAAGGCTAAAATATCTGCTAGATATATGAGAAAAAACAGACATGCGAATTCCAGAAACACTACACTATAGCGCCGAACATTTATGGACTAAACCATCAACAGAAGGTCTTTGGGAAGCAGGTATTACCGACTACGCACAAGATTTGCTTGGTGACATCGTCTTTATTGATGCGCCTTCAATCGGCTCTATGTTAAGCGCAGGCAAGCCTTGCGGACTAGTTGAATCAGTAAAAACAGGTTCCGATTTGCATGCATTGGTTGATGGCGAAGTGGTTGAAATCAATGAAGCGCTGATAAACACACCAGAGTTAATCAATGAAGATCCTTATAAAGCTTGGATATTTAAATATAAACCAAGCCTAGCCAATGTTGAAGATCAATTACTTTCTGCGCCCGCCTATAAAACACTTATCAACGATTTGTAATTAAACTCACTTTTGGAACACCAAGCGTACTGATTCAATTGATTTCCCTAGCTCGGCACTGACGCTAGCCACAAGCTTTTGTTCTATGACAGGCACTTCAAGCTGAAGAATTTCATGCACTTTATTCGCTAATAATTGCTCAATAGCAGGCAAGTCCGCGTTCAATTCGGTGGTGAAGTTATTTTTTGCAGCTACGGCTAATGCCGAAAAATCATTACGTAACGTAGCACTCAATTCATTAGACAAGCCTTGATAGATAGCTGGAAAAGTATCACCCAGCTTTTGCTCTAATTGCTGCTGTGATTGAAGTTGCAGCGCCTCTAAATATAAATTTAATTCTGTGTGCGTTTGATCTGTAAGCGATTGATATATCGAACCTAACTCTATTAAAAGCTTAGCTTTACGTTCATTTAAAACATCTTCATGCAAGCTTGAAATTTTGGCTTGCAATGCCTGTGTAGCATTTTCTACGGCGAATGTTTCCAATCTATCTAACGTCGCTTGCAATTGTCTGGTCAGCACTTGCTCCATTGCAGGCAATGCTTTGGAAAGATTACTTTGCACCATTGAGATTGCTTGAGCTTGCATTTGACTCAAGGCGCCATTTAGGTCGGCGTTTAGAATAGCGGCATTAGCGTGCATCATAGTAGGTAGTTCTGTCGCCAAATCAGCCTTTGCCTTATCAACAAAATTAGCCGTATTATGCATAATCGCTTGCTGTGCAACGGCTAGCTCATTGCTAACATACTGCCTCAACGCATTTTGCTTTTCCTGCTGAATCAACTCAAATCTTTGCGCTAATTGCTCAGACTGTTGTTCATATTGTTGTGCAAGCGCACTAAAAAGGTAAGTTTGATTGGACTTTTGAATATTAGCCGACTCGCTCAGCAAGCTATTCATCAGCTCGCTATGCATTTGTAGGCTAATTTTTGGGGCAACTGACCTTTCAATTTCATCTTCTAAGGTCGGCCTAATCTGGCTGATAATTTGCGCCAGCAAGTCAGCGGAAAGCAGCACTGACTTAGTGCTAGATTTATCTGCGCTACCATGTACCTTAGTGAGTAAAGGGATATCATCTTCTTGCATTTTTTAAGCCCATTAAAATGAGATGGATTACCAAACTAAAGCTGGGTGATTAAATTTACTGATGCTCAGCCATGTCGGTATTTTTTATTTCATAACCACGATCACGGTAAAATTTGAAGCGCACTCGCGCTGCCGACCTATCAGATTCCTCATGCCCCACCAGCTCAACCAAATAACGAAATCGGCTAAAAAATGGCGGGGGGTCTAATTTTAGATTAATTAACACGTCATCTTGCAACAAGTTCTCACCAGTCGCATCAAGTACGATAGGTGAGAATTTGCTCATAACATGATCAGGGAAAGTGCTCGGTAAAAAACTAGTCGCAGATAACTGCCAAAGTTGCTCATTTAAGGCAAGATTAATCATATCGTCCTGCGTAAACACGGTTAACTGACGGCCCTTTGCAACGGCTTTTTCGCAAATATCCGAGACTTTAGTTAATTTATCTGGCACATTAAAAATAAATTCCACACGTGTCATTGAGCAGCTCTAGTCAATTATTGGCTTAGTTTTTGTTGGCACGAGCAACTAAAAATTCAGTCAGCAACGGCACCGGCCGACCTGTACCGCCTTTTTCTTTACCCGATTTCCATGCCGTGCCTGCAATATCCAAATGCGCCCATTCATATTTTTTAGCAAAGCGCGACAAGAAACAAGCTGCAGTGATACTGCCGCCAGCACGCCCGCCAATATTGGCGATGTCAGCAAAATTGCTATCCAGCAATGGTTGGTAGTCATCCCACATAGGCATATGCCAAGCGCGATCTAAAGAGGTTTCACCAGCCTGCAATAGCTCTTTGGCTAAATCATCGTTATTACTGAACAAACCACTCGCGTGATGGCCCAACGCAACGACGCAGGCACCAGTCAGTGTTGCAATGTCGACCACCGCGCTTGGCTCAAAACGCTCCGCATAAGTCAGTGCATCACACAAGATTAAACGCCCTTCTGCATCCGTATTTAACACTTCTATAGTCAAGCCAGACATGCTGGTTAACACGTCGCCTGGCCTTGTTGCGCGACCATCTGGCATGTTTTCACAAGTAGGAATCAGGCCAATCACATTTAGCGCTAAATCCATTTCTGCAATAGTTTTAAAGGTGCCGAGTACACTGGCTGCGCCACACATATCGTATTTCATCTCATCCATTTCAGAACCTGGCTTTAATGAAATACCACCCGTGTCAAAAGTGATGCCTTTACCCACCAGCACGACAGGCTTTTGATCTTTCTGGCCTTTCATGTGATGCATGACAATAAATTTAGGTGGCTCTTCACTACCTTGCGTCACGCCTAAAAATGAGCCCATGCCCAATTTCTCTAAAGCATTACGCTCTAACACTTCTACCGCAAAACCATAGCTCGTACCCATTACTAAGGCTTGTTCTGCCAAATAAGTTGGCGTACAAACATTAGGCGGAAGATTACCTAAATCTTTGGCTAAACTTACACCTTTAGCCAAAGCTTGTCCATCGAGCAAGCCTAATTGAGCGGTTTGCAAGTCATTAGCTTCTGCAATATTAACGCTAATAGAAGTGAGATCTTTTTTTGCAGCCTCTTTTTTAGAGTCATCTGACTTCTTTTTAATTGCGTCAAACTTATAACTTGCATCCAGCATCACCTCTGCCATTAGAGCAACTTTACGTCTGCTAGTTAAATTGCTGGCATTTACAGAAGCAACCGATAAATCTGCTAGAAAACTGGCAACATTCTTAGCGCCGCTACTTGCCAAGGCTTTTACTGAGGCACGCACGGCTTTACAATATTGCCTATCAGTAAAATCAGATAACTTACCTAGACCGACCAGCAACACGCGCTGACTAGCGGTGCCTGGCACATTGTGCAACATTAAACTTGAGTCTAATTTTCCATCCATGTCGCCACGCTTGAGAATACTGGTAATATAACCAGCAGAAGCCTCATCAATCATGCGCGCTGCCGTTGATAAATGGCTTGATTCATAAACGCCAACAATGACACAATCGCAAAGCTGTTTTTCCGGATTGCTGTTTTTTATGCTAAATTCCATTTTGCTGTACCCTTCGCTAGTAATAAGTTAAATTATCTCGTGTTTTACTGGTAATTCATAGTTGTAATTAAATTCATAGTTGTCATTAAATAAACCATATGCTTTTTAGACGCGCACTCCTACAAGAACTCATGAGCACTGCTGCCGGTGCATTCCTAATTTTGCTAGGAATTGTGATTGCACAACGGACTGGCTATTTGATTCAAATTGCTGCCAACGGCATATTACCTAATGATGCCATCAGTACCATGTTGGGTTTCAACCTAATTCGGTTTCTGCCGATGTTATTATCCTTAAGTCTATTTTTATCTGTACTAATGACGCTTACTCGCTGGTACAGAGACTCGGAAATGGTCATTTGGTTTAGCTCTGGCTTAAGTATTAATAGCTTTATTAGGCCGGTGCTGACATTTACTGCGCCTATTATTTTACTTATTTTAATATTAAGCTTATTTATTACGCCATGGGCTACCAATAAAGTAGAAGACTACCGCACACAACTCAAGAGTCGCGACGATTTAGCCGCGATTAGTCCTGGTGTATTTAAAGAATCGTCCAATGCAGAGCGCGTTTTCTTTGTAGAAAGCTTTGATGAGTTAGGAAATGTAGTCAAAAATATATTTGTACAATCCATTCAGCATCAAAAAATAGGTATTATCGTGGCTACTCAAGGCAATCGCGTGACGCAAGAAAACAGTGATAATTTTCTTGAAATGCATAACGGTAGACGCTATCAAGGGGCTAGAGGTAGCGCAGAGTTTTCGACTACCGAATTTGAAAAATACGCGCTCAGGGTAGAAGCTTCTGAAGCACAAAGGGATGCCCCTTCAACAGAATCAAAAACCAGCCTTGAGTTGTTTGAAAATAACAACAGTACCAATAGTGCTGAACTGCAATGGCGATTGGCCATTCCAATTTCCGCACTGATTTTAGTATTACTGGCCATTCCATTAAGCGCGCTAGACCCTCGTTCTGGTCGCTCAGCCAATTTCGTGCTGGCATTAGTCATTTATGTCATTTACAACAATGCACTAAGCATTATCCAAGCATCCATTGCTCAAGAAAAGATCAGCTCCAGCATAGGCTTGTGGCCGATACATCTTATATTCTTGGGACTGACTATTTATATGCTACGCCGCCGGCTATTACAACGGCCTATTTTTCCAGTATCTTGGTCAAAAAACCTAAGTAAGTCATTTACCGCTAAGCAATAATTCATTCGACAATCATACAACCATGAAAATTATTTCTAGATACCTACTCAAAGACGTCTTTTTTAATGTGCTTCTGATTACACTAGCCTTAATTGCCATGTTCTCATTTTTTAACTTAATTCAAGAACTTGAAAGTTTAGGCAAAGGCAATTATGGTATAGGAAAAGTACTGCTATTCGTACTACTCAGCGCACCAGGCCATATTTATGATGTGATGCCTGTTGCCGTGTTAATAGGATGTATGGTCAGCCTAGGGCAATTTGCGAGAAACTCAGAGCTAGTAGTCTTAAGAGTCAGCGGTGTGTCTGTATTAAATATTGCTGTCTTATTATTAAAAGTCGGCTTGGTATTTACCATAGTGACTTTTCTAGTCGGTGAACTCATTACGCCTTTCAGTGAAAAAGCCGCACGTCGCATGCGAATAAAAGCCACAGATTCGGTGATAGCTCAAGACTTTAAGTCTGGCCTTTGGGTGAAGGATGGTAATAGTTTTGTGAATGTAGAAGACGTGCTACCTGACGCCACCTTGTTAAATATTCATATCTATGAATTTGATCAGAAATTCAAGCTACAAACCATTAGCAACGCTAAGAGCGGCCAATTCGAAAATGATGCATGGCATCTTAACTCCGTATCTGAAACTTTTTTTGATAAAGATACGACCCATACCGAGCAATCTGCATCAGCAGAGTGGCATTCGCTCATACGCCCAGAGTTACTCAATGTATTATTAGTGCTACCAGAAAGAATGTCTGCATGGAATTTGTATTCCTACATCAAGCATTTAGGTCTTAATAAACAAAAAACAACGCGCTATGAAGTGGCTATTTGGGGTAAATTAATCTACCCACTGGCCTGCTTGGTCATGGTGATACTCGCACTGCCTTTTGGCTTCATACAACAGCGTGGTACTGGCGCTAGTGGGAAAATATTAGTCGGCATCATGCTCGGTGTTGCGTATCAAATTTTAAATCGTGTATTTGTCCACTTAGGTTTACTCAATGATTGGTCACCATTATTTAGCGCCATTACTCCAACAATTTTATTTTTAATGGCCGGACTTACAATGCTTTATTACGTGGAACGTAGATAATGTGAGTTTTAAGTAATCTATCATGTAAAAATAAAGACTTAGAATCAAATATTGCCCAAAAAAATCCTAAGCCAAATAACATCAAGCCGACGCTTGCGAGCACATATCTAGCAACCGCCAATTCTATAGAGAGCAATTGGTTGTTTTGGTCCACTAGCTTTAATTGCCAGGTTTGCATGGCCACAGTTTGCCCAGTTTTGAGCCAACACCAAATAAAATAAGCACCTACAGAACAAAATAAAATAAGCTGTAAAGCATAGCGTTTGAGCCCATGTGTGCCGTCCCCGACCAACCATAGAAAAGCGTATCCACAGGCGAAACAAAGCGCAATCACCACTAGCGCATCATAAATAAAGCAAGCTACTAGTTTAGTTAAACTTGCAGATTTTTTTTGTGTTGTCATATTATTTTGCTTGGTATGAGGAATAGCCAATGAAAGTGGAGTTGGATACTAAGAGTGAATATGCTGAGCAAGCACCCTAAATGGTAACTACTTTTAAATTTAGTACGAACTAATTTAAATCTGCATCCGTATAAGTATCGGGTGATTCGCCACGTAACTTTGCGCGCTCAACTTCTGAAAGTCCTCGATATTCCATCCATTTTTTTCGGAGCTCATTTTTCTTTTCTGCTGATAATGATTGGAACTGCTGATGCTTTTTCCTGGCATTCTCGCGCTCATAAGGCGTCATGCGACTCCAATTACCGAGTCGTTTTTGCACCAATTCTTGCTTACTGGGATTCATTTTTGGATAGTCGCGAGCGATATCCAGCATTTTTTCACGTTGCCATGGGCGTAAAGTATCCCACTCGGAAGCTAATGTGTTTAATACTTGACGCTGCTCATTACTCAACTGCACCCAAGTTAAATTAACATCTTCGGCTAAGGCTAAATTGTTAAAAAATAGCCCGCTTAACAATAAGCCTAAATATATTAGACTATTTAATTTTAGTCGCTTTTTGAAACTAACCATGTATCAAATCCTTTATCTGCATAAGCTTCTGGTGGCAAATCAGATGCCAGCAAGAATGCATCACCTTCCTCTAAATTAGCATTCAAACCAAACTGTTGGGCCGCATAAAATGCCAACAAAATAGCGCCCAAAGTAATAGCCGTTGACATAGTACGATGACGCTCTAACTGGCCGCCAAACCATACTAAGGTATGTCCGCTAGACTGCACTGCTTGACTATCCGCCAACCGACTAACGGCTAAATTCCGCGCTACTAATAAACGTTTTGCTGTGACTGCGGTTAAATGTTGTGCATGATCATCCAGCAAATCAACCACATAGTGTGCAACGTCTGCATCAGACAGCTGATTCTCAACTGAAAAACTAGGGTCAACTTCGGCGTTCATTTTATTTTTGTGATTTTCATTTGTATTCAACATAGTCTCCTAGCTTTTCAGACCCTTATTCATTGGCATTGAGCTCGATATACCAAGCTTATCTAGACCTTGTTTTTTTAAGGTTAGTGCCAAGGCATGTACTGCGCGTGAACAGTGCGTCTTAACGCTACCATCAGAACAACCCATAATCTTTGCCGTTTCCGCGACATCCATATCTTCCCAATAACGCAATACAAAGGCTTCTCGTTGACGTGCTGGTAATTTCTGTATGGCGAGCTCAATCAACTGTATCGTTTGGCTGCGCTCAAGTTGAGCATGTGGCTGATCACTATCATCCTCCACATCGATTGTTTCTAATGGATCCCGTTCGTCACCAGTTTCTGCACTGCCGCCAAAGGAGGACAATAAAGTTGTCCATAGATTGCGTACTTTTTGCCTGCGCCAATAATCACGCATGGTATTTTGTAAAATACGTTGAAAAAGCATGGGAAACTCCTCCACTGGCTTATCCGCATATTTTGTTGCAAGCTTCATCATGGCGTCTTGAACAATATCAAGGGCAGCATGATCATCGCGAACAGCATAAGTCGTCTGCTTAAAGGCTCGACGCTCAACTGCTGTGAGAAAATCTGAAAGTTCTTTAGCTGTTGCCATGTGTAATAAGGAATTATCCTAATGCTAATTATTTGCCTAATCTAAAAACCACCTATCGCAGTTTATAAAACCATAAGGTAATGTGCTAGCGCAAAATAAAAGTATATCAGGTTCACATTTTGCATCACGCCTAAGCTTAGATACAATCATACCAATTCAATCGTTGAGAATACAATATGTGGAAATTAATTTTATTGGCACTTATTATTTGGCTTGGATTTTATGTATTCAAACGCAATATAAGCGGCTCAAAAGCACCCAAGGCTGACGAAAATATGGCATCAAATGATGCTATTGAAGATATGGTGCAATGCGCCACTTGTGCAGTACATTTACCAAGATCTGAGGCTTTTTTGGTTGGGGGTATTTTTTATTGTAGCCAGTCGCACATAAAAAGAAAATAAATAGTTAAAACGCTAGTATAAAAATAGGTCAGCTACTCAGCCTCGCAATCAGCTTATACACTCAATACAGTTACAGACTCAACTTATTTTGACCGAGCGACCCTAAAGACGCTTGCATTGCCAGACGCTAGCAAACAAAATCCCATTGATAGCGTACGGATTTATAGTCAGCCTTGAATACGGATCTTGATTGTTGAATCTAATTAGCCTAATACTAGCACTAAATAAGTGACATACATCACACCATTTACTAACAAATGCCAGACTTTAAGTCCACCTTTTGCCACTAGATAACGTAGCCAAATCGCCGCAAGCATCGTCATAGCAATGCCTAACACCACCTCTTGACGTGGCGCCCAAGGCGTTAACATAATGCCGATTGCTGGCAATAAAGTGCCTTGGAATACCATGGCACCGGTGATATTACCGAAGGCTAAAGTGTCTTTACCTTTACGTATCCATAAAACGCTGTTTACTTTTTCTGGCAATTCTGTCGCAATCGGAATAATCAGCAAAGATAATAATAACGCTGAAATACCTATGATATGTGCTGCGGCTTCAACGCCATTAATGAAACCTTTAGCGCCAGCGATTAATAAGGCCACACCTAACACTAATTGGACCACAATCACGATCATATTATGGGGCAAACCTAATTTGCAAAAAAACATATCGCCGCCAGCTTCAGTAGCATGCCCATCTTCCACCAGCGCTTTTGAAGCTTTCAGCGTCATCATCACGTAAATAAAGTAAATCATCACCATGCAAGCGCCTAAAGCATAACGAATAGCGTGTAATGTGTGCGGCACATACATCGCAACGGCGGCAAAACTAAAAGCTATGATGAAAAAATTCAGGTCACGCGTTAAACCTGTGCGCTCTGGGCGTAAATGACCTTGCGTGCCACGGCGTTTCCAAACGGAAATTGCCATTAAAGAGATTGATAGCGTCGCCAACATTAACGGCGCACCTAAAATTGAACCTACACCGATTTCTTCGTTAATGGCGCCATTTTGCGTGCCGGCTAATAAGGCGAGTAGTGGAACCATTGTTTCCGGAAGCGCTGTTCCCACAGCAGCAAATAGTGAACCCGTGACGCCTTCTGAAATACCAATTTTTTCACCTAAATGCTCTAGTGCATTAGTAAACACTTCGGCTGCAATTAATATCACAATCAGCATCAAAAATAGTTGAAAAAATACCATGTAAGTTTTTCCTTAAGTTAATTGCAGAATTAATTAACAAATTTATAATTAACTTTTCCAACATACCCATTGCAAGACAATTTATTTAAATCTTTTATTGCTACTATTTTAAAGGATTAGTGCAATATTTAACGGATATATCACTAAAATATTTTTCATAAAATAAGTTTTTCTATACCTAAGTTTTCTATACAACTGTTTTCGAATAGAATAAGCATATATGAAATCTTACGCTATTGATGATGAAGGCTTTGCAACAAACGCACAGGTCATTGCATCACCGAATTTTGACGCCAGACCAGTTATGGAGTTGAGCTTAATTGTTATTCATAATATCAGCCTGCCACCCGGCCAATATGGCGGTAATGGCATCGTTGAATTATTCACTAATCAACTAAACCCTAGCGAACATCCTTTTTACACCGAGATTCACACACAAAAAGTATCTGCACATTTTTTTATTCTACGTAATGGCCAACTCGTACAATTTGTATCTTGCTTAAACAGAGCATGGCATGCTGGCGTTTCTAGTTGGCAAGGCCGTGAACGTTGCAACGACTTCTCGGTCGGAATAGAGCTAGAAGGTTCAGACTTCGATGCATTTGAGTCAGCGCAGTACCTGACGCTGAAGACTTTAATTAGCAGTCTGATTAAAAAATATCCAATCAAAGCTATAGTGGGGCATTCTGATATTGCACCAGTGCGAAAAACAGACCCAGGACCTTATTTTAATTGGTCGCAAATAAATACACTTTTAACGTAAAAAAGTCTTTAAGAAAAGAATTTAAACACATATGTACAGAGAAAAATTATTACTTTTAGTGCTATTACTGGCAATATCAGTCACGGCTTGCAGCTCTAAAGACAAAACCACCGACAGCGAGAACGCTAATAAAAAGAGTCCTAAACCAACTTTAATTACCGTAACTCAAGTTAAAAACCAATCCCTTGAAATAACCGAAGAAGCAATAGGCTCGCTAGAAGGGCTGACGAATCCAACGGTGTCTGCTGAAGTAGCAGCACGTGTGATTAAAATACATGTAAATACCGGCGGGGCCGTGAAAAAAGGCCAGTTAATCGTAACCTTAGACGCGACAGACATTAATCTGCAACGTAATGAAGCCCAAACTGAGGTGGCGCGTATTAAAGCGCAACTAGCCAATCAAGCTAAAACTGTAGAGCGCAGCCAAGCATTATTAAACAAAAAATTCATCTCACAAAATGCGGTCGATAATGATGTAGCACAGCAAAATGTTTTAAAAGAACAATTAGCTGGTGCAGAGGCACGTGTTAATACCATTAATCATAGTGGTAGTAAAACTAAGTTGTACGCGCCCACTAGCGGCAATATAGAAAAAAAACTGGTGAATGATGGTGAGTTTGTGCGTATCGGCGATCCGATGCTACTGATTGTTGCTAAAGACCGTTTGCGTGCGCATTTACCTTTTCCTGAGCATATAGGCGCACAGCTAAAACCCGGCCTAAAAGTACGGCTAAGTACACCCACCAGCAATAAAACAGTCGAAGTTATGATTCACGAATTAAAGCCCATGATAGTCGAGGGAAACCGTTCAGTAGATGTGATTGCTGATGTATTTGATGTCCAAGGCTGGCAACCGGGCGCCAGCGTCACAGGTTCGGTAATTTTAGGCGAGCAAGCCGCAGCCATGATGGTGCCTGAACAAAGTGTAGTGTTGCGACCTGTCGGTGAAGTCGTCTATGTTGTACGTGATAACAAGGCTTATCAAACTAAAGTAAAAACCGGTTTGCGCAAAAATGGTTTAGTTGAAATTACTGAAGGCTTAGATGAAAACGATACTATTGTCGTAGATGGTGCTGGCTTTTTAACTGACAAAGCTTTGGTTAAATTAGCCGGTGATGCTACTCAAAAAAACAATTCTACCAAATAAGCGCCAAAAACTTGTAGATCTGCCTTAAAAATCTGCTCTAAAAATAAAGACCTTAGCCAATGACCTTACCCGAACTTTCCATCCGCCGCCACGTTCTCGCTTGGATGCTATCAGGTGTAATTGTGCTTTTCGGCATCATTTCATACGAACGCATTGGCGTTGATCGTATTCCTTCGATTGATTTTCCAGTTATTTTGGTCAACACCACGTTACGTGGCGCTAATCCAGATGTAGTTGACGCCAGTATTACCAGTATTATCGAAGCCGCCGTTAACACCACGCCAGGCATTGAGCATATTCAATCATCCTCTTCTCCCGGCGTTTCCAGTATTAGTATTACCTTTACCTTAGATAAAAATATCGATGTTGCGTATAACGAAGTGCAAGCCAAAGTCAGCCAGATACTGCGCCGATTACCCGCTGACACCGACCCGCCAACAGTGCAAAAAGTTGACACCAACGCTCAGGCCGTTATTTGGTTAGCATTGAGTGGCGACCGTACTATACAGCAACTTAATTTATACGCTAGCAACGTCTTAAAGAAGAAATTTGAAACGATTAATGGCGTGGGTGAAGTTACACTGGGCGGACGCCGCGACCGTGTGATTCGGGTCAACATTTTGCTAGAACGTATGGCGGCTTACAAACTAACGGCAAATGATTTAATTAACGCCTTTAATCGTGAGCATGTGCAGTTACCAGGCGGATTCTTAGTCAGCAATCAAGCTGAGCAATTAATAAAACTAGATTTAGAGTTTCATAATATTAAAGACTTAGCCGAGCTCATTATTGTTAACAAATTAGGTGTGTCGGTGCGCCTAAAAGACTTAGCAACGGTGGAAGATAGCATTACTGATAATCGCCAAGTAGCACGCTACAATGGCCAACCTACGGTAGGTTTAGGCATGGTAAAAGTGGCAAATGCCAATACTGTGGCTATTATCAAAGAAGTTGAGCGCCGTCTTGAAAATGACATTCGCCCAAACTTGCCGCCCGGCATGCAGTTGGAAATTTCCACCAACGATTCAATTTTCATCAATCAACTAGTGAGCTCGCTTAAAGAACATTTACTCACAGGCACCTTATTAGCCGCGCTAATTGTGTTTACTTTCCTGCGCTCCATACGTTCTACTTTGATTGTTGCAACGGCCATTCCAGTCTCATTATTGGCTGCTATTGCCGTAATGTATTTTTCTGGCTTTACCTTTAACTCAATGACGCTGCTTGCCTTACTATTATTGATAGGCGTGGTCGTAGATGATGCGATAGTTGTGCTAGAAAACATTTACCGTCATAGGCAAAATATAGACCCTAATCCTATGAGCGCAGCACTTAACGGCTCGCGTGAGGTCACTTTTGCCGTCATTGCCGCATCACTATCTTTAGTGTGTATTTTTGCCCCCGTTATTTTTATGGATGGCATTATCGGTAAATTTTTTAAATCTTTCGGCGTGGTGGTAACGTTTGGCGTGCTAGCGTCTTTATTTGTTTCACTGACGCTGACGCCTATGCTGTGTTCGCGCTATTTAACTGTCAGCAAAAATGAGAACAAATTTTACGCCGGTATCGGCAAGGGTTTGGCTGGCTTAGATAATGCTTACAAAAAACTACTCAATGCGACGCTAAACCATAGAGGCTTAGTTTTAATAATCACCCTTATTTTTGTGATGTTAATGGGCAGTTATGCTTTTATGCATGTAGATAAAGATTTTATTCCAGAATCTGACGAGGGTAGCTTTAGTATTAACGTGAAAACACCGTTAGGCTCAAGCTTGGCATACACAGATTCGCGACTTAAATTAGTTGAAGCCACCATAGCCAAGCATTCAGACGAAGTAGAGAGTTACTTCGCCACCATAGGTTCAGGCTCGCGTGGGCAGGTTAACTATGGCAATGTAAATGTACGCTTAAAAGCTAAAGACGAGCGCTCAAAAAGCCAGCAAGTATTAATTAAAGAGCTCAAAAAAGAGTTTGATAATATTCCAGGCGTACGCGCCATTCCATCTCCGGCATCCATCGCGCGCGGGCAACGTTCAGAGAAATTGCAGTTCAACCTAACAGGCGCCAACTTACAGGAAATCGGCCGTATTTCCCAACGCATGCAACAAGCTTTGGGCAGCAACCCAGATATGGGTAAAGTTGATTTAGATGTACAGCTAGATTTACCGCAACTCAATATGAATATAGACCGTGCCAGGGCCGCCAATTTAGGCTTAAGCGCTACAGATATTGCCACAGCCGTTTCCCTGTATGCTGGAGGCGTAAACGTGGCTAAATTTAATGATGCGACCGGCGATGGCCAGCGCTACGATATTCGCTTAAAAGCGCTGGATGGTGAACTTCAAAACGCCACAGATTTAAGCAAAATTTATTTAAGAAGTAGTACGGGTGAACTGGTTAGATTAGATGCAGTCGCCAGCTTCAAAAAAGAGTTAGGCGCGGCAGTGATTGGTCGCTACGATCTGCAATACGCGGCTAATTTTTACGCTAACCCTAACATGCCACTAGGCGAAGCTGTTGCGTTAGTAAAAGCCACTGCCACAAAACTGGTGCCGCCAGATTACACGCTTAAATTAACTGGTCAGGCAGAGGAATTTGGCAAAACATTAAGCAATATAAAATTTGTATTTTTGTTAGCATTCGTACTGCTTTATATGGTTCTTGCCAGCCAATTCAACTCCTTCATACAACCATTTATTATTATGCTTGCACAACCGCTAGCCATTATCGGCGGATTGGTCGCACTACTAATCTCTGGCGACACGCTAAATATTTACTCCATGATAGGCTTGGTTTTACTGATAGGCTTGGTCGCTAAAAACTCAATTTTACTGGTAGATTTAACCAACCAACTGGTAGAACAAGGTGCCAATATTAATGACGCACTCAAAAAAGCTTGTCCGATTAGATTACGCCCGGTTGTCATGACCTCGCTGACTATTATTTTAGCGCTATTACCTGCCGCGCTTGGCTTGGGCGCCGGCAGTGAAACCAATAAACCATTGTCAGTGGCCATTATTGGCGGCATGATCTCATCAACCCTGCTCACTTTGTTAGTGGTGCCGGCGGCGTATTCTTTGGTGATGGGCAGCTTACTGCGACTTAAAAGGAAACATAAAACACTAGAAAACTAATCCCGTTAAGCGCTTTTTAATATCATAGGTAGACTACAAGCCTCTGTAATGGAAGAATAAAATGGAACAACAATTAAGAGGTAATAATCACTTAATGAGGTGTCAAATAAATCAAACTAAAAAATATTTACCATGGAATTTAAGCAGGAATGTGTTCGCTTAGTCTCAACATTCTTATGACTATACTTGATTGACTCACAAAAGTATCAACTTATCTTAGGGTCAGTCAACTTAATTTAAAAAACCTTAGAGGAAACTCTATGGATTTTTATTTTAGCGTTAAATCTTAAAGAGCCTCACCATCAAAATTTTTAAGTGCATCTTCCAGCCTCTCCCAACCTTCATCAGTAGGTAAGCCAAACCTTAATGCGGACTGTTCTTTAAGTTCCGCAACGCCTAAAAACAGCCGTACCCAAATACCGTATTTTGCTAAGTGCTCTTGCCATGCTACAGATTGTTTTGTGGGTGTAAATTGAAATAGCGCGGTACCAGCTAACGGGAACAAACCATATTGAGTGAGCAAGTTAGCAAGCCGTTGACTAGCCATTGGTAATATCAAACGGGTATTTTGTTGCCAGAATTGATCCGCTAGCGCTTGCTTGGCCACTAATCGACTAGGGCCTGTAATTGACCAAGGGCCAATTTCCTCTTGAGCGCGCAGTAGCGCGTGTTCTGCACCTAACAAGAAGCCAACGCGTGCACCTGCCAAACCAAAAAACTTACCGAGTGATCGTAATACAAATAAACCTTCAACATCTGCGTGCTGTGCAATGCTCTGAGCTGGTATAGCATCTACAAAGGCTTCGTCTACAATTAGCCATCCATCGCGTGCGGCCAATCGTGCATGCCAGCCGAGTAAGTCAGCGGCTGAATAGCTCTCTGCTGTTGGATTATTTGGATTGCAAAGTAGCACGACATCAGCATTGTTGATAACGTTCTCATCGGGGTAAGATTCAAACCTAACGACTTGATGCCCAGCACGTTGCCATGCCTTTGCATGCTCTTGATACATCAACGATGGCATTGCCACGGTAGATTTAGCAGCGCGCAATTGCGGCAAAATCTGCAAGGCGGCCTGTGAACCTGCTGTGGCCAGCGCAAACTTGCAACCATAATAGTTACAGGCAACCTCTATCAAGCCATCATTGTCCAGTGGCAGGCGCTGCCATGCAGATGGTGGAATTCTTGGAACTGGGTAGCCATTGGGGTTGATGCCCGTGGATAAATCTAACCAATGTTCGAGCGGAATACGATATTGCACTGCCGCTAAAGCCAAATTGCCACCGTGCTCAAGCAAAATAAGTGCTCCATAAAATTTGTATTAACAATATCGTAGCACACCATAAAATAACACTGCGTTTCACTAACTGCATGGCCGCTAAAATGTGCGTGGGGTTGGCGGACTGACCTAAACCCAACAGCGGTCGCGCTTTTAAACTGCCTTGATACACCGCAGATCCACCCAACTTTACCTGCAATGCCCCCGCACCAGCGGCCATTACAGGGCCAGCGTTGGGACTGTACCAAGTGCCAGCTTGTGTAGACCAACATTTTATTGCGCTACCAGTTTTGCCACATAAGGCATAACTTAACGCGGTTAATCGTGCCGGGATTAAATTAAGGACATCATCCAAACGTGCTGCCGCCCAGCCAAAATACACGAAGCGCGGCGTGCGATAACCCCACATAGCATCAAGCGTATTGGCTAATCTAAACATCATAGCGCCTGCTCCGCCAAGACCAGCGCCATTCAATAATATAAACCAAAAAATCGCACCGAAAATCGCATCATTGCCATTTTCGAGTACAGATTCAACGGAGGCAGTGGCAATTTCTGCTTCATTTAATTGTGAGGTATCGCGGCTTACAATCATACTCACTGCGTGTCGCGCTTCAGTAAGCTGATGTCTAGATAATGGCGTGTAAATTTGCTGTGCGTGCTGCATCAGGCTGCGCGCGCCAATGGCAAAATAAAGCAGCAATACATCCGCCAGCCAGCCCAATAAGCTTTGTGTAGTCAAATAACTGAGTAGCATCAACGGTGCAATTAATGAAAACCAGGCAAAAAGCCCGATAACACGTGCAAGCAGTGGATTATACGGCCTGTTAAGGCAAGATTCTAAACGATCGACCAGCCAACCAAAGCCCACCAGTGGATGCCAGCGCTTTGGTTCGCCTAACCATGCATCCAACAACACTGCTGCAATCACGGCAAGCGCTGTGCTGTAAGCGCTCAGCACTGTGTAATAACTAGTTAAGATGGGATAATAGCCGAATGACATCGTTTAAATCACTTATGGTTCAAGGCACCACGTCAGATGCAGGAAAAAGCACGCTAGTAGCGGCGCTGTGTCGCGTATTGTATCGCAGAGGCGTGTATGTTGCGCCGTTTAAGCCGCAGAATATGGCATTAAATTCAGCAGTGACCGCTGACGGCGGCGAAATTGGCCGAGCACAGGCGGTGCAGGCGCAGGCCTGTGGCTTGGCGCCACATACCGACATGAATCCAGTATTACTGAAACCCAATTCCGACACTGGCTGCCAAGTCATTATTCACGGCAAGGTGGTCTGCAACCTAGAGGCCGCCGGCTACCATGCTTACAAACCCACCGCCATGCGTGCAGTGCTGGATTCTTGGCTGCGTTTAAAAACGCAATATCAATGTGTGATTATAGAGGGCGCGGGCAGTCCCGCTGAAATCAACCTACGCGAGGGTGATATTGCCAATATGGGCTTTGCCGAAGCGGTAGATTGCCCAGTGATTTTAATTGCCGATATTGATAGAGGCGGCGTGTTTGCGCATATCGTAGGCACACTGGCACTACTTTCTGAAAATGAAAGAAAGCGTGTGATTGGCTTTGTCATCAATCGTTTTCGTGGCGATATCGCCTTATTACAACCAGGTTTAGATTGGCTGGAAAAAGAAACAGGTAAGCCGGTTATTGGCGTTTTGCCTTATTTGCCTTATTTGCATAATTTACATCTAGAAGCGGAGGATGCGGTTTCAAGCAGTGTCTCAGCGGTGAGCAAAAATTCGATGAAAGTGGTCGTGCCAGTGTTGCCGCATATCGCTAACCACACCGACTTTGACCCGTTGCGCCTGCATCCACAAGTCGATTTTCAGTTCGTTAGAATGGGCGAGGCCATCCCGCCAGCTGATTTAATTATTTTGCCGGGTAGCAAAAATGTGCGTGGCGACCTTGAGCATTTGCGAGCTAACCAATGGCAGCAAGCACTCTCTAAGCATTTACGCTACGGCGGAAAAGTATTGGGCATCTGTGGTGGATTTCAAATGCTAGGTCATCTTATTCACGACCCACACGCTATAGAAAGCGCTGCTGGTTCAAGTACTGGTTTTGGCTGGTTAGAGATGGAAACCACGCTGATGCAAGAAAAACATTTAGCCCAAGTGAACGGTAAACTTAGTTTTTCTGATTCCATTGTAACCGGCTATGAAATTCACATGGGGATTAGTACTGGTGAGGCTTTAAGTAAGCCTGCGCTCATTATCAACGGCCTACCAGAAGGCGCTATTTCAGCCAACAACCAAATTGCGGGGACATACGTCCATGGCTTGTTTGACCATACACAATCTACAGCCGCTTGGCTAACATGGTCTGGTTTAGAAAATCTGGAATCGCCATTTGATTATGAGCAACTCCGTGAAGCCGGGCTAGAGAGAATAGCAGATTGCGTGGAAAAACAATTGGATTGGGAAAAACTAAAGAAATATTTACCCGCTATTTAAGTTTCAACGGCAAGCCAGCCGCCACAAAAGTAACTTTGTTGGCCACCGCTGCCACTGCTTGATTCAGTCGGCCTTGCTCATCTTGAAACTGGCGGTTGATTTCACCTAGTGGGACTATGCCCATACCCACTTCGTTACTGACAAAAATAACGGTGCCTGCTAAGCTAGATAACGCTGCTAATAGCGCCTCACGCTCTGCCTGCCAGCTAGATTCTTTAGGCGGATTACAGTCTGCGCATATCCATTGAGCTAGCCATAAGGTCAGGCAATCTACAATTAAACATTGATTCGGTGCAGCTAAGCGTTTAAGCGTTGCGGCAAGATAATGTGGTTCTTCTACCAATGCCCAATCCGCTGGACGGCGGTCTTTATGGTGCTGTATTCTTGCACCAAATTCGGCATCGTAAATTTGTGCGCTGGCAATGTAGGTTACGGCAAGGCCACTTTCTGTGGCCAGTTTTTCTGCATAAGCGCTTTTGCCTGAGCGTGCGCCGCCTAGAATTAAGTGTGTGGTCATTTAGATACTTTCCAGTGTTTGATGGGTTTGAGCTGCTTGCCATTCTTGAATAATTGCCTGTACTTGCTTAAGGCCATGTGTGATAAGTGATGGACCAGGTTGCAAAATATCTACTGATTTTATTTCACGCACAAAACCATTTTTTACCGCAGGAATATCTGTCCAGCCTTCACGTGCAATTACTTGGCTAGGCTGAAATTTCTTACCGCACCATGAGCCAATAATAATGTCTGGCTGCCTTTCTACCACTTGATGTGCTTGTATCGTACGATCTCTAGCGCTATGAAAATGACTGAGTTCAGGAAAGCAATCTAGCCCGCCAGCAATCTCTATTAATTCCATTGCCCAGCGAATGCTGCACATAATAGGCTCATCCCATTCTTCAAAATAGACGATGGGTTTGCGGCTGAATTGGCTGGCAGCTTTTTGTGTTTCTAGGATAGTATTTTCTAATGCTGAAATTAGTGTTGCTGCTTTGTCTGATGCGCCGACTAAACTACCAACGGTAGCAATCATGTTTAACATTTGCGCAATAGAGCGCTGGTTAAAAATATGTACTTCAACACCTGCACGAATAAGAGTAGCAGCAATATCGGCTTGCAAGTTAGAAAAACCAATGACTAAATCTGGTTTTAAATCTAAAATTTTGTCTATTTTTGCACTGGTAAACGCGGCAACTTTTGGTTTCTCACGCCGGGCAATGGCTGGGCGTGTGGTAAAACCAGAAATGCCTACTATGCGATCTTGCTCCCCCAGCAGATAAAGCACTTCGGTCGGCTCTGTGGTTAAACATACGATACGTTGGGGAAATCTCATTGAGTATTATCCGCTTTAGCTGCGTCCTGTTTAGTAGGATCAGCATCAATTTTAGTCCAACTATTTTCCATTACCATTTCATCTAAAGTTTTTGCTGTTTTCCAGCCAGATTCGATCAGCATCGGTTCTTTATAAAAAGTGTTTACATGGCCTAAGCATAGCACGGCTATGGGCTTTGCATCTAGCGGCATGCCTAGCAATTGCCCTAGTGTAAGCGGGTCAAAAATTGAAACCCAGCCCAGGCCTAAACCCTCGGCGCGTGCTGCTAACCACATATTTTGAATCGCGCAACTCACCGAAGCTAAATCCATTTCAGGCAAGGTTCGACGCCCAAATACGTGGCGATTGCGGTCATCGCACAAGGCCACGACCAAGATCTCGCCACACTCTAAAATGCCTTCTACTTTTAAGCGTAAAAATTCAGCCATGCGTGTAGTGTTTTCAATTTCACCAATCGCCTGCGCGGTTTTAGCCCGCTCGTCATCGACTAATTGATGTATGCTTTTGCGCACATTGGTATCTGTAATGCGTATAAACCGCCACGGTTGCATTAAGCCTACGCTAGGTGCGTGATGCGCAGCTTGCAAAATTTTGGTGAGAATCTCCGGCGCAACTGGCGTGGGTAAAAAGTGCCGCATATCGCGCCGTTCCGCAATCACGCGATAAACCGCGGCAATTTCATCCTCAGAATAACGATGCGGGTTAGATAGCACTAATGGTGAATCATGATTCATGGCAAGCCTAATCTTTGGTTAAACCTAATTATTTAGCTAAAAACAGGTTAGCCGCCATCTGCGGATTAGAGGCAAAGTAAAAGTGTAAAAAACTCGCAGTAATGCTGCCGTGTTGATAAACCGCCTCACCTTGTCCATATTGACTAGTGGCTTGAAAAGTGGTTTCTAGCGTGGTGGTGAACGAGCCATAATGAAACGTATGCGCAGAAATTTCACTTTTTGCCAGTTCACCTTCAGTTAGTGAAACATGTTGGGTGCCTAAACCTTGAAAGCGTTTTTCCATTTGGCAGTGGCCTTCAAGCAGGACAAATAACGGCGTGCCGTTAATCGTTTCGGCTAACGCCATCATTCCACCGCACTCGGCAAGTATCGGTTTGTTGTCAGAAAAAGCTGTTTGAAGTGCTAGGCGCATGGCGGAATTTTCGCTAATTTCTTTAACATGCAATTCAGGATAACCGCCGGGTAGCCAATAAGCATCGGCTTTTGGCAACATTTGATCATATACCGGAGAGAAAAATATAAGGTTTGCGCCCAGCGCCACCAAGCAATCTAAATTGGCCGGGTAAGTAAAACAAAAGGCGGCATCGCGCGCAATGGCAATGGTTTTGCCGGCCAAAAGTTGGGGCGTATTTAAAAGAATGGGCGCTTTAAAACTTACCTGTGGCGGCAAAGGCAGCTCGCCAGAGTTGGCCAAAGCAAGCGCAGCGGCTTCAATTCTAGCTTCAATATCATCAATTTCACTGGCGCGGAACAAGCCTAAATGCCGTTCTGGCAAAGCCATTGCTTCATCTTTTTGCAAGGCACCAAACCAGCTTAAATGTGCAGGCAAACTTTCGCGCAACATACTGGCATGGCCAGTGCTACCCACTTTATTAGCCAACACCCCCGCCGGAATTAACGCTGGTTGGTAGGCTAATAAACCAGAAGCAATTGCGCCAAATGTTTGTGCCATGCCGCTGGCATCAATCGTTACCATTACCGGCAAACCAAAGCGCATAGCGATATCTGCGCTAGAAGGCGTGCCGTCGTATAAACCCATGACGCCTTCAACAATAATCACATCAGCGGTTTTTGCTGCGTGGTATAAGCGCGCCAAGCCATCTTGCTCACCGCACATGCCAAGGTCTAAATTGTAAACCGGCTGCCCGGTGGCTTTTTCTAAAATCATCGGGTCAAGAAAATCGGGCCCGCATTTGAACGCCTGCACATTTAAACCGCGATTTTTCCAAACACGGGCTAAGGCGGCGGTTGATAGCGTTTTACCTTGGCCAGAAGCGGGCGCAGAAACCAGAACGGCTGGGCAGCGAATATCTTTCATTACCATTCAATGCCCGGCATTGCCTGTACACCATCTTTAAAGGCATGTTTAACCAAATTAATCTCACTCACGGTATCAGCAATTTCAATCAAACCTTCAGGCGCACCACGGCCAGTAATCACCACGTGTTGCATGGTTGGGCGGGTATCTAATGCCGCGCAAACTTCTTCAATTGTCAGCCAACCGTATTTAAGCGTGTAGGTAAATTCATCCAAAATCACTAGGTCTATGGATGCATCTTGTAAATAGCCGCAAACAAGATCCCACGCGGTGCGCGCAGAACCTAAATCGCGCGCGGCATCTTGTGTTTCCCAAGTAAAACCGTCGCCCATTACGTGCCAAGTGAGGTTAGTAGCATTGCGAAAAAATGCTTCTTCGCCAGTGTCAGAACGGCCTTTGATAAACTGTACCACCACCGCTTTCATGCCGTGGCCTAATGCGCGCGCCAGTAAGCCAAAGGCGGCAGTAGATTTACCTTTGCCGTTGCCGGTGTGAATTAGCAACAATCCGCGAGTTTCTTGAGCCGCGTTAATACCAGCATCAACCACTACTTTTTTGCGTTGCATACGCGCTAAATGGCGCTCATTTTTAGATTCAGTCAATTGCGGTAGCCATTATTTTGAGAGTAGGAATTTCCATAAAAAAACCGCGCTAGAATTGCAATCTAACGCGGCTTCAAGATGATTTTATAAAGTAAGGCTAATTAATTATGCCGCCGTACCTGATGAAGTTTTGACCGCTAAATTTAGTTTAGGCAAGGCTTTAGCTAAAACCCAAAACGCCACCAAGTAAATCGTGGTAAAGCCCATATAGCTAGGTAAATATTCCCAACCATGTTGCAATGATTCAATTACACCGTTGGCTGGAAAGCGGCCAGAAAATAAATAATAGCTTTGTGTAGAAATAACAAACGCCAAGAACGTAGCTAATACTCCAGCCGCTGTATATTTAAGCGCGTCAAAACTATTGGTTTGTTTGCTTAACCAAACGCCAGCCAACCACATCGCCGCATAAGTCGGCAACATGCCCCAATAACCAGCGGTTAAACAAAAACCTTGCAAGCTATCAACAGCGGCAGCACCAAAATCAATAGCAGTGGCAAGCGCGACAAATAAACCAAACCAAGCCGCTTTTCTTAAATATAAACCGCCGATGAACAACAAGGCCAAACTTGCATCTGGCAGTGAAACGCTAGTTAATACATGGCTACCACGCGTGAGTAACATTAGGAAGGCGATTGCGGCTGCAATGGGTAAATGCTTCGCAGAGATTTGTTTTAAATAAAAATTCATGGCTTGCTCCAAATTTAGTGGCTTATTACAGTTTACGTGAATTATTATAACATTCATCACTAGAAGCACGAGTTGCTATAAAGAGACTCGTGCAGCTAGTGATTAGACTGACAGATTTAATTATTTAGGTGACCAGCGCACGCTTACAAAAAGGTTAGTGCCATACGTGTTGTAGTCAGGGTTGTTAGGGAGATATAAATTGGCCGTTGTTGCTAGAGTATATTTCCGATCAAAAATATTATTAATTCTTGCATTTACAGACCAACTATCATCAATTTTGTATTTAGCAGTAAAATTTAATAAAGTGTAGCCACCTAATTTTATTTCATTTGCGGCATCATTAAATCTCTGTCCACTGGCTACTAATTCAGATCCAATTTCGAAACTCCTCCAATTTTGACCTAGCCAAATTGAACCGTGTTGCTTTGATCGACGTGATAATACTTTATTAGTTTCATCATTTTTAGGGTCTTGAAAATCCGCACTTGCGCGCAAATGATAGTTCTCTACCCAGCCCTCATAAGTCAACGTTACACCTTTAATCTCTGCTCTACCAACGTTTTCAGGGTAATCCGTAGCCGTGCCATTACAACAAACTAATAAATTGCTAATTTCATTTTGATAAGCTGTGATAGATGCGCGATGGTGGCCTTGGTCGTAAACTAAGGTCATTTCTTTATTACGTGATGTTTCCGGCTTTAGATTCTTATTACCTTCATATGTATATGGATAAAAGGTACCCGCATAAGTATAGCTATAGTCAGCAAAAGGATAATAAAGATCATTAAATGTAGGTGCTCTAAAAGCGGTTCCATAGCTTGCAGTAGCGCGCCAGTTTGAATCGATACGGTAACCATAGCCAATATTACCTGTGCTGTAAGCACCAAACTGAGAATTGTTATCACGCCTTAGTCCAAATTTAAAGGCATGAGCATCTTGCTCAAGTAAATAGCTAGCAAGATAACCGTTATTGAAGCGACTTTTCTGTGAGAAATCTACATTACCGCTTACTTTATCTTCCAGTCTGTCATAAGCCAGCACTAAGTTGCCTAGCGGCAGTTGAATGTCGTTCAACCATGAAAGCTGACGTTGTTTAGTGCGTAAGGCACTTACACCATATGACGGACCCTCGCTGTACAGATCATCCATGCTTTCACCGACCTTTAGATTACTAACCCACTGGTCCATTAATTTATTCTTACTTGAGATTGAAAGGATTTGTTGCTTATTGTCATTAAAACCAGTCGAGTTTGCATCATCAAAATTAGAATGTGCTTTGGATAAATATATTTGCGCACCGATCTCTTGACCTTCAGCGATGACATGGTTTACGTTAGCATTAATAGACAAATTTCGAAAAGGACCACTACCTTTACTTCCATTAATTCTTCTTAAGCTTGAGATACCATCAGTTGTTAAAGATGCAACCCCAAATGAACCGCTTGTCGTTTCATTTGAACCGCTCACGGAGGCGGATACCGCCTCTGTATTGTTACTACCATAGCCTGCTGAAGCAGAAACGCGCGCTTCACCCTTGCCCTTTAAAGTAAAAATTTGAATAACGCCGCCAATTGCATCTGCACCATATAAGCTTGATGCTGGACCTCTAAGAATTTCTATACGGTCGATTTGTTCAGGCAGAATTTGACTGAAGTTAGTGGTTCCAAGCGTTGCTGAAGATACGCGCATGCCATCAATCAACACCACTACAGATTGCGAACTGTTGCCACGTATATGAATATTTGAGGCGGCACCGATGCCACCATTAGACTCAATTTCGATGCCTGGCTGTGTGCTAAGTAATTCCGCTAAAGTAGATTGTCCGGCGCGTTCTATTTCTTCACGAGTAATGACAGAAACATCGCCAATCACACTTTCGCGGCTTTGTGGGATTCGTGATGCAGTGACGACAATATCGTGTAAATTAATATTCTCAACCGCAAAAGCATGTGAAGTAAAAGCGAGGCTGATTAAGCTGGCAATGGTAGTTTTTTTCATTCTATTTTCCTAAATTACACGCGGCCCCGCATGTAGATTTTTAAAACCAGAAAACATGAACAGAATGAGAATAAATAAAGAAAGCGCGGTCGAGCAATCGATGCCTATAGCGCAGCCTTTGTTTACCGTCACCCCGCGGCATTTCCTAGCTTGCCTTAACATAAGGCGATGTTTTTAGGCCGGTCTCCGGGCTCGTGAGCTTCGGGTGTTCACCTAATGCGTTGGTGATATAACCCAGTGTTTTGCGCCTTCCCAAACATCACCTTTTCTAGGCTTAATTCAGTGGCATATTGCAAAACTATTTGAATGAATCAAAACTCACTTACCGTTGCGGGGGCAGCATAGGACTTGCTAAACTTTAACGAATTAAAGTAGTAACGCACCTATTTCCCAGTTTCACCTTGTTTGTAGAAAACAAACTTGGCACCTAACAACAAGCGCGAATTATAGCGTTTATTTTTAGAGAGGCAGGGACTTTTTTTAAAGCTTACTTTTAGACGATACGCGCAACATGTTGTAGTACTTTTAAAATTACATGTTAGCTATTGACTATAATCAGTTTTCTAAATTATAGTAGGCGGATGGATGCAGACTTAAAAACGCTAGAACTAAAATTATCAGGTTTAATTTCTTTGTGTAGTGATTTACGCAGTGAGAATACGCAATTACGCCTAGATTTAAGCGCTACGCAGAATGATGTTGCCTTATTAAAAGCCAACATGATAATTGCAAGTGAGCGCGTTGAGGCTTTGCTGGAGAGTCTGCCTTAGGCAGATGAGTGTAAAACACAATGAGTCATAGCCAATGAGCCAAAGTAAAGGTGTAGATGTCAATATTATGGGTCGTGAGTTCACGGTATCATGTACCGATGAAGAGCGCCCAGGTCTGATTAACGCGGTAAATTTTTTAGATAAAAAAATGCGCGATATTCGAGACGGCGGTAAATTTATTGGTGTTGAGCGCATTGCTATTATGGCCGCACTTAATTTATCGCACGAACTACTTAACGCCAAAAGTGGCAATATTGATGTAGGCGACATCAAGCACAGAATATCAAAAATGCAAGATCAGATAGATCAAGTCTGCGCGAAAAAATAATAGATTTAATCGGCACCATTACATTTCACACAACGATTAGCTTAGTGTTTTGTGACTTCATTTAACCAGACTAAACTGGGCTTGGAGACCTCCAATAAAGCATTGTCGAAAAACTCATTTAGTTCACTAATCAATAAAATTTAAATAGTGACCTCTTTACAAAATATTAGCGCAATTTATAGTAGAATAAGCTTAATGGTTTTTTGCGCTGGCTTAGCGAAAGGTAATGGTAGGTAACACTTAATCAGCCGCTTATAAAACATCTAGCATTAAATTAATAAAGTTTTGTTCTCTGCGGTGCGGTTTAGGCTAATAATTCCTTGAACTAGTTTATAGCATCGGTTTTGGTCATTCGAGTGTTGTGCGCGCGCCCTTCGCGGGTGTACCTAATGCATTCTAGGCTTTTACCCCTTGAGCCTTTTTGGTTCAGGATGCTGGTCTAAGCTATATCCGTGGAGAACTCCCTAATTCATTTAGCCAACTAGCTTCATTTACCTAGGTTCTTGCCTAAGTTGTT
>JBBAOU010000008.1:0-68546 GCA_040401175.1 Methylotenera sp. | reverse complement strand
GCCCCGCCAGTCGCGGGGTTTTTTGCATTTAAAAATCTCTGTGGTAGGTTTAAGCCTGCATTACTTCAAATTTTTAATGCGATTCTCAGATGGCTTTTTAAGTGGTAGATCTGGCTAGTTTAGAAGGGTGAGGTTTAGGCTACACAAGACCCTTCGCCATAACTTCAAAGATAGTGAATATATCCAAATTATTGAAACCGCTATACATCCGCAGAAAAAATTGCGCTCAACACGCGCATTATGGATGAAGGCGGCGTGGGTAATCTTTAACATTGAATCGCCCAGCATATTGCTAAAATTTTTAGGTTTAATATTGAGGGCGCGCTCATGATTTTTTTTATAAAACTTTCAAATGACCCGACTGTTGATTATAATTTTACGAAGTCAATCAATGCATAATTAATTTTAGAATGAGAATGCCAATTACTTTACAGAAATCAACTTATCCCATCGTGCAGGTAATAGTATTTTTTATAATCTACACTTTATTATTATGGTTATGGGGGTGGGCAAGAAATAGTGCTTTTGCCCACTTTTTGATAGAGGATGTAACAGTCAAGACTGCCGTTGGTTTCGTTAACTTAATTAGCCCTACCTTCAATAGCATTGCGCATGGTACACATATGACCAGTAGTGCAGGCGGAATAAACGTCGTTAATGGCTGTGAGGGAGTGGAAGTAATGTTTTTATTAATAGCTGCCATGATTATTTCACCACTATCCGTACGCGCAAAAATTGTAGGCATACTTGTTGGATTGATTTATATTTTTTTTCTTAATCAGGTACGTCTTGTTGTAATGTTTTATGCGGTGCGTGAGAATAAGCAACTCTTTGAATTAGTACATGGAACAATCGCCCCAATTATCTTGGTCGCTTTAACTGGATTTTTTTTAGCGCTTTGGATATCTAGTTTTGGTAACAGCATCAATACATCAAATGTAAAAGTATCTCATGCCGTTTCTGATTAGGTTTGCTATTAGCTTTTTAGTGTTTAGTGCTTGTCTTTCACTTACCTTATATCAATATGGCGAACCTTTATTAAAATTACTGCTACCAATTTATCAGTGGGAGATTAGTTTAATTGATGATGTTTATCAAATATTGAGTTTAAGTATTGTTAATTTAGCGCAAGAGCACGTTATCGCTTTGCAGGTTACGTTAAAAAAAACAATGTTTATAGGTGGCCGTTTTATATTTCCAAATCCTCAAGGTGTTGCCAACGCTACAAGTATCGTGGGGCATGTATGGCAAATGATTGTGATTTTTTTATCAGTCATCCTTACATGGCCAATGGAAAAAATAATTTTTTGTGCTTTAAGATTTGTCATTGGATTGCCTTTTCTAATGATAATTTTATTGCTGGATATCCCATTTACTTTAATTGCGGCCTTGGAGGGACTTATTCTTCAACAATTGCAAATACAAACAATTTCACCTCTCTTCTTATGGGGTAGTTTTCTTGAGGGTGGTGGTCGATTGATATTAGGGCTAGTTGCAGGGATTCTTTCTGTTCTTATAGCCGATAACATCTATAGAATTAGAATTAAAAAACCATAACTATGGGAGTTTTTATTAAATTTAATTAGGATGTCACATTAGAGAGGTAGTGTTGAAAATTAAAATACGACTGTAGAAACAAGGCAATATGCGAAAAAATAAGTTAATACAGCTCATCGTAGCATTTATATTTATGCCATATTTAACGACAGCATATGCTGCTACAGCACCTGCATTTGCGCTTCAGCAGTTAAACGCTGGTCAAGATGTAGAGTTAATTGTTGAATACGATGACAAAGATATTGAACAGGTAGTGGTGGGAATGCGTAAACGTTCATTGCGTAATATAGACGACTCAAAAATATCTGACTACAAAGTTGGGCAATATCGTATTCTAAAAAATAAAATTGATCAGACTGTATTACGTTCAGATATTAAACACTTAGCAACGTACTCTCATATGCCGATGTCTTTTAAGCGATTTTCAACTGTCGCGGCACTAAATCTATTTCTTTCCCAATCAGGTATAAAGTCGGTGTATGTGAATGAAAAATTGCATCGAGTGCTTGCCCAGAGTTTGCCATTTATTAACCAACCGACTGTAGCTAGTGCAGGAGAGAAAGGGGTCGGCACTACCGTAGCAGTAATTGATGATGGGATTGATTTTTCTAATACAGCATTTGGTTCTTGTACTGCACCTAATACTCCGTCAAGCTGCCATGTTGTTGTCTCGAATAACATTGTTACAACACCTGGAGTTGATTATAATCATGGCACAAATGTTTCTGCAATTGTGCTGGGAGTAGCCCCAGCTAGTAAAATTGCAATGCTTAATGTATTTGATGCCAATGGGGAAGCCACGGTGTCTGATATTATTTCAGCGATTAACTGGGCAATTGCAAATAAATCCACATACAATATTGTTGCAATTAATATGAGTTTGGGTGGTGCTACAAAATTCACTACTACATGCGCTAGAGATTGGTCTAACACCCCTGTAAATAATGCAATAAATGCTGGTATCAGTGTTGTGGTCGCTGCTGGGAACTCAACTTTTATCGATGGGTTAACTAGCCCAGCTTGTTCGCCAGGAGCTATTTCCGTTGGTGCAGTTTATGACAGTAATATTGGCGGGATTACTTGGGCTACTTCGCCTAATTGCACTGATGCTACAAGCGCACCTGATAAAGTTGCTTGTTTTTCAAACAGCGCCAGTTTTTTAACATTGTTAGCCCCAGGAGCATTTATAACTGCTGCGGGTATCTCTATGGCTGGAACATCACAGGCATCGCCACACGTTGCCGGAGCCGTAGCTGTTTTACGATCAACATACCCGAGTGAAACACTCACTCAAACACTGGCACGTATGACGAGTAAAGGGGTGATGGTAACCGATGCGAGAAACAACATTTTAAAGCCACGACTAAATCTGCTTGAGGCGGCAAGGCCGTCAAATGATGCATTTCTAAACAGGCTTGTAATAAGTGGGAACTATGGTGTTGTTACTGGTTTTTCTGTACTAGCTACTAAGGAAACTGGTGAGCCTAGTAATACCAATGACTTTGGTGGCAGTTCTCTCTGGTGGAAGTGGGTCGCTCCTTCAGCAGGTCAACTAAGTATTAATACTCTTGGTAGTAGTTTTAATACTTTAATTGGTCTTTATACAGGTTCTAACGTAAGTTCACTAAACTATGCTGCTACAAATGATATTTTTGATGGTACTAATGGTGCTGGTGGATTACTAATGCAAGTGGTAGCTGGACAAGAATACGCGTTGTCTATAGATGGACTTAGCGGTGTATCAGGAACAGTTAATCTAAACTGGAATCTAAACACAGGCGCAAAGGCTAATTTATCGGTTAGTATTTCTGGGCCTCCTAATGTGACATTAGGAAATAATGTTAATTACGTAGTAAGCGTCAATAATGCAGGTCCTCAATACGCGACTAACACCATTGTGTCAGTTACATTACCTGAAGGTGCAAACTTTGTTTCGGCATCTACAGGTTGCTCTCTCAATCTTAATGTTTTAACTTGCTTGGCTGGTATTGTTTCAACAAATGGCGTTAAATCTTTTAACGTTCAACTAAGATGGAATACAACAAAAAATACAGCCTCAATTTTAGCTAATGTGAATTCTGATTTAGTGGATGATACTACTGCCGATAACAGCTATTTGTCACCTGTATTTTTTAATTCATCAACTTATGATATAGCTGGAGACAGTGATTCCCCTTCATTGCCTCAGTGGGGTATCTTACTTTTAGCTATGATATTGGTTTCTATTAGTCTTGGTATCCGAAAAAGTTCCTAGATAAAGTAATGTCAGTAGAAGGTGATTTCTAATATTTTTTTGTTAAAGCTTGGCTAAGTGTTTATCAAATCGAAGTGTGAAATGTGGTAATTTACGTGTCCTGATTTTCGTTGTTAGCTCTAAACCAAGATTCAAGCTGGTAAGCTGGCAGTGGTTCTGAGAATCGATAGCCTTGTACAAACTCACAGCCACACGACTCAGCTAAATCCATTTCGCAGTCTGTTTCAACCCCCTCGGCGACCAATTCTAATGACATGCTTCTACCTAGTGCAACAATTGCGCGCACAATATCAGCATTCACCGGTTCAGTTTCAATATTTCGGATGAATGATTGATCTATTTTTAAACGGTCGATTGGAAATTTATTAAGATAACTAAGGTTCGAAAAACCGGTTCCAAAATCATCAATAGCTATTTTTATACCAAACTCGTGCAATCTTTGCAAAGGGTTAAGTACTGATTCCATATCATGCATACATATGCTTTCAGTGAGTTCCAGTTCCAAATGCTCTGGTTGAATACCACTCTTTATGATGATAGATTTTACCATATCACAAAAGTCAGATTGGTAAAATTGCATTGCGGAAACATTCACTGACATACACATTGGTTCAAGGCCACTATTCATCCAAATGACTTGCTGACGGCAAGCTTCTTCGATTACCCATTTCCCTATTGGCACGATTAATCCTGATTCCTCCACGATGTCAATGAAGTGTATTGGTGATAGCAACCCTTTTAGAGGGTGCCGCCATCGAATCAATGCTTCGTTACCGACTACTTTCCCAGTAGATAGTAGAACTTGGGGCTGATAAAATAACTCTAGCTCATTACGCTCCAAAGCCATACGCAAGTCTGTTTCGAGGTTCATTCGTTCATGTGAATATAAATTCATACCTGAGACATAATGTCGATAAGCATTGCGACCGTTACGCTTGGCTTCATACATAGCTGCATCTGCTTTCAATAACAGACCTGCAGATTCATCATCATCGTAAGGACACATTGCAGCGCCGATACTAGCTGTGATAAATACTTCGCGACCCATTACACTTAAAGGTTTCTTCATCGCCTCTGTAATGCGATTGCCTAAAGAAGTCATGTCAGCATGGCTTTTTATATTGTGTAGAATGATAGAGAATTCATCTCCTGATATTCGTGCAACCGTTTCATCTGTTCTTGTGCATCCAGTTAAGCGTGCTGCTACCGCGATGAGTAAATTGTCGCCAAAAGTGTGGCCCATTGAGTCGTTGAAATGTTTGAATTTGTCTAAGTCAATATATAAAAGACCAACTTGCGTTTCGTGACGCTTGGATTGAACAATTGCCATGTTTAATCGGTCAAGAAAAAGTGAGCGGTTTGGCAGGTTTGTTAGTTGATCAAAATGCGCAAGATTAAATAAATTAGCTTGTTTGCGTTGTGTAATTTCGGTTAATAAATTATGCCCATTGGCAATACCGAGGTATTTACTTTCACAAGTAACAATAAAGCCACTCGCCATATATTGCATTCCTGCATTGACTATGATTCTGGAAATATCATCTATGGAGATTTCTTTATCAACAACTATTGGAGCTTTATTCATGAAATCTGTAGCCAGCTTTTTTGCATTAAGTTCTTTTGCGTATGGCTTGATAAAAATTTCAACAAATGAATTGCGTTCAATGATGCCTATAGGATGGTTATTATCATTAACAACAGGAATTGCGAAGAGTGAAGGTTGCTGAAGAAATAGATCAAGAACTAATAAACATAGTGAGTTTTCAAAGACTGGAGCTACAGTGTTAAGTAGATGTAAGACAGTTGAATGTTCGGTTAGTCCGTTTAACCATTCATTATTTGAAATGTCGAGAGATGAATTATTTGTAGCTGCTGAAAGATTCTTATCAGCGTAAATTAAAGCTGTTGCGCTTGTTGCTTTATTATGTTTATTGTCGATTGCCATAGCAGATAACATTTTTTGCCTTTAAAGTAGGACTCTTGTTCAAGACAATAATGCATCTAGCTTCAGAGGGTAATCTTTTATCTACAGCTAAATTTCACTGCCTTTGTATTTATTATGAAACAGGTGAGTAAGGATTTTCTGTATTGCTACATTTAGCCAGCACTTTTAATAAAAAATTTAGATTTAAAGAACTAATCACTATAAATATAGTAATCAATTATTAAGACAGTAAGGTTACATAGGTTGATTTTTTTTAATATGCACCATCCTGCCCTCTGACAACTACCCATATAGTTTTTAGGACAATATAGACATCTAACCGAGGACTCCAGTTACGTAAATAATCAATATCATGTTCAATACGAGCTTGCATTTTATCTAAAGTATCTGTTTCACCGCGGAGACCATTTACTTGAGCCCATCCAGTAATACCGGGTTTTACCTTGTGCCTAAGCATATAACCTTTAATTAACTTTCGATAAAGCTCATTATGTGCCACGGCATGCGGTCTTGGGCCAACGACACTCATTCTGCCTTGAAGAACATTAATGAATTGAGGTAACTCATCTAGAGATGTTTTACGTAAAAACGCGCCTAAAAACGTGATTCGAGCATCTTGTTTCGAAGCCTGTGCAATATTATTACCATCGTCACATACTGTCATAGAGCGAAATTTATAAACGATGATTTCTTTACCATCAAGACCGTATCGACGTTGTCTGAAAATAATTGGGCCTGATGAGCTGAGTTTAACTCCAATGCTAATTGATATCAATAATGGTGAAAGCAGTATAAGAACTATTATTGCAAATACGACATCTGTAAAACGCTTAATAATGTTATCAATACCAATTAATGGTGTTTCACAAACAGCTACTACAGGTATACCATCAACTTGTCCAATGCGACCTTGAATCAGATCAGTTAGAAAAATGTCAGGAAGAAAGTAAACTGAAGCAGTGGTGTCTTTTAGCTCGTCTAGCAATTTAATAATTCTAGGTTGGCTTGCCATTGGAAGAGATAGATAAACAATACTGATATTATGCAAATTGATGTAATCAGCGACGTCTTCAAGTTTGCCTAATATTGGGTAAGAAGTTTCATTTAATAGGCGTTCTGGCTTTCGATCGTCGAAAAATCCGTTAAAAATTGTGGTGTTGTAGATTGTTTGTGAAAGACTCTCAGCAATTGCTATGCCTTGATTGTTTATACCAACTACAATTGCTCGTTTTTGTTCACCCTGAAGTTTTAGAATCAATCCAGAACTAGCACGCAATCCAAACATTGCTAACAGTTGGCATGTTGGAGTTAACCATAACCATAGATCTACAGCGCTTGTAGAAAAAGTATTCATATTGCCGGTTATAGTTCCAAGTAAGAGTACAAGTCCAGCAAGGAGTCCCCAGGATAATATGGTATTTCTAACAATTTGCCATGGATGCTTAATAATTTTTGAGCCACCTGGAAATGTTAAGGAAAACAAAATCACAGATAAAATTAGATAAGGTAGCGTAAGACTACCTTCGTCCCACAAAGCAACGCCCCAGAGTGTTAGCACAATTACTATTGGCTCTAGTAAAGATTCAATAATATAAAGGATATTGTCACGGGCAATTGCAATGCCTGAAGCTTTACGAATGGGTGTTGTAGATTTTTGTCGGATCACTGAGATTAGAATGCCTGTTTAGATTTTCAAGTTATTTGAAGAACAGCGTTGGGTTCAAGTTTGTAGTGCAAAAGTTACATATGATGCTTCCAAAAAAATGCACAAATAGTGAACAATTCAACAGGCATTTGAACTCTTTCGATTTACGTGCTCGATATTAATTTTTCACTCGATAGCATCTTATTTTTCTAGGCATGTTATAAAAAAATATAATAAATTTATTTGCAAAATTTGTTATTTAAAATTTTATTCCATATCTTAACTGCTCTTTATTGCAATTATATGAAAAAAAAAGACCTATTTTTATTTTTTTAATTAAGTTAATTATTGATTGACTATATAAATTTATCTGAATTATCATCTGCAATTATTGATGTTAGAAGAACAGAAAAATACAAACATAGAGTCTTGGTGAGTGAATTTAGTGTAGTGAAAATGTAAGAAACCATTAATCATTTTAAGTTTTTTAAAGTTTAATTTGAATAAGATTTGTATCACTTTCCTTTATGTTCATTGCTGTGCTGATTAATTAAGCTTAGGTTTGAATTTGGTGTGAGTGGGTTTTTCGTTAATACTTAAATTTTATTTCTTCTGTCTTGTATCTATAACTTAATATTTTATGTGGGTCACTTATGAATCAATCGTTAATTAACTTTAAATATATATTTACTTCTAATTGCCATGAAATTAAGTTACCTCTTTTAAGCTTATTAAGTATATCAATACTGTTGACATCAGTGAATGTACATGCGGATGAAAAAGATCCGTTGAACCTGATTGCAGGCGTGTCTAAAAAATACGATTCAAATGTTTTCATGTTGCCTGCATCTGAGCTTTCCGAAACTGTTAATACCGCATATGCAGGTATTCGTTTTGACAAAGTATATGCACTGCAGCGTTTTAAATTTGATTATAAATTTACTACATATCGTTACCAGAACTTTGAGTATCTTAATTTTGATGCAAAAGAGTATGACGCTGCCTGGTTTTGGGCATTGACGCCCTATTTAATTGGTTCCATCTCGGCTGATAGAAGTCAGTCTGCGTATGGATTTTTGGATGTTAAAAGTACTGGTAGGCCTAATATTAGTATCAGAGATAGCCGTAATTTTAATGTTGATTGGACAGCTTATGGAGGTTGGCACATGCTTGCTGGATTGACGAACTCACGTAATCTAAACTCTCAAAACTTTCAGGCAGATCGTGGCTATCAGCAAAATTCAATTGATTTTGGTTTACGATACAACTTTCTTTCAGGAAGTACAATTACGTTCATGGAACATTACCGTACAGGACTGTTTGAAAACTCTAACCTTGATCCTATTAATTTTTACGATAATGGTTTTAGTGAAAGGGAGGATGAAGCTCAGCTTGCCTGGAATGTTACGGGAAAGTCGACTCTAAACCTTCGTACTGCTTTAGTGACTCACGAGTACGACCATTTCAATCAGCGTGATTACTCTGGCATGGTCGGCAGCGCTAGCTATACATGGGCTCCAACAGGAAGGATGCAGTTTTTATTATCAGCCACAAGCGATCTTTCATCTTACCAGACCTCTAACAGTAACTTTACGCGCACGAATACTTTGAGGATTGCACCAGTTTACTCATTGAGTGAAAAGGTAATAGTTCGCGGCAGTGCTAGTGTTACTGATAGAACATTTATTGGTGAGGGCGTAATTCCGTCAAGTAATCGACTTGATCGTAGTTTGATTACAAGTATTAATGTTGATTGGACTCCAATTCGAAGTGTCACTATAGGTGCAAATTTGCAGCATAACAGTCGAAACTCAAATGCTTCAGGGCTTAACTTCTCAGACACAATAGTAGGTTTATCTGCGAATCTTTTCTTTTAGAAAGTGTATTAGTTGAAAACTAATGCACTTTGAAATAAACATTAATTAAAGTTCTGCATTTGACTAAATTTTTACTATTTTTAACCTGCCTTATTTCTTTATTAGGTGAACCCGCAAACGCAGGTGGAATTGCTGCTCCATTAAAGGCTAGTATACTGGGTCCTGAAAATGTTGCTTTGGTGATTAATGACTTAGACCCTAGTAGTGTTAAAGCCGGTGAGTATTATCGTATTGCGCGCGGTATCTCCAGTAAAAATATTATTCATGTCAAAATTATCAATGCGCCGAGTAAATTATCACTAGCTGAATTTACGCGATTACAATGGGAAATAAAAACACAAATTAATTCAGTTGAACAAGTCATTTTGTTGGCTTGGACAGCACCTTATGCGGTTGAATGTAATTCAATAACCTCAGCACTGGCTTTTGGTTTTGATTCTGAACAATGTAAAAATACTTGCGCACCGGGAAAGCAAAATCCTTACTTTAATTCGCCCTCTAAAAAACCATTTGACGATTTTGGCATCCGCTTAGCCATGATGCTACCTAGTGATTCTTTTCAGAATGTTAAGGCACTCATTGATCGAGGTGTTCAGAGTGATATAGGTTCCTTTCGCTCTACAGCTTATTATCTAACTACTACAGATGTGAATCGCAATAGCCGAGCTCAGTTTTTCCCGCCCACAGGATTAAGTATCCCTCGTTCCGGGCTTGCTGTTATCAATATTCGCTCGGATAAACTTGTAGGTGTTCACGACATTATCATTTATCAAACCGGACTTGCTCAGGTTGATGCATTAGATACATTAGGTTTTCTTCCCGGTGCATTGGCTGACCATCTCACCTCATTTGGGGGGGATCTCTATGGGAAAAGTCAGATGTCAGCCCTTCGTTGGTTAGATGCTGGAGCTACAGCAAGTTATGGAACAGTTTCTGAACCATGTAATTATTGGCAAAAATTTCCCAATCCAGCAGTATTGCTTAAATGGTATGTTAGTGGGTCAACTGCCGTTGAAGCTTACTGGAAAAGCGTTGCCTGGCCATCTCAAGGGTTGTTCGTTGGTGAACCTTTAGCTGCGCCTTACGCGCATCAATAGGCTCCTTAAATAAGGGTAACATCCTTCATGTCAAGCAATTTTTGAAAAGTTAGCATTTGACAGTTAAATGGCATTTAAAAGTGATTTTTTTTATGCTTTTGTATATATTACCGTAACAAAACTGAAATGAAGCGCACTTATAATCCATTATCTAAATTAAAGATTTAGATTAATTGGTGATTGGTGTATTAACTCACCAATCTAAATTTACTTTCGCTATTTTTGATTCAAAAGGTATTTTGATGCACAACGAAATAAAGTCTTTGGACGTAACATCACTCTCCAATATTACAAAATTTATATTGATCCTAGTTTTGGTTGGCTTGGTTAGCTCATGTGGAAAAAAACATGGAGATGATAAGGTTAGTCAGTCAGTTGTTAGAGTCAATGGTGATGAAATCACAGTGCATCAAATTAATAACGAGTTAAGCCGTGCAAACGTTCAGTCAAGTCAGCAAGAGCTTGCAGGTAAAAAAATCGCTCAGGCACTTGTGGATAGGCAAATACTTGTTCAAGAGGCGCATAAAACTAAATTAGATCAAAATCCACGAGTAATGCAGGTAATTGAGAGTTCTAAGGCTCAGATTTTAGCTCAAGCCTACCTAGAAAATAAAGTGTCTTCAATAGCAATCCCTTCTGGCGCTGAAGTTTCTGACTATAGATTAAAGCATGTGGATATATTCGCTAATCGAAAGATTTATATTACCGATGAACTTTCTTTTACTGTAGATGTGATGAATTCGGCTGAGCTCCAATCTCTTAGTACGACTGCAAAATCATTAAAAGATGTTACAAAGTGGTTGGAGTTGCATCAAGTCAAGTATGCAGCTACGCGTGTGGCGCATGCGGCTGAAACTTTGCCTCCACCTATGCTTGCGAAGATTAGCAAAATGTCAATTGGTGCTTTAATGTTTATTAATGCAAACGGCCAAACTCTGACAGCCAGTTTGAGTGAGATTAAGGACGTACCTATCTCGGACAAAGATTCAAAACCTCTGATAGAAAGAATCATTTTGGAACAAAAGCGCAAGCAGGCTATAGATCTTGAAATGAAGCGTTTGCGTGGCGCTGCAAAAATTGAATATATCAACAAAAAATTTGACCCATCTACCGCGGCTACAGTAAATAAGTCCAATACAGCCTTAAAACCGGGTGATTCAAAAGAACCTTTAGTAAGTCATAAAGTAGAAAGTAGTATTGCTAAAGGTTTGTCTGGTCTTTAGCGAAGATGGTGGAATGCAGTTAATTAGACGGCATTCTTGTTTAGTAAGTTGATTATAAATTTAACAGTTTAAGGACAGTCATGAGGAATTTAATCTCTTGTATATTATTGTTAGTGCTAGGTATTGGCTTTCATGCTGCTTCTGCAGAAGAAGCCAATTATATTTTAGGTTCAGGAGATTTGTTAAAGATTACTGTCTATAACAATCCTGACTTATCACTAGAAACCCGAGTAACTGAAAGCGGTATGATTAGTTTCCCGTTAGTAGGCGAGATTCAGTTGGGTGGAGTTACGGCTTCTATAGCTGAAAAGAAAATTGCAGATAAGTTAGAAAGTGGTGGTTTCGTTAAGCAACCACAAATCAACATTCTAGTTACGCAGTTTCAAAGCAAAATGGTGTCTGTGCTAGGTAGTGTTAATAAGCCTGGTCGATATCCATTAGATCGTGCTACAAATTTAGTTGATTTACTCGCGCTTGTAGGTGGTGTTAATCAAGATGGATCTGATTTAATTACAGTTGTAGGTAAGTCAGGTAGATCAGAATATGATTTACGTAGCATTGTGGGTAAAGGTGATGGATCTCAGAATATAAATCTTTCTGGCGGTGAGATTGTCTACGTACCGCGCTCACCTATGGTATACATCTACGGTGAAGTGCAACGCCCAGGTTCATTTCGCATCGAGCGCAATATGACCGTTATGCAAGCACTTGCGCAGGGTGGTGGACCTACTGCAAGAGGGACTCAGCGAAATGTAAAATTGCATCGCACCAACTCAGCTGGAGTGGTTGAAATAATTTCCCCAAAGCTTACTGATCCTGTAAAGCAGGATGATGTACTTTATATACAAGAAAGTCTGTTCTAGGACGCCATATGAATTTTACTCAGTTTCTACTCATCCTGAAGGCAAGACGCAGGATTATATTAATTACATTTGGTATAACTGTTATGGCAACGCTTGCTATCAGTTTACTGCTACCTAAATCATATAAAGCAGTTACTTCTTTAGTGTTAAATTATAAAGGAGTGGATCCTGTTACCGGACTTACACTTCCAGCACAGCTTATGCCAGGCTACATATCAACTCAAATAGAAATTATTACAAGTCGTAATGTTGCATTGAAAGTAGTTGACCAGCTTAAAATTTCTGAAAACACGATGGCTCAGGAGCAGTTTAATAAAGCAACTAAGGGTAAAGGTGAAATACGAGTCTGGTTTGCCGAATTACTTTTAAAAAACCTTGAAGCGAAACCGTCTCGCGATAGCAGTGTGATAGACATTTCCTTTAATGGTGGGGATCCTGTGTTTGCAGCAAACGTAGCAAATGCTTTTGCTGAAGCTTATCAACAAACCAACATTCAGCTTAAGGTTGAGCCAGCACAAAAAGCAGCAGATTTTTTAGGTATTCATACGAAAAGTTTGCGAACTAAATTAGAAACTGCACAGGCGATACTATTAAAGTATCAGAAAGAAAAAGGGCTAACTAGTGTTATGGGTAATTTAGACGTTGAAAGTGCTCGTTTAAATGATTTGTCTTCACAGTTGGTAATGGCACAGTCAGAGTCTTATGATGCTAAATCACGGCAGCAAAGCGCTGGCGGAAGTGGCGATGAATCTCCTGATGTTGCTGCTAATCCTATAGTTCAGAATCTTAAAATAGAAATCACCCGTGCAGAGTCTAAATTTTCTGAGCTTTCTCAACGTTTGGGTGAAAGTCATCCGCAATATCTGGCAGCACAAGCTGAGCTGAATAAACTAAAAAGTCAGTTGTTAGAACAAGCACGAAAAGCAACTAGTACAATCGGCGGCACCGCACATATTCACCAACAACGAGAAGGTGAAATTAGGGCTGCTTTAGTCGCGCAAAAGGCACGAGTGTTAGAGCTTAATCTTTCAAGAGATGAGTTATCCGTGATGCAACGAGATGTCGAAAACGCACAACATGCTATGGATTCGGCTAGCCAAAGATTTACTCAGACAACGCTGGAAGGTAGTGTAAATCAAACTGATATTGCGGTACTTAATCCAGCGATCGCGCCACAACGTCCGGCAAGTCCATTGGTCCTATTTAACACAATATTATCCATAATACTTGGTAGTATGTTTGGTGTTGGTTTAGGTTTACTGGCTGAGATGGCTGATAAGCGTGTGCGTAGTCGTAATGATGTTAGCGAACTGCTTGGAGTTCCTGTCTTTGCTGTAATTAATAGTAAATCAACTCGTAACTTCAGTAAAAGCCAAAGCGTAATGTCTCGTCGGCCATTTAAGTCGAAATAAGGAATCTAATTGTGCAAAATAACATGACTAATCCATCCTATAGCGCGGTCAATAGCCCTTCAATAAGCGACAGTAGTATTGGTCGACTGCTAATGCAACTAGGTAAAATAACTTCTACTGATGTAGATAGAATCGTAAAAACTCAACAAGAAAAAGGCATACGCTTCGGTGATGCCGCACTTAGTTTAAGGATGATCACTGAAGCTGATATTCGGCAGGTATTGTCTATGCAGTTCAATTACCCTTACCTACATGATGGGCAAGGACATTATAGTGAGGAGCTTGTTGCAGCTTATCAGCCATTTAGCCCTCAAGTTGAAGCCTTACGAACATTGCGCAGTCAAGTTATGATGCGTTGGATTGCTGAGGGGCATAAGTCTCTTGCAATTGTTAGTGTTCATGCGGGTGAAGGCGGTAGCTATCTTGCAGCTAACCTTGCTGTCGTATTTTCGCAATTGGGTGAACGCACATTGCTTGTTGATGCTAACCTGCGAGATCCACGTCAGCATACAATATTTAATTTAAAGGAAAAACGTGGTCTCTCCGATATATTGGCTGGACGAGCGGATTTGAGCGCTATTGCTAAGGTTGAGTCGTTTGTAGATCTTTCTGTACTTGGTGCTGGCACCATACCACCGAATCCTCAAGAACTTTTAAATCGTGAAGCCTTTCCAGAATTTATTAATCAAGTTACTAGTCAATATGATGTTGTTTTAGTGGATACCACACCAGCCAATATTGCTTCTGACGCACAACCTACCATTGCTAGATGTGGTGGTGCGATATTAGTTTCACGACTTAATCATACTCGACTGGTTGATATTGCTGAAGCACGTGATCAGATTACTTTTACTGGTGCTAGTCTAATTGGTGCAGTAATTAACAATTTTTAATTTAAAAAAGTTTTTCCTAAACTTGGTTGACGCGAACATTACCTAATTAGCCTTATTGGTTGGCTAGGTAATGCTCAAGTAATTTTGTTTATTTTTTGCATTTCCTACCTATTTTGACGTAAATATTAATCTTTGTTTTGATGGCATGCGAACAACACTGTCATGACTATGTAATGAATTGCATTCAATATATATATTAAAGTTTTTGGTTAGAGCTAATAAATTCAAATATAGTAAAAACTGCCTATATAACTGAATTTACCAGATGGCTAACACTATATTATAACTATTTGAAAATACTATTCATGAAAAAAGTTGCACTTCTCACTACTTAACAGCGTAACTTCACTATGAATACTGTCACTAAATCCAATCCGTTGGTATCTAACATTCGATATTTTAAAGCGCATTACTATGCCAATAATGGTTTATGGTTAATGTATTTAGGCTTGGCAGTAATGTTTATTCCTACGCTATGGGACTTATTGGCCAATAATGGTTTATGGACTGATGATGAGCACTCGCATGGTCCAATCATATTGACGATTTCGCTATGGTTGCTATGGAAGCGCTGGCACGAAGTCAACGACTCGGTGATTCTTAAACCTGCTCCAGCATTGGCTTGGGTTTGCTTTGTGGTTGCAACAAGTTTATATATACCTGGCAGAGCACTAGATATTATTTACTTTGAAACTGGCGCATTTATCTGGGCATTAGCGGGTGTTGTATTAATGTCTGGAGGGCTTGGTTTACTCAATATTGTTAAGTTCCCATTGTTTTTCATGATGTTTATGATTCCGCTTCCAAACACACTGGTTGGCCCAATTACAGACGCCATGAAGCTTGCTGTGTCTGTGGTCACCGTAAACATTCTCAGTTGGGCCGATTTTCCTGTTGCAAGAAGTGGTGTGATTATCAGCCTAGGTCAATATCAATTGTTAGTAGCTGACGCTTGTGCTGGCATGCGCACATTATTTATGCTTGAGGCGCTAGGTATACTCTACCTTAATCTGGTGCACTTTAAATCTAAGCTCCGTAATATTGCTTTGCCTATTCTTATTATTCCCATTTCTTTTACTGCCAATGTGATTCGTGTAATTGTACTTTCTTTAATCACCTATTATTGGGGCAGTGCAGCTGGCCAAGGTTTCCTACACGGCTTTGCTGGTATGGTCTTGTTCATGGCTGGCTTATTGCTAATGCTAGGTACAGACTCCCTATTACGCCTAACAAGCAGAAAAATATATGGAAGCTAAAATGAATATTCCATTAAGTATTAAGGCTAGTATTCATCATTGGCTTGTTATATTTTTCATGGTACTTAGCACAACGGCAGCATGGTGGTTAACACCGCATATTCAGTGGTTTGATCACCTTGGTCGTCCAGAGTTTACCAATGTTGTCCCTAACAAATTTGGTGATTGGGAAATAATTCCTGATGCAGCACATAGTCTGATTGTTGACCCACAACAGCAGGATGCACTTAATAATCTTTACACTGAAATTGTAAGTCGCACGTATATGCATAAACCAAGCGGAAGGCTGATTATGCTTTCACTTGCCTATGGCGATAATCAGACTTACTCGAAGCAGTTACATCGCCCAGAATCTTGCTACTCTTCACAAGGTTTTAAAATTCAAAACCTGCACGAAGAAGAGATTAAAGTGACAGGTTTGCCTATTAGTGTTAGACGAATGACTGCAGTTTTTGGGTCTAGGCTAGAGCAAGTAAGTTATTTTATTCGCATTGGTGACAAGGTGATTAGTGGTCCTCCAAGTTCGCTCAATTATGCGCGTATGCGCATGGGGCTTAAGGGTTATATTTCTGATGGCCTCTTATTTCGCGTTTCTGAAGTGGGCGATGATGATAAATTATCTAACCAACTTAATGATCAGTTTATTAATGATCTGTTAAATGCTCTAAGTCCGGCGCAGAGAATAATGATTATTGGAAAGCGCTAATTTTTTATGCCAATTTTTTTATCGATTCTTTATTTTGGTCCAATTAGTGGCACATGCCTTGATCGCGCTAATGCGCTAAGACGACTTGGTCATCAAGTTGAACATCTTGATTTGCGACAACTCCTACCTAAAACACAATGGGTAGATCGCATTACTTGGCGCTTAGGGGGGAATCTACTTGCACCATTGCTTATGCGCAGATTAGAAAATAAATTGAATGATCAGCACTTTGATTTGTGTTATGTCGACGGTGGTGAATGGGTTACGCCTCAAGTCATATCATTAATTCGTAGACATGCTGCAAAAGTCATTAACTATAATATTGATGACCCACTTGGCTCCAGGGATGGCGGCCGGTTCAAGGCTTATCGGCAAAGTCTGTCAAATTACTATCTTAATGTCGTTGTGAGAAATGAAAACTTTGTCGAAGCTTATGATCTAGGTGCAAATTATGTCACACGTGTTTACAGGAGTGCCGACGAGATATCTCACTCACCAAGACAACTCAGTGTAAAAGATCACCAAGATTGGGATTCAGACGTGCTATTTTTAGGTACATGGTTTCCTGAACGTGGCCCATTTTTACTAGATTTAATTTTGCGTGGAGTGCCATTGACTATTCGAGGAGCCAACTGGCATAAGGCACCAGAATGGTCGAAACTTAAGAGTTATTGGAAGGGTGGTTCTATCAAAGGTGATGATTACGCTAAAGCAATTCAATGTGCAAAAGTTAATTTAGGATTGTTATCAAAAGAAAATCGAGACTTACATACCACACGATCACTCGAAATTCCTGCTTTAGGTGGTCTAATGTGTGCTGAACGAACAAGTGAACACACTTCAATGTATCTGGAAGGTAAAGAAGCATTATTTTGGAAAGATGCAGAAGAATGCACTGCAATGTGTAACTTTGCACTTTCAGATGAGATACGCCGCCAAGCAATAGCAGAAGCTGGTCAGCAGCGAATTAAGAGTAATGGACACTTCAACGAAACTGTTCTTACCAATATACTAGTTGCGGCTGGTTTTAGATAATGAAACGTAGATTAATCGCGGGCATGGGGGCTAATTCTTTTGGTCTTGCGATCACCATTATCATACAGCTTGTATCATTACCTATTTTTCTGCACTACTGGGACACCTCAACCTATGGTGTATGGTTGATGTTGTCGGCAATTCCAGCCTATCTAGCAATGGCTGACGTGGGTATGGTTACAGCAGCAGGTAATAAAATGACTATGTCAATTGGTAAAGGTGATTTACTAGAAACTATTAAAATATTCCAAAGTGCACAGTTGTTCATGGGGTTGGTTTGCGGGTCAATAGCATTACTTGTAGTGCCGTTGATTCTTTGGATGCCATTTCTAGGCATGGAAACGTTAGATCGGCGTGTAACATTGATTGCATTGATGATAGGGGTGTTGCTATCTCTGTTTGGGGGATTGACAGAAGCAGTATTTAAATCTACTCAACGCTACGCAGCAGGTACGATGTTAGGAAACTGCGTGCGTTTTGGAGAGTGGCTTGGGCAAATGATTAGTGTAGTAATTGGGGGTGGTTTTGTTGTTGTCGCATTGTCAGGCTTAGCGGTGCGGTTAATTGGATCTATTATCAGTATGGTTCTTGCTACTAGAGGTGACCATGGATTGCGCTGGGGAATAGGTGCGGCTAATCGTGATGAAATCCGGATTATGCTTAATCCAGCTCTTTTATTTATGGCTTTTCCGTTAGCTAATGCATTGAGTTTTCAAGGCTTAACGCTCTTGGTGGGCACACTTTTTGGGCCAATAGCAGTTGCGTTATTTAATACTTATCGCACTATCGCTCGTATCGCAGTGCAAGTTACTGCAATTTTCAGTCATGCGTTGTGGCCAGAGTTTTCTAGGCTTTTTGGCCAGGGCTCAACCGAAGTGATAGAAAAATTATTTCGACGCGCATCATTACTAGGCGTTGCGCAAGCATTATTTTTAAGTTTAGCACTGTATTTTGTTTCGCCATGGCTTTTGGAAATTTGGACGCATGGTGCAATTCAATTTATTCCTTCCCTCATGTCCCTCATGCTACTTTATGCTGTCGTAAGTGGGATCTGGCATATTCCACGTGTGCTGCTCATGGCAACAAATCAGCACAGTATTTTAGCTTACTGGTCTCTTGTGTCAGGGGCTCTCTCTGTTGGACTTGCATGGCTATTGGGTCGATTTTTTCATTTGAATGGTGTAGTAGTAGCAATGCTCGTGAGTGAGATATTCATAGCGATTATTTGCACTTGGCTGGCTTATAAGGCAATTATGCAGAATCAGGTTGAAATAGCTGCAAGGGTTTAAAAAGTATACTTTCCGGAAAATTGATGAATCACAGACTTATCCGACAATTCTTTAATAAAAGCGAAAATGAAAATGAATGACGAAAAAGTAACTCTGGCGGTGTCTGGTAAGTTTCATGCATTCCACCTTGCTAGCGAATACGCTAGCATGCAAAAACTCTCGACGCTATATGCAGCGCATAGGATTATAAAACCGCCAAGGAATCTGACAAGAAAGCAATATCAAAATAGGTTTGATCTTGCTCTTGGCGGTTTCATTTCATCGCACTTGCCATTTCTTAATATGACGGACACTAAGAAAAATAGAATCTTTGATGAGTGGGTGGTCAAAAATTTAAAAAATGCCAAGCCGGGTATCTTGCATAGTTGGAACGGTAACAGTTATCAAGCTTTCAAGTCGCTGAAGGGCATTGAATGGTTAAAGTGTATAGAACGATCCTGCCCACACAACATGTTTCAGCATGAGCTTCTTAGCGCAGAAGCGGATTTTCTGGGTATTGATTACGTAAAAGACAAAGCACTATTAGAGCGTGAGATTGAAGAACTATACCTCGCTGATGTCATTGTAGCGCCTTCAAAATACAGTGCTAATTCATATACTGACCCGGAATTGATCAAAAAGGTAAAAATAAACCCTTTGGGGGCTAACCTGAAGTATAGCGAGCGTACAGTAAGAAAACCCGGCTTTGTCGTTCTGATGGTAGGTAACAATTTTTTAAGAAAAGGGACTCATTATCTGATTGAGGCATTCAAGCTTATTGAAAGAAGTGATGCCGAATTATGGATTAGGGGTGATGTGCCGGAGAGTTATCGTGCAGGGATTACAGATAAAAGAATAAAGTTTATATCGCCTGTGCTACCAAATAAATTAATCGAACTCTATCAATCGGCAGATGTTTTTGTTCAGCCTTCCATTGATGAAGGTTTTGGCATGACTGTTTTTGAAGCTTTGGCATTTGGGCTGCCATTGGTGGTCACGGAAAATGTGGGAGCAAAGGATTTACTGAGCGCTCAGGTTTCAATAACAGTGCCTATCAAAAACCCTGAAGCAATGGCTATAGCAATCGAACGTGCGGTAGAAATGCCATGTGAGGCTTTCGATGAGGCTAGAAAAGTAATGTTGGATAATGTTTCTTGGTCTGGTTGCGCTCATCGAATGTTTGAATCAGTTTATGTCAGACAGTCTTAGATTGTCGGTGCCTGATGTAGGGCATATGGAAGTTTGCTTGGTAATTCTGGAAGGCAACACCGAACAAAAATTTACTATTAGGGTTTACGGATCGCGAGCTTGTGGTGAGCAAGCTATGTCAATCTACCATGAGGTATTACAATAATGACCATTTCAAAGTTTATTAATAGCTTACTGATATGCTTAACCTTACTAGCATTTTCAGCGCAACTTATCATTGATTTCAGTACCGTCAATGTTGCGACTAGTACTATTATATTAATTTCTGCATTATCCACCTTGCTTTACTTTCGATGGAGCAAGGCGCTAGAGACTCACCCCTTATCTAGTTTTGCAATTTTTGGTTTTCTTATCACATCAATAGTGGGCGCTTTGCTAGTCCAGTCTGCTTCATGGTTGGCTGTAAGCGCAGATCTATATCAGCCCTTAACAACATTTTCTATGTTGGCGATGTATCAAGCCATAGCCATACTTTCGCATTCCCTTTATCGGGTTATGACGACATCAAGTTCTGAAAAACCTAGCCTGTTGCGCCATATGTTTCAATCGTTAGGCGTTTATGCGATTCCATCAGTACAAATACTTTGGATCATGGGTAGTATGGGTGCGTTTTTTCTACTTTTTTCTAAATTTAGTCCAGTTGCCAATGGATTCAGCTTTCTTGCTTGGTCACCGTTTTTGATTCCAGTTTACAGGCAGCAAGTAGGACCGCAATACTGCAGTTCTAGAATAAATTACATCTCACTGGTTTTTTTTACGGCATTAATCGCAATGCTTGCTATGGTGTTTAATGCACGTGGTACTTTATTAGCCGGCATAGCAACGCTAGCTTTGCTATTTTTACTGGTGGCAATGCGCAGCAATAAACGCATTACTGCCTCTATGATGGTGAAGGCTGCTGCCTTCATATTAGTCAGTGTGGCCTTATCTTGGCCCGCCACTCAGTTAGTTAAGGCGATGGCTCTCACTAGAATTGATCGAGGTGCACTCTCAGCATCGGCAATGGTTGCAAAAACAATCGAAAACTTTCTAAATCCAGACAAGATAGAGAAGTATAACAAGTTGTACTTAGCGGCTCAAGCTCGTACAGCCTACAACGAAAATTACATACGTAACCCTATGTTGGCTAGATTGATCACCACTAAGTTTCATGATAACGCTATTTATTTTGCTGGAAAAGTATCGGATAAAGGGGCTGAGGAAATGACGAGAGTCACCGAAGATTTCTTTTGGACAGCATTCCCACAACCATTTCTGGATGCGATAAAAATAAAAGTCCACAAGGATGATCTACGTTTTACTATGGGGGATATGCTGGCTAATTTTGCCATTGGTACACCATTATCCGGGCTAAGAACTGGCTCGATATTCGGGCAGGGGTGGGTACTTTTTGGTTATTTCTTTCCAATTATTTACTTTGTAATGTGTTTTATTTTTTGTGCTGCTTTTGATATATTTGCAACACGTACTGCCGCGGGTGTAACTATATTGTCGGTAATCGGTATGTTAAATATATGGACAAACTTTCTTTTTGGCATTACTGCCGATTCGCTACAGCAACTCATTGGTGGTGTTCTTCGCGGATTGCCTCAATCTTTACTGATATATTGCCTTGCCTATGGCATAGCAAAAGTGTTGTCCAATTTAATTTCAAAAATGCTAAATAACAAGCCTGAAATTAATGTAATGCTTACTATAAAATGAAGTCCGCATAATGGCACAAAATTACATGCATATTAATGTGGTAAAATTCGTTAAAGCGTTTAGTTTTTTTGTTATTGTTAGCTCGGTTTTATTCAATACCAAAAAATTATGAACATCATCTTATTCTCTCATCCAGTATTTACTTCATCGCAAAGTATGCCACGCTTTACGAAGATGCTAGAGCAGGCTTATGTTGCTCGCGGCCACCAAGTACAAGTTTGGTCGCCGCAGCCAAAATTTTATACATTAGCTTCAAGTACTCGCTTATTAAAGTGGGCGGGTTACATCGATCAGTACATTCTTTTTCCATTATGGGTGCGTAATCAACTTAAAACTCAGCCGGATAATAGTCTTTATGTATTAACTGATCAGGCGCTTGGGCCTTGGGTATGGTTGGTGAAGAAAAAGCCACATGTTGTACATGTGCATGATCTTCTAGCCTTACGTTCTTCACTGGGTCATTTTCCGCAAATCGATATTTCATGGTCTGGTCGTATTTATCAGCGTTTTATTCGCCGAGGTTTTCGGCAAGCGCGGCATTTTATTTCCGTTTCAAATAGAACTCGTGATGATCTACACTCATATGGAAAGGTATCTCCTGTCATCTCTGAAGTAGTTTACAACGGACAAAATTTCCCATTTGCACCTATGCTGCCTGAAGAAGCTCGCCAATGTATGGATCACGTTGGTTTGCCTGTACCTCTCGAAGGTATGCTGTTACATATAAGTGGTAATCTCTGGTACAAAAATGTGCCAGGTATCGTTCGAATGTACGCTCATTATGCACAAACTACCACTAATCCTTTGCCGCTTTGGTTGGTCGGGCCTTGTATGAACAAGCAACTTCAGGCCGCATTAGATGAAGTACCATCTCAGGGCAAGGTGCTGTTTTTTTACAAATTAGATAACCAAGTGTTACAAGCTGCTTACTCGCTCTCGCGAGCCTTTCTTTTTCCCAGTCATGCGGAGGGTTTTGGTTGGCCGATTATTGAAGCGCAAGCTTGTGGTTGCCCAGTGATAACTACGGGAGACACACCCATGAGCGAAGTTGCTGGCCCTGCAGCAAGATATTTGCCACGCCTTTTGTCCCAAGGCGATGCCCAAATATGGGCGAGAGACGCCTCCACTGTGCTGATTGAATTACTCAATCTTGATCCGACCACTCGCGCTGAAATTGTCGCACAAGGCATTACTTGGGTTGAGCGTTTTAATGCCGATGTGGCGATCGAAGGATATTTAAGTGTTTATCGGCAGGTAGTTGAATGTGAACATATATAGCATTAGTTATATATTTAGAAACTAAAAATAATTTTTGTTATTTAAAATAGTATATTAAGGGTTTTTATTGTGTGTGGAATTGCTGGCATTTATTCGTATCAAGAGCATTCTCCGCTTGTAAATCAGGCGGAGCTGATACGCATGCGGGAAAAAATGATTACCCGAGGGCCAGATGGCGCAGGGGTTTGGTTTTCTGATGATAAGCGCGTGGGATTGGCGCACCGTCGATTGGCAATCATTGATATAAGTCCTGCTGGGGCACAGCCTATGCTCGATCCGGAAACTGGCAACTGGATTGTCTTTAACGGGGAAATTTACAACCATGTTGAGTTGCGCGCACAGTTGAATCTTGAAGGTGTTGCTACCCGTACACATTCTGATACTGAGGTATTACTTAAGCTCTATGCCCAAAAAGGAATGGCAATGTTAAATATGCTACAAGGCATGTATGCCTTTTCTATTTGGGATGCACGAAAGCAGCAGATGTTTCTTGCTCGTGACCCGTTCGGCATTAAACCACTCTATATTGCTGATGATGGTTTGACCTTGCGCTTTGCTTCTCAGGTCAAGACTTTGCTTGTCGGGCAGGTAGATACTCGCCCAGAGCCAGCAGGTCATGTAGGCTTTTTGCTGTGGGGGTCTGTCCCAGAGCCGTATACCCTATATCGCGGCATTCGCTCGCTACCGCCTGGCCATTGGATATGCGTTACAGATGGTGTAGTCAAACAATCGGTCTGCTTTAGTAACCCAACAATAACTTTACGCAAGACCGCCAGTGTAGGTCAAGAGGCTGAAACGTCCACGCTCAATAACATTGCCAAAGCTGTGAGAGAAAGTGTTACTGCTCATATGGTGGCCGATGTACCTGTTGGCGTATTTCTTTCTGCCGGGCTTGATTCCACCATGATAGCGGCATGTGCCGCAGACCTTGGTAAGCTGCAAACCTTGACGTTGGGTTTTGACGAATATAAAGATGGTATGTTTGATGAGGCTAAGCTTGCGAGTGAAGTGGCGCAAAATCTTGGTACTCAGCACACATTACATCGTATTTCTGCTGCAGATTTCGCACATGATCGTGCGTTAATGCTTGCTGCCATGGATCAGCCTTCGATTGATGGCATCAACACTTGGTTTGTCGCTAAAGCCGCTGCAAAGCAGGGATTGAAAGTTGCATTATCTGGTATCGGTGGTGATGAGATGTTTGGGTCGTACTCTAGTTTTAGTCAGGTGCCACGCTTACGGAAAGCCATGAGCATTTTTACCGGAGTCCCTTTGTTTAACACCATTTTACGAAAAGTCTTATCTATATTACAAGGTTTCCTACCTTCGCCAAAATATGCAGGAATGTTTGAATATGGCGGCACATTAGAAGGCGCTTACTTGTTACGCAGAGCCTTGTTTATGCCTTGGGAAATTAGTGCTTTCATGGATCCAGAGATGGCGGCTGAAGGTCTCAAAGAGTTAGATACACTTGCTACTTTGCGCACAATCACCGATGGGATTAGCGCTGAGCATCTAGCCATCTCGGCACTTGAAATGCAAATATACATGAAAAATCAGTTGCTGCGAGATGCAGATTGGGCGGGTATGGCACATTCTGTCGAAATTCGTACACCTTTTGTTGACATGGTGTTGCTTGAGAATTATGTGAAGATAACCTCCCTTAGTCCCTTGCAGGAAAAGCAGGCAGTTGCACGCACTGTAGCGCCTAATCTTCCAGAAGCTGTGTTGGCTAGGCCTAAAACCGGTTTTTCTGTCCCTATTCACCAATGGTTGAATCCTGACTTACCTAACAATATAAGTAATTATCGCGAATGGGCAAAGTTACTTTATCAAACTTTCACCAAATTAAGCTAAGATCTTTGATGAAGATTTTACATATTATTCCCACAGTTAACCCCAAAGGCGGCGGTCCTATGGAGGGCGTTAGGCAGCGCGGTTTGCGTTTACAGGAGATGGGGCATCAAGTTGAAGTGGTAAGCCTTGATGATCCTAAAAGCAGTTTTTTGGCTAATTATGGTTTGTTAGTATATGCACTGGGACCTTCTAAAAGTAGTTATCAATACAACCGTCGACTAATTCCTTGGTTGAATGATCATGCAAAGGATTATGATGCGGTAGTGATTAATGGGCTGTGGCAATACCATAGCTTTGGTGCTTGGAGTGCTTTGCGGAGTTTGAAAGTTCCTTATTTTGTATTTACTCATGGCATGATGGATCCATGGTTCAAGTTGACTTACCCACTTAAACACCTGAAAAAATGGCTTTATTGGCCATGGGCAGACTATCGTGTACTACGAGATGCAACGGCAGTACTTTTTACCAGTGAAGATGAGCGATTACTAGCACGTCAGTCATTTTGGTTTTATAAAGCACGTGAGGAGGTGGTCGCTTACGGCACCAGAACACCTCCCAATGATATAAAAACGTTACGAGAGCATTTTTACACCAGTCACCCTGCGTTACGCGGCAAGCGAGTATTGCTGTTTTTAAGCCGAATACAAGAAAAAAAAGGCTGTGATCTACTGCTTGAAGCTTTTGCTAAAGTAACTGCACTGGATTCAAATTTACACCTATTGATGGCAGGGCCAGACCAAACAGGCTTAGTTGCCAAGTTACAAGCGCAAGCGCAGCGCTTAGGCATTGCCGATCGGATCACATGGCCCGGCATGTTACAAGGCGACATGAAATGGGGTGCTTTTTATGCCAGTGAGGCATTTGTATTGCCTTCTCATCAAGAAAATTTTGGCATCGCAGTCGCAGAGGCGATGGGCTGTGGCCTACCTGTACTCATTTCAGATAAGGTTAATATTTGGCGTGAGATTGAGGCTGATGGTGCCGGTATCGTAAATGCCGATACCGTAGAAGGTACAGAAAAAACTTTACGGCAATGGCTGGCGCTAGATAAAGATGTTCGTAAAAAGATGGCGGAACAGGCTAAGGATAGCTTTGAGCTGCGATTTACGGTGGATGCTATGGCTAGAAGCTTGATAGCAACTATACAGAAATACTCAAAAGTAAAATCAAATGACTATCGATAGCCGCAATTTATGGTTGGACCTTATTCGCGGCTGTAGCGCCTTGATTGTGTGCTTGGGGCATTTGAGAAATGCAATTTTGATTGATTATTCTGTATTAGTAAACCCAAGTATTATCATTAAAGCATTTTATGCGATCACTGGATTTGGACATCAGGCTGTAATGGTTTTCTTTGTCTTAAGTGGGTACTTTGTGGGGGGGGCAGTGTTGCGATCTGGTGATAAATTCTCATGGGGAAGTTATCTCACCTCACGCCTAACCCGCCTTTGGGTAGTATTAATTCCATGTCTTTTAATCACTTGGATCGTGGGACTTATAGTAGAACATTACGCATCAGGAGTGTTATCTGGAGCGAATTATGATGTTTGGCACTCCGGACCAAAAATGGGTGAATATTCAACCGACTTCAGTACATTTCTGGCCAATATATTCTTCATGCAAACTATTGTATCCCCAGTGTTCGGACTTAATGGACCGCTGTGGAGCTTGGCAAATGAGTTTTGGTATTACATGCTGTTCCCTTTATTAGCTATTGCTATAGGAGTGATTGAATCACAGAAGGTTTTTTTTCGTGCAATAGCATTTATCTTTGCGATGATTATTGCATGGTGTTTACCTGACAATATTTTATATGGCTTCATGATATGGATTATGTGAGTTGTGGTTTATCTCTTACAATCAAAAATCAAGTCACTAAGGCCAATCACTGACTGCATCTTTTTGTACTCAGGTATTTTCTTGTTTGGCTTGTCTTTAGGATATTCAAAATCTACAGCTTTAATGCAAATAATTCCAATTGAACCAGATTTTGCGGTTGGTTTTTCATTTGCTTTTTTATGCCTAGCACTAACATATCAAACATTCCCTAAGGCATGCTGGCCAAGGCTTGCGAACTTTTCACTACATATTTCTGAAGTGTCGTATTCCCTGTATTTGGCACATTTTCCGATTGTGATACTCATAGCTTCAATTGTTTATCAGTCTAGGAAATTAGTGCCTGATGGGTTAGTGATAACCCAGTATATTGGTTGGGGTTTCCTACTAATGGCGTTAGGTAGCATGGTGTGGTGGCTATTTGAATCTCGAACGGTTTTTGTTCGTAATAAAGTGACTGCTTTACTTAATTTGATATGTATAAGGAACTTATGATTTGTATTCCAGATAATACTATGGCTCGAAGTTTGTTTGAAACAAACAAAAGATATATGCCATGATTATTCAGGGTAACGATCCTTTTACTCAACCATCTTTCCCCCTCTATAACCGTATATTGCGGGCTCTTTGGGGTATTGTCTGGCTGCTATTATTTTTCCCGAGTCCTCGCCCATTTCATGCTTGGCGCAGGTTGTTGTTACGGTTATTCGGTGCTCAACTAGGAACGCATGTAAATGTGCATGCTGGCGTTAAAATTTGGGCACCTTGGATGCTGACTGTTGGTAATTATGTGGGTATAGCTGGAGGTGTCACGCTTTATAACATGGCACCTATGACTATTGGTGATAACTGCGTTGTTTCTCAAGGGGCACATCTTTGCGGTGGTTCGCATGATATTGATTCGCCAAACTTTCAGCTTTTGGCTAAGCCAATCACGCTAGAAAATAATGTTTGGGTGTGTGCCGAGGTGTTTGTAGGGCCTGGTGTCACCATTGCAGAAGGTTGTGTGTTGGGTGCGCGTGCTGTGGTTGTTAAAAGTATTGCTGACCCTTGGACCGTTTGGGCAGGCAACCCAGCAGAGATGAAAAGAATGCGTAAAAGAGGAGAGGTGTAATGAGTGGTATCTCAGTACTAATCCTAACTAAAAATGAACAGCAAGATCTTCCTGCTTGCTTGGCTTCGGTAGCATGGAGTGATGATATCCATGTTTATGACTCTATGAGTACGGATAACACGGTTAAGATTGCGGAGCAGTTTGGCGCAACAGTGACTCAGCGTGAATTTGATACGGAGTCAATTCATAAAAATTGGGGTTTGAGTAATATTCCATTTAAGCACCAGTGGGTTTATCACTCGGATGCTGACGAACGAGTAACACCAGAGCTAGCTATTGCATTAAAAGCGTTTGTTGAAAATCCTGGTGAATATGTGGCTTTAAGAGTCCGTCGGAGAGATTATCTGATGGGTAGCTGGCTTAAAAATGTTACACCTTCACCCTTTAATATTCGGTTATTTAAGCTAGGGAGTGTTCGCTACGAGCGGCTTACCAATCCAGTTACCATCGTTGATGGTGCTGTGGCAGACACGGACAAGTTTTTCAATCACTATCCTTTCAGCAAGGGTATAAGCCATTGGTTTGACAAGCATAACAGGTATAGTACGTTAGAAGCCACGCAAATTGTTGATAATCGAAAAGCAGGCTCTCCTTTCAGTTTGTGGAAAGTAATGTTTTCACAAGATTCTAATGAGCGTAGATTCCATCAAAAGGAGTTGTATTATCGGTTGCCATTTCGCCCTTTTGTGATGTTTATTCTTCTGTATTTTATCAAGCTTGGATTTCTGGATGGACGCGCTGGCTTAATCTTCGTCACTCTTAGATCGATATATGAATACATGATTGTACTTAAGGTTAACGAGATAGAACAAAAACATATGGTAGAAATTAAGCCGTGAGCATCTTGAAAAAATAAAATCATCTCATAAATTTTATTTTTTATGTATACAAAGATTATATCCCAGTCATAAAAATGTAATGTGTTAAAAGTAATATATTTTTAAATTATATTATTAATCTTTAGATTTCACATTACTTCTTATTATGAAAGATTGATACCTTGAAAATTTTGTTGTACACGATAAATTTTGCACCAGAACCAACCGGTACAGGCAAATATTCAGGTGAAATGGCGGCTTGGTTAGTCACACAAGGGCATGAGGTAAGAGTTGTGGCTGCACCACCGTATTATCCAGCTTGGGAATTGGGTGAAGGTTATGCTGCTTGGCCACTATATAAACGTGAGCAATGGCAAGGTGTAGATGTTTGGCGTGCGCCATTGTGGGTACCGCGTTTTCCAGGTGGTCTTATGCGAGTGTTACATTTGTTAACGTTTGCAGTTTCATCGCTACCCGTGATGTTATGGCAATCCCTATGGCGACCTGATGTAGTAATGACAGTTGCTCCAGCACTAGTGTGTGCGCCTACAGGCTGGTTAGTAGCAAGATTATGCGGTGCTAAAGCTTGGCTACACGTTCAAGACTTTGAAGTAGATGTCTCTTTTCAGATGGGGCTACTTAAAGGAAAGTTGTTTAAAAACTTATTGATGGGAGTAGAGCGCTGGTTATTAGGTCGTTTTGATAATGTTTCATCTATATCGGGCCGCATGTTAGATCGACTAAGATACAAAGGTGTGAACGACGAGAGAATTAGATTCTTTCCAAACTGGGTAGATGTTGCATATATTTACCCATTGCTGGAACCCAGCGAGTATCGCAGAGAACTTGGAATTGAACTAGATGTAAAAGTAGTGCTGTTCTCAGGCAGTATGGGCGGCAAGCAAGGTTTGATGATAATTCCAAATGCGGCTAGAAATTTAGTACACCGAAAAGATGTGATATTTGTGGTTTGTGGTGAAGGTGTCATAAAGCCGCAATTAGAAGCCGCTAGTGTAGGACTTAACAATATTTTATTTTTACCTTTGCAGCCTTTTAAACGACTTGGTCAATTATTAGGTCTTGCTGATATTCATTTGCTACCACAAAGTCCTGAAGCGGCAGATTTGGTATTGCCATCTAAACTTTCAGGTATGTTAGCTAGTGGACATCCAGTGATTGCGACATGTGGTGAGAACACTGAGATAGCTAAAGTGGTATCGCTATGTGGTTTAGTTGTACCGCCAGGTGATGGCACAGCATTAGCAATTGCCATTGAGAAGTTGATGGACGATGGTGAAGCGCGCATTAGGCTAGGTTTAGAGGCGCGGCGTTATGCTGAAGTTAATTTGGCTTGTGATGCGGTGCTTGGTCGTTTAGTAATGCAAATGCAGTAAAAGTGATTGCGAGAGTAAATGGTGCAGCAAGTTAAATACCCGAGTGCAGGAGAAATCGTTATATTTCAACCTGAATTCGTAGAATTTGGCGGTGAAGAACGAGTCATTCTTTCGTTGTCGAGAGAGTTGCATGCCCAAGGAAAGCCGCACTCAGTTTTGTGTTATTGGGATCAAATAAACCTAGCTTCTTACGCTTCATGGCCACTAAAAGTATACCAACTAGAACCGACCAGAAATCCATTGAATAAAGTCTTATCATTAAGACGTTGCCTGCGGTACATTCATAAAATGGGAAACCCGATCCCAGTGCTATTCAATATTCAATCTGCTTATCATGCAGGTTTAGCTGTCAATGTTCGTTATCATTTGAGAATTCCAGATACCTACAGTTTGCTCGGCTTTAAGCCAGAAGGCGCTGAGGTAAGCTCATCATCAATGCTGAAATCGCTTCGCATATGTGGCTCAAATACATTAAGTCATTTTGCTACACGGCTAGGTATTCAAAGGGCTAATCGTTTTGTTACCAATACTGCGGCGCTACAAAAAGAGATGCAACAACTTTACGGCCGTGGTGGAGAAGTTATCTATCTCGGTGGTTTTGGTAAGCCACTTGATCATGTGCCGACACGAGTAATTAGACCGATTGAATTGTTTACTGTCTCGCGGCTTCAGTCTAGTAAGCGCATTGATTGGATATTGCATGCCTTAGCTGAAATCAAGCGTGATGCGAATCAATATCCGGAATGGCGATTGAATATCGCGGGTTCGGGTCCTGATCGAGATACACTGCAACAATTGAGTCAAACGCTAGGGCTTGGGGATTACATTGTTTTTCATGGTTTTGTGAGTGATGAGCAACTCAAAGACCTATATGAAAAGTCGCATGTGTTTTTGATGCCAGCTAAACAAGGCTATGGATTGCCAGCTATCGAGGCACTTTATCAAAAGCTGGGCTTGGTAGTGAGCGAAGAGTCCGGAGTTATTGAGTTGCTAGAAGACACAAACTGGGTAACGATTGCAAAAGGTGGTAAAGATGGCTTTATAAAAGCAATGAAGGAAATGCTGACCAGAGTTGTAAATCCCGATTTCTTTAATCAGCCTTTGCCAGATCTTCCTACAGAAGAAACCTGGGCCAAGAAAACTATTAAACATCTTGAATACTAAAGGCGTGACTGCTATGCGGAACAACACAATAAATATTAACAAAGGGCTTAGAATCTAACTTGTTGTTTTGGGCATAAAGCATTTGTTTTCCATGGTAAGAAGTTAGCATTTGTTGTTATAAATGCTGCTTTCATAAAAGGTCTATTAAATTTGTTTAATCTTGATTTCCATTTCTTTTAAAAAAAATAAATTTAAAACGCGCTAGAGTATTTTTGCAGATGCTAATTTTTACCTTGATATTGGGTGAAGCTTCCGTTCAATTTTTTGGTTTGGTAGATGTGCCAGTTTATGAAAAAAATATAATTTAATCGGATATATTCCCGCTCCCAATCAATCTGGTGCATTTATGCGCTCTCATACTTGGAGATTTAATGAGTACAGTATGGGTGCTGGGTCATTTAAACCAGATTCAAAACGATTTAACTTATTGTTGGTAGGGGATAGTTTGGTGCTTGGCGGTAATCCACTTGCCGAAGTTGAGCGATTGGGTCCGCAGTTGGAAAAGTTGACTGGTTGGCAGGTCTGGCCAATTTCTGCCGGCAGTTGGGCAATGCAGAATGAACTGACTTACTTGCGTCAGCATTTGGGAATATTGGAAAAGATGGATGCGATTGTTATTGTGTCAAATTCTGGTGATTTTTCTGTACCATCTAGCTGGGCTTCAGGTCTTACTCATCCTCTTCACCACCCGTTTCCTGGACTCATTTATTTGGTACGCAAATATATATTTATGCCATCTAAGCCGTTGCAGATAAAGCTGGAAAATCAGGTTGTGCTTCGAGATTGGCAGCATGATTTACATGAGATGTCCCAGAAGTTTAAAAAGCCTATTTTTATTTTCATGTATCCAGATTTACTAGAGCTTAATGATGCTGTAAAAAGGCAAAGTCTTTTAGATTCTAAGATTCCACTAATAAATGCCCAACTTGGCGGTGATTCCAGAATTTACAAAGTTGCCGATGATAAAAATTGGAATGAGACTCTTTATAGAGACGGGATTCATCCAAGTGGTAATGGCAATCAAGTTTTGGCTGGTATTTTTAAAAAACATATATGCCAAACCGCGATTAAGAATATGATTTGCATGTAAGGTGAATTAACTAATTCAAAAACCCTTAACCTTTATAACACCATCTATCGAATGGAAATTTATTTGTCATGAATATTAATAGTCAAAAATCCGTTAAGTTTTGTTTACATATTTTGTTTGCAGGAATCTCGATTTATTCATCATTTTCTTTTGCAGATATCTCGACTCCTGTTGTATTCAATGCGCCCTTGAGCGTCCGTGCAGGTGATGTTATTGGGTTGCAAGGGGAAAATTTTGGTGATGCACCAACTGTGATCCTTGAGGCTAACGATAACAGTAATGATCATAATGACCGTAAAGATTACAAAGTTGAGACCACATTGCCGCTGGTTAATAAATTTGGTACGGGCTGGCTAGCATTTAAAATCCCAGAGACTGCAACTGGTGCTTTAGTTGTGCATATCAACAACGGACAGTCTGTTAGCTTGCCGGTTAAGCTAAATGCTGCTCATGCTTATAATCTTGATGCTTTGCAGATTGTGCCCAGTGGTGCTTTTCGAATATTTGGGCGCAATCTATTATTAACTGGCTTTAATCCATTAGTGATGGTGAATGGACTTGTGGCCGATGTTGACCTAAAAAATAGTGATGAACATATGCTGGTGGTGCTTGCACCACGAGATTTGGCCGCAACTAGCAATGCCATTATCACCGTTGATAACGGTAACGGAACTGGTCCATTTTTACTTGATAGACAGATTCAAGTGGCTACTGTTTTTAAAGGAGATCCATTCAAGCTTGGGGTAGGTTGGGCTGCAGGTTTCTCTGGAATTTCTTCAATAGTCTTTGATGCAGTTAAGGATGCTAGGCTAACAAAAAAAGTGACCTGTAATGGGGCTGTTGACGACACGCCTGCTATTCAGTCTGCTGTCGATTTTATTGCTGCCTCTGGTGGCGGTGTGTTGCAATTACCCTCTGGCACTTGCCGCCTAGCGGGTAGTATCAGTCTCCGATCTAAAGTTGTGCTTCAGGGAGTCAGCAAGGATCGTACCTTAATTAAGTATGAGTCCAATTATCCGATATTGGGACGTGGTGTGGACTTATCTGGCGTGCGTGAACTAAGTTTAATAAACACTAAAGGTCAAATAGAGAGCCCGCTCATGCAGCAAAGTACTCGAGTATTTTTTCAGAATGTTAGGTTTGCTCTCAATGGTGGTACTCAGATGTTCTTAAACAACAACCGGAACTTTGTTGTCAGCGGTTCGGAGTTTATTCAACCAAAAAACCCTCGAGATAATGGACCTTACGTAGTGAGTGGAAGTAGTGGGCTAGTATTTAGCGGCAATACGACGACTTTTGCAAATGGCTCTCCAACGTTTGCTAGGGTGCATGATGCCTATATTGCAAATAATCGTTTTACCCGCGATGTAACAGACAACCAAAATTCTACAGGTGTGAAACATAGCTTCGCCATGGATTTTTCTTATCGAATAGCTATTGTTGGTAATACTTTCGATGTACTTGGTGGGCCTGTCACTAACAAGATGCGAAATGATGGCGAAACCTTGCTGACTGAAGGTTGCGGGGGTAATCGTACAGAAAATATTGGAAGTGTTGATAGTGCTACCGAAACAACACTAAGCGATGCTAGCAATAATATCAATGTGATGCCATTTTCAGCTAAAGTTATTCCAGAAAATTATGGCGTTGCAATTGTTGGTGGAAAAGGCGCAGGGCAATCTCGTCAGGTGACGGCTTATTCAAGTGGAACTTTAACGGTTGATAGCCCTTGGGATGTTGTCCCCGACGCTACTAGCCACTATGCTACTTTTGTTTGGGGCTTAGAAAAGTCGTTGATCAAGGGGAATGTTCTTAACCAAAATCCGCGTGGTATCTGGCTGTACCAAACAGCAATACGAGAAGTTGATGTTGTAGGCAATATTATTAGTGAAGGAGGCGGTATTTATTTACGCTCAGCTCAAAGGCTCCAAGATAAGTTATTTGTACCAATGTATGGTGTACGCATTGCCAACAATATCATTACTAATACATCCCGAGAATGGGGGTCATATATCAATATAGCTTTTGTTCGCATGGATGCTAATGATTTTGGTATTGGCACTATAGGCGTGGAAGTGAGAGAAAACACAATTAACGCCAACAGACCTAACCTATATTCAGCAGGTGAGGATTATTCCCGTTCTGAGGGTTACTTGAATATGATGTATGTTGAGGCTGAATATCAAAATCAATCAAACCAAACCAGACTGCTAGGCACGATTTTTCAGAAAAATACTTGTATCGATTGCGATGTTGCTTTCATAGTTAGGGATGGCGCAAGAGGAACAGTGCAAGATGGAAATTTAGTTGTTACAACAAAACATATAAGCGATTGATTTAAGCATCATGTATAAAGTTTAACCGTAAATTTAGTGAAAATATCTCTTTATCATAGCCTAATAAATGCAGCATATTTACCCGCTCAAAAATGCTGATTTTAATAATTATACCAATGTAATTAATTTGCCATGTTAGCTATGTATTATAAAAACTGTTGGTGTGAACAGACCTTCGCCTTGCAGAAAGAACTTGAATTATGTATGTTTATTGGAAACAGTGAATTGACGCCTAGTTTCCAATTTAATTTTTTACATTTACATCAAGTTTTTCTCTAGGTATCTAAAGTCCATAAGATCCTATGTGATGTTTGGTGCAAAATTAATGTACTTGGCGATGTTGAATCAACAATTCTAGATTAATAGTTTCAAGCACTGAAATTTTGGTTGGTTCAAGTACCTCATCAAGTCCGAGCTTATAAATTAATATACTAGTGATTATTTACACATTTAGGAATAACGTAATGAAAATTGCAATCGCTGGGACTGGCTATGTTGGGCTTTCATTAGCTATTTTACTAGCGCAAAAAAATGAGGTTGTAGCCTTAGATATCTTGCCTGAAAAGGTAGATATGCTAAATCAAAAAATCTCACCTATTGAAGATGCTGAAATTGAGTATTACTTAAAAAATAAGCCATTAAATTTTCGTGCTACGTTGGATAAAAATGATGCGTATGAAGACGCAGATTTTGTTATTATCGCAACCCCTACTGATTATGACCCAGAAACCAATTACTTTAATACCCAATCGATTGAGTCTGTCATTGAAGATGTGATGGCTATTGCTCCAAATGCAGTTATGGTGATTAAGTCGACGATACCGGTCGGTTATACAGTCGCGATTCGGCAACAATTGCAGTGTAGTAATCTATTTTTTTCACCAGAGTTTTTACGTGAAGGTAAAGCTCTTTACGACAATCTTTATCCTTCAAGAATTGTGGTTGGGGAAATGTCCGAACGCGGTAAAATTTTTGCAAGTTTGTTACAAGAAGGCTCCCTAAAGCCAGATGTTCCGGTTTTGTTGGCGAACAGTTCAGAGGCTGAGGCAATCAAACTTTTTTCAAATACCTATCTTGCCATGCGCGTTGCCTATTTTAATGAGCTTGATACCTATGCAGCTTTACATAACTTGCAAACTAAGCAAATTATTAAAGGTGTTGGGCTGGATCCTCGCATTGGTAATCATTACAACAATCCGTCATTCGGTTATGGCGGCTATTGTTTACCTAAAGATACTAAGCAACTCTTAGCGAATTACAGTAATGTGCCGCAAAACTTAATAAATGCTATTGTTAAATCTAATAGCACACGTAAAGATTTTATCGCCGAGTGTGTAGTAAAACTTAAGCCAAATGTTGTAGGAATATATCGTTTGGTGATGAAGAGTGGTTCTGACAACTTTCGAGCATCTAGCATTCAAGGGATTATGAAGCGAATTAAGGCTAAGGGTATTGAGGTGATTGTTTATGAGCCAGCACTTAATGTGACTGAGTTCTTTAAATCTAAGGTTATTAATGATTTGAGTCAGTTTAAGCAGATGGCTGACGTGATTGTATCTAATCGTATGACTGAAGATTTGGCGGATGTTCAAGCCAAGGTATTTACACGAGATCTTTTTGGCAGTGATTAGTTTTTAGTTTCATTATTTAGATTTAGGAATTTAACTATGTTAAAAATTGTACCTATTATATTGTCTGGTGGCTCAGGCACTCGTCTGTGGCCTATGTCGCGCGCTGCATTACCTAAGCAATTGCTACCCTTGGTTTCTGAGCTATCGATGTTGCAGGAAACCTTGAATCGATTATCTGGGTGGGCCAAAATTGATTCGCCTATTGTGGTTTGCGGAAACGATCATCGGTTTATGGTGGCGGAGCAGTTAAGAGCACTCAATATCACTCCGAAATCGATTATTTTAGAGCCTATTGGACGTAATACTGCACCAGCCATAGCGGCAGCTGCGCTGACGCTACTTAATGAGGCTGATGCTTTGATGCTGGTGTTACCTGCTGACCATGTGATAAGTGATGTTGATGCATTTGAAAAGGCAGTAATGCTAGCCATGAAAGCTGCTGAAACTGGGCGTTTAGTGACATTTGGTATTCAGCCAAATGCTCCAGAAACAGCTTATGGTTATATACAATCAGAGACCGCTATCCCTGAAGCCGATGGCTGTTTTGAGGTGAGTCAATTTGTAGAAAAGCCAAATCTTGAAACTGCTGAATCTTATCTTGAAAGTGGTAACTTTTTCTGGAACAGTGGCATGTTTCTTTTTAAACCGAGTGTTTATTTAGCCGAGCTAGAAAAGTTTAAGCCGGAAATTATCAAACAAGTTAAATTGGCACTTGAAAGCAGTTATCAAGATTTAGACTTTTGTCGATTAGAAGAAAAAGCTTTTATTGCATCACCGTCGGATTCCATTGATTATGCCGTGATGGAGCAAACTAGCTTGGCTGCTGTTGTGCCAGTGGATATTGGCTGGAATGACGTTGGTTCTTGGGCAGCATTGTTGGAAGTGCAGGCGAGGGATGCTGATGGCAATTCTTTGCGTGGTGATGTTTTCGCTTTAAATGTGCAGGGATCTTTGATTCGTTCGGAAAGCCGTATTGTGGCTGCTATTGGAGTGAGCGATCTGATTATTGTCGAAACGTCAGATGCAATTTTGGTGGCTCACAAGGATTGCTCACAGGAAGTTAAGAAAGTGGTTGATTACTTGAAACTGAATGCACGCAGTGAACATGAGTTACATTCTCGTGTTTATCGGCCTTGGGGTTGGTACGAAAGTATTGATAGCGGTGAGCGATTTCAAGTTAAGCGCATTATGGTTAAGCCAGGCGCAATGCTTTCATTGCAATTGCATCATCATCGTGCAGAACATTGGATTGTGGTTAAAGGCACTGCAAGGGTTATTCGTGGTGATAGTAGCTTTATTGTGACAGAAAACGAGTCAACCTATATTCCTTTAGGCACGCGACATCGACTAGAGAATGCTGGAAAAATCCCCTTGGAAATTATCGAAGTGCAGTCTGGCAGTTATTTAGGTGAAGACGACATTGAGAGATTTGATGATCATTACGGACGGTCGTAACCATAGTTGTAGGACGTTTAGTAATGTTGCAATAAATGCTTTAAATAGCATTGTGCTAATCCTCACGGATTTAAGTTGGTATACAAAATATAGGAAGATGATTTAGATGAGCAATAAACTTAAGGGAATGATTCTCGCGGCAGGCCAAGGCACTAGGGTGCGTCCGCTGACCAAAGACTTGCCAAAGCCAATGATTCCAATTTTGGGTAAGCCGGTAATGGAATATCTGATTGAGCATTTAGCGCGCCATGGGGTGCGTGAGATTATGATCAATGTGGCATATTCTCATAAAAAAATTGAACACTACTTTAGTAATGGAAGTCGATGGGGAGTGGATATTGGTTACTCTTACGAGGGTATACATGATGATGGCGAGATTAAACCGCATCCGCTTGGCTCTGCTGGTGGCATGCGACACATTCAAGACTTCGGTGGGTTTTTTGACCAGACAACGATTGTGCTTTGCGGAGATGCGTTGATTGATCTTGATATTGGTGCTGCGCTTTTTGAGCATAAGCAGAAAAAAGCCATAGTGAGTATCGTCACGATGCCAGTACCTGTGAATGAGGTGAATAATTACGGAATAGTTGAAACCGATGCTGATGGCCGTGTAGTTTCATTTCAAGAAAAACCAAAACCAAATGATGCCCGCTCTAATCTTGCAAGTACCGGTATCTATTTCTTTGAACCAGAAGCGATTGACCTGATTCCACCAGGTGAAGTGTTTGATATTGGCAGTCAACTATTCCCATTGCTGGTTGAAAAAGGCATGCCTTTTTACGCGCAAAATAGATTCTATAATTGGATTGATATTGGTCGAATCTCAGATTACTGGGAGGTGCTACAACGTGTATTGCGTGGCGAGATTAGTTACATGGAAATGCCGGGAAAAGAAGTTAAGCCTGGTGTCTGGGTGGGCTTGAATACTTGTATTGACTGGGATAACGTAAAAATTGAAGGGCCAGTGTATATTGATTCTGGCACAAAAATTGATGCTGGAGCTGAGATTATTGGACCATGTTGGATTTCTCACGGTTCGCATATTCACAAGGATGCCAAAGTGATTCGTTCAGTACTGTTCGAGTATACCCGCATCAGTGAAGGAATGACCTTTTCTGAGATGATCGTTTCACCGAATTATTGCGTTGATCGCAGTGGTGAAACTTACTATATTGGTGATGACCGTTGCTCGCTGCGTTGGGGTGATGCACGACCTTAGCGCTGGCAGTGTCAGTGTTAATCCTCACTCGAAATGTAAACCTTCAACGGCGTAAATAACGCCAGAATTGGCAGTTTCGTCTATCTAAGTCCTGAGCAATTTTTCTATGACACTCCTAATGTTTTATATGTAGCCGATAGCGGACATCCAAAGAACGGAAAAGTGAATACTGCAGGATTGGGTGAAGGCGGCTTGCAGAAGTGGATTCAAACCAACGGCACCTCGTCTTTAGACTATGATCTTAGTACTGGTTTAAATCTGGTAAATAATGCAACGGTCAGTACAACCGATAAAGCAGCGCCAGGTGTAACAGGTTTATTCGGGTTGACTGGAAAAGTAGTTAATGGTCAGGTACAGTTATTTGCTACTAGTTATGGGTTAAATGAGTTGTCACAAAGCTACTTGTATGGCATCGCTGACGACCTGACTGCAACATCAAAATCGCAAGTCAGCAATGAGAAATTCTCAGTTCTTTACACCGACATTACAGGACTTACGTCTATTCGAGGTGTTTCGTTAGCGCCAGTTCCAGAACCTGAAACCAATGGAATGTTAATGGTAGGATTGAGTTTTTTGGGTTTCGTATCGCGTAGCAGAAAAAGTCAACAAGCCTAACAACAGGTAATTTTATGGAAATGCAGATAGGAGTTACGGCTCCTGTTTTGCATTATGGGTTCTAGTAGCGGTGTATCCAATTCAAGTGGCTGATACTGATTTTAGTGGCTTTAGTCATGTGGTTGGAATCCACCACGTTCACAAATGGAGTATGTCACTGCGAAGTTACAAGGAATGTCATTTAACTGAAACATTATTGTCAAAATTGTCATATAAAATCATTGGCAGTGTAATTTAAGTCGATTTGAATATTTCGGAAGGCAATAGTATGACCAATCTGTTGAAAGGCAAGAACATAAACCATTTTCAAAATGGCTTTACTTTGCTTGAATTGTTGGTGGTAATGGTCATTATCGGCTTACTTGTTGGTTATGTAGGTCCTAAATATTTTGCGCAAATTGGTAAGTCTGAAATTAAGGCAACGCGTGCGCAAATTGATTCATTAGAGAAATCATTAGATCAGTATCGTTTAGATACGGGCCATTACCCGAGTACTGAGCAGGGCTTATCCGCTTTAATGGTCAAGCCGGCAAGTGAATCGCGTTGGTCTGGCCCATATCTTAAGAAAAATGTTCCCTTAGATCCTTGGGGAATTGCTTACCAGTATAAGTCGCCAGGTGAACATGGCGAATATGATTTATCTTCTTTTGGTAAAGATAGTCAGCCTGGTGGCGTTGGTGAGATGGCTGACATCGTCAGTTGGTAATTATGCTTTACGATCTCAGTGTATTACGTGGTAAAGAATATTCATCACTGCGACTTGATGCCATTAGTGAGCAGATGGCGGTGAATAATGCAAAATCTTTAGGCTATACGGTATTTTCAATCAAGCTGGTAGGCGACACTTGGCAAAAGTTATTCGCTAAGCGTGAGCGCTTCCCCTTGATGTTATTCAGCCAAGAGATGTTGGCTTTGCTAGAAGCTGGCTTGAACTTGATGGAAGCGATTGAAGCGCTTGCAGAAAAAGAATTGCGTCCAGATATTAGGCAGACTTTGCAGGGCGTGCTTAGGTTGCTTAGTGAAGGGCAACCCTTGTCTACCGCTATGAAGTCTTTTCCACAGGCATTTCCTCCTTTATATGTTGCAGCCTTGCAAGCTAGTGAAAAAACCGGTGGTATGCCTGAATCTTTGAAGCGTTATATCGCATACCAAAGTCAGGTTGATATGGTTAAAAAAAAAATCGTCTCCGCCTCAATCTATCCTGCCATGTTACTGTCGGTGGGTAGCTTGGTTGTGTTATTTTTAATCGGTTATGTTGTTCCGAAGTTTGCGCATATCTATGAAGATATGGGCACTGATCTACCTTTTTTATCTCGATTACTTTTGTCATTAGGCGGCTTTATTGAAAATCATGGTCTGACACTATTAATAAGTGTTACTGGTTTAATGATTGTAATTACTTATCTGTTAAGCCTTAAAAGTGTACGCGCACGTTTAATGGAGTTGATCTGGAAAATTCCGACCATCGGTGAACGCATGAAGATTTACCAATTATCTAGATTCTATAGATCATTAGGTATGTTACTTATTGCTGGCATTCCTATTTTGACTGCATTAAAAATGGTTTCTGGATTGCTCGCACCTGCCTTAAGATTACGCATGTTGGCGGCCTCAGAGCAGATTCGTCAAGGACAAACCATTTCAATTGCTATGGAAATTAATACACTTTCTACGCCGGTTGCAATGAGAATGCTGAGAGTCGGAGAGCGAAGTGGCGCAATGGGCGAGATGATGGAGAGAATCTCTAGTTTTTATGATGAAGAGACTGCAAGGTGGATCGATTGGTTTACCAAGTTATTCGAGCCGCTATTAATGCTTTTTATTGGTTTTGTAATCGGCTTTGTTGTGTTGATGTTATATATGCCAATTTTTGATTTGGCCGGTAGCATTCAGTGAATCAGATGCTCGTTAATAAAATGCCATTAATTGGTATTACTGCAGAATCAATCCAGCACGCAAGAATACTTGCACAGCAATCCCGTCGAAGATTGATCGATGTGCTGGCAGATCAAAGTGAATTAAATCAGGATGACTTTCTCGTTGCCCTCGGTGACGCGTTCAAATATTTTACTATGGACAATAAAGTACTGCATGAGCTTGCAGCAGACTTTGACGTGCTTACTTTTAATGAAGCCCACATGCGTCAGTGCATTCCACTGCGCGTTGAGGATGGTAGCTTGTTTATTGCAATCGGTGATCCTTTCGCGGATGGACTAGTCAATTGGTTGCTGGATTCCATACGTGAACCTTTTGAGTTGCGATTAGGGCATTATGCTGATATTGCAGCCTATTTATCTCGTTTTGAAGAAACGCTCAAAGCGATGGATAAAGTGTTAGCGCCCAAGGACAAATCAGTACATGCAGATGACTTAAATATTGAAGGCATAGAGCAACTTTCGCTCAGTAGCATTTCTGCCGACAGTAGTCCTGTTATTCGTCTAGTTAACTCAACTTTGTATGATGCAATGAAAATTGGCGCCAGTGACATACATATGGAAACTAACGGTGCTGGTTTAGCCATTAAATATCGTATCGATGGAGTGTTGGATGCGGTTGGTGCGATTCAGGGTGCTGAGATGGCTGAGCAAATTATTTCACGTATTAAGGTTATGGCTGAGCTAGATATTGCAGAGCGCCGCATTCCGCAAGATGGACGATTCAAAGTGCATATTCAGAACCGCGAGGTAGATTTGCGAGTATCTATTATGCCTAGTGTTTATGGCGAAGATGCCGTGTTGCGTATTCTGGATCGAAAAGCACTCACTGAGCAGTCAAAAGGTTTAACGCTGGAGCATATTGGTATTGATGAACTGACACGTAACCAGTTTCGCGCTTTAGCCAAAGAACCCTACGGCATGGTGCTGGTCACTGGACCAACCGGTAGCGGGAAAACGACAACACTTTATGCCGCAATATCAGAAGTGAATACTGGTAAAGATAAAATTATTACCATTGAAGACCCTGTTGAGTATCACTTGCCCGGCGTATTGCAAATACCTGTCAATGAGAAAAAAGGCCTAACTTTTGCCCGAGGATTAAGGTCGATATTAAGGCATGACCCGGACAAGATCATGGTAGGTGAAATCCGCGATTCTGAAACTGCACAAATTGCAGTGCAGGCCGCATTAACCGGTCACTTGGTGTTTACTACCGTGCATGCGAATAACGTTTTTGATGTGATTGGCCGCTTTATCAACATGGAAGTTGATACCTATAGTTTTGTCTCTGCACTTAACGGTATCTTGGCGCAGCGATTGGTCCGTTTAAATTGTACGCATTGTGCTATGCCTGATAGCCCTACACCTGAGCTACTAGCAGAATCAGCGGTAACTGCTGAAGCCGCCGCTACCATGAAATTCTTTAAAGGACAAGGATGTGGTCAATGTCGCGGCACTGGCTACAAAGGACGCATGGCCGTTGCCGAGTTGCTCATTTTGGATGATGAGATTCGAGAGATGATCGTGGCGCGCGATCCTATTCGTAAGCTCAAAGAAACGGCTCGCCGTAAGGGATTAAGATTGTTGCGTGAAACTGCAATAGAAGCTGTGGCAAACGGCAAAACCACATTGGAAGAGATTAATCGTGTCACTTTCATTGCTGGGTAAGTTTTCATTGTTTGATCAATACGTAGCTAGCCTTGCGCCTGATGCATTGTCGCTGGTTCGACTGAAGTCTGGCTTTAAAGTTAAGCTTGTAGAAAAGTTGCATGTAACGTTGGTTGCGTCAAATCACGCCCAACCTTGGTTTAGTGCTGTTGCCGAGTTGGAGAAGCTGTTGATGAAATCACAGCGAGGCATGCCTCTCACTATTGTGCTTTCTAACCAGTTTGTACGCTACAACATTATTCCCGCCATGCCACCTTTGACTGCTAGCGATAAAATCATTACGGTCGCCACACATTGCTTCAGGGAGAACTACGGTGACATCGTTGATGACTGGCTTATTCGTGTAAATCCTCTACCAGATGGCGATACGCTAATCACTAGTGCTGTCGATTCCGCTCTGATCAATACACTAGAAATATTAAGTAAAAAATATGGGTGTAAGTTGAAATCTATACAACCGTATTTGATGAGTGGATTCAATAGCATTAGACGCCAAGTCAACGATCACCCTATTTGCTATGTTCAGGTGGAAGTGGGACGCATTAGTATTGCGTTGGCAAACGAGGGCAGATGGCAAAGTGTTGCTGGTTGTGGAGTAGGGCAGGATTGGTCGCAGTCATTAGTATCATTAATTACGCGCGAGATGCTTCTTGCTGGTTGGAAAGATGTGCAAGCAAGCCTCTATTTTTCAGGGTTATGCAAATCACAAGACTTAAAGGTATTTGAATCCTTCAATAAAATTTCCCCTTGGAAATCGGTGCAAGTCACCAATAAAGCCGTTGCTGGCTATTCAGCAACAAGTGATCAATTTTATGCGATGGCAATGAGTGTGGCTGGATAATGATGCGTTCAATTAAACTCAATTATGCATCATCCCGAAGCCCGTCATTATTGGGCTTGGGTATTTTTGCGCTGGCATTCATTGTCGTTGTCGTTGGTTTGCAGCGTTACAACAGCATTAATCAGCAGTTACAGGCAATAGATAGCACAATACTGCATTTAAAAGAAGAATCTGGTTTAAAGGAACCTAATAAGCAAGTTAAAGAGAAGTCTTCTACCGAACTATTGGCTAAAATGGATAATGCCAAAAAAACAGCTGATTTTTTGTTAATCCCTTGGGGTGATGTGTTTTCTTCTTTAGAATTAGCTTCATTGGCCGACTCTGCTCTGTTATCCGTTGAGCCAGATTCAAAAAAACGTCAACTAAAAATCACCGCTGAAGCAAAAAATAAAGAGGTCATGTTTAACTACATAGAGCGATTAGAGGCTACGCCTAAGCTCTCTGGCGTCTATCTTCTTAAGCATGAAATATTGGAAGATGTTGATCAACATCCTGTTCGGTTTGTGTTGTCGGCTAAATGGGACGAGCAGTGATGAACATCATTTTCCGTTCCTTAGAGGTTCTGCGTTATCAACTAGGATTGTTTGGTTTAGTTGGCCTGCTTAGTCTATTCGCTAGCTTTTTGCTAGGCATTGCTTTAGTAATGCCTGCGCAACATAAATTGCAACAAAAGATGAGTGAAATGAATTTTCTCAGTACTCAGCCAAAGTCTAATCCTGTGCCACAAATACCTGTACTCAATGATGAGCAGGCGCTATATAAGTTTTATAAACAGTTTCCGCCTATCTCTGATTTGTCTAAGGTGCTAGAGCAGTTGCATCAGTTGGCTAACGATAAGGGTGTCAGTCTAAACAATGGTGAATACAAATTAAGCAATGACGCAAATAACCCAAATTTAATGCGTTATGAAATAATTTTTCCAGTGCAAGCCAGTTATAAAAACCTAAGAGATTTTATTGCTGCGGCAAGTCAACAATTTCCTACACTCGGTTTGGCTGAGGTTAATTTAAAGCGAGACTCTGTTAAAGATACTGCTGTACAAATTAAATTAAGTTATGTGTTATTACTGGTCAGGAGTCGCTAATGGCCATGCAAGCAAAGCAACGGTGGTTTTTGATTGGCGGTCTGCTGATATTGACCCTAGTCACGATGTATATGCTTAATGATGCTGAGGAAGAAAAAACCATTGATAAGGTTGTAGCTAGACATTCAAAGCCAGTTATGGTGGCGATAAAAAGTAAAAACTTAGTCGTCAGTGATGCATTGAATGAGTCGCTACCAGATTTGTCGCATAAAGCTATATTAACCCATGATGAGGTCAAGGGAAGTGTAGGCAAAGATGCCGCTATTAAAGAGGTGGACTTATTTCAGCCACATGCTTGGTATATTCCACCGCCGCCACCTAAAGTAGTTGTGGTGGAAATTGTAAAGCCTATACCGCAAGCTCCGCCATTACCATTTATTTATATGGGTAAGCTTGAGAATACCGCCCAGGGAACGGTGGTCTTTTTAACTGCAAATAATAAAGTACTTTCGGCTTATGTAGGCAAGGACGTTAATCCGGAGTGGCATTTAGACAAAGAAGATCTCAATGCGCTGTATTTTACCTACATTCCTTTAAGCCTGCCAAAAGTACTCTCGAAAATGGCTGGGCCCAGCGCTGCAAAAAACTTAGCCGTTGCTGATAATGCGGAAGAAGTAAGTAGTGAAAACTAAAATTAAGACCATTAAAACCAAGGAATTTCTGAATGATTTTTAGCAGTAACTTAAATTGTCAAACGAAGCGCATTCTGCTGATGAGTTTGGTGTCAGTGCTTTGTACCAGTTGCGCATTCGCACCTTGGGAAAAATCTGCGGTTGTAGGTAAGACACCAGAAGAGCGAATAAAAAGTGCAAAGGAAAAGGCGATAGAAAAGCCAGAAGCCGCTGTCCCGCGCAAGGATCTAATTGTTACACAAGACCAATCTGTGACAGAGTTATTAGTTAGCGCAGAAAATGCTCGCCATAACAACCAGTTTACGGAGGCCAATGCACTCTATGAGCGAGTGAGATTATTAGCCCCCAATAATGTTCGTGCCATTTCTGGCATGGCCAGTATTGAACGCGAAAAAAATCATGCACTTCGAGTAGATGAAGCTCGCACACTGAATACTAATAATAATTCAGACGCGGCACTATCCATTTTGCATGGTGTGTTAATTGAAAATCCAAAGAATACTGATGCCTTAACCATGCAACGTGAAATTCGCAGTCAAAGTCAAACAGTGCTCATTGAACCACCGAAGCTTAAACCACCTTTTCAGAAGCCAGTCACTCTGGAGTTTCGCGATGTGAGCATCAAAATGATGTTTGAAGCACTATCTCGCGCTACCGGCATTAACTTTATCTTAGACAAGGATATCAAGCCTGAAGCTAAGGCGACGGCTTTTATCAAAAAAGTACCTATTGAAGATGCTATAGAAATGGTATTAGCTACAAATGGACTGCAGATGAAAGCATTGACTGAAACTAGCGCCTTGATTTTTCCTAATATCCCACAAAAGACCAGAGATTATAAAGAGTTAATGATACGGAGTTTTTACCTGACTAACGCGTCTGCAAAGCAGGTGGCACAAACCATCAAAACCGTACTTAAAACCAAAGATGTTGTCGTTGATGACAGATTAAATATGATTGTGATGCGTGATGCGCCAGAAGTGATACGTATTGCTGAGAAATTGATTGCTGGCAATGATTTGGCAGACCCTGAGGTGATGCTTGAAATAGAAGTACTGGAGGTGAGTCGTAGTCGTTTGCAAGAGTTAGGCATTGCCTATCCTAATCAGATTGCTGTTAATAACCTTACTAATATTGCAACTAGTACCACCACAGCAGTGGCAACAACAGCGACCAGTGTGTTGACAGCGCAACCACTTACGATTCAAAGCTTAAGAAATCTAACAGCGGCATCTTTGGGAGTTTCGCCTAATCCAGCGCTTAATTTCAGAAAAACGACAGGCGATGTAAATCTCATTTCAAACCCACGTATTCGTGTGCGGAATAACGAAAAAGCTAAAATATTGGTAGGCGATAAAGTGCCTATTATTACTACCACATCAACGGCTAACGTCGGTATATCAGAAAATGTGAGTTATGTAGATGTTGGTTTGAAGTTGGATGTCGAACCTAGAATTACTCTAGATGACTTTGTGAATATTAAGATTGAACTGGAGGTTAGTTCACTTGGTGAGAAAACAGTCACGCGTAATGGTGCCGCGGTTTATACCATTGGAACCCGTAACGCCAGCACGCAATTAAGACTTAAAGATGGCGAAACGCAAGTGCTAGCTGGTTTGATTCTGGATAATGAGCGTAAAAACGCCAACAAATTGCCTGCGCTGGGTGACATTCCGTTGCTAGGTCGCTTATTCTCAAACCAAGAAGATAGTAAAAGTAAAACCGAGATTATATTGGCGATTACTCCACGTATCTTGAGTAATATTAGCCGACCTGATGCCGAGGTGTCTGAGTATTGGTCAGGCACGGAAGCTGTTATTGCCGATAAGCCACAGATTAACGTGCCTATTGGAGGCGCTGTTGGACGCCCTCGTTTAGTACGCGAGCCTCAGCCAGAAGTAGTCGAGCCAGAAGTTCAGCCTGAACCACCTCAACTTGTTCCTGATGTCGTTCAGGGCCTAGGTGTTTCGTTACCAACAGTGCCACCGTCATAAATGAAAAGCCAAGGATTCACTTTAATTGAATTGGTGGTAACGGTATTGATTGTGGCTATTTTAGCCACAGGAGCAGCGCCTATCATGCAAACGACCATGCAGCGTAATAAAGAGATGGAGCTCAGACAAGCTCTAAGACAAATTCGAGAAGCTCTTGATGCCTATAAGAAATCTGTTGATGATGGGAAAGTAAAGAAAACTATAAATCAGTCTGGATATCCAGTTAGCTTAGACGTATTGGAGCAAGGAGTCGTTAATCAAGCTGACCCTAAAAGTAAGTTGATTAAATTTATACGCCGAATACCAAGAGACCCGATGAATAGCGATGCGGATTTAAAGCCATCTGAAACATGGGGTAAACGTAGCTATCAAAGCGATGCTGCATCGCCCACTGAAGGTGCCGATGTCTATGACATTTATTCCTTAAGCGCAAGAAAAGCGATTAACGGAACCCTGTATAGTGCTTGGTAATCTTATGATTGTTCATCAACAGCAATGCCGCAAGTTAAAGAAAACTTTCGGCGGCTTTACCTTAATCGAATTAATGGTGGTCATGACGGTTATTGCGCTACTCATTTCTATTGCCGTGCCAAGATACTTTCATAGTATAGATATTGCAAAAGAGGCTACCCTAAAGCAAAGTCTTAGCGTCATGCGTGAAGCTATAGATAAATATTATGGCGACAACGATCGATACCCCAGCTCTATTCAAGAACTTGTTACTAAGAAATATATACGTGCAGTTCCGGTAGATCCAATCACAGAAACCACTGAAAGCTGGGTCATTATATCTCCAGGCTTAGATATTACAGGGTCAATATATGATATTAAGAGTGGTGCTGTAGGCAATGCTAAAGATGGCTCGCAATATTCAGAGTGGTAATTTGAAAGTTAATCTAAGACATTCGGCTGGCTTTACTTATATAGGATTGCTGCTGCTTATTGCAATTGCAGGTATAGGTTTGTCTGCCGCAGGTTTGTCTTGGCAATATCAAGTCAAATCTGAAAAAGAGCGCCAGTTACTATTCGCCGGCAGGCAAATTGCTAACGCGATTCAAAGCTATTTTGAAAGCTCAACTTCTGAGGTTAAAGTTTACCCGCTCATTTTAAACGATTTACTGCTAGATAAGCGCGCACCAAATATTAAGCGACATTTGCGGCAGATCTACGCCGACCCAATGACGGGTAAGCCTAACTGGGGGCTAGTTAAACTGCAGGGGCATATTGTAGGTGTTTATAGTACATCGCAAGCCAAACCAATTAAGAAAGCTGGCTTTAGTTTGACGGAAGCTAGTTTTACTGGCGCACACTCATATCAAGACTGGATATTTGGTCAGGCTAATGGCGTTAAATCAACCACGCCATAACTGCCAGATTAAACCAGTTTATATTTGGGTACCCGTATTTGGTAATTAACATCTAAATATGTATTGATAGGCTAAATCTGTATTTTGTAGCTGATGTAGTCTTTAAAGCAGTACATAGTTAAAATATATTATGTGTTTGATTGGCTTGCTTAAGTATAAAATGAATTTCCTATGATGAAATTTAAAGATAAAATTAAATGACCATAATCGCTGAAATTGATAAAGAAACAGAACTAGCTGCCAGAGCCTTCATAGCAAAGGTGGCGGTACAGTACAATTATGCAGGTGCCATCTTGTTTGGAAGCCGAGCTAGGAACACTAATCGGCCTGATAGTGATGCGGATGTTGCCGTTCTTTTACATGGTGAACATGTGAAGTTTGTTGATGTGAAACTGGATATGGCCGACATTGCTTATGACGTATTGTTAGAGACAGGAATTCGTATTCAACCATTCCCAATATGGGAGGATGAGTGGGATCATCCTGAAGCTTATTCAAATCCAAGACTGCTGCACAATATAGAGCGCGAAGGAATACGCCTATGATAGCTAATAAGTTTATGGAAAAAGCTATACGTGCAGCAATATCAGCACGAACACTTCTTGATGCCGGAGATATGGAAAGTGCGTGCGACAGGGCTTATTACGCCATGTTTAACGCAGCTAGAGCCGCATTATTAGTGTCGGAGGTTCAAGTCCCAGAAGAAGTTGCAAGAACGCATAGCGGACTAATCTAAGCATTCAGTCTCCACCTTGTCAAGACGAATAAGGTTCCAGTTGAGTATGGACGGGCATTAAAAAAGTCGAAGATCTTCGTATGATTGCCGACTAAAAAGGGGACCTCATTGAGCCTGATAGAGCTGCGTGGGCGGTAGATCAATCTAAGTTATTTGTTAAAACAATGTGCGCTACATTCATACCTGAGTTAGCCGAGAACATTAGCATCGATATTTAATTAAGCTATGCCTACAAACATCCTCAATCTACAGTCATACACGTTCACAGCACTTCAAGAGAACGAACACGATTATCACATTGATGCTGTAGTGAAAGATAGTCTCGAACGCTGCCCTCATTGCCCGCCTTGAAAAATTGCTTGGCTTTGGCCGATACCAGCTTATATTTAAGCTTCTCAGCGTAGTTGCTGATAAAAGCTTAATACTTTGGGTACGTAAAGCCGCGTTTCTAAGTAAGGTGGAATGTTAAATCCATATTTAGTTACCGCATTAGGCCCGGCATTATAAGCGGCCAACACAAGTTGCAGATTCCCCTTGAACAAGGTTTGTAATTCACGTAGATATTGTGCGCCAGCCAAAACATTTTGCTTAGGGTCATAAGCATTGTGAACATTAAAACGTTTTGAAGTGCTGGGCATTAACTGCATCAGACCTTGGGCACCACGTGGTGATAGTGCATTAGTGTTGTAATTAGACTCGACACGAATGACTGCATGTAATAAAGCGGGTTCAATCGAAGTTAGTCTAGCGGCACTGATGACAGCCTCGGCGATTATTTGGTTAGTGGAATTACTGGAGTTCCTAGTTAAGAGTTTTTCTTTATTTATCATAAAATCATCTTTAGCGAGTACTAGGTATCGCTTACTTCCATCGGGTTCATCTTCACTTGCTAAATAGCTTAATTCTGCATCAGGCAATAAGTTGGTGATGATAATTTCGTTATCTATATTCTGCTGCATATAAATATCAGCCTTAGCCAATAGCGGCATAGTAAAAACTAAGCACAGTACAAGATAGCTTGCTAAGTGATGAGGGCAGTGACGAAAGATTTTCATTTATGCATTTTAAGTCAACTACATGACGTTGTGATGAACGCTTAGTTAAATAATTATAGACTATTGTAAGAAGCCGTATTAACCCATAAAAGTCACAAACTCGTCATTTCACTCCCGATGGCTGGAATCTATTTCAATCATTCATATAACTGGATCTCCCGCCTACGCAGGGATTACGTTAATTGGTAGTTTTGTATTAAATCATATTCAATTTAGCTACGTGTAAAGGCTAAACTGAATATTAAAACTGAAGCCATACTGCAATAAACCTTTCATATTTATGCAATAAAGTGAATGTATATTGCAAAAGTTACTAAAAATGTGAAGCATATGATAAAAAATATAGGAGATTTATCTGAAGAAGAATCAGGCCTCTTTATTGAGCTGTTTGAATCCTCATTACGCATTTATAAGCGTGAACATTTTTTTTCATGGTTGCAAGGTTGCTTTCAATGTTTACTTCCGCATGAAGTGTTAATCTGTGGCGTACGCTTAGAGAATCAACATGAGTTACATTTTGAAAGTTTTATTAGCACGCGATATGTCACTGAACATCATGTGGAACTAGCCACCAAAAGTTCAGACGGACTAATATTGCGTGCGATTACTTCTTGGCAAGAAAATCATCGTCCAATTTTTATTGCAGATGGCATGAGTGTCAAAAATGTAGGCACTTATATAGTGCCGTTTGTTGAAAGCGAGCGAGCTCTAAAAGAAATAGAGTTGAAGAATGTCGCTGCACATGGTTTAGCATCAAAAGAAGGTAATGTTATTTCCTTTTTTAGTTTTTCACGCGTGCCAAGAGAGTTAAACGCAAAGCATGCTTATTTTCTTGAGCTATTGGTGCCTCACATGCATGCAGCACTTGTACGTATGTTAGGTGTTCAATATGGAAAAAAATCTATTAGTAAATTAGGGCATGGGAAAATTGAAATACCTGGCATTACCTCTAGAGAACAAGAAGTTTTACGATGGGTGCGTTCAGGTAAAACTAACATAGAAATTGGCATTATCTTAAATATCAGTACAAATACAGTAAAAAATCATGTACACAGTGCGATTTCAAAGCTAGGTGTAGAAAATAGGCTGCAAGCCGCAACTAAGGCCTATAAGCTGGGAATGGTCAATGTAAGTTAAGTTTAATGCAAGCCCCCCTGAAAGTATGTTGATAATTAAAGCTACTTGCTAATATCAGTTATCCTTTAGCGGGATATAACTTGAATTTTCTATGCCCGTGTATGGGATTTAGGTGCATATCATTAATTACTATACTTGCTTGTGTTAATGTTATTCTGTAGAATAATATTAACATTAGGAGTGATTTATGAATAATACAGTGATGCTACGTTCGAGTGACCGTTCAAGAGTGTTAAGTCAAGCTGTAGTAGAGGCCGCCCAGCGATTAAAGGTGAATTCTACTGATCTTGGTGCAATACTAGGATTTAGTCAACCAACATCATCACGCCTCCTCAATCAAAAGTACGCTATTCAAGAGGGTGGTAAGGAATGGGAGTTGTCTGCTCACTTTGTCCGACTTTATCGGTCTTTGTTTTCTCTTGTGGGTGGTGATAATGAACTAGCTGAAATTTGGTTGAGTTCACCCAATAAAGCTTTTAACCAACAAGCCCCTATTACCTACATCAAACGAGTGGATGGTCTTATCTATGCCTGCGAATATTTGGACACCCACCGCGCTACTGTCTGAGACTTCGCCTTGGCGTAGCTTTGCCTGGCGTGCGGTAGAAGCGCAGCATAAAGTATCAACAATGTCGCTTGCACATGGCAATCTAGCAGACCAAACTACTCTAGAAAGCATACTGGAAGAAGTAAAACCATTATTGCCATTAGAAGCGCAAGGGTTGCATTGGCTACTTTCTACTCCTTTCCGTTACTTTCCACCACAAGGCGGTTCGCGTTTTCGTCGCAGAAGTGATCTAGGTGTATTTTATGGGGCTGCTGAACGTAAGACCGCATGTGCCGAAGTGGGTTATTGGCGATGGAAGTTTTGGATGGACAGCGATGGTTTGCAAAGAAAATCTAAAACTGTGCAATTCACTCTCTTTGAGTTCCAAGCAGCCACCGAAATTGCAATAGACTTGTCCTTATCTAAACTGTCATCAGACCGTGTGCTATGGATGAAAGATAGTGACTACAGTCATACACATACTCTAGCTGCTAATGCAAGGGAAGCAGGTATAGAGCTTATCCAATATGAGTCCGTACGACATGAAGGCGGGAGATGCCTAGCCATTTTATCTCCGCAGATGTTCAGAAGGGTTAATGCCTACCAAGATAACCAACAAACATGGAATCTACACATCCAACCACCCAATCTCACAACATGGCAACGAGAACTAAGTAGCGATGGTTTTACATTTAAGTTCGGTTAAATTCAGGAACCTACCCTACATAAACACAATATATCCAATTGGGATGGTGTGTTAAAAAAGTAAAGCATGCTTTACATCTTAATGGTAATCATTGAATAGGTTGGGTCGTAATATGTGGTTAATAGCAAGCACATATTACGAACACCCGCACTAACTAAGCGTTATTTCTTTTCTTTCATTGCCGCCAAAAGCTCTTGTGGATTTTGAGTTTGAATGCCGTTGTTTAGGTAAATCGTCGGCGTGCCAGCAACGCCTAAATCGTTAGCTAATTTCTCATTAGATTCAATTGGATTATCACATGTGTTTTTAACTGGGGCTGTACCCTTAACCATCCAGCTTAACCAAGATTCTTGTTGGTCTTTTGCGCACCAGATTGATTCAGATTTTTCGGTGGCATCTGGGTGTAGTTCTTTTAATGGATATAAGAACACATAAGCAGTGTAATCAGTTACCGCCATTTTATCTAAGCCTTGTTCAAGGGTTTTGCAATATGGACAATCTGGATCAGTGAATACCGCAAATTTATAAGCACCAGTGCCTTTTTTTATTTCGATTGCATTCTTCAGTGGTAAATCACCAAACTTAATTGATGTCAGTTCCCTCAATCTTTCTGCCGTCAGATTTTTTTTTGAAGCATCTTCAAGTAAAGAGCCGCCAACCATTATATAAGACACCGTTTTATCTACGTAAAAAATGTTGCCACTGGCAAACACTTCATATAAGCCAGTGAGTGGAGAAAGCGTAATGCTCTTTGCCTTAATAGGCGGAATTCGCATTTCTAGATTACTTTTAATCGCTACAATATCCTCATCTGCTCCTGCTAGCGCTTGTGATGAGATACTTGCAATGAAAACCCCAGTTGTAGCTAATAATAGCTTTATTTTTAAACTTTTTGATATAGCCATAGCTATTCCTTAATTTTAGTTAAATTTAGATAAACTTATCTATTCATATTTTAATTTTAAAAAATTACGATAGTGTGACTAGTTTATTGATGCCTAATTTAATTCATTTTGCGAATGACTACTTAGCCTAAAAAATTACTTTTTTTTCCTATACTTGTGCTTTGAAAGCAGAGTTAGTTTGCCCAAGTTGTTGAAAGCTATGGTGTGAAAAAAGGCGTGTAATTTTTTTAACTAAAATTTAGTCGTTATATAGTGTAGCGTAAGTGCATAAATTGATTAAAAAATAGCTTGTAAACTTTACGACTAAAAACAAGTGTTCACTCAGTCAAGTTAGTCTTTCCCAATATTAAAGTATTTACAGGTACTTTAAACATCAACCTTCCTTCTAATAGTCCATAAGCACTAGATGTCATCATCAATACTGCCACTAAAAATTTGTAAGATAAATTCTAGTTGTGAGTGATTGGTTTTAGTAGCGTCTTTAATGTGGTTATTAAGTAAATTGAATATTTTTATAGACCAAAAGAACTATATCTCAACACACTTACTTCACAAATGGTTTATAAATTGTGATGGTGCAAAAAGGCATCGGCTAATTTTGGATTATTAACGTATAAATTCAATGACGATAATGTAGTGTTGAATATACTTACCCAAATTTAATGCGCTGTCTGAGTAGCAAAAACTTGAGGCATTTTTGTTGGTAAAATTTTTTTAAAATGTAAGTAATTTTTAGGAGTATGTAATGAATTTTAAATTAAAAACATTAATTGCAGTGTTAGCTTTGTCAGTTGCTGCAACTAGTGTAAACGCAGCTGATACATCATCAGGCGCTAACGGTTCGTCAGTAATTTTCTCAGCATGGGATGCAAGTGCTGGTGGTGGTGTTGGTGCAAGTTATACATTTGATATTGGTCTTTATTTGAATACTTTAGTCGGTGCCGACACTGCAACTAGCAGTCCTGCCACCTTTACTACGGCTTCTAACAGTGCTTATGCTGGTGCTGGTACTGGTGATGGTTATACGATCGCTAATATTGCATTAACTGGTTTTAACCTGACACAGGGTGTATGGAACTTAGCGGCAGGTGATGGTGTTGGTCGTCGACGTGTGCTTGCGACAAATATTAATACTCCTTTCACAACTACAACTAACTCACAAATTACTACTACTACAAATGCCATTACAAATTTTATTGGTTTTGGCGCAGCTAATAGCACAAGTACTGGGACATTGTCTGATGGTACTAAAACTGACTATGCTGGTGGTACTAGTTGGGGTGACACTTTAGGTGCTGGCACTGGTTTTTCAGGCTCATCTAACACGTTAAACTTCGGTGCACTGGGTACGGGTAGCAATTCTAATTTGTATGTTGCTTGGCAAAAATCTTCAACTACTTCTGCTGCTGCTGGTTTAGCGAATTTAACTTACAACGGTAATAATGTTTTTGCTACTACTTATAGTCTAGCAGGTACTACTTATTTAAATATTAGTTCAGTAGCTGCAGTACCAGAAACAGATACTTCAGGAATGATGTTAGCTGGTCTTGGTTTAATGGGCTTTATCGCTCGTCGTCGTAACGGCAAGCAAGCTTAAGTTTGCGTTTTGGTCATAACACCTGTTATGACCAAAGTTTTTAAGTCAATTATTTAATATTATTTGGGAAAAAAATGAAACTTTCTAAAATTGCTTTAGCAACATCATTGGCTTTGGGCGTAATGTCAGCTCATGCTGCTTCAACAGGTATTCCAACAACACCAACATATATTGTGTTTATTGCTGGTGCTACTGGTGTCGATGGTTACATGGGCGCTGCTGCATCTAGCCTTATTAATATTACTGCTTCTGTTACCAGCCCAAACTCTAAAGCTTGGTATGGTACTACTAAAGCTGCTATGAATGGCTTGGCTGCAAATTCTAATTTATTGATTATCAAACGTTCAGCTGGTGGTTCAGCTATCGGCGTTATTCCTTTAGGCACAAGTTCTAAAACTAACGTGCCACAATGGGATGTAGGTACACTAGTTTCTGGAACAAATTACTCAGTGGCTGATACAACTGATGCTAATGGTTTGATTCCTGACATTGGTGTTTCTGATGTGGAGCCAAAAATGTTTACTGGCATCAATACGGAAAATGGTTTCACTCCACTTACTGCTACACAACAAGCAACTTTAACTGTAAATAGCTGGGGCCAATTAGCAGAAGGCATCGTTGCAACTAAATCAGTTGATGACACTACTGTTCTTAGTAACAACTTCATGCGTGAAGCTCTATCTGGTCATTATGTTGATTGGACAGCAGCAGTTAAAGCAGATGGTACAAATGCTGGTTATACTAATCCAATGGTCATTTGTCGTCGTATTGAAGGTTCTGGTACACAAGCTGCTTTTAACAGCTACTTCAATGGTTTCCCAAATACTGCTGCATACTCAGGTTTTGCATATAACACCCCAGCAATAACTACTGATAGCTATGGTTACAATGCGGCAGGTTCTTTATCTGGCGTTGATAGTGCCAATCCTATCGTGATTGATCCAAGTGGTAATAATTTCACAGTATTTGAAGCTGACGGCTCTGGTGATGTACGTAAATGTTTACAAGCTGCACAACTTGGTGTTGATGTGACATTGAAAGGTCGTGCTGGTTTGTACTATAAATTGAAGTTCTCAGCTGTTGGCGGCGCTTCAAAAGCAATTGGTGTTTTATCACTTGATAGCTACACAAAAGTTGGCGGTACTACTGTTGATGGTTATGGTGTTGCTACAAGTAATACAGCTGCTACAGGTCAATACACATTCCGTAACTTGAATGGTAACGGTACTTATGATGTTAAAAACCAAGCGGTTACTACTGCCGGTACGTCAACTGGTATTGCGCCTAGCCGTGCTAATATTTTAAATAGTTATTACGATTTTACTGTTGAGCCAACGATGCAATATCGTACTTCTGGTACTAAGTCATACATTACTGGCACAACAGGTTTCTATGCTAAGTTACTTTCAGCTTTAGGTAACCCTGCTGATATGGTTGTTGGTTCGACAAACAACACAACTCCTTTGGCTTACGCTGCATTACCAGCTTTGTATACTAAGACTGCTACTGGTGCTGCTACAGATAATGTGGCTGACCTAACTCGTCAAGGTAATACAACAGCACCATTGCATGTTAATCAGTAATAGTTATTTATTCACAGTAAGCTAGTGAATTGAGTGTCATCCTCCCCGTGTTTTTGCGGGGGGGTTTTTTTGTTTGTAAGCGTGCAGTTCTAAAAATGGCATCAGTTATTTTTAAAACGGTATATAGAAATCCACTTTTGGATATTTATTTCACAATGATTAGCTTAGTTAAAGTTTTGGAGTGTTGGATATGAATGCAGGGATTTATCGCTTAGTCTATAACGAGTTTCGTTCCATTTGGATGGTGGTGTCAGAAATGGCTAAATCTCATCAGCCAAGTAGTGGTACAAAGCGTGTGCGTAGATCTCGACATTTCCTGTTACTTGCATTGATTGTAGTGGCTTCTGATGCATGGGCAGATTCAGCAATTAACACCATCGCAATTAATGCCATCCCCAATGTACAAAAGACGCTTGGCCCCAATACCGTTATTAATCCACTTGTAGTGAATCCTGCTAACAGTGCAGGCTACTTACTTAGTATTCAGCAAGCAGATAAAAAGGCCATTTTATCTGGACCAAGTTTTGACATTGGTCGTGCTAGCGTAGTAAATTTTAACCATACCGGCGGCGCAGGGTCTGCAACGCTTATACGCATATCTGATGGGCCAAAAACTACTATTGAAGGTACGCTTAACTCACCCAATGGTCAGATTTACCTGATAAATCAAAATGGCATACTATTTGGCAATGGTGCACGGGTTGATGTAAATGGTTTGGTTGCTTCTACGCTCAATATGCGTGATAGCGATTTTATGAATGACCTAGGTCAGTTATATGCTTATACCGATAAGAAAAGAGCGGCTTATGTTTGGAATACTGATAATTACGGCGTTGCAAATGTAAACGGATTATCTTTTTCAGATTCTTTAGTACAGATAGAACCAGATGCGCGGATAAAAGCTGCACTAGGTAGCTCTGTTATGCTTTTTGGTACAGGCGTCATCAATAAAGGTAGTATCGAAACAAGCGAAGGCCAAGTGGTCTTGGCAGCTGGAGGTAAAGTTTACCTATCTTTTGCCCCTGATTTAAACTTTGATCCAGCCAATCCAAAGGATTCTGTACCACCAGCCACTTATGCAAAAGATTCTCCATACCGTGCGTTGGCAGGAGTGTTAGTTGAAGTTGACCCTCAAGCAAAAGATGTTGCTGTCCTTCCCCAAGATTTATTGGGTGTCACTAATGATGTTTCAGGTCGAATTTTGGCGCAGCGCGGTAATATTACCATGGCTGCCCTAATGGTGAATCAGTCTGGCCGTGTTGTAGCCACCACTTCTGTTTCACAGAAAGGTTCAATTCGTCTTTTAGCCAGAGATACCAAGGTTGAAACGGCTGCTGTTGGATTTACCGCGAGTGGAACGACTACCTCAAATGGCAATACTGTAATAACAGGAAGTCGTACTGGTGAGCTTACATTTGGCGATAACAGTCAAACGCTAATATTGCCAGAACATGCTGCAGGGGTCGCGCTGGCAAATCAGCACCTTGGTGTTAATCAAATTGGTGTACCTGCGCCACAAGTTAATGAAAAAAGTTTTGTGGATACTGTGCTTGCTGCATTATCACCGACAGGCAAAACTGTAACCGATGAGCAAATATTTAATGCACCTACGTTAGAGGCTGTTGGAAACACCGTGATTGTGAACGATGGCGCTAATATTGTTGCGTCAGGTGGTTTTATTAATCTTTCTTCAATGATTGCTTCATCTACATCTCGACTTACCGAACTAACTAGATTATATATTGGAAAAAACACGCTTATCGATGCGTCTGGGCTCAAAGATGTTGCAGTGTCAATGGATCGAAATTTTGTAGAGGTGTTACTTACATCGAACGATTTGCAGGATGATCCACTGAATAAAGCCGGCTTTCTGTATCACAAGAATGTTTGGTTTGACATCCGCCATTTGCCAGATACCCGAGTATCAAGTTTAGCGGGTTATTTGAAGCAAGTGCCGCGAGATATTGGTGAGAAACTAGCTACTGCTGGTTCTGTTACTCTAAGCTCTGAAGGTGATATCGTTCAGCGTGTTGGATCGGTTGTAGATGTGTCTGGCGGCTCACTTAACTATACGGCAGGGACGCATAAAGAAACTTGGCTGCAGGATGCTAATGGTAATGCCTATGCGCTAAGTACTGCTCCGGCAGGCGTGAGTTTTACTGGTTTCCTCAATAATAGTAATTACCGTACTTATCAGGAGCATGCTTACAGTGAAGGCGTGATGGCTGGCTTAGTTAACATCAATGCATTAGCTATTAATCTAGATGGGCAGTTTAAGGGTGGCGCTGCTTATGGCGAATATCAGCGTAATAGTGCTAACTTGGGCGGTATGCTTACGCTGATAATTAATAAAGATAATCCTGAAAATATCGAATTTTTAAATAAGAATAATACAGCGAGCTTAGCAGATAGCTTTGTATCCGACACTTTGTTAAATAGTTCACCCGCGATGATAGACGTGGGGATGTTGAGTAATAGTGGTTTTGAAAACCTTTCTTTTAGTACGGCAGGGAATGTAACGACTCATGCTGCACTTAATCTAGCATTAGCTAGCAAGCTTACGCTGATAGGACAAAAAATAGAAATTAATGATGATATTATTTCTCGCGGCGGTTCAATAACCTTGACAAGTACGAGTGCAAATATTGCTGTTAACCCGTCCGTAAAGTTAGATGTATCTGGCTTGTGGACTAATGATTTTGTTAATCCAGCGTTAGCTACCGGTCGTATAGTGAATAAAGGTGGTAGCGTTAAAATAAGCGCACAAGGTGCTGTTTCTTTAGGTCAAGGTAGCGTGGTGGACGTTTCAGGCGGTGGTTCTCTCAATAGTGCCGGTAAAGTCACTAACGGTGATGCAGGAAGTATTGCCATTGAAGCGAACAGAGTTAAGGATAGTAGTGGGATATTTACCGGCACAACATCTGATGTTAAGCCAATATTGGCTGGTGAATTAAGAGGTTATGCACTTGGTGTAGGTGGAAACCTTAGTATTACCGCGCCATTTGTGACCATTGGTGCAACTGGCACTGGTGATGATCGTGAGCTATTGCTCAATCCATTGTTCTTTCAAAACGGCGGTTTCACTAGCTATAATTTAATTGGGCGTGATGGTGTATTAGTCAAAGGTGATGCTCAGGTCGATGTGCATGCTCAGAATTACCAGCTCACTAGTAATTATAGATTAGCTGAAACAGGCGCGCATGTTGCTGATTTTGCAAAACCGACTTTGTTAGCTGATTTTTTGCGTAGCTCAACGAGCCTAACATTAGCAAGCCAGCAAGCAAGCCCGTTGGTTTCTACGGCTCCGTTTAATATTCCAGGGATTGCTTTTGGTCGTGGTAGCGTAATGGTGCAAACTGGTGCAACGCTACAGGTTGATTCGCGGGGTAGTAAAACGTTACCTAGCATTGCATTGTCAGGCTGGGATAATCAGGTTTATGTCGATGGCACGCTTAAAGCGGATGGCGGTACTATTGCGCTTACGATGAATGGAGATCCTGTCAACGATGTTAATGATAGCGACTTTAATGCATCTCAGGCTATTTGGCTGGGCAGTAATGCCAAGCTTCAGGTTGCTGGTTATAGCCAACTTACACCTAATAGTACAGGCTTACGTGCTGGCACTGTTTACGATGGTGGCACTATCTCACTAAATGCCAAAAAAGGTTACATTGTGGCTAAGTCAGGATCTTTACTTGACGTTAGTGGTGTTAGCGCGACACTGGACATTTTGAATACACCAACAAATATTGCTAGCAATGGCGGTACGGTTAACCTGACTGCGCGTGAAGGCATGTTGCTGGACGCTAGTTTTAATGCTGAGGCGCCTGGCGCACTAAGCGGTAACCTAAATATTGTAATAGGGCGAGGCACTTCAAATAATCTTTACCGAGTAAATCATCAAACACCATCTACCTATCCAGGTTATAACTACATCAATTACGATAATGAGTATCCTAACCAGCAATGGGTAATTGATGTTGTACAAAGTAAGGCAAATGTGGGTGCAGGATTTAGTGCAGGATTAGTATCGGGTGATTCAATACAGGCCTCTGCAGGTGGTTTGGCCAAAGTCAATGCCGATAGTATTAATCATGGTGGCTTTGCTAGAGCTACACTTAAAGCCGCAGACGTTATTCGTTTTGAAGATAATGTTACCCTTAATTTACCAAGTAGCTTGAGACTTGATGCACCTAAAATTGAGGCATTAGGCTCATCAATCGTTAATTTAAATGCACCTACTGTCATGTTAAGTAATGCTTTAATTTCAGATGCTGACGTTGCTACCAGAATCAGCAGTAATTATAGTGCGCCTGCGCCGTCAACTGGCACTACAACGCTTAATATCAATTCTCAATTGCTAGATTTACGCGGGCAGTTCTCATTGTCTGGATTTAGTCAATCTAACCTAATTAGCACTAATGATATTCGATTGACTGGCTTTAATTCTTCGAATAATGCACCCGTTGGTGAGCTACGCACTACAGGCACGCTTAATATGACTGCGCGTCAGATTTACCCAACATCATTGTCAGACTATACCTTATCGGTAGAAGGCGTTGGCGGAAGGGCAGTATTTAATCGTACTGGTACACATGATTCCGTGCTATCCGCTGGTGGCAAGCTCACTGTTAATGCTGAAAATATAAATCAGAATGGCGTGTTATTAGCACCATTCGGTACGATTGCACTCAATGCTAGCCAAAATCTGACATTGGAAAATGGCAGTTTGACCTCGGTTGCTGCAAATGGCGCATTGATTCCATTTGGTTACACGAACCGTGACGGTTTGGATTATTTGTATAACTTTGGGTCTGGTATATCGAGTATCGTTGCGCCTCCAGAACGAGTCGTTAAGCTTAATGCGTCTAATGTGACGGCATCGGCGGGCAGTACCGTAGATATCAGTAGTGGTGGTGATTTATATGCTTATGAATGGGTGCCCGGGGTAGGTGGTTCTACGGATGTGCTGGCAAATGGTGCTAAACAAAGCGCTTTTAGTACGTTAGGCAGTAATGCAAGCAATACCTGGGCAATTATGCCAGCCAATAAATCGGCCTATGGTAGCTATGACACGCAATATTGGAATGGAACTAATGTACAAGCAGGCGATGCGGTCTATCTGTCTGGTATGCCAGGATTAGCCGCAGGTTATTACACGCTGCTACCTGCACGTTATGCTTTGCTACCTGGCGCGATGCTGGTGTCAGCAGTCTCTGGGCATCAGGATATTAGGGCAGGTAATGTCTTAGCACAAAACGACGGTAGCTCCTTAGTTTCTGGACATCTAGCGGCTTATACCAGCGACGGCTATGTTTCTACCTCACGAACCGCTGGCTTTTTAGTACGCGCTGGTAGTGATTCGCATAAGTTGGCTGAATATAGCGATACATTTAGCAGTCAGCGTTATGCTGGCGTGACGGATGTCATGCAAACTGTCGATGCCGGTCGATACTCTGTGGCTGCGACTAGCAGTATGGTGCTTGATGGCGTTTTGAAGGCTTTACATGCCCAAACAGGCAAAGGTGCTGAAGTGGATGTCGCCGCGCCGAAACTACTGGTGGTGAACCATGGTGAGCAAACAGGATTGGTTGAGGTCGATGGTAACAATTATCTAGCAGTGGATGAAAAAACACTGACCAATATGAATGCGAGCAGTCTGTTACTAGGAGGTACGCGCAGTAATGGCCTAGTAGAAGTGGTTTCAAGCGAAGTGAGAATGGGCGCTAATGCCAGTTTAAGTGGGCCAGAAGTAATCCTAGCCGCTACTAATAAGGTTATTCTAAAAAACACTGCTACAGTGACAGGTACAGGCAGTGGCGGGTCTAAACGAGACCTGACCATCGGCAGAGTAGCTGTCGCCGAGGTCGTCGACCCTACTACTGAGGTGGTTACAACGCCTGCCGCTATTGCTATCGATGGCAATGGTGCATTACTTCGTGTGTCCGGAGAAAAAGCTGTTAATTTAACGCGAATCAATGCTGACCGTAGCCATGGCGATCTACAGATTGAAAATGGCGCGACCGTGCAAGGTGATGGTACTGTGCAATTGGATGCTACACATGGCATGACTGTAGCCGGTACGCTAGGCTTTGGTGCAGGTGGTGCATTGACTGTAGCGGCTGGTCGCGTGAGCCTAGGCTCACCTGATAATAATGCGCAGGTAACTGATGGTCTTTGGTTGACGCAAGAGCAGTTAGCACCACTACAACAGGCCAGTAGCCTTGTGCTAAAAAGTTACTCCACCATCGACCTTTACGGCGCAGTTAATGTGGGTAATGATAAGCTTGATCTGACGATGCAAAGTGCTGGCGTTGCTGGGTATCAGAATACTAATCGAACTGCAAAGATTACTGCGCGTACACTCACTCTTAATAATGCAGATAAAGTTGACTTTACAGATACGCCTGTACTGAGTGATCTTACAATGCCAGTGTCAGGCACTAATGGTACTTTGGAGGTGTCAGCACAGACTATCGTGAGCGCTGCTAACACGGTACGTTTGGCGGGTTTTGATCAGGTGAATCTTAGTGCTAGCAAAGAAATAGTGGCGCAAGGGGTTGGTTCTCTTAACGCAGATAATGCATTGACCTTGTCTGCAGGGCGAGTGACAGCGCTCAGTGCTGCGGATCATACAATTGCGGCTACTGATGGATTACTTAAGGTACAAGGTTATCGGCTGAATGATTTGGGTGTGGCGCCAACGGATGCTAGCAAACTACTAGCGCCCGCCCAAAGTGCAAAGTTAAATTTACAAGGCACATCAGTCATTCTCGCTGAGTATGCCAATATTGTTGCGCAGGGTGCTAAAGTCACGGTACAGGCAATAGGACAGAATGCTACTGATAGCGTCACCATGCAAAGTGGTTCAAGCATAATGGCTAAAGGCAGTGCAACGACCATAAAAGATCAGACCATCGTACTCCCAGCAGGAAAAGTTGCGCTAATCTCTGATCACGGTAATGTAGAGTTGCAATCTGGATCAGTGGTTGATGTCTCTCTAGCAACAGGTGGTAATGCAGGCACGGTTAATATCACGGCAGTTAATGGTAATGCGACTTTAGCTGGAACAATTGTAGGCGGCGCTAACGCAGTTGCGAATGTAGATGCGATGGCTATTGTGGATGAAAATGGTCAGTCAGGCATTAATCAAGCACTCACGGCGCTACAAGGCTTTGCTGGATCACAGTCTTACCGTATGCGCACTGGTGATGCCGTAATTACCACTGATGTCAGTACGAAAAATCTTGTGCTGACTGCTGATGCTGGTTTTATTACGGTAGCTAGCAAGATTGACGCCTCTGGTGAAAAAGGTGGCAGTATTGAATTATATGCCAGAGATAACTTAACGGTTAATAATGGCGCGCAACTGATTGCTAAAGGTACGGCAGATAAATTAACGACTGCAGGCACTATTGGTAATGGCGGTACAGTTATTTTGTCCTCTGATAGTGGCATAGTCAGTGCAAGTTCAAATGCATTAATTGATGTAACTGGCGATCAGGTTGGTGCTATTCATGGTGCAGGAGGAAAGGTAATTTTGCGTGCTGCAAGGACAACTGCAGCGGACAATTCTGCATTTAATCCTGTTGTTACTACAGGTAACGGCTCCATATACGTTGTAAATATAAGCGACTTTAACCTTACGGCAGGTACTGTTGTTGCTTTCAAGGCTAATACGAATTCTAGAGCGCTAGCAAAGCTAAATGTAAATTCTACTGGTATAAAATCATTAATGAAAAACGGCGGTACTACGGTAGCCCTGAATGAACTTAAGTCAGGTAATACCTATATTGCTGTTTATGATGGCACAAATTTTCAGTTAGTTTCTTCTACTAATTTAGCTAATGGTTCAGATATTGTGGGTTCTGGAGTTAATGTAAGTACGAGCACAACCGGAGTTATTACTGGTGCAAGCCAAGTCTCCATAGAAGCTGTTAAAGTTTACAATCTAATATCTGATTCTGAAGGCATCAGTAAGATAGATACTAAATATCAAAATTTAGTGACTGCTGATACCAATGCTTTTGCTAGCCGAACAGCTGGTATTTCTTCATTATTCTCCCCAACTCAAAATAATGTAGTTGCCCTAGTTACACCAGGAGTTGAAATTAGGTCTGATGGTGATTTGAATCTAGCCAATGATTGGCTAATTGGAACAAGCAGTTACATCTCACCAGCAACAGGAAGTCCAGTAGCGAAAATGCCTGCTGGGGGAATACTTACGCTAAGAGCAACTGGTAGCTTAAACATTATGGGAAATCTTGCTTATGAACAATTTGCATTAAATGGTAATAATGTGAGTGCATTACCAGGAACTTGGAGTTATCGATTAGTCGGAGGTGCTGATTCAAGTTCAACTAATCCAGAAGCAGTTAAAGCAACGGCTACTCCTCTCATCCCAAGCATCTACATTGCGGATGGAAAATACATACGCACAGGAAGCGGCTTTATTGATGCAGTTGCAGGCGGCGATATTATACTTGGCCAAAATTCCGCAATTTATACGGAGGGGACGCCAGATACTGCAGCAAAAATAGGTTTTAGCACGCTGATTCAAAATTATCAAACCTACAAGGAGCTTTATCCTTTAAATGGGGGTGATGTCAGTTTGAGTTCATTGGCTAGTATTACTGGTGCGGCTTCTACCTCTCAAACTGGGAATGCATGGTTGTATCGTGCCGCGAAAACAACTGCAGGTTTGATTAATCCGAATGTTCGCTGGTGGTCTAGATATGATAAGTTTGTTAATGGTGTTGCTGCCTTAGGAGGTGGAGATGTGACGGTAACCGCTGGAGCTGACATAAACAATCTACAGTTTGATTCAGCCAGTAATGGACGAATGGGAGGTTCTACTAATATTGCGGCTATTAATAGTGATTTAACTGTTAACGGTGGTGGCGATGTAGACATTAAAGCTGAAGGTAATATTACAAATGCTTTAATGGCTGTTGGCAAAGGTGTGGCAGTCGTACAATCAGGTAAATCTGCAAGTGTTAAGTTTGAATTGATGGATGCTAGTGCAAAAGCCTATGCGGATGGTGATTTGAATATTATGCAGGTATCTAATCCGACTGTTACTACACCAGGATCAGGCGCAGATAATACTCCGCTTAAAATTTTCGTTTATAGCTACGCCAAGGATAGTGCAGTATCAGCAGTATCAGCAGTTGGTGATGTGACATTAGCTGGAACTTCAGTCTACCCCGGTATAGTTTACGCTGCAGCGCCTAATGGAAATGTGACTGCAAATGGACTTACTCTTTATCCATCGGCATTAGGAAACGCTTCCTTACTGGCTGGCAATAATCTAAATGTTTCTGATTTTGTTATGTCAGATGTAGACCCAAGTATATTGCCACAAATATTGACTAAGCCAGCATACAACTCTCTTCAATCTGCCCCCTTACTCAATGCTTACTCTGGATCTGTTGCACACAGCTCGGGGCTGTTACATGCAAATGACCTTAATTCCGAGCCTGTTCGTTTATACGCTGGCAATGATGTGCTCTTTTCCACATATGATGCGACTACGAAAATAACAACCATTAATTCAGCTGTTATTTTACCAAAGGCGGTTGAGGTTTATGCAGGTCGTGATGTGGTGGATGCAAACTTGATTGTCCAAAACAATAAATCTATCGATGTTAGTGTAATAGAAGCTGGGGGTAATATCCGTTACAGTGATGCGGGAATTCAAGATGGCGCTATTATGCCTAATGCGGCAAGCCTTCAAGTTGCCGGTCCAGGCCGCCTGCAATTGATTGCAGGTCAAGATATTGATCTTGGCTCATCTGGTGGTATCCGCTCTGTAGGCGATCTTTACAATCCTTATTTAACGCCACATGGCGCTGACATTATGGTAATGCCAGGTTCTGGCAACGGACTAAACTACACCGGCATGATTGACGCTTATTTAGAATCTAACCCTACTATGGCAGCCATTTATTTGCCGCAATTAGTTGAGTACATGAAAGCTCGGCAAGGTTTAAGTAATTTAAGCGCCAGTGAAGCATTGGTTAGCTTTAAATTGCAAGATAGAAGCCAACAAAGCCAATTTATGAACTCTGTGTTCTATGCAGAACTGCGAGCCGGCGGACGTGATGCCATTGATACCAAGAATGCCAGTTTTGGTGATTACACACGTTCAGAACGCGCAATTTTGACCATGTTCCCAAAATTTACGACTAATTCTGCTTTGGTGAATCAAACTAGCAGTTTAATGAGCGCTTTCAAAAATATTTCCACTGAAGCTATCAGTAACCCAGGCGATTTGAAATTGTTCTATAGTCAGATTCGAAGTGAGGGAGGTGGTGACATCGAATTGTTAGTTCCGGGTGGTTACATTAACTCCGGTTTGGCAGTGGCGGGAACTTTAAACAAGCCAGGAACGGATTTAGGTATCGTATCGATCAGAGGAGGTGTGATTGATGCATTTGTACGCAATAATTTTCAAGTAAATCAATCGCGCGTATTCACTTTAGGTGGTAGCGATTTAATGCTGTACTCAGCACTCACTAATATTGATGCCGGTCGCGGTGCAAAAACATCGGCTGCTACGCCACCACCAGTGTTACGTATTCGTAATGGACAAATTACCTACGATTATTCTGCTGCTGTTTCAGGAAGTGGGATTGCAGCCCTAACCTCAACAGGTGGTAATCCAGGAACAGTAGACCTTTTTGCGCCGTATGGTGAAATTAATGCAGGAGAAGCCGGTATTCGTTCTGCAGGCAATATTAACCTTGGTGCAGTACGCGTTATTGGTGCTGATAATATTAAAGCAGGCGGTGTAACTACTGGTGCGCCAGTGGCTAGTGTCGCCGGTGTAAGCGTTACTGCTCCAGCTTCATCAAATTCTTCTAGCCAAGGCAAGCAGGGAGATCAAGTGGGTGATGCTGCCAAACAAGCCTCGAATAATAAGCTTAATGCTATTCCATCACTGATTAGTGTTGAGATTCTTTCTGTGGGCGATGATTCATCGGTACCAGCTAAATCATGTAGTG
>JBBAOU010000007.1:0-71134 GCA_040401175.1 Methylotenera sp. | reverse complement strand
GCAATCGATTGTCTATTACGCCGGTTGATCCTAAAGAATGGGAATTTATTTTGGAAAAGTTAAATGCTGCTGTAAGTTAACTTATAACTTAAGCTAACCGGAAGCCCACATAATTTACCACGAATAACTAGTAGGGGCGGCGCCCCTCCCCGAAGCAATTGTGCAATCGCGGCGGGGCGCCACTCCTACCAAAAACAATAAGTGATGGTAGCGCTTACTTAATGGCCGTATCTAAACTACCCATGCTTTTAGGATAAGTCACCAAACCCCAAGGCATTTTTTTATCTTCAATTTGCTGAGTCACTTCAAGCTTTGCAACATCAATCACCAAAACCGCGTCTGATTTACCGCAAGCTAATAAGATTTCTTTATCATCTGGCGTAAAGCTAAAATGCCAGCAACGGTTGCCGGTAGTGATGTCTTTCACTTTTGCATAAGTTTTTGCGTTGTAAACTTCTAAAGTTTTGGCTTTATTGGCCGCCACAAAAATTCGTTCGCCTTTGCGATCATAAGCAATGCCGTATGGCGTTACGCCAGTGTCAACCGTGCGTAATACTTTAAAGTTTTTATCCATCACCATAAATTTATTGCCATATTCAAGCGTCACTACATAAGTAGTGCCATCCGGTGATGCTTTAACGCCGCGTGGTCTATCGCCGTACTCATGCGTTTTAATGGTTTTTATTAATTGTCCTGTTTTAAGGCTGTGCACAGTTACGGTGTTGTCAGCTTCGTTAGTAATGACTAGTTGTTTACCATCTTTGCTAAATTCAATGCCTTCGGTTTCTGGGCCACCGATAATTTCACGTACTTTTTTGCCTAGCCTTAAATTTACAATACCGATACGCGCTGGCTCTTTATTATCATCATCAGCATCTTCTTTAGCGGCAGCAGTTGCAGTCGCTGATCCTGGCGCTGGCGGCGGGCCACCTTTAGCACTAGGCTCGTAAGATACATAAGCAAAGTTACCACGTACACGTACAAACTCAGGATTTTTACCTACCGGAATTTGCTTCAACACTTCATTAGTCGCCGTGTCGATAACAGAAATACTGCCATTTTCACGAGTAGCAACAATTAGCAACTTACCATCGTCACTCACCGCCAAGCCGCGAGGACCTTCAGCTTTCACGTCAATATTGGCGCTTGAAGTCATGGTGTTTAAATCAATCACAGAGACACCACCATCTTGGTTTGATACGTAAGCTTTTCCGCGATCTGCGGCATTTGCGTTTAAGCCAACAGTCAAGCTTATCGTGGCGGCCACTACTAAATGGGTTAACTTCATTCTTTTATTTCTCCGTGTGGGCAAAATTATAATATTTTTTATGTCTTTGAATCTGTAAATCCGTGATTACAAAATTTCGGCATTCCAAACTAACATAGGTTCAATTTGTCGTTACTCGCATAGGTGAGTGATTTAAGTTGAGACATATCATTATGCAAGAATTGAGCCTGTGGCTTAATCGATAAAATACAGAGGCTTATAAATTTACTATTTTACTTATGGCTCAATACAACCACCATCAAGGCTGTATTGAACCAATTTTATAAGGAAGTTATCCTAAAAATAGTTTATAGGCAGGGTTGTTAGTTTCATCCCAATGAGGATAACCGAGCTGATCTAGAAATTTGCTAAATTCGCCAGTATCTTGAGGTGGTACCTGCATACCAACCAGCACTCGACCAAAATCTGCGCCATGATTGCGATAATGAAATAAACTGATATTCCAATCTTGCCCCATCGTTTCTAAAAACTTCATTAACGCGCCCGGTTTTTCTGGAAACTCATACCTAAACACCACTTCATTTTCTGCTTGCGGTGCATGACCACCGACCAAATGGCGTAAATGTAACTTTGCCACTTCGTTATTAGTTAAATCTAGCGTGGGTAAACCTTGCGCTTGTAAATTTGCAACCAAAACATCCGCTTCAGTTGGGTCAGCAATAGCAACTCCCACAAAAATGTGTGCTAGTTTTGGATCAGAATAACGGTAATTAAATTCGGTGATATTACGGTCGCCTAATAAACGACAAAAGGTTTTGAATGCACCTGGTTCCTCAGGAATCGTAACTGCTAAAACTGCCTCACGTTTCTCGCCAATTTCGGCGCGCTCGGCAATAAAGCGTAGGCGGTCAAAGTTCATGTTTGCGCCAGATGCAATACCAATCAAAGTTTTACCGCTTAGTTTATTGCGTTTGGCATATTCTTTAATTCCCGCTGTAGCTAGTGCACCAGCCGGTTCTAGAATGCTACGTGTATCTTCAAATACATCTTTAATAGCGGCGCAAATCGCATCGTTATCCACCACGATCATTTCATCTACATATTGCTGACAAAGCCCAAATGTATGCACACCGACCTGCTTTACCGCTGCACCATCGGCAAAAAGTCCCACTTGCTCAAGTATCACACGTTGACCTTGCTTGAGTGATTCTGTCATTGCTTCAGAGTCTTTTGCTTCTACGCCTATGACTTTAATCTCCGGTCGCAAGGCTTTTACATAAGCGGCCACGCCAGCAAGTAAACCGCCACCGCCAACACAACAAAAAATCGCTTCTATAGGTTCTGGATGCTCATTTAAAATCTCCATGCCTATGGTACCTTGGCCGGCAATCACATCGGGATCATCGTAAGGATGAACGAAAGTCAGACCTTCAGTTTTTTCAAGTTCAAGTGCACGCGTATAAGCATCAGAATAACTATCGCCAAACAGTACCACTTCAGCGCCACGCCCTTTAACTGCATTAATTTTAATGAGTGGCGTAGTAGTTGGCATAACAATAACCGCACGACAGCCAAGCTTTTGCGCGCTTAATGCCACGCCTTGTGCATGATTACCCGCGGAGGCAGCGATAACGCCCCTTGCCAGCACATCGGCAGGCAAATGTGCCATTTTGTTGTAAGCGCCACGTAGCTTAAATGAAAATACCGGCTGCATGTCTTCACGCTTTAATAACACCGTGTTTTGTATGCGTTTTGATAAATTTGGCTGCAATTCTAATGGCGTTATTTTTGCCACATCATACACAAGTGATGTTTTTATTTTATTCAAATAATCGTTAATAGTCAGTGCTGAGTCATTCATGGTGAGTCTTTGGCATGCATTAGGTAATTTTCAATCATTACCATGCAGTGTATAGTGATAGATGTTTGCAATTATAAAGAAAAAATAAGGATTTAACTAAAAATGGCATATACCCAAGACGAATTAAAGCAACAAGTAGCACGCGCAGCCGTTGAATATGTAAAAGGCGGCATTATTGGCGTGGGCACAGGCTCAACCGCAAACTTTTTTATTGAAGAATTAGCTAAAGTAAAGCATAAAATTGACGGCGCTGTCGCTAGCTCTGAAGCGACTGCCCAACGCTTACGCGCACATGGCATAGAAGTGTTTGATCTGAATAGCGTAGATGGCATGGATATTTATGTAGACGGTGCCGATGAAATTACCGAGCACATGCACATGATTAAAGGTGGTGGTGGTGCATTAACGCGTGAAAAAATCGTGGCGGCCGTCGCCAAGCAATTCATTTGTATCTGTGACGAAAGTAAATACGTGCCAGTATTAGGCAAGTTCCCTTTACCTGTTGAAGTGTTGCCAATGGCTAAAAGCTATGTAGCGCGCGAATTAGTTAAATTAGGTGGGCAGCCAGCTTTACGTGATTTTAAAACAGACAATGGCAACGTGATTATTGATGTGCATGGCTTAACCATTACCGATCCTATCGCGATGGAAGCTAAAATCAACCAAATAGTTGGTGTAGTGACTAACGGCCTATTTGCCGCACGGCCAGCGAATATTTTGTTATTGGCCACCGCTGACGGTGTTAAAACGTATAAATAAAATTGAACAATATTGCCGGTAGTATTTCTCAAAGCATTATTTGAAATATTACTGTCATATTTTACAGCTACTATTGCATAGTAAAATGGTTCAAAAAGCATAAACATAAGAGAAAAACTTCAAGGAACAACAATGCAAACTGAACACACCTTTAAGCAATATGATGCAGAATTAGAAGCAGTGCGTGGCAAAGTGCTTGAAATGGGCGGCTTGGTTGAACAGCAAATTATTAGCGCACTAGATTCATTAGTAAAATTAGATCCTAATCTTGCTAAAGAAGTGATGGAAAATGATAAGCGCGTAAATACCTTAGAAGTGCAAATTGACGAAGATTGCAGCCATATTATTGCTCGCCGTCAGCCAGCCGCTGGAGATTTACGTATGGTGATGATGATGGTAAAAACCATTACCGACCTAGAGCGTATTGGTGATGAAGCAACTAAAATTGCACGTACCGCACAAAAAATTTACGAAGAAGACCGCATGTATAAACCGCGCTTTAATGAAATTAAAGCTATGGTTGCTTTAGTACGTGAAATGTTACGTACATCTTTAGATGGTTTTGCCCGCCTAGACGTGAGTAAAACGGTTGAAGTAGCCAGACAAGATGAGTTGGTAGATGAACATTTCCGTGCCGCCACTCGCCAATTGATTACTTATATGCTGGAAGATCCTCGCACAATTTCAATGTCTTTAGAAGTGCTGTTTGTAGCGAAAGCGATTGAACGTATTGGTGACCATGCGAAAAATATCGCAGAATATGTAGTGTATATGGTGAAAGGCAAAGACGTTCGCCATACTTCGGTACAAGAGATGGAACGTGAAACTTTAGCGCCTTAATTTGGCAAGTAGTTTAGTTCTGATTAATCATTAAAAAGCGCCTTCTAGGCGCTTTTTAATTGGTTTATAGTTAGTCGTTCAAGCGGATTATTTAGCTTCTGGCACATAACCCAAAGCGGTATCTGCACCTTCACCAAAAAAGTATTTTTCAGTTTGTTCTGTTAAATATTTACGTGCAGATGGGTCTGCTAGGCTTAGGCGGTTTTCGTTAACTAGCATGGTTTGTTGCTTTAACCATGCTGCCCATGCTTCTTTAGAAACTTGCATATAAATGCGTTTGCCAAATTCACCTGGGTACGGAGGAAAATCCATACCGTCTGCTTCTTTGCCTAATTTAATACAATTAACTGTGCGTGCCATAATAATTTACCTAAATGTAATGTTGCAAAAACGTAATGATAGCGCATGTTAAAATATGCGGATTAAAAATCTATGCTTTAAATTTTAAAGCCTATTGTAAAGAGAACAAATAATGCAAACTTCGACCAACAAACCCAGCAAAAAACCTAAACAGCCAACAGTCTCTAAGCACATAGGTGTCAGCCCATTTAAAGGCAAAACTGGCGTGCGCCGATTGATTAATGCTTGCGGTTACTCAATAGAAGGTTTTGCTGCTGCGTTTAAACATGAAGATGCTTTTCGACAAGAGGTTTTTCTTGCCGCGGTATTGATTCCACTGGCATTTTATTTGGGCAAAAGCCCAATAGAACAAGCTTTGATGGTGGCTAGCGTATTGCTGTTACTGATTGTGGAATTATTAAACTCAGCGATTGAGGCGGCTGTAGACCACACCTCAACCGAGCATAACTCACTAGCCAAACAAGCCAAAGATATTGGCAGCGCTGCAGTATTCTTAGCGCTAACGATATTGGCTGGCACTTGGGGTTTATTGCTACTAGGCTAAATTTTCTATCACTCAGAAATCACTGCGTAAACCCACCATCAATGAGCGTGCGCCTTGCGGTGCAATATCTTTTAAAAATGAAGCAGAATCACGAATATCTTGGTTGAGTAAGTTATTGGCTTTTGCAAATAATTCAACATTAACTTTTGTCGGTAATTTATAGGTGACCAGCGCGCTTAGATTTGTATATCCATTCGTAGCTAGCTCGTTGCTAGCGATACGCTCTTGGGCGAAAGCATGTAATACATTTAGCCGCGCACCCAAGCTATTTTTTTGATATTGCAAGCCTACACCTAATCTAAGCGGCGCAATGCGCGGTAAAGCCTCACCCGAGCTTAAATTAGTAGCACGTACATAATCACCGGTCAGCTTCAAATCAAGATGATCATGTAGATTAAATTTTCCTTCAGCTTCAATGCCTTTAAAACTCGCTGGTAGTGCGGTAAATTTGGCTTCCGGTAAACCTGCTTGCAAGTTGCCAGTATTAAGCAATCCAATAAAGCTACTGAATTTAGTGTAATAAGGCCCAGCACTAAAGGAGTTTTTACCATCTTTCCAACGAATTTGCGCATCAATGCCATTTGAGCGTTCTTTACTAAAGCTGCTATTGCCTAGCTCGTACTGGCCTGTCGCTAAGTGAGCACCATTCGCATAAAGCTCAAAGTAGCTAGGCGCACGCTCGTTATGAGAGATATTGCTGGCCAATGTCCAATTAGGCGTAAATGCATAAAGTCCACCTAATGCATAGCTAGTAGGGTTGAAGCTCGCATTTTGTGCGCTAGTATTTTTAGTCCAAGCGCCAGCGTCTACCGTAGTATATTCAGTGCGACCGCCTAAGCTAAATTTAAACTGCTCTATCGGCAGCTCTTCATAAACATAAAGCGCTTTGCTTTGACTGTTTGTACTCGGCACAAAAGCTTCTACGCCAAGCGCTGCAAAGGTGGTATTTTGAAATTGCAGGCCAACGACTCCGCTCATATTGCCAATTTTGGCATGTCCAGCTTCTAGCGAACCTTCTATGCCACTGTTTTTAAATGTAGTGCCAACAATGCCAGCATCAATCTCTTGATGTTGGTAATCGGTGTGCGCTAAGCGAAATTTGACACGATTAACGATGTTGCCTAAATCAGTGAATTCAGAGGCAATATCCCAACGCTGGCTTTTCATATCAATACGCACATTTTCTTCTGCCACGGTGCCATAGTTGCTATTAAAGCCTGAGTAGGAAGCTCCAAGATAACCATTATCAAATGTCAGCGAAGCGCCCAATGCACCACCATCACTAGTCGCGTTACTGTTTCTGAGCGTGCCATTATTGGTTTGTAGCGTACCATCAACCAGCGCTTTTCGATTCGATACGGCAAAACCAGGGATAGTTAAATCATTGCTTTTGCGGGCATAAGCATCTGCATGCATGGCTATTTGGCCATTACCAACATCAACCACACCAGCCATATTACTTTCGTTAGCTGACCCACCTAAGCGCGCTTCAGTTCTGCCAGTGATACCTTCTAATTTTTCGGTGGGAATGCGATGATCAACAGCATTAACCACACCGCCAACAGCACTACCCCCATAAAGCAAAGCGGCTGGTCCACGAATTACATCGACCTGTTCGATCACTAATGGATCGACTGAAACAGCATGGTCAAAACTGAGGCTGGATGCGTCCACCACCCCGACACCATTTTGCATAATCCGTACGCGTTCAGCATCAAGACCGCGGATAACAGGACGCGAAGCATTGGGGCCAAAGCTGGTTGAACTGACCCCTGGAATACCATTTAAAGTTTCGCCCAAAGTGCTTTCACGCTTAAGAGATAGCTCGCGACCATTTAATACGGTCACCGGCACGATGAGTTGATCTGCGTCTAAACCCAGAGGATTGCCTGTGACAGCAACGATAGGCAGATCAATATTAGTCATGGTTTCTTTATTAGCGGCAGATTCGTCCGCAAAACTCAGCGGACTGGTAATCGCTGCAATAAGGGCTAAAAATAGCGGTTTGTAAGATAGTATAAATTTAGGCTGCAATATGGATTGCAGTTTAATTGATGTGTTTTTCATAAAAGTCTCGCCTAACAATAGTAAATATAGCCATTAAAATGGCTGCAGATTATTTAACTGTTAAACGAGGCAGGGCGGCGCGCGGGCTGAATAAGTAAGAGGTTTGCCAGCACTAAAGCTATGTAACTGGCTAAGACTATTTACGTTAGATGTGCTAGTTAATAGTAACGCAATATGACTACTTGATATTGCACCGTCTAATTCAGCATAGCCGACACACTTCTCACAAGTATGCCCATGCTTGGCTGGATTGTTTTTACCGGCACTATTAGCGGTATTTTTAGCTGTGCTGTAATCCTGTTGCTGATTTAGCGCACTTGCATCAGCATAATGCGAGATTTCATGCGTTACTGCACCAATTTGGGCAAGGCCAAATGACGTAATCAGTGAAAAAGTAAGGAATAAACGACGCAGCATATTTTAAATCATAACAGAATTTAATTTTCAGGCTTAATTTATAAACATTTAATTTGTTAGAAATACACTTATCTATTAATAATGATTGGCGTGCATATCTTTTCAAACCGAATGTAAGCGCGATGAAACTCTAGCTAAAATACTCGGGATAAAAGTCGAGATAATGGCAAGTGCTGCTAACAATAAATACAACCAGCAGATTGAATAGGCCGTTACAAAACTAGCAGCAGGCTTTTGTTTTTGCACAAAGTCATAAAAGGCAGGGGTATTCTGCCCTTCAATATATTTGGCCTTTATTTCACCTGCTAATGATTTTAAATAATCATCTTCAAGCTGTGACAGAAAACGATCATATTCTGCCGACGCTACCGATGGATCTGGCTCATCAACACTAGGATCCGCATACGTAACTCCGACAGCACCTGCATTGTTATTATCGCTAATTGGCCAAAACCCAACCCTTTTATTGGCTGAATTAAATCTCGGCACACCTACCTTGGTATGCCCGCCTACCCCAACAAAAACAAAATTCTTACCAATTTGTATACCGCTAAGGTCCTGCTTGATGGTTACATTCACTCTAGGCGCTTCGTCACCGTCGGTGAAGAACAACATTTGGGCGGGCACATTAAGTGAGTCAAAGGTGTTTGCTGCTGCTCTCACGCCAAAGCTCAAGCGGCTATTGCCTTTCCAGGCCATGCGCCATTCTAGATGTTCTATTGAATCGCTAATGACATCAAGATTTTTGCACACTTCTAAAGGCGTAATAAGCAGCGCAACATTATCTGAAGCAAAAATACCTACACTAAAATATGTACCACAAGGTGAGGTTTCCACTACTTTCTTCATCAGGTGTTGCGTATAAGCAAGCCTGCTAACCGTTTTATTGTCAAGTTTTACATCTTCAGCATTCATGCTTTGTGACACATCGGCCACCAGCAGATAATTATGAACGGCTTGCTTTAGTTGAATCTCCGGCTTAATTAATGCAAGCAATAGTAAAATGAATACAGTTAGGTAGAGCACTGTTTCATAATTGTCTTTGAGAAACGTGAGTATATTTCTCATGGTAGACCTATCGGTAAATTGCTCAATTCCATTGTAGACTGCTCTTTAGGTGCAGACTTCATGTTGTTATGCATCACCGAATATAACAAGCTCAAATTGAACTTGACCGTACGTTCCGATGGCGCCAGCCTTAATGATTGCTCATAGGCCATTTTTGCTTGAGTGTATGCGTAACGGGCTTCATCTTGCAAGGTACCGTCGTCATTTATTCTACGAATCAAACCAGAAACAAACAGGTTATTACCAATGTTGAATTGTATTCTGGCCTGCTCACTTAATTCTAGCCCCGTATCCAGCAATTGTCCGTAAGTTTGTATGGCATGCTTATAATCTTTTTTATTACCTTGATCATAGGCGGCAGCAAACTTCTGCAGGTAAGGGTAAGAGTCATCTTCAATAAGCCGCCCAGCCAAAATTGCATAGTTAACCTTGTTTATTTTATGACTTTGGTAAGCCTCATATGCCGTGCCTATCAAACCTATCAGCAATAATAATCCAAAGATAATATTACTTTTATTTATGCGCTTTACCATGAATGTACCCTTAAATTCTTGATAATTAATATAACTAGACTCAATACCAGCGACACGACAATAAAATCTTTCGAATAATCATGCCCTGGCACATTCACTGAATATTGGATAATATTTTTTTCCTTCGCATTAATGAATTGCAAAGCAGATTGCAAAGTAGCCGGGTTGTCAGCTTCAAAGGCTTTATACTTTATTTTTAATGACTGGAAATACTGATGCAGAGCGATTGCATCTGGCACACCATCCGCTGGATAAACATTTTTAGAAAAAATGCTGATGTCGTCAGGCTCACGCAACACTATCCAGTAAAGATTCAACTTCTTTTTAGCCAATTGCTCGGAAATCTTCCATTTAACATGTGGGCTAAGTTTTCCTGCGCCATCGGACAATAAGATAATGGCTCTTGAACCTGAATTTTGAATCTGATCAAAAAGGGCAACTCCTTCGGTAACGCCTGCGCCGATATTAGTTTGATTTAGCGCTGCGCCAGTAGCTGCATTGATCGCGGAGTGTATGGCATCACGATTGGTGGTGATTTTCATGCCATAGAGTGCGGAATTAGTAAAACCAACCACACCCATCATATCGTCAGGTCGCGAGTCGATAAACTTGGTAATAAGCCGCCTTGCGGCTGCCGATTTAATTTCCGCTGCACGCCCACTTGAGGAATCTCCAGCAAATGGATGATCCATACTGACGCTACGATCAATCACTAAAACCGTTTGTGCGCCCTTACCTACCTTTTGCACCTTTTTAGTTTCCCCCTGTGGTCCAGCTAACGCCAAAAATATGCAAACTAAAATAATCGACGTAATCACTTTGATTATCATGTTTGCAATATCGGAAAAACGATCTGTTGGCACGATGTCCAGCCAAGAATATATTTGACCTTGATGACTTTTAAATAAGAATGGCACGACTACTAATGGCAACAATAGCAGCGCCCATGGCTGTAAAAGTGTCATTTAACGCCTCTCTCACAGGCGCGTAATCGTTTGCTTAACGCTAATAGCCCACTGATAACATACACACTATATTGTGATTGACTGGCAAAAAAAGAAGTGTTGGATTGTTCAAAAAAGTGAAAAATCTCAGATCTTAAGATATTAAATTTAGGGTTTTTGGCTAAAAATTGTTCTATTTCGCGTGCAAAAAGATTTGCACCATAAATGCTATTAAACGCCTGATGCATGTAAACCAATGCATATTTCTCACTGGCTTCATTGCTCGGCAGCCTCTTGATGCTACGGTGCGCCTGTGCAAATGCACCGTTCATAAATGGCAGCCAGCGCTGATTTGCATTAATGTAAATCAAACCTAGCAACCCTGCAGTTAATAACGCCAGTGACAGCCAAAACCTTGCCTGATGTGCATTAATATCAATTAATGTTGGCGTAAATTGCGGCTGAAGATTTTCTTTAGCATTACTAATACCTTCAGCGACCAAAGGTGAGAACCAAAAGTGCCAAATTGGCACTTTAATCGACAAGTTTTTAGCGCCGTCACTGAAGGTGAAAGTCTCTGCTGGCAATTGCATAACGACTGGTTTAGCCGCACTGGCAAATACTTGATAATGAAGTGCTATGGTAACAATTTTTTTATTCGACTTTTCAGTTAAGTTAACATTAATGCTTGACAGCTCAACGCCATCCCGAACTTCGCCTTTAATCGGTAAAGCAGTCTTTGCAATTGTGTACGGTGCACTCACTTCAACGATTATCGTTCGATTCAGGACGTCACCTATTTGAATACCGCTACTAAAATCTGGGTTGATGACATTGATGACTCTTGCATCAGCAGCTTGTGCCATAGTGCTAGGTATAAAAATGCCCAAGCCACTAATCAGACTTGCTAAAGCGATTGTTTTAATTATTAAGTTTTTCATAGTTATAAAGTTGTCTCGTTAAATATTACTAACTCATAAACTGTTCAAAATATTGCGACATATCTTCAGGGGCAAACTGACCACTGAGGTAAATTGCTTGACTGTCAAAGCTGGAAAATAGCGTATCTAAAGCCTGCTTTCTAGTTGCAAATGCCTCTTCAAATTGTATTCTTACTGATTGTCTAAAGAAGATTGTTCTATTCAAGCCGGTTTCAGGATCTAGCATGTTGCCAAAACCAAACTTTGGTAACTTTTTATATTCCTGGTCGTCCCAAAGCACAACGGGCACAACTTGATGTATGGACATAGCATTGAAAGCCTGCTCAAGCAAACTAATAGGCATGTGAAAATCTGAAATCCAGAATACCAAACCTTTGTTTTGGCTTAAGTATTGCGGGACTTCCAAAATTCCTTCAGCGCCAACCCCCATTTTTTTATAGTTGCTCAATTGCTCAATCACTTCAAATGATTGGTGCAGGTGATGGCTTAAAGGCAATGTTAGATTTTCTATTACTATTCGATTGTATGCAATAAAGCTGAATGCATCGCCGGCTTCAGAGCCTGAATAAGCGATGGAGGCCGCAAGTTCTTTGGCAAGTTCCAGCTTTCTAAGCGAGCCCTTACTCTGCCCTTTAAATTGCATAGAACTTGAAAGATCACATACTGCAAATATTGGCGTGGTGTTGTCCTGATTGAATAACTTGACCTGTATTTGTTCGTAAGGATCGCGTAAAGTTTGGCGCAAATCCATACGTCTGGCATCAGGATAATCAATCAGTGGCACGTTACCGCGATATTCAAAACCTAAGCCACGCTGTGTACCTCGATGCCCACCAAAATGCAGGCTACTCGACTTCCATGGAATTTGGTAGGAGAACAGTTTGGCGTAGCTTGGAATCATATGACTTTAGCTTGTTTTGAGTTTGCGTGAGATGGCACTGCTACACTAGATAAAATTTGCGTGGTCAACTCTCGCGCTAACAAAGTTCTGCGGTTCTCATACATAGAGTTGAACACCAATCTATGTGCTATTAACTCGTGAAACACAGCATGAATATCCTCAGGATATAAGCTGTCACGATTCATCAGCCAAGCATTTACTCGCGCGGCTTTGAGCAACATACCCATGCCTCTTGGGCTGGCTCCGGTATGGATTACGCGATTTACATCAACGCTATCAAGCTTAATGCCAAATTTTGCCGGGTTTTGGGTAGATTCCCATAAATCCAGCGCGTACTCTTCAAGTACATTACTCGATTTAATGTGTGTCTGTAGCAAATCAGAAAAACCATTTAGTTGATCAAACTGCAACACATTCGATTTAACTTGCTTAGTCAGGCTCTCTGCATTCTGATACTTAACATCAAACATGAGTGATTTTCTAAGTTCGCGATCAGTAGGAATTTCAATGGGTATTTCCATCATGAAACGGTCACGCGCCGCTGATGGAATCTCAAATGTTTCATTCTTTTCGACTTGGTTGCGATCAGCAAAAACCACCATATGCGGCAGACGATATTCTTTTTTGAACGCACTGATATGGCGCTCAGCCATTACACGCAACATTAGCGCGTGCACTTGCGGTCTTGCACGATTAATTTCATTAAAAAAGAAGACAGATAAATTTTCACCAGCACGTATCAAAGGGCCTTCATCAATTTTTGGCCGGCCATCTTCAGCTAAATAGGTGTGGTAAATCAGATCGTTCGGCATTAAATCGACCGTGCCTTCAATACGCTCATATGCACCGCCGATACATCTTGCAATAGATTGTAGCAAAGTAGTTTTACCGACACCGACACCACCTTCAAGCAACACGTGTCCGCGTGCAAAAATAGCAACATTCATAAGGCGAATGGCTTTATCCTGGCCCACAATCACCTTTTTAACTTCACTTTCTAACTTCAATGCATGACTGCGCCAGTCGGTTAACTGAACATCGGTATTTGCAATATTAATCATAATCTTAATAATCCTATGTTAAGTAAAAGGTTAAATGCCTAACTATATTGCATTTTGCTAATTTTTAAACTAAAATGCAGACAGGTCTGTTCACTTAATTACAGTCTACTTGAAGAATTATTAAATAGGCAAGTAAAATTTTAGGGGTCATTTACATTGAACCAAACTCATAGACTTCAAAGCAGTAACCTAAAATTCATGAGCATGATTTACCTATGCTTGTTAAGTTTTTTTCAAAGCATTAGCCCCTATAAAAAGACATCAGATACTCACCTTTTAGGGCTTTCAGGCAAGTTAAGTGACTGGAATTTTGCTAGGGTTTCTGTCAGAAAATTCCATAGCCAAGTGCATGATCTTTCCATCGCTGATGTGCAGGCACTCAAAGAGATAATCCATACTGAAATCAATAAATCGACCATAAAGTGTCCGGAAGTTATTGCTGATCAAATGCTCTTTTTAGTGATTGGAGCCATCCAAGTTCAATCTCAAACAGGGATGGATGATGCTTGGAAATTAGTCAATCAATCAATCCATAACTTTTCGAACGCGCAAAAAGATAAACGCAGACTGCTGGTCGGCCTTGTCGCAACCACGTTAATTTTAATACTTAGTACAACCGCCACTTTAAACACTAAATCATATTCAATAAACAATACCCTACCAGTCTCACCAATAGCAACCATAGCAGATAAGGCAGATCCAGTGACCATGAGCACGTTGTTACTGGCATATAACAAGATGAAAAGTGGTACTTGTCAATTACCGCAGGCTGCGATGCTACCACCCGAGCAACGGCAAGCCTTTTTAAGATTCGTTAATAATGGTGTAATTGAAGTGCAACATGTAGAAAACTTAAGGATGGCTTTAGGCTATGTCAATTGCCTTTATCCACAGGAACTTATGCATTCAGCGGCTTCTGCTGGCAATAGGCTATAAGGAAACATCATGAAAATGCGCGAAAAAATACTACTTACAGCAAGCAGTCTTTTTGAATCAAGAGGTATTCAAGCATCTGGGGTTGATACTATTATTGCTGAAGCAGGCATCGCTAAAGCAACACTTTATAAGCATTACCCAAGTAAAAATCTGCTGGTAACCGCTTATCTTAGAGATAAATCCGATAGGTTTTATGAATGGCTGAACTCGAGACTCGTGTCAAAAAAAGAAAATTCAGTTGAGATACTCATTACGCTATGCGAGCTAGTTGAGCAATGGATAATGACTCCGGAGTTTCATGGCCTACCATTTCACATAGCCTCTGTCGAGTTTCCTAATCCAGATCATCCGATTAATCAATATTCGGCTGTTTTAGCCGTTGAGTTGCAAGGCTACCTAGCTAAGATTGCAGCAACTGCAGGTGCAAAAGACCCTGAAGCGCTTGGTCAGCAGTTAACCATTCTGTTTGAGGGCGCAGCATTAGTTGAGCGTTTAAGCCCAGGTGCAGGGGCTGCTAAACGAGCCAAAAATGCTGCAATCACACTTATCCGTGCATCTATTTAACTGGCTAATGCTTGTTTAAATAAAAAAAACCTTAGGTATTCACCTAAGGCTTTTAAATTCAATACATTTACTTAATATATTTAATATTCAAACTATTAAGTCATACATAAATTCAGCATCACTATTTTTCAAACTTAGCCAGCAAAGTTGGTGCTGGCAAAATCCCAGTTAGCTAATGAGGCTAAAAATACTTCGACAAATTTAGCCCGTGCATTGCGGTAATCGATGTAGTAAGCGTGCTCCCAAACATCAATGGTCAACAACGCGGTGTCGCCTGTAGTTAGTGGTGTGCCAGCTGCGCCCATGTTTACAATATCTACTGAACCGTCTGCTTTTTTTACCAACCATGTCCAGCCTGAACCAAAATTGCCTACGGCAGAAGCTTGAAAAGCTTTTTTGAATTCGTCAAATGAACCCCATTTAGCATTGATAGCATCCGCTAATGCGCCAGTTGGAGAGCCACCACCGTTTGGTTTCATGCTGCTCCAAAAGAATGTGTGGTTCCAAATTTGTGCTGAGTTATTGTAGATACCGGCAGCTGATTTTTTAACGATTTCTTCTAAACTTAAATCCTCAAACTCAGTATCTTTAATCAGGTTATTTAAGTTAGTCACGTAAGTTTGGTGATGCTTACCATAGTGAAAGTCAAATGTTTCTTCTGAAATGTGCGGCACTAATGCGTTTTTTGCGTATGGTAATGCTGGTAAGGTGTGTTCCATTTTTGAATCCTTTGCATAATAAAAATTTGAATTACTATTTTGCCATAATATCAGGGTGTTTTAGTAAGGTATTATTTGAATAAATTGTCAGCATCTAATTTCAATGTATAGGTAAGAGCCTGTTGAGTGGAAATAGTGCTGTTTTCAGCCTATTTTTTCTTAGCCCTTGGGTGTGCTTTGTCATAGATAGAGGCTAAATGTTGAAAATCAAGGTGCGTATATACTTGGGTGCTACTAATGCTGGCATGGCCTAGCATTTCTTGCACGGCACGTAAATCTTGGCTAGATTGCAACACATGCGTGGCAAAGCTATGGCGCAATAAATGTGGGTGCATATCCGTGTTAATGCCTTGCTTAATCGCCCATTGTTTAATGCGATATTGCACAGCGCGCGGCGTTATCCTGCGGCCTTTCTGGGTAACAAATACGGCATTAGGATTATTCTCTGAAATTTGAATCAGTGCGCGCCTCTGCATCCAAATTTGAATTGCGCTCATCGCGTGACTGCCCATAGGCACAATGCGGGTTTTATTCCCTTTGCCGGTTACAGTTACTGTACCTTCAGAAAAATCTAACTGTGCAATATCTAGGTTCACCAGCTCAGCTAAACGTAAGCCTGAAGAATAAAATAATTCTACAATAGCATGGTCGCGTTGCTCTAGCAGTCCGTCACCCTGAATATCGACAAATTTAACGGCCTGATCGACGGATAGTGCTTGCGGCAAAGTTTTAGTAGTTTTGGGTGCGCGTAAACCCATCACGGGATTCTGGCTAAAACCTTTGTGCTGAATCAAATAATCGTAAAAGCTACGCCAAGCAGAAAGTGCTCTTGCAATAGATTTGCCACTCAGTCCGCGACTATGCAAGATGGCAATATAACGCCTGATTTGCGTATTCTGTAGCTCATCTAGGGTAGATACTTCGATAGTCACTGTAGCACTAACATTGGAATTAGCGGCGGCGTTGTCTGCGACTAAAGATTCTAATAGCAGAATATCTCTGCTGTAGCTTTGGCAGGTAAGTGCGCTCAAGCCACGCTCAAAAGTTAAATGCTGAAGATAATCACTAAGATGATTCACCTAATTCACTATTTTTTAAGCTTAAAAACGATATAAAAATATTTATATGTGGTGCGCCAATGCTGCGCTAATCAACTCACCTATACGCTGAAGATACATTTTTCCATCGTCAGTCTTAAATCGCTGCTGATCTTGTGAGCCCAACATCAGTACGCCAAAAGGCTGGCTTTTATCTGCTGTTTTAAACAGTGGAATATAGGCAAACGATAGTAGCTCTGGCGCTGATAAAACATCATCAAATACTGATTTTTTACCACAAAAAGGCTCTATTAAGCCGGCAACCCAGTCGCTAAAAGCCACATTTACTGGTGCAAAAATGACGTTTTTCGCTACGACATCATCGTTAGGATTCAACCAAACGCGTAATACCGCCTGCGTTACAGAAAAGTCTTGTTGCATACTGGTAGCAACCATCTGCTGTAGATTACTAAGCCCCGAATTTTCTATTAATTGGAGGCTAAAGCGATGTACTTTATTACTACTAATATCATTCTTCTCACCAAACTCAATGAGTTTTGCCAGCATTATCTCAGTCGTGCGAATTTTATCGCGTTGTATCAATTGCTGGCGCTCTACTAATGAAATCGCAGCGCCGCCATGTGGGCTAGGCAGAAAAATTTCAGCTAGCAAGCTTGCATGTTGTTCAAAAAAATTAGGCTGGCTACGTAAAAAATCACTGACTTGATCTGCTGTGACGCCGCTATTTAGCGCTTGAATATCTTGTTGCATGTTTGTCCTTATTATTGGCTTTATTGCTGACTACTGTTTTGTGCTAATGATGCGTAACGATTTAAATGTCATGGTTTGTCATTCACTGCTTGAGAATAAAAGTGCCAGTAAATACATTTTCCGTAGGGCCAGTCATCATGACCGGGGTGCCATTACCTAACCATGCTATTTGAAGCTCGCCACCGCGAGCAGATACATGCACTGGCGACTGCAATCGACCCAACTGAATGCCTGACACTACAGCTGCACATGCGCCGGTACCACAAGCGAGCGTTTCACCACTGCCGCGTTCAAACACTCTTAATTTAATATGATGCGCATCAACAATTTGCATGAAACCAGCATTTACTCGATCAGGAAAACGTGGATGTAGCTCAATTTGACTGCCAAGCGTCACCACCGGCGCCGCATCGACATCTTCTACAATTTGCACGGCATGAGGATTACCCATGGAAACCACTGAAATAGTGATGTTTTGATTACCGACAGCAAGTAAATAGGGGTTTGAGTCGGTGTCAGTAATAAAAGGAATCTCGCTAGGCGCAAATTTAGGCGCGCCCATATTTACTGTTACAAAACTATTTTCTTCTAATTTTGGGGTGATGATGCCGCTGGCAGTTTCAACACTAATCTCGCGTTTTTCGCTTAAACGTTGATCAACTACAAAACGAACAAAACAGCGAGCACCATTGCCGCATTGCGCGACTTCACTACCATCGGCATTAAAAATACGGTATTTGAAATCAGCAATTGTAGAGGTTTCAACCAGTAAAAGCTGATCGAATCCCACCCCAAATTGGCGATGTGCAAGCGCTTGAATTTGTTGTGGCGTTAAATGGACAGATTGATTAATGGCGTCTATGACCATAAAATCATTGCCCGCACCATGCATTTTTGTAAAATTTATTTCCATAGCCTTATTATAAATTGCTAGAGAAAAATGTCGAGGTTAAATGACGGTGTTAAACAATTCGTTTAATGATCGATTCAGCGGCACTTATGGAAGAAAAGGGAACTAAACACCAAGCATTAGCTCTATTGCAAACTGCAATTTAAAGTTATCGAAACATTGTTCGAAAACATTTTAATACATATTTAAATGCTTATTTTTGAATAACTTAGGTAGAATTGACAGTCCGACGTTGATTTGATGATCATGCTTCAGCCTTTAGTATGGAATTCGTTTCGATTTTATGATTATTATTTTCAAGGCGCACAATGAACGAATATCTTTTTACCTCAGAATCTGTTTCTGAAGGTCACCCAGACAAACTAGCTGACCAAGTATCCGATAGCATATTAGATGCTATCTTAGCCCAAGACCCAACTGCCCGCGTAGCGGCTGAAACGTTAGCCAACACTGGTCTAATTGTATTGGCCGGTGAAATCACAACTACTGCTAACGTCGACTATATTAAAGTTGCACGCGAAACTATAAAACGTATCGGCTACGACAATACTGAATATGGCATCGACTATAAAGGGTGTGCAGTATTAGTCGCTTACGACAAACAGTCCCCTGATATTGCACAAGGCGTTGATAACGCTAATGACGATCCCCTAGACCAAGGCGCTGGCGACCAAGGCTTAATGTTTGGTTATGCTGTGGATGAAACGCCACAATTAATGCCATTGCCAATTTGGTTAAGCCACCGTTTAATGGAACGCCAAGCGCAATTACGTAAAGATGGCCGCTTACCTTGGTTACGTCCTGATGCAAAAGCGCAAGTGACGGTTCAATATGTAGATGGCAAGCCATACAAAATTGATACCGTGGTGTTATCTACGCAACATGCACCAGAAATGACTTTAGAAGCCATCCGTGAAGCGGTAATTGAAGAAATCATTATGCCTATGTTGCCAAAAGAATTAATTAAAGGTGAGATTAAATACTTAGTCAATCCAACCGGTCGTTTTGTTATTGGCGGTCCACAAGGCGATTGCGGTTTAACTGGCCGTAAAATTATTGTCGATACTTACGGCGGCGCTGCGCCACATGGTGGTGGTGCATTCTCTGGCAAAGACCCTTCTAAAGTAGATCGCAGTGCAGCTTACGCTGGCCGTTACGTGGCTAAAAACATTGTGGCTGCTGGCTTGGCTTCACGTTGCTTAGTGCAAATCAGCTACGCTATTGGTGTAGCACAACCAACCAGCATTATGGTTGAAACTTATGGCACAGGTAAGGTGTCAGACGAAGTGCTGAAACAATTGGTACTTGAACATTTTGATTTACGCCCTAAAGGCATCGTCAAAATGCTCAATTTGTTGCGTCCTATTTATACAAAAACTGCTGCTTACGGCCATTTCGGCCGTGATGAGCCAGAGTTTGCCTGGGAAGCTACCGACAAAGTTGCCGCACTAAAAGCATCAATATAACAATCATTTATTGCATGTTTATCCAAGCGCCAAAAGGTGCTTGGATAGCATAATCCTTTATTTAGTTTAGCTTTTTTCTATTGGAAAGCTAAAATATTTCGAGTATAATCATTCACTTCCGAGGAGCGTTGCGAGGGCTATGTTTTAGCCTCCCAGGCTCGGAAAATGTTTTAACGACGCTCACCATTATTAACCGTGCCGGGCACGGGATACGGGTGAGAAAAGCGTTAGCATCTCAAGTTTTAGTACTAACCCCTCCCTCCGGTCGCACATTCAAGGAAATTGAAAATGAATATTGTGACTGCTGATGTTAAAACTACAGCCAAAGATTATGTTATTGCAGATATTGGTTTAGCCGGTTTTGGCCGTAAAGAAATTGCAATTGCCGAAACAGAAATGCCAGGTTTGATGGCTATTCGTGAAGAGTTTGCCAAAGCGCAACCACTTAAAGGCGCCTACATTACTGGCAGCCTGCACATGACGATTCAAACCGCTGTGCTAATCGAAACTTTAAAAGATTTAGGTGCTGAGCTACGTTGGGCATCTTGCAATATCTACTCCACACAAGACCACGCTGCTGCGGCGATTGCTGCTGGCGGCACACCTGTATTTGCCATTAAAGGCGAAACATTGGCTGAATATTGGGATTATACCCACCGTATTTTTGAGTGGACAACCGGTGAAGATGGCGTACAAAAATTTACCAACATGATTTTAGATGATGGTGGTGATGCCACATTATTACTGCATCTTGGTACACGCGCTGAAAAAGATTTATCAGTGATTGCTAACCCAACATCAGAAGAAGAAATCTGTCTATTTGATGCCATTAAAGCCCAGTTGAAACTAGACCCAACATGGTACTCAGTGCGTTTAGCAAAAATTGTCGGCGTAACCGAAGAAACCACTACCGGCGTACATCGCTTGTACCAAATGCATAAAGAAGGCAAATTAGCTTTCCCAGCCATTAACGTTAATGACTCTGTCACTAAGTCAAAATTTGATAACTTATACGGTTGCCGTGAATCTTTAGTTGATGCCATTAAACGCGCGACCGATGTAATGATTGCCGGTAAAGTAGCGGTCGTTGCTGGTTATGGCGATGTAGGTAAAGGTTCTGCACAAGCGTTGCGTGCTTTATCTGCGCAAGTTTGGGTGACTGAAGTAGATCCAATTTGTGCGCTACAAGCAGCGATGGAAGGCTACCGCGTAGTGACGATGGATTATGCGTGTGAGCATGCCGATATTTTCGTGACAGCCACGGGTAATTATCACGTCATTTCACATGACCACATGGCAAAAATGAAAGACCAAGCGATTGTTTGCAACATCGGCCATTTTGATAATGAGATTGATGTAGTCTCACTAGAAAAATACGATTGGGACGAAATCAAGCCACAAGTGGATCATGTCATTTTCCCAGATGGTAAAAAAATCATCTTGTTAGCGAAAGGTCGTTTAGTGAATTTGGGTTGCGGTACTGGCCATCCTTCATATGTCATGAGCTCTAGTTTCGCCAATCAAACCATTGCACAAATTGAGTTATTTACCCATACTGAAAATTATCCAGTAGGCGTTTATACCTTACCTAAGCATTTAGATGAAAAAGTCGCTGTATTGCAATTAAGAAAATTAAATGCAAAATTAACGACCTTAACTGACGAACAAGCCGCTTATATTGGCGTGCAAAAACAAGGTCCATATAAGCCTGATACTTATCGTTATTAATTAACCATAAGTTTTGCAGATGCGGCTATTTAGCTAAAGGAACGACCACATGAAATTATTAATTGTTTGGATACTTAATGCACTAGCACTAATAGCTGTTGCGTATTTTGTACCTAATATTTATGTGGCAAGTTTCCTAACAGCCTTGATTGCAGCTTTAGTGATTGGCTTGGTTAATATGTTAATTAAGCCAATTTTTGTACTGTTAACCTTACCGATTACGCTATTAACCTTAGGCTTATTTATCTTTATAATTAATGGCTTATTGTTTTATGGTGTAGGCAATTGGCTACAAGGTTTTGAGGTAAAGACATTGCTTGCAGGCATAATAGGCGCAGCAGTTTATAGCGTACTTTCATGGATGCTGGCGGCGATTATCATTGATAATAACGAAGAAAAATAAATGAAAACTACCAGAATGAGCTTTGAGTTTTTCCCACCTAAAACCACAGATGGTATGGAAAAATTACGTGAAACTCGCTTACAATTAGCAAAATATAATCCAGAATTCTTTTCTGTGACCTTTGGTGCAGGCGGCTCTACGCGCGACAGAACGATGGATGCTGTATTAGAAATTCAAAAAGAAGGCTTCCAGTCCGCACCACATATTTCTTGCGTGTCTTCTAGTAAAGAAGAAATTCGTGAGTTATTGCAAGCTTATAAAGCGCACGGCATTAAACGCTTAGTCGCATTACGTGGCGATGTACCATCCGGCGAAGTTAGCAGTGGTGATTTTCGTTATGCCGTCGAATTAGTAGAATTTATACGCGCAGAAACTGGCGATCAATTTCATATTGAAGTGGCGGCCTATCCGGAGTTTCATCCTGAAGCCCGCACGCCAAGCGCTGATTTATTTAACCTTAAACGTAAAGTGGGCGCAGGTGCTAACTCAGCGATTACTCAGTATTTTTACAATGCGGATGCGTATTTTAGATTTATAGATCAGTGTGAAGCGAGCGGTATTAATGTACCAATCGTGCCGGGCGTAATGCCTATTTACAATATTACCCAATTGGCCCGTTTTTCTAATGTTTGCGGAGCGGAAATTCCTAGGTGGCTACGCATGCGTCTTGAAGAGTATGCAGACGACGTCCCTTCACTTCGCGCCTTTGGCATAGATGTAGTCAGTGAGTTGTGTGAAACCTTAAAGGTTTGGGGTGTGCCGAGCTTACATTTTTACACGCTGAACCGCTCAGGCATCATTAGCAATATTATTGATAATATTAGCGAATAATTACCGGGCTACGGCTCAGGTGTTGTAAACGTTTAAAATAGACCGACTAATGTTAGTAACAAATATTACTAGCAAGGATTAATGTAGCGTCGGTTTTTGTTTGTTCAGCAAGGCATCTTCAATAAATAAGTATTCTTTGGTTTTATCAGGGCCTGACTTGCTTGCGCCCCAAGTCGTCATAAGTACAATCCAGCGCATTTCTTCAATGCTAACTTCAGGTTGAGGTAAGTTCATAGCCAGATCCAGCACTAACTCTCGTTGTGCACTGTTAAGAATATTGGCTTGCACTAAAAATAGAATGAACGTAATACTTTCACCGCTAATTTTTTTAAGCTCATCCTGCATAAAAATACGCGTACTGACATGATTCGGCTTTTCAAAAACAGTGGATTGTTTGGTCATTAGCTCTAGTTGATTAAACCAATTAAATGCGCTGTTAATATCTTCTTCATCAAATCCTGCAGCATACAACTCTTTGGACAAGGTGTTTTCATCAGGTCTAAAATGTGTATCAATGTAGTTTTCAAACATATAAACCAATACTTCAAACATAATATTTATCCTTAAATAAAAATTGTTCTACATTAAGTTTTACTGCTTAATATTGCTCACTTAACTGTGATGGTTTATGCAAAATCTAAAATTACAAAATCTTAATCTACCTAATTCTCGTTATAACGTTAACCGCTATTCCACTTGCAACTACTTGATTATATATGCCAACTCATACTATTTTCTGATACTGTCCTTCGGCTAAGCTAGAAACTTTTCCTTCCAGTTCCAGCAACATCAGCATGGATGAAACTTCGCTTACCGTCAAGTGGCTTAAGCGAACTAAATTTTCTAGTGTGATGGGCCTAAAACCCATGATAGCCAGCAGCGGATTAGTCAATACGCTAGCTTTATTAACTGCATCTTGTGCATCGTTTGCCTCAAGTACATTAGCTAAATTTAAACGATTGAGACCCAAGTCTTCGACAATATCTTGCAAGCAATCGACCAGCTTTGCACCTTGTTTTATCAGTTGGTGACAACCTTTAGACATTGGTGAGTGTATTGAACCTGGCATCGCAAAAACTTCGCGCCCTTGCTCAACGGCCATGCGTGCGGTAATTTGTGAACCACTTTGTAAGTTAGCTTCAACCACTAAACAACCCATACTGAGCCCACTAACAATACGATTGCGTTTTGGAAAGTTCTGCGGTTTTGAGGGCGTCCCTAAGGAAAATTCAGAAATAATGAGTCCACGCTCGACAATTTGGTGGGCTAAATCACGGTGCTTTGCAGGATAGACAATATCTAAGCCCGTGCCAACCACGGCTATGGTAGCGCCATTGGCTTTAAGTGCGCCTCGATGCGCGGCACCATCAATCCCTAATGCCAAGCCACTGACGATACATAAGCCATAGCCACACAAATCATGGGCAAAAGCCTCAGCATTTTTTTCACCCTGCACAGAGGCATTACGACTACCCACAATGGCAATGCTAGCCTGATTAAGCAGGGACAAATTACCTTTTGCATACAGAAAAGGTGGTGGGTCGGTAATTTCAAGCAGCGCTTTCGGATAGTCAGCATCGGCCAAGGTAACAAGGTGGTTGTTGGGATGAGAAAGCCATAGGCAAGCATCGGCAATCACTTGCTCATCAGCGTCTAACGCAATAGCAGCCGCTATTTTGGCAGACACGACTCCTTTTAATTGCTGACTAGTCGCTGCATAAATATTAGCTGGACTGCCAAAAATTTTCAATAAAAGACAAAAAGTCTGCGCCCCCAAACCATGAATAGCACTTAAACTAATCCATAGTGCTTTTTCTGAAATATCATTGCTATAGCTAGGTGGCATAAAAATTTAACCAAAATGAATAGTGTTAATGAACTTAAGACCTTTTGGCCATTACCAAGTAGCCTTTTAGTCTCACTTCTTCAGCATTTTCATGCAAGCTTATGCAACAAAACATGAGCAGCGTTATAATGTAGCGAAACATGCTGTTCACCTCAATCAAGAAGGCATGAGGAAAGTGACGACTAAAGCACTAAAAACCCCGAAAACTAGTTTAATTTATCACGTAATTCATAAAAAAAACAAGAATTTAAGAGAAATAAAGACTTTTTAAGTAATATTTTATGTTTCATAGAAAATTAACGACCCTTAAGGAAAAAACTGACTTTTATGGCTATTTTAGACATTCTTAATTACCCTGATCCACGTTTATATACGGTAGCAAAGCCGGTTAAAGACGTGGACGCCGACATGCGTCGTCTGATTGAAGATATGGCAGAGACTATGTATGACGCGCCCGGCATTGGTTTGGCCGCTACGCAGGTTAATCAGCACATACAACTTATCATTATCGACACTAGTGAGTCCAAAGATCAACTGCAAGTGTTTATCAACCCAAAAATTCTTGCCAAAAATGGTGAGCAACAATACGAAGAAGGCTGTTTATCTGTCCCTGGTATCTATGAAAATGTGACGCGAGCAGAAAGCATCAAAGTGGAGGCGCTAGATAACCACGGCAAAAAATTCACTTTAACTGCCACTGGCTTATTAAGTGTGTGCATTCAGCATGAAATAGACCACTTATTAGGTAAAGTGTTTGTCGAATACTTGTCGCCCCTTAAGCGTAATCGCATTAAAAACAAAATGCTGAAATACAGTCGTGAAATTGATCAAACTCGGTCACGCCACGTCAATATTTAGCAAGTCAAATAGTCGCTTTTCGTAATCGATTATTCGCATCTATTTTAAGGTTAAATTTGAAAATTATTTTTGCTGGTACGCCAGAATTCGCTGTTCCCGCCCTCGCTGCACTTGTTGCTGCAGGGCATCAAATCGTTATGGTACTGACACAGCCGGATAGACCGGCTGGACGCGGCATGAAGCTTAAGCCTAGCCCAGTTAAAGTACTGGCGGAGCAACACGGTTTGACCGTATTTCAACCAGAATCCTTAAAAAATTTAGACGTGCAAGCGCAAATTGCCGCCAGCAATGCAGAGGTGATGATAGTAGCGGCTTACGGGCTGATTATTCCTACAGTGACATTAAATGCGCCGCGTTATGGTTGTTACAATATTCACGCATCATTATTACCCCGCTGGCGTGGTGCTGCACCAATTCATCGCGCATTATTGGCTGGTGATGCAGAAACTGGCGTGACGATTATGGAGGTCGTGCCTGCACTGGATGCAGGCGCAATGGTGAGTTGCGGCATTTTGCCAATTACCGAGCTTGATACCACACAAACACTACATGATGCACTAAGTGCAATAGGCGCCAAGCTAATGGTAGCAGCGATGGCAACGCTAGCAGAAACAGGCGTGTTAGTGGCCACAGCGCAAGATGAAACTTTAGTGACTTACGCACACAAATTAGAGAAAGTTGAAGCGGCCATCGATTGGAAAAAAAGCGCAGCTGAAATTTCACGGCAGGTTCGCGCATTTAACCCATTTCCGGTCGCACAAAGTAAATTAAAAGGTGAAGTGTGCCGAATTTGGATGGCAAGCGCACAAACCGGTCAAGCAAACGCCGGTGAAATTATCAGTGTGCATGATGGTGTGTTAGTTGGTTGTGGAAGTGACCTCTTGCACATTACTGAATTACAAGTGCCGGGCGGAAAACGGCTAAGCGCACAAGCTTTTGTACAAGGCCATAACTTAAAAATTGGTGATAAATTTAGCACAGACTGATTTAATACATACCAATTGATATCTTTACAAGCCTTGAAATTAAAGCGTTGGCAGCTATATTGTCTTATTTAGCGTCTTCACAACTAGAGGTACACAATGTTCGGTAACTGGTTAAAAACAAGTATTTTAATGGCGGCCATTGTCGCGCTATTTGGTGCAGTGGGTGCGGCCCTAGGCGGTTCTGGTGGCATGATGATGGCGTTAATGTTAGCCACTGGCATGAATGTTTATGCTTACTGGTTTTCAGACAAAGCCGTCCTTAAAATGTATGGCGCGCAAGAAGTCACGGCGGATAATATGCAGTTTCGTAATTACTACAATATGGTTAAAGAGTTGGCTGAAAATGCGCAACTGCCTATGCCAAAAGTCTATGTAATGGATGAAGCGCAACCCAACGCCTTTGCCACCGGACGTAATCCAGAACACGCTGCAGTTGCTGCGACTACCGGCATTATGCAAGCGTTAACTGCGCGGGAACTACGTGGTGTAATGGCGCACGAGTTGGCACACATAAAACACCGAGACACCCTGATTTCGACCATATCAGCCACAATGGCCGGTGCCATTTCATCCATAGGTACTTTTGGCATGCTGTTTGGCGGTGGGCATAATAGGAATGGTGAACGCAACGTGAGCCCAGTACTGGCAATATTAATGATGGTTCTAGCGCCATTAGCCGCATCGCTGATTCAAATGGCAATATCGCGTTCTCGTGAGTTTGAGGCGGATAGAATGGGTGCAGAAATTTGTAAAGACCCGAAAGCATTGGCAAGCGCGCTGGAAAAAATCTACAATTACGCACATCAAATTGCCAATCCAATCGCAGAAGCACATCCGGAAACTGGCCAGATGATGATTATCAATCCATTGTCTGGACGTTCGTTTGATAGCCTATTCAGTACCCATCCAAAAACTGAGGAGCGAGAAGCGCGTTTAATAGCCATGGTTATTTAACGTCAGCCTTGCTGTATGTAAGTGGTCGCTATTATTTGACTGGCGAGCTTGATATTGAATAATCGACGTGCATTGGCGTCCATCGACGGTTAGAATAGGCTTTTAGCAGACATTCGAAAGTTTTCTTTGTATATATCTCAACAAATCGCCGCAAATGCTGTGAATCAAGTATTATCCGGCCGTAATCTTACTTTGGCATTGCCGGCAGCTTTGGCTGCTTTTCCTAATGCTACCCCGCAGCAACGCGGTGCAGCTCAAGATTTAAGTTATGGCACTTTGCGCTTTTATGGTGAAATTGATGCTTATTTATCGCAACTATTAGAAAAACCACTCACAGATGATCGTATTCATACTTTGTTATTGGTGGCGGTTTATCAATTACTGCATGACAAAGCTGATGCATTTACGGTAGTTAACCAAGCAGTATACGCAGTAAGTGAGCTTAAACGGCCTGTACCTAAAAGCTGGGCTAAGGGTTTGGTGAATGCTATTTTGCGTAATTTCTTACGTCAAAAAGACCAACTAGCGAAAATTTTACCTAGCAGCGAAATCGCCACTTATTCCTATCCGCAATGGTGGGTTAACAAACTAAAAACGCAATATCCTGACCATTGGCAAAGTATCTTGCAAACCGGCAATGCGCATCCACCAATGACTTTACGGGTAAATACGCAAAAAATTAGCATTGCCGATTATATGCAATTATTGGCACGTCAAGATATTGAAGCCACACATATCGGCGAACAAGCTGTCACTTTAACCAGACCACAACCTGTAGAGAAAATCCCAGGCTTCACTGATGGTATCGTTTCTGTGCAAGACTATGGCGCACAATTAGCTGCCTATTTATTAGATTTAAAGCCTAATTTAAAAGTACTAGATGCATGCTGTGCGCCTGGCGGTAAAACCGGCCATGTTTTAGAGTTGGCGGACGTTTCACTAACATCAATTGATAGCGATGAAGCACGCCTACAAAGAGTAAATAGCAATTTGGATAGGCTAGCACTTTCGGCTAACTTAGTTGTTGGCGATGCGTCTTCAGCAAATTGGTGGGATGGGCAAAGTTTTGATAGAATTATAGCCGACGTCCCTTGCACTGCCTCTGGTATAGTGCGTCGCCATGTGGATATTAAATGGTTACGACGCGAAGCTGACATCGCCTCTTTTGCTGCCCAACAAGCCAAAATTCTGCCAAGTTTATGGCAAATGTTGGCTAAGGGCGGTAAATTACTTTACGTGACATGTTCTGTTTTTAACGAAGAGAATCAAGCCCAAGTGGATAAGTTTTTACTAAACAATACAGATGCCACGCAATTGCCTTTTGAGTTGCCAGCAAATCACCCGCAGGCCAGCATTACGCAACTCAAAGGCCAGTTAATTCCCTCAACCGCACATGACGGCTTTTATTATGCATTGCTGCAAAAAAATTAAACAATTTTTATTGCTGTGCCTACTAGCGACTGTCGCAACGACAGCGTTGGCTGGCAATAGCAGCATGAATATTAGAAGCGCCGAACTGGTCGCCCAAGAAGATGCTTATGCGCTTAATGCGGATGTTGATATTAAGTTTAGTAACGAGATTGAGCAAGCCATTATTAAGGGATTTGAGCTTAATTTTTTAGTTGAATTCCAGCTATTCTCGCCAAGAAAATACTGGTTTGATGATGAAATATCTACCGTGACGCGCGAAATTACTTTAAGTTATCATGCACTTTCAAGACAATATTTACTGGTGCAAGATAACCAGCAAAAAACTTTCGTTACTTTAGATGAGGCAACCGACGAGTTGTCTGACATTAGTAATTTAAAGGTGCTAAAGAAGTCTGCGGTTGAAAAAGGTGGAAGTTATAAAGCAGTTTTGTTGATGCGCCTAGACTATAAGAAACTACCTAAAGCCTTGCAGGTGGATAAGTTAGGCTCAGATGAGTGGAAAATAGGTTCACAACGATTTGAATGGACGCCTAGTTTATTTAAATGAAGTACATCATATTTATCAGCGCAGGATTAGGCGTATTTTTACTCTACTTACTATCAAACGCTAGTGCGAACACTGCTGCATCCGGTGAATACTACACATTATTAGTCACCCTCAATATCGTTTTGGCGTTATTTTTAGTCGCATTAATCGGCTTGCAACTATACGGTTTGTATCGAAAAATTCACGCCCACGTCATGGGAAGTCGCTTCACACTTCGACTATTAACCACCTTCGCTCTCATGGCTATTATTCCCGGCTTAATTGTCTATTTAGTTTCCGTGAATTTTTTAACGCGCTCTATCGAATCTTGGTTTAACGTAAAAGTTGAAGCAGCACTTGAGGGCGGGCTGAATTTAGGCCGCACAGCGCTAGATATTATGCTGGTAGATGTAAAGGAAAAAAGCGAAAGCATGGCCACTAGCTTAGCTTTTCAACCGACCAACACACACTTTTCCATGTTGAATGATTTGCGTGAAAAAAGTGGCATTCAGGATGCCACTTTATTAACTTTACAAGGCAGAATTTTGGCTGTATCGAGTAGCGACTCATCCAGTTTTTTACCGGAGTTGCCTACGAAGTCGCAGTTAAGGCAAGCACGCACACATGTTTTAGCCAGCATAGAGCCAATCGGTAAAAAAGGCTTATATTTACGGGTGCTAGCACCAGTCACTACACAAGACCTTGCAGGTGAAACGCGTATTTTGCAATTATTGCAGCCCGTACCCAAATCACTTGCAAGTACGGCTGAAGCCGTGCAAGACGTTTATCAAGATTATCAAAAGCTTTCGTATAGTCGCACGTCTTTAAGAGAGGTATTTGCCCTCACTTTAACTTTAGTAATGATGCTGGCCATGCTAGGTGCCGTGGCGATTGCGTTCGTATTGAGCCGTCGATTATCTGCGCCACTGACCGTGCTGGCAGAAGGTACCAAAGCCATTGCCAGTGGTGATTACAGCACTATGTTACCTGAGCATGGCAAAGATGAACTTGGCGTATTAGTCAAATCATTTAACAGTATGACCCGTCAATTAAATGATGCGACCAAAGCTGCGGAGAGCAGCCGCGCCAGAGTTGAGGCTGCGCGTGGCTATTTAGAAACGATACTGGCTCATTTATCATCCGGCGTAATGGCTTTAAATAAGCGTGGTGAATTACGTACTTTTAATGAGGCAGCCGTTGATATTTTAGGCGTGCCGCTAGACGATTGTATCGGTTTAACACCGGATGAGATTATTGCTAAGCAGGCGCGGTTAGATCAATTTTTTCTAGCCATTGCCTTACATATCCAGCCCGATGATGCAGATAAAGAAGGCATAAAAGAGCTTGTAAAGAACGGTCAAAAAGATGAGATTCAAACACAAGTTGAGTTGGCCACCGCTCAAGGTAAACAAATTCTAACCTTGCGCGGCACACGTCTGCCTGATGGTGGTTATGTAGCGGTATTCGATGATGCCACCAATTTGATGCAAGCTCAGCGAGACGCGGCTTGGGGTGAAGTGGCTAGACGGTTAGCCCATGAAATTAAAAACCCGCTCACGCCTATTCAATTATCAGCAGAACGAATGGCGCACAAATTGGTAAGTAAATTAGACCCGGCTGACGCAGAAATGCTTAAACGCTCCACCGAGACCATTGTGAACCAAGTAGATGCCATGAAGCGGATGGTCAATGAGTTTAGTGAATACGCAAGGTCGCCAGCACCACAATTGGCGCGTTTAGATTTGAATAGATTAATTAGTGAGGTCGCATCACTGTACGATTTACCAGGCGACAAAACAGCGCATATACCGATTAATTTAACACTAGCAAAACAAGCTTGTAATATTCAGGGTGATAGCACTATGTTGCGGCAAGTGTTGCATAATCTATTGCAAAATTCGCAAGATGCTTTATCGGCAAAAGCTCAGCCTATGATTTTCGTGAAGACCGAAGTGGTGAATAATTTACTGGTTTTAACGGTAGAAGATAATGGCGCTGGTTTTCCCACAGAAATGTTAGCACGCGTTTTTGAGCCGTATATGACCACTAAACCACACGGTACCGGACTTGGTTTAGCGATTGTAAAAAAAATAATCGAGGAACATAAAGGTACGATTAAAATTGAAAATATAGCGTACATTTCAAATGCCGCCAGCACCGAAAAGACTGCTTTAGAAAAGACTAGTGCAGAAAATATACATGCAGAGAATGCAGGCGCTATCATCACCATAAGCATTCCGTTGTTAATAGATTGAGCACCGTTTTTAATAGTAATTGCTAAAACTGATTGATTGAAATTTTAAAAGATAAACCATATGGCATCAAAACGAATATTAGTAGTTGACGACGAAATAGGCATACGTGAGTTATTGCGTGATATTTTGCAAGACGAAGGCTACCAAGTCCAGCTTGCAGAAAACGCAGCCGCAGCGCGTGCAATACGCCTGCAAGAGCGTCCTGACATTGTCTTGTTAGACATCTGGATGCCAGATTGCGATGGCATTAGCCTGCTTAAAGAATGGGGCAGTAGCGGCTTACTAACCATGCCAGTGATTATGATGTCTGGCCATGGCACGATTGATACTGCGGTTGAAGCGACGCGTATTGGTGCTTTTGATTTTTTAGAAAAGCCAATTGCATTACAAAAGTTATTAAAAACTGTCGGTACTGCCTTAAAACACAGCGAGCAGTTACCGAAATCCGAGATGAATTTGGCTAGTTTAGGTAAAAGTCCAATCGTAGCCGCACTTAAAGATCGTTTAGATAAAATTGCCACGAGTGCAAGCGTTAGCCCAGGGCCTGTGTTACTGATTGGCCCCAAAGGTGGTGGCGCCGAATTATGTGGGCGATTTTTGCAAAATGCCAATACGCCATGGTTGCAATTAGCTGAATTTAGCCAGTTAGCCAGCGCCCCACTGGAAGTTCTAGAACTCATTCGTGATGGTGTGCTGTATATTACCGAGGTTGCAGATCTCAATAAAATGGAGCAAAAAGGCTTATTATTATTGATTACAAAGTCAGACAAATACAATGTACGTGTCGTCTGTAGCACCAGCGAAAATTTACCAAAATTACAAGCTGAAGCCTTATTCGATCACAATTTACTACAGATATTATCAGCCGTTTCGCTACGCGTGCCGGCACTAGATGAGCACAAAGAAGACATCCCAGACTTGGCGATTGCCATGGCAAGCCTGCAGTTTGAGCTGGCTAGTACAGAATACCGCGAATTTGATATTGCCGCGCTAAATAGCCTGCGTAATGCTGATTGGCCAGGAGATCTAGCGCAGTTAGATGCAGTGATTCGCAATTTGATACAAACTAGTTTAGGTAAAAAAATTACCTTAGATGACGTTAACCGTGTATTGCATCAATTTGATGATGCGCAGACTAGTACTCAACAAGTTACGTCTGAACAAAACAAAGTCATTCAAGCACCGATTAGAACTTTACCAATCACAGTGGCAGAGGGAAATTTCAAGCAACCACTTCGTGAGGCTAGAGATGATTTTGAGCGCTTGTATTTTGAGTATCACATGAAAAACCCTGGCAACAACATGAGCAAACTTGCAGAAATTGCCGGCTTAGAACGTACGCATTTGTATCGAAAACTCAAGCAGCTAGGCATTAAAATTAAAGGCTAAGCGATCTCTAAAATGACCGGCGTATGGTCAGAAGGTCGCTCTAACTTACGCGGTGTTTTATCAATAGTGGCGGCTATACAAATCGATTTAAGCGCATCACTCACTAGAATATGATCAATACGCATGCCGAAATTACGCCTAAAACCCATCATGCGATAATCCCACCAACTAAAGCTTTTCTCCGCTTGCTCAAATAATCTAAAGCTATCGTGCAAACCCAGATTCACTAGCGCTTGAAATGCTTCTCGCTCCGCAGGACTGACTAATATTTGGCCTAACCAAGCTTCGGGATCATGGCAATCTCGATCTTCAGGCGCGATATTGTAATCACCCAAAAGCATTAATTTTGGATGCGCTACTAACTCTGTTCTAAGCCAATCAGTCAGAGCCTTCAACCAGCGCATTTTATACTGATATTTTTCAGAATCTACCGCTTGGCCGTTAGGGATATAAGCACAAACAACACGAATACCATTAATGGTAGCGGCAATCACACGTTGCTGATCATCTTCAAAATTAGGGATATTGTGTTGAACATCCGTTAAAGCATGGCGGCTAATAATGGCCACGCCGTTATACGTTTTCTGGCCAATGTGAATTGCCTCATAACCAGCTTCTTTAAGTAATTTATAAGGAAACTTCACGTCTTCTTGCTTGGTTTCTTGCAGGCAAAGCACATCGATTGGGTTGTCACGCAACCAATCCAACACATGTGGCAGCCGAACATTTAAGGAATTGACGTTCCACGTGGCTAACTTCATAAATCCATCTCAATAAAATACATAATAGGCTTAATTTTAACACGCAGAAAAAGCGAGACTTTAGTTGTATGCTAAAGTCTCGCTTTTTTTGAGCATCTTTACATGATAAAAGCTGCAATATTTGATATGGATGGCCTGCTGATTGATTCTGAACGCATCATTATGCAAGCTTGTATAGTTGCGGCTAAACAAATCGGCATCACCTACACACAAGCAGAATATGTTGAACTCATCGGTCGCGTGGGGCCAGATTCAATGCGCATCATGGTTGAGCAATTGGGTGGGCAGGCTAACTTTAATCAAGTCATGCAAGGCTTAGATATTTTATTAGCCGAACACAATCACACTTTTCCGCTAAAAAATGGTGTAAATAAATTGCTTAAGCATTACCAAAGTAACAACGTAATATGTAGCGTCGCTTCATCATCGCCCATTCATCACATTACACATCGTTTAAGCCATGTTGGCATATTCGATTATTTTAGCCACATCACCAGCGGCCAAGATGTCACTCGAGGAAAACCTGACCCAGATATTTATTTATTGGCAGTTAAAAAGTTAGGCTTAAAAGTTGAAGAATGCATCGCCTTTGAAGACAGCGAAAATGGAGCACTTGCGGCCATCGCGGCAGGCTTAAAGGTGGTAGTTGTGCCAGATTTAAAACAGCCGAGTGATTATGTAAGAGCACACTGCCATCAAGTCATTACCAGCCTTAGGGATTGGCTAATTTAAAGGTTTTAGCCACCAAACCTGCTCAGAGCATGGATATTGGCCTTTCAAACCTGTCAGCATCAGCTCGCTCGCCAGCAAAGTTAACTCATAAGTACTTTGATAATGCTGTTTAACTTCATTCGCACCAATAGAAAATGGCGGTCCGGCATGAATAGTTTGATCATACTCAAAGCAAATCAGGTATTGCGGAGCGCTGTTGGTAAGCGCCATTAAATGCGCAGAATATTTTTTACGCATAGCCTCAGGCAAAGCCACCAAAGCCGCACGATCGTAAACCGCATCTACATTGCCTAATATGGCAGGCGTAACTTTAAAAATATCGCCGACAAACACATCAATATTAGTCGCGCTGTAATGTGTGATTGAACCAATATTAGTGATGGTTGGCATTAATTGAAGGCTGTTAAATAAATCCTCAATCGCTATCGGGCTTAACTCCGCGCCAGCCACCTGGTAACCCTGAGATAGGAGCCAAGCAATATCCAAAGTTTTACCGCACAAGGGTAAAAAAATTCGCGCGTTTTGTTTTAGATTGAGTGTGGAGAAGTGTTTCACCAACAATCCATTGGCCTTAGGTAAGTGAAAGCCAATCTCGTTTTTCTCCCATTTTTGGTGCCAGAAATCTTGCTTCATATCTTCTCGTATTTACCTTGGTTTAAATCACTTAGCAAATAAGCACAGGCATATCTTTGCCCACGCGCTTAAACGCTTCCGCCATCAACCCGCCATGCCATTATGTCGTAACAACGCATCCATGCTCGGCTCTCTACCTCTAAACGCCACAAATGATTCCATCGCTGGGCGGCTACCACCTTTAGCCAATACTTCATTTTTAAACAGGCTACCTGCTTGCGCTGATAACACACCTAGCTCTTCAAACAAGCTGTAGGCATCGGCAGATAGCACTTCTGCCCATTTATAGCTGTAATAACCTGCGGCATAGCCACCAGCAAAAATGTGGCTGAAGCTATTAGGAAAGCGGTTCCATTTTGGTGGGCGCACTACGGCAACTTCATCACGAATTTGTTCGATTAAATCCAACGCAGTGAGTTTTCCATTTGGGTCAAATTCGCCGTGTAAGCGCATATCAAACAGTGAAAACTCAATTTGACGTGTGGTTTGCATACCCGCTTGAAAGTTTTTAGCGGCGACCATTTTTTCGAATAGTGTGCGTGGCAATTGCTCGCCTGTGTCTACGTGGGCGGTCATGTGGCGTAGCACTTCCCACTCCCAACAGAAGTTTTCCATAAATTGGCTAGGTAATTCAACGGCATCCCATTCCACGCCTTTGATGCCTGATACGCCATATTCATCCACTTGCGTGAGCATGTGGTGCAGGCCATGACCAAATTCATGGAACATAGTAATAACTTCATCATGGGTGAATAATGCCGTTTTGCCACCGACTGGCGCAGAAAAGTTACAAGTCAAGAACGCGACCGGCAACTCAACATGGCCATCTTTCTTGCGGCGTGTAATCGCCTCATCCATCCATGCGCCACCGCGTTTATTGTTACGGGCATAAAGATCTAAATAGAAGTAGGCAATCGGTTTGCCGACGGCATCATTAATTTGATAAAACGCAGCATCTTCATGCCAAAGTGGTGCTTGAGCTTTTTGTACTTGTACGCCAAAGATAGTTTCTGTGACTTTAAATAGGCCAGCCAACACTTTACTTTCAGGGAAGTATTGTTTCACTTCTTGGTCTGAAAAAGCGTATTTGTCTTCACGTAATTTTTCGCTGACAAATGCCACATCCCAAGATTGCATTTCATCAATCCCAAGTTTTTTGGCGTAGGCGGTGAGTTCTTGCATATCGCGTTCGGCATAGGGTTTTGCCCGTGTTGCCAGCGTATCTAAAAATTCAGTGACTTGTTTCGGACTATCCGCCATTTTGGTGGCGAGTGAAAGCTCGGCGTAGTTATTAAAACCTAGCGTTTGCGCTTCTTCTTTTTTCAATTTAAGAATATCGCTAATTAAGCTGGTGTTATCCCACTTTATATATCCATTTTCATCGGCTTTGCTAAATTCTGATGCACGCGTGGCGTAAGCGCGATAAAGCGTTTCGCGCAATTCCCTATTTTCGCCATATTGCAATATAGGAGAATATGAAGGGAACTGTAAGTTAAATTTATAGCCTGCTTTGGCATCTAGCTTTGCCGCCTCTGCGGCAGCTTCAATCGCATCGGCTGGCAAACCGGCTAAATCGGCGACATCTTCAACGTAATGGGCAAAGTCATTGGTGTTGTCCATGATATTTTCTTCAAACTTAGAACCCAGTTTTGAAAGCTCTTCACTCACGGCTTTAAAGCGTGATTTTTGCGCTTCTGGCAACTCGGCACCGCCTAGCTTGAAATCACGCACTTCATGGTTAATAATGGTTTGTTGCGTAGCTGTCAGGCTGGCAAACGCAGCGCTAGCTTGAATAGCTTTGTACTTGGCATAAAGGCGTTCATCTTGCGACATATCACTGCCATAATCTGTCAGTTTGGCTAAATTTTCGTTATATGCTTCACGCAATTCTGGGCTATTAACCACCGCGTTCATATGGCCAACTTGACTCCAAGCGCGGCTGATTTTCTCGCTATGGTCTTCTAGCTTAAGTGCAAAATTTTCCCATGTTGGCGCCTCTGCTGAAGTGGCAAAATTTTCAATTAAAGCCCGGCCTTCTGTTAGAAGACTCTCTATAGCAGGGCTTACATGTTCAGGTTTAACTTCATCAAATTTAGGTAGACCAGCAAGATATAACAACGGGTTAGGCAATTGGTTAGACATGGAGTATTCCTTAAATCGGGGTAATTAATGAAGCCTAGTTAATCAAACGCAGGCAAATTGGGTAGCGATAACTTTCGCCTCTACTAGTAGAGATGGTGGCAATAATGCATAAAACAATATTGACTAGCCAAATAATCGGCAACAATAGAAAACCAATTAAAATCCATACCAAGATACCAGCAACAAGCTGAGCGACTAATACGGTAATTTGAAAGTTAAGCGCCTCTTTAGCCTGCATAGCAATATATTCGCTATCCTCTTTTTTCAGAACCCAAACAATTAATGCGGGAACTATTGAAAATAATGTGCCCGCCAAATGGGTAATAGTGGCAATATTTTTCTCATCATTACTGGGGTTGTAGGTAGTGCTAGCGCGTGTTTCTAAACCAGTATTATTCGACATAAAAATCCTTTCCAGCAATCTGTTTTAATTCAGATTGAATTTAGCGACAAGTGGTTCAATTTTTTCAATATCAGTGTGGGTTAATACTTTTCTTGCATTTGCGCTAAGTTCATTAATCTGACTATGCAAAATCTGCTGTTTTACGCTCAATATATGCGAGGGATGCATAGAAAGCTGGCGTAAACCCATGCCTATCAACAGTTTAGTCAGCTTCGCATCGCCGGCCATTTCGCCGCAGACTGAAACGGATTTTCCTAATTTATCACCGGCTTTTATGGTCATTAAAATCAGCTTCAATACTGAAGGATGCAATGGATTATAAAGGTGTGCCACCGTATCATCAGTCCGATCTATGGCTAATGTATATTGAATTAAATCATTAGTACCGATAGATAAAAAGTCTAGCTCTTTGGCAAACGCGTCGGCATTAATAGCCGCTGCAGGAATTTCTATCATGCCACCAAGCGCTATATGTTCATTAAATGGAATATTCTGCTTACGCAAACTAGCTTTAGCGCGCTCTAAAAATAGTTTGGTTTGCCTCAACTCAGATAGCGTTGAAAGCATAGGCACTAAAATTTTAATGTTGCCAAAATGGGATGCCCGTAACAACGCGCGCAATTGCGTATGAAAAATCAGCGGCTCAGATAAGCAATAACGAATCGCTCGCAAGCCGAGCGCCGGATTTGCACAGGTCACAATCGTATCTGGATTCATTTGTTTATCTGCACCCAAATCCAAGGTACGGATAATAACCGTTGCACCTTTCATGGCCTCGGCGACTGTTTTATACGCGGCAAACTGCTCTTCTTCATCGGGCATTTCTCGCCGATTCATAAACAAGAACTCAGTACGATAAAGCCCAATACCAGTGGCGCCTGAAGCTTTCACTGCGACGATATCTTCAGGCACTTCAATATTGGCGAATAACTCAATATTAGTACCATCTATCGTTACCGCTTTGGTAGATTTAATGCGTTGTAGCTTTTGTTGCTCCAACTCCCACTGTTCTTGGCGTAGTTTGTATTCCGCTAAAATCTCTTTAGATGGGCTAACAATCACGACGCCCAAACCACCATCGACAATGATTAATTCGCCATCATTGATTAAATCACGTGCGCGTTGCAGGGCAACAATCGACGGAATATTGAGGCTACGTGCAAGAATCGCCGTATGTGAGGTTACGCCGCCTACATCGGTAATAAAGGCTGCAAACTGATGTTGTTTAAACTGAATCGCATCTGCCGGCGAAATGTCATGCGCAACTAAAATGAGCTTACGTTCTTCATGTTGCGCGTTAGATTGCTGCTCGGTGGACAATTGACTTGGGTGGCCAAGCAAAACTTTAATGACGCGCTCTACCACTTGAATCACATCTTGTTTACGCTCACGCAGATACTCATCTTCAATCTGCTCAAACTGCTCAACAATGTCGTCCATTTGTAGCTTGATGGCCCATTCGGCATTACATTGTTCATTCCTGATGATATCTTTGGGGATTTCAGAAAGCGATTTATCTGCCAACATCATTAAATGGGTGCCGATAAAAGCGCTGATTTCTGCCGGTGCATTTTTACGTAAACTGCTATTAATTTGCTCTAAATCATGCTTAACAGTGGCAATAGCGCTGCTAAAGCGCTTGATTTCATCTTCAAGTAAATGCTTAGGTAGTTGGTAATGCACCACTTCTAACAAGGCATTAGAAACCAGATGCGCATGGCCTATGGCAATGCCGCTGGAAACCCCTACGCCATGAATGCTAAAGCTGGTCATTTATATTTATATCCATCAGAAATTGTGTCGAATAATATCGATAAGACATTATTCGCCCTCACCAAAATAGTCCGCAATCAACGCAGTTAAAGCCGCTATCGCAAGCGCCTCGTCTTCGCCATTTGCTTCTATAGTCACTATTGAGCCTTTACCTGCGGCAAGCATCATTACACCCATAATACTTTTTGCATTCACGCGACGACCATTGCGCTCTATCCAGATTTCACTAGAAAATCTGCTGGCAGTTTGGGTAAACTTGGTTGAGGCACGGGCATGCAAACCTAATTTGTTGATAATTTCTAATTGCTGACTAATCATATCGTTCACAACTTTCACGGTTGAAATGCACAACACCTTCACGTCCACCACTAACCGCTTTTTCAATAAGCGTCATCAGCGGTTCTTGTCTATAGGTGATGGTTCTAATCAGCATAGGTAAATTCACACCCGCTACGCCTTCCACCACGCCTGGATTCAATAGCTTACCCACTATATTGGATGGCGTTGCGCCGTACATATCTGACAACACTAATACGCCATCGCCACTATTGAGTGCGGCCACCAGTATATTTGCCTTTTGCAGTAAAGCATTTGGATCGTCATGGATACTAACCGCAAGACTAGCCAACTGCTGCGGTTCTTTGCCCCAAACGTGTTTTGCACAGTCAAGCATACTTTCACCTAAGCTACCGTGCGCGATAATTAAAATGCCGATCATTATTTTCTCAACTTTAAGTAATTTTAAAGCTGGATGATTTTTATTTTAAGTTCAAATCATGCAGCCTTAAAAATTACGATTTATTATTACAGATATTCGCTACCAGTTTTCACTATTAGCCTGATATTTACCCGTCGATTAGCATCAACTACAAACTTAACTCTCTATGCCTAGTGATTATTTTTTGTTGCGTTATAAAATATTGACTTAACTGCTCAACAAAGTACACAGAACGATGCTGCCCGCCGGTACAACCAATGGCTACCGTTAAATAGCTACGGTTATCTGCCACAAAATAGGGCAGCCATTTTTCCACGTAATTGCGAATATCTTTGAACATTTCATGCACAGTTTCTTGACTATTTAAAAAGGCTTGCACTTCGGCATCACGCCCGGTGAGTTCGCGTAAATTAGGGTCGTAATGCGGGTTAGGCAAGCAGCGCACATCAAACACAAAATCTGCATCTAGCGGGATACCATGCTTAAAACCAAACGATGTGAACAGCAAAGTCAGCCCAGCGTGGTCGGCTGAAACCACCTCTTTTACCCAGCCTCTGAGCGTGTTTGCGCTAAGGTGACTAGTGTCAATCACGTGGCCAAGACTGCCTAAATTACCAAGTAATTCACGTTCATGCGCAATACTTTCAGCCAAGGTAGCGGTGTCTTTACTTAAGGGGTGTTTTCGCCTTGTTTCGCTAAATCTTTTGACCAAAGTTTCAATGTTAGATTCTAAAAATAGCACTTGTGTGCTGATATTTTGCGCTTTTAATTGTTCGATATACTGTGGTAGTGCTTCAATCGCAGCACTGCGGCTATCAATGCTAATGGCCACGCGGTCATGGTTCACTGCATTGACACTTTTAGGTCGCTGATTTTCAGATTGTAGGTGCTCGGCAATATTTGGCAGCATAGTTGCGGGCAGATTGTCTATGCAATAGTAACCGCTGTCTTCCAACGCGCGAAGGGCAATACTTTTACCCGAACCTGAAAGCCCGGTAACAATAATAAGTTGTTTCATAAATGCGCTTTAACGAGCTTTCATCTGGCTGGCTTTATTTATTCTTCTTCATCTCACGCAGCTGACGCTGAGTAAATTGCTTGGTCGCGTTGACTCCACGCAATAATAACATGTGGTTACGCACAGCCACTTCTAGCAGCACAGCAATATTACGACCTGCCGCAATAGGAATATAGACTTTAGAGAATTTTACGCCTAATACTTCTTCATGTATGGTTTTGATACTTAGCCGGTCTAGTAAGTGAGGCGCTTGCTTATCCGCCAGGGCTAGGTGAACGATGAGATCGAGCGGCTTAGTCGGTTTAACCGAATTATCACCAAATAGCGCACGTATATTTAAAATACCCAAACCTCGTACTTCTAAAAAATCTTGCAATAAAGCCGGGCAACGGCCCTCGACACGTTCTGGCGAAATGCGGAAAAAATCGACAATATCATCGGCAATTAAACGGTGACCGCGCGAGATAAGCTCCAGTGCAAGCTCGCTTTTACCAATGGCGGCATCGCCCTTAATCAGCACGCCAAAACCTTGCACCTCCATAAATACACCATGCATGCTGATAGACTCGGCCATGGCCTGCACTAAAAAGTGACCCAGAAAATCCATTAAAGCGGGACTAGCCAGTGGTGATGTAAATAAGGGCGTGTTGTGTTTATCAGCCGCCGCAGTAAGTGTTTCAGGTACAACTTCGCCATTAGCAACGATGACTGCGGCTAAATCGGTAGAAAATAAATTGGCAATTGCACTATTGGCATTGGCAGGGGGCAGGCTGGCTAAATAATCCATTTCTGCGCAACCCAGCACTTGCACACGATTTGGGTGTACAAAATTAAGATGGCCGATTAATGCTAAAGAAGGTTTTGTAACAGAATTACTAGTGAGGGCATTTAACCCGCCGTTAAGTCCAGCAACCCATTTCAGTTTGAGCTTAAGGCGGGTTTGTTTGAATAGCTCAGCTACATTTATTTGAGCCATAATTGATTAAAACAATAGTGATTGAAACAACAATAAAATTAACGTAATTTAAAATCTAATTTACTCAACAGCTTGATGCTTAACTGCGCCATTTGTTTTGTGGTGGTCGGCATGTTTTTCTTTATGTTTTACCACTTGGCGATCTAGCTTGTCAGTCAGCATATCAATAGCGCTGTACATATTGTCATCTTCACAGGCTGCGTGTAAATCATTACCTGGAACATGCAGTGTTGCTTCTACCTTTTGGGCAAGCTTCTCAACACTCAAGGTCACTTTGACATCGATCACATGATCAAAGTGATTGCTAATTCGGACTAATTTGCTTGTAACATAATCGCGTAATGCAGGGGTTACTTCTAAATGATGGCCAGTTAATTGTAAATTCATGACTTGCTCCTTTTTAAAATATTCTGAAGTTTTAGACTTGCTAGAACCTGCCATGTTGGCACTTTTTAGCGAGCCTAAACTTTTCGAACAATTTCAGTTTACTACTTTAGTTCGCGTCTGTGCTAATCAAAATAAGAAATTTTATAACAACATTTTGCAAGGCAATTTGATGCTATAGTGGAAAAATAACTTACAGCGATTTTCTCAGGCTAGCCGGTGCAATATTGAACGATTCACGATATTTGGCAATGGTGCGACGCGCGACCATAATGCCTTGCTTGGATAACAGCTCAGTAATCTGATTATCAGAATAAGGTTTCTTAGGATTTTCCTGCTCCACTAGCTGCTTGATTAAAGCTCTTATAGCGGTAGCTGAACAAGTGCCGCCGGTATCGGTGGCTACTGAACTACCAAAAAAGTATTTGAGCTCAAAAATCCCACGTGGCGTCAGCATGTATTTATTAGTGGTAACACGCGATATAGTCGATTCATGCAAATCCAATTCATCGGCAATTTCACGCAACACTAGCGGCCGCATGGCCACTTCTCCATACTCAAAAAAGTTACGCTGGCGGTCAGTAATCGCTTGTGACACACGCAAAATAGTTGAAAACCGTTGCTGAATGTTTTTAATCATCCATTTAGCTTCTTGCATTTGGCTTTGTAAATATTGACTTGAGCTATCTCGATTGCGTTTTAAAATACTGGCGTACAACTGATTGATTTTAAGTTTAGGTATAACAACGTCATTGAGGCTGGCGAGCCAAATACCTTTTACTTTTTTGACGATCACTTCATGTTGAATAAAATGCTCAGATCCTATGATACTAAATGCACTACCTGGCCTTGGGTTCAAACTGGTAATGATTTGCTGCACGTTTTTCAGGGTCACTTCATCGCAAGCTAATTCTTTACGTAACTTCACAAAGTCGCGCGCACCTAGCGCAGGCAAATGATGCTGAGCCATACGTTTAGCCAAGGTTAAATGTGGTGTCGTTTTTGGAAGCGCCTCTAGCTGCAGTAGCAAGCACTCACTTAAGCTTCTAGCACCTACGCCTATAGGATCCAAATGCTGAATGTGATGTAAGGCAGTTTGTATTTCTAGCAGGTCGATTTCGAGCTCTAGTGGCATTTCTTGTATAATGTCTTCTAGCGATTCGACTAAATAACCATCGTCGTTAATACTATCAACCAATAGCAAAGCAAGCGACTGGTCACGCGCTGATAAAGGCATTAATTTTAGTTGCGAGAGCAGATGCTCGCGCAAGCTGATTTGCAATGTTTCCTGCTGCCTGAAGTCACTATCATCATCCGATGGCGTACTATTTTCATCCCAACGACTGCCATTAGAAAACTCATCGAATTCGTCATTAAATTCAACTTGAAATTCAGCCGCCTCGTCTTTCTCGCTGGATACTGTCGCCGTTGATTCTACAGAATTTGACTCATTTTTAGCCACTTCACTTTTACTTACTTCAGTGTAGCTGAGTTCATTTGAGCTCTCATCTCCGTGTATTAAATCACCTTGTTGGGCTTCAGCGCTGTGCTCAGAAAATTCTGTATCATAAGCCTCTTCATTAGATGCATTATGTTGCACACCATCCTGATCGTAGTCTCGCGTAGATTCCGTATTATTGACTTGAGAACCTTCACTACTGGTATTTAATGTAATTTCATCTGCGCTATTGTCAGTGGCATTACCATATTCATCTTCACTAGCATCGCCTCTTTCTAGCAAAGGATTGGCTTGCATTAACATTTCAATTTCTTGATTTAGCTCTAATGTAGACAATTGCAGCAACCTTATGGCTTGTTGCAACTGTGGAGTAAGTGATAAATTCTGTGAAAATTTAAGTTGAAAACCTTGCTTCATAGACGGAAATTTTTGCCTAAATAAACTTCTCTTACACTCTCATTTTCTACAATTTCACTCGGAATACCAGATGCGAAAACATGACCTTGATTAACAATGTAAGCGCGATCACAAATGCCTAGGGTTTCACGCACATTGTGGTCGGTAATCAACACGCCTATATTTCGTGCGGTTAAAAAGTGAATGATTTTTTGAATATCAATCACAGCAATCGGATCAATGCCGGCAAACGGCTCATCTAACAAAATAAAGCTAGGATTAGTCGCTAAACAGCGGGCGATTTCAACGCGGCGACGCTCACCTCCAGATAAGCTAATGGCTGCATTATGGCGAATGTGCGTGATATGCAGCTCTTCTAGTAGCGACTCTAGCTTTTCTTCCATTTGAGCTTCAGGCAGATCTTGTAGCTGTAGCACTGCGAGGATATTTTCACTCACTGTCAGCTTACGAAATATAGATGGCTCTTGTGGCAAGTAAGACAAGCCCATTCTAGCGCGAAGATGAATTGGCATACGGCTCAAATCTTTGCCGTCGAGTAAAATACGACCGGCATCTAGCGGTACTAAACCTACCATCATGTAAAAGCTCGTGGTTTTTCCAGCACCATTTGGGCCTAATAAGCCTACAACTTCACCACTGCTGATGTTTAAAGAAATATCCTGTACAACTGTGCGGGCTTTGTACGATTTTCGTAAATTCTCTACAATAAGTTCGCTCATAATGCCTAATTCTTAATTGCTAGTGATAATTTTGTAAACGTCATAATGAGCACTTTAACTCGCTACCGGTTTAGTGGTATTTGGTTTATTCGAATCTAGCTCAGGTATTTTTTTATTTTTTGGTTGAATAATGGCACGCACTCGACCACTTGAATTGCTACCGTCGTTAGATTTAGTGCCACCGATCACTTCGGCATATTCGGCATTAGCGTCATACATAATATAATCGCCATGCACAATATCTTCGCCACGCTTCACCCAGGCCTTGGTATAAAGCTGCACTTTATCCATACGGCCGTCATATTCAATGCGCTGTGCGCTGCCTTCCATATATTCATTTTTAGCTTCGCGTTTTTGCTTAAATGTCGTTGGATTACCCAGCGAAGTACTATGCTGAAACCCCTCTTTATCCTCACGTACAATTAACTTATCAGCACGAATTACTAAAGTGCCTTGCGTTAAAATCACATTGCCGGAGTAAGTACTAATTTGCTTTGCATCATCCACTTTGACTGAATCCGCTTCCAAATCAATCGGCTTATCGCGATCTGCCGACTCCGCCAGAACAGGATTAGTAAAACCAAATAATGCCAAGCCAAGCAGTACCAAGCTTAGTAAAATAAAACGCATTATTAATGTGAATCTTGAGATAACCTCAAGCCTTGTTGTAGGGTAATTACTCATAGCGTCTCCGAATTCGCGCATGGCTAGTAGATTGTTGTGGCTTAGATTGTTGTAACTTAGACTTTTTTTCACTGCTTTGACCTTTATTCACAACTGCCTTAGTCGTTTCGTTATATTTAGATTGGTTGGCGCTAGATTTTATCGCACTCACTCCCACATTCGGTCGCTCATAATGCGCCCGCACTTTATGTAGTAAAGACACCATATTTTTTTTCTTCTCATACAACATACCGGTAGCGTGAATGACGGTTTTTGGCGCCTGCCGAATAACCACCGGCCTGTCCGTGCTCACTATTTCCGTATTAGGCAAAATACTGAGGTAACTAGTCTCAATCGTCATTTCACCTTTACCGGCAAATGCTTGGCGGGTTACTTTTACATTATCAAACAGCTCAACTTTGTCGCCATTGCTGGACATATAACCGCGCAATCCCTCAACCTGAGTGTAAGGCTTATCGATTGCAAACTGCGTATAACGTGGTCGCAATAGTTCAGTCGTGTCATCATCAGGAAAATGTTTCATTTCAGTAGCGGCTAATTTGTAACGTAAGGCGCCGTTAATATCAGTCTGCGTCGTCACAAAATTACTCATCATATAATCAGGGTCATGGCGCCCGCTGCCGTCCAGCTTTGGCACTCTCGGTTGCACGGCCTTATTGATCCAAAAAGTCAACAACGCCAGCATCGCCAACAAAACTAGTGGAAATAAAATCGCAGGCCGGTTAACAACCCTCATTTCGAGCGTCGCAATATAATATAATCACTTTTGACAAAACGCATGCCAACAAGTAATTTTATGATAATTTTAACTTGTTGCATGTTTAATTAGAAATATTAGCCTGCGTTAAAAACTGAGCCATTTGCCCGGCAAATGTGCCTTGTGCTTGCATAATCAACTCACAAACTTCACGCACAGCACCATGACCACCGGCTTTATTGGTGACATAATGCGCGTGCTTCAGCACTAAGGCTGGAGAATCTGGCACTGCCAGCGCCAGTCCACATTTAAGCATAGGCGGCAAGTCGACCACATCATCACCCATAAAAGCACATTGGCTGGCTTCTAATCCGCTTTTAGCAATCAAATCATTAAACGCCACTAATTTATCTGCGGCACCTTGGTAAAAGTGTGCAACCCCAGTGCTTTCAGCGCGTTGCTTTACAATATTTGATGTACGGCCAGTGATAATCGCCAATTCAACGCCGGTGGCTTTTAATAACTTCATGCCTAAACCATCATGCGCATGAAACGTTTTGTATTCCAGCCCATCATCGCCTATAGTCAAGCCGCCGTCGGTCATTACGCCATCAACATCCAACACTAGCAATTTAATATTTTTGAAGCGCTCTTTGAGCTCGATTGTTAACTGTGCACTCGATTCTAAGTTCGCCATATGTGTTTAAACCACTTTTGCTAATAAAAGATCATGCATATTTAAGGCGCCGACTAAGATTCCAGCATCATTCGTGACTAACAAAGCGTTTATTTTATGTTGCTCCATGAGCTCAACCGCCTCAATCGCCAAATTGTCCTGATGAATGGTAAAAGCATTGGCATGCATCACATCGGCGATACTCGCAGTAGCTACATTTACATTTTGCTCAAAGGCTCGACGTAAATCACCATCGGTAAAAATGCCTATAGGTGCATTATTTGCATCAACAATAGCCGTTAAACCTAATCCCTTACGAGACATTTCAAGCAAACCTTGCTGAAGAGTTGCATCAGAAAGCACCTGTGGAATACGCTCACCAGTGCGCATCAAATCGCTCACATTGATAATTAAGCGGCGTCCAAGACTGCCGCCAGGGTGTGAACGAGCGAAGTCTTCTGCGGTAAATTCACGCTGATCTAACACACATAAAGCCAGCGCATCACCCAGCGCTAGGGCTACCGTAGTGCTTGACGTAGGTGCCAAACCTAATGGACAAGCCTCTTTTTCTACATGTGCGCTCAGATGAATATCAGCGGCTTTCGCTAAGGTCGAAGTGTCATTGCCAGTAATTGCTATAATGCTTGCACCTAAGCGTTTTAGGGGAGTGACGATAGCTAAAATCTCATCGCTTTCGCCAGAGTTAGAAAGTGCAATCACAATATCACCTGCGGTAATCATGCCTAAGTCACCATGACTCGCTTCAGCCGGATGCATAAAAAATGCTGGCGTACCAGTACTAGCAAGTGTTGAGGCAATTTTTCCGCCTATGTGACCCGATTTACCCATACCGCTTACGACAACGCGACCTTTGCATTGCAAAATCATCGCAACTGCATCAGTAAATTGACCATTCAGTCTAGCGGCTAGCGCTTTAATTTCATTGGCTTCAAGCAACAATATATCACGCGCCAACACTAATGTTGGCTGCTTGACTGATACTGGCTGGCTGGTACTAACGGTTGAAGACATAGTGTGATGACATGATATTTTAGAAATTCACAAAAATTAAAAGTACTGTAAACTAAGTATTAAAGGGAATGTATCACTTATAAAGACCTAATCGACTACTAATTAGCTAATTTTTAACAAAAATTCAAATCTAGGCACAATTTTTGCTATTAATTTGCCGATTATTTTTTCGCATTAAGTCTCTCTTCATGTTTTTGCCATGTCGGTTAATTGCAACTAAGCAGACTTAATCATTTAAACACGGTCCAATTTTTATATTTTTTATCATATCGTTGATAGATGTGAAACAATAAGCAACAATAAAAATTTACATCCAATTTAGAAGAACATGTTCGAAACACTACCCTTAATTCTAATTCTACTGATTAGCTCAGTGCTGGCAGTGGCACTTTTTCGTGCATTGCAGTTACCGGCCATGTTGGCATACTTTTTAGTTGGCTTGGCTTTGGGGCCACATAGTTTTGGCTTACTACCCGATACCAATGCAACGCGTGAGTTTGCAGAATTTGGTATTGTGTTTTTAATGTTTAGTATTGGACTCGAGTTTAGCTTGCCGCAACTCTACGCCATGCGCAAAAAAGTGCTGGGCTTAGGTGGTGCGCAAGTACTTATTACACTTTCAGCGATAATGGGCATTGCTAAACTTGCAAGCTTGGATTGGCCTGCAGCATTTGTGATTGGCTCTGCTCTAACGATGTCTTCTACAGCTATTGTATCTAAAATTTTGGCTGAACGGGTCGATTTGAACTCACGTCATGGTCGCCTCAGCATAGGTGTATTGCTATTTCAAGATATCGCCGTAGTGCCAATTTTGGTACTAATTCCGGCGCTAGGTGCGGCCGATGCTAACTTAAGCAGCGTATTGGGTTTGGCCTTTTTAAAGGCCGCCGCCATGTTGTTATTCCTGTTTACCATAGGCAAATGGATTATTAACCCGTGGTTCAATTTAGTCGCTGGCCAGCGCTCACGCGAGCTATTTGTGATGAACGTGCTAATGGTCACGTTACTATTGGCTTACGCAACCAAATTGGCAGGTTTGTCTTATGCGCTTGGCGCTTTTATCGCTGGCATGTTGATTTCTGAAACGAAATTTCGTTACCAAGTGGAATCCGATATTTCACCGTTTCGCGATATTTTGCTGGGCTTGTTTTTTATTAGCGTAGGGATGCTGTTAAATATTGGCGAAATTTTCCATAACATCGGTTTAGTGTTGTTGATTTTAGTCGGATTCGTTTTATTTAAAGCGGCTGTCGTAGCTTTAGTAGTGAGGTTCGTCAAATACGAAACTGGCGTGGCCATTCGCACTGGTTTAATTTTGGCGCAAGCAGGTGAATTTAGTTTTGTTATTTTGGCGCTAGGCGTAGAACAAAAACTCGTTAGTGGCCCAGCGCTGCAACTGATTCTTGCAGCCGCATTACTTTCTATGGTGGTTGCACCTTTTCTTATTCAATACAATGGACGTATCGCAAGGCGCTTGGTGCGTAGCTACAGCCGCAATAGTGGCCAAGTGGTGCAAGACATAGACGATGTTGGCAAGCATTTTCATAACCACGTGATTATTTGTGGCTATGGGCGTAGCGGCCAGTATTTAGGGCGGTTTTTAAAAGAGGAGAACATCCCTTTTGTTGCGCTAGATATTGATCCATCAAGGGTTTTAGAAGCTGCCACCGCCGGTGAAAACGTCATGTTTGGTGATGCCGCACGTCGCGTAGTGCTAGAAGCCGCAGGCGGTGCACGTGCTAAAGCGTTGGTCATCAGTTATGCCGACAACCGCGCTGCCATGAAGATATTGCATATTGTGCAAGAAAGCTACCCGCAATTGCCAGTCATAGTGCGCACGGTAGACGATACTAATATGGAAGCTCTGCGTGCCGCTGGCGCAACCGAAGTAGTGCCTGAAATTTTAGAAGGTAGTTTAATGCTAGCTTCACACGCCCTTATGTTGCTAGGCGTGCCACTTAATCGTGTCGTCAAACGCATCCGTATTTTCCGCGAACAGCGCTATAAATTGTTTAGGGGTTATTTCCACGGCATTTCAGATGCTGAAGACGAAGACCTTGAAAAACAACAAGTACGGTTACATTCGGTGATTATCTCAGCCGGTAGTTTTGCTATTGGCAGGCGTTTGGCTGACATGCATTTAGAAAACTTTGTGGTAGAAGTTAAATCTATTCGCAGGCCTAATTTCATAGGCACGGAACCTACTCTTGAAAGCCTATTAGCTGAAGGAGATGTCATCGTGTTACTTGGACATCCTACCGGCTTAACCAATGCGCAAAATGCCTTATTGATAGGTCGAGTGGCGCTTAAATAAGTGGCAAGTGCAAGCTAAATAATTAGTTTTAAAATCTAATCTCAAAGTCCAAATGAAAACCCAAATGAAACACCACGTAATGATTATTGGCGGCGGCATTGTTGGCTGCATGACCGCAATGGAGTTAGTTGGTCGTGGCTGCCGCGTCACCATCGTAGAGCGCAACCAGATTGCTAGCCAAACCTCTGGCGAATCTTCTTGGGCCGGTGGTGGCATTATCCTTCCATTATTACCTTGGATGTATGCAGAACAAGTTAACGCACTCACTAACACTGCTGCAAACACCTACCGCGCACTGAGCGAACGCTTACAACGCGAAACGGGCGTGAATGCCAATTTCGAGCAATCAGGTTTTTTACTACTTCCTAATTTTGACTTACAAGCCGCTCAACATTGGTGTGCGGCTAATCAAGTGCCAATTCAAGCAGTCAAAGCCTCAGCCTTTGGCGTGCAATCTTTAAGTGGCGAAGACGCGCTTTGGCTACCTACCATTTGCCAAATTCGCCCCCCTTACCTAATGCAAGCCATGCGTAAATGGCTAGAACAAAACAACGTAAGCATGTTGGAAAACACGCAACTTATACCATTGCAACAAACCGATGTGTTAAACGAGTGGCAAACTACAAGTGGTGAAGAATTAAGTGCAGATCAGTTTGTCGTCACCTCTGGCGCATGGAGTTTTGATTTGCTAAAAGACACTAGCGCAAAATTGAATATTAAACCGATGCGCGGTCAGATTTTGCTTTACAAACCACAAAAGAATTTAGAGCAAATTGTCTACCGAGAAGGTTTCTACATGATACCGCGCCGCGATGGCTATTTATTGGCGGGTAGCACTTTAGAAGACGTAGGCTTTGATGCCAGCGTGACAGACGCAGTGCGTGATGAAATTAGCGCAAAAGCTGAAGCCATTATGCCTGCGTTAAAAGGTATGTCCATCATCAAGCATTGGAGCGGTTTGCGCCCAGGCACACCAGAGAATTTACCAACGATAGGCGCACATCCCTCTATTGAAAATCTTTACCTGAATACTGGTCATTTTAGGTATGGCTTAACGATGGCGCCTGCTAGTGCAAAATTGGTAGTGGCTTTAATGTTAGGTGAAAAACCTTTGATAGACGCAAAGCCGTACGCTTGTGAACTTAACGATTAAAAGCGTAACGATATTTAGCACACAAGCCACCGCTAAAAGTAGGGTGTGCAAATCGACTTTATTTGAACACCGTTTGACCCACACCGCGTTTGTTTGCCGCAATTAAAATGGTGTGCAAGATAAGGCGTTTTGCACACCCTACTTGGCTATACTCAGTGGGGCAGATTTGGGACAAGCTGCGTTCTTTATCTTTTTATAATCAGTTTTGGAGTTAGCACTTACTACCGCGCAACCCAATAACCAGACTTACCACCATGTTTTTCGAGCAGTTTAATCTCACCCATCACCATACCTCTATCGGCAGCTTTGCACATATCATAAATAGTCAGCAAGCCTACACTTACCGCGGTGAGTGCTTCCATTTCTACGCCAGTTTGGCCTGTAGTTTCAGTGCTAACCGTCATGGTAATGGCACTCGTTTTTTCGTCTAGATCAAACGTCACGCTTACTTTAGTGAGGCTAATCGGATGGCATAGTGGTATTAAATCAGCGGTACGTTTTGAACCTTGTATCGCGGCGATGCGAGCAATGCCTAGTACATCGCCTTTTTTTGCATCACCGTTTTTAATCAGTTGCAGTGTGGCATGCTGCATGGTGATAATACCGCTAGCAATGGCAATGCGCTTGGTGTGAGCTTTTTCTCCGACATCAACCATGTGTGCTTGGCCGCTGTTATCAAAGTGCGTGAGAATATTTGCAGAATTTTTCATAGATGTATTACGCTCAATTTTACTTTCAATTAACAAATCCTACTGAACTAGAATCATAAAGGTATTATCATAGCAACAATGAAATTAAACACTACTCTAATTAGCGTTTTACTTGTCAGCCAGCTCGCTGCGAGTTTTGCTTGGGCGAATGATTTGCCCGAACTAGGCGATGTTTCGCAAACGGTACTTTCGCCCTTACAAGAGCAAGAGATTGCCGAGCAAATTTTGCGAGATGTTGCCACCAGTGATGACGTGGTACAAGACGCGGAAGTTAGTACGTATTTACAGGCTTTAGGGTCACGATTAGTTTCTAGCAGCCCAGATAGTCAGCTTAAATTTAACTTTTTTGTGGTGCAGGATAATTCTATCAACGCCTTTGCCATGCCTGGTGGCGTGGTGGGCGTTCATACTGGTTTGATTTTGGCCTCGAATAGTGAATCTGAACTGGCTAGCGTGTTAGGCCATGAAATTGGCCATGTCACACAGCATCATTTAGCACGTATGCTGGCCTCTCAAAAATACGATACTTTTAAAAATATTGCCGGCATTGCGTTGGCATTATTAGTTGCGCGTGCCAACCCGCAACTCGCTAGTGGTGCGCTCACAACAGCCTCTGCTGTTAGTGTGCAAAATAAGTTAGATTACACCCGCGAGTATGAGCGTGAGGCTGATCGAATAGGTTTGCAAATTCTAAATAGCGGTGGTTTTGATGTACGTGCAATGCCTGCTTTTTTTAATACCTTGCAGCGCGGCACGCGTTTTGCTGAGGGAGGCGCACCTAGTTTTTTACGTACCCACCCACTGACCAGCGAGCGTATTGCAGACGTGACCAATAGAGTGGAGCAGATGACTTATAAGCAAGTGTCTGATAGCGTTGAGTTTCAATATGTACGCGCGAAACTATTGGCTAACAATGGTGCAGCTGAAACTAGCATTCTGGTTTTCGAGCAAAATATTCATGAACGTCGCTATACCAACGAGGCTGCAGAGCATTATGGTTTAGCTGTTGCTTACATGAGAAAAAGTGCCTACCTAAAAGCCGAAAAAGAGGTCAAATGGCTAAAAAGTAATGCGCCGCCACACCCGATGATAGAGAATTTAAGCGCGCGTTTACAAGTTGCCAAAAACAATCCGCAACTTGCCGCGAAGCAATATGCCGCGGCTTTAAGCTTATTCCCGGATAACCGTGCTTTGCTTTACGGTTATGCTGAGCATTTTTTAGCCATTAAGCAGGCAGATAGCGCCATAAAATTAGTTCAAGAAAAACAGAGCCTTTACCCAGATGATGCCTATTTTTACGACGTGCTAGCAAAAGCTTACAACATGAAAAATAAAGTTTTACTTAGCCAACAATCTCTCGCTGAAGCGTATTATAGAAAATATGATTTGGTACGCGCTATTGAGCAAATGGAATTGGCCAGCAAAGCCAGCGATGGTGATTTTTATCAGAAATCGATGGTTGAAGCCCGCTTAAAAGAACTTCGCCGCATGCAGGGCGATGTTAAAAAATAAGGATGGAAATATAGCATGCAGCGTAGAAAATTTTTAAGCTTACTATTGGGCAGCACTTCTTTAATCTTTATGCTGCCGGTTAATGCGTGGGCTGCATTGTGGAATAAAGCAGCATTTGAAACAACAAAATTAAACGAGGCCAGCAAAAATCTAGCAATACACGATGAAATCACTAGCTTGGATATTCAAATAATAGCCCCAGACCGAGCTGAAAATGGTGCGATTGTTCAGGTTGAAGTAAAAAGCAATATTACGAATACGGAAACTATGTCTATTTTTGTAGAAAAAAATCCAACGCCATTGATTGCGCATTTTAAATTTAGTCATGGTGCAGAGCCGTTTATTATCACGCGCATTAAAATGGCTGACACTTCAGATATTAAGGTAGTGGTGAAAGCGGGCGATCAATATTTCACCCATTTCAAAAATGTTATCGTATTAGAAAATGGGTGTGGATGATGGCCGGACTGAATGCAGACAATATGAAAATGCGTGCCCAATTAAAGGGCGAGGTGACGGAAGTGAAAGTGCTAATGAGTCACCCCATGGAAACTGGTCGCAAAAAAGATGATTTCGACAAGCTGATTCCTGCGCATTTTGTACAATTGGTCACCGCCACGTTAAATGGAAAAATTGTGCTGGAGGCGCAGTGGGGAACTGGTATTTCTAAAAATCCATATTTAACATTTCGGCTAAAGAACGCTAAAGTAGGTGACATTATTGAAGTGACTTGGGTAGATAATTTGGGCGAAACGGCAACGCAGAATATTGCAGTCACGCAAGCCTAGTAAAATAGTACTTAGTAAGATAGTCTTTTATAATTCAGTCACGCTATATGTTTCATAAGTTCAGCTTATCAATATCATTAAAATGATGTATTAGATTTATTAAACTAAGCACCCTATAATTCAAAATTAGATATTAATAGTTATCGCAGCAACTGTTTTATAACCAGCATTTTAACCACAAAGAGAAATTATAATGTCATTAGTAAACACGGAAATTAAACCATTTAAAGCACATGCTTACCATAACGGCAAATTCATTGAAATAACTGAAGCCAGCCTAAAAGGCCATTGGTCAGCTGTTGTATTTTACCCAGCTGATTTCACTTTTGTTTGTCCAACAGAATTAGGTGATTTAGCTGATCATTATGCAACATTTGAACAAATGGACGTTGAGATTTATTCAGTATCAACCGATACGCATTTCACGCATAAAGCATGGCATGACACTTCTGATACTATCAAAAAGATTAAATACCCAATGATTGCTGACCCAACAGGCACCATTACACGTAACTTTGAAGTGATGATAGAAGAAGAAGGTCTAGCACTGCGCGGCACATTTTTAATCAACCCTGAAGGCGTGATTAAAGCCCTTGAAGTAAACGATCTAGGAATTGGCCGTTCCGCTGAAGATTTAATCCGTAAAGCACAAGCAGCTCAATATGTTGCCGCTCACCCAGGTGAAGTTTGTCCAGCAGCTTGGACACCAGGCGCGGAAACTTTAGCGCCATCTTTAGATTTAGTAGGAAAAATCTAATTTAGACACGCTTTAACCAAGCGTTAATGTAGCACGCCAAATATTTCATCCCAAGGCAAAAGCTTGGGATGAAATTTAAAATGATCGCTTTATCCAAAAGATAAAGCTTTTTTTTCAGCTTAATAAATACCAAAAAACACCCAAAGAGAATAACCATGGCATTAGAAACCGCGATCAAAACCCAGCTACAAACCTATTTACAAATGCTTAGAGAGCCTATTATGCTTGAAGCATCAGTGGATGTTAGTGCAGGCTCTAAAGAGATGTTGGCCTTGCTGGAAGAAATTGCCAGCATGTCAGACAAAATCACGCTGATTCGCGGTGAAGATGCACGCACACCATCCTTTGCTGTGAAGCGCGACAAGACGCATAACGATGCTGCACAACAAGCAGGGATTCGTTTTGCGGGAATTCCTATGGGTCATGAGTTTACATCTTTGGTATTAGCCTTATTACAAGTGGGTGGCCATCCACTAAAATTAGAAGCTGAAAAAATCGTGCAAATTGCTGCGCTTGAAGGTGAGTTTCATTTTGAGACGTTCATCTCACTTTCTTGCCATAACTGTCCGGAAGTGGTGCAGGCTTTAAATTTAATGGCGGTCATTAACCCAAATATTACGCATGTGATGATAGACGGCTCTTTGTTTCAAGACGAAGTAAATGAACGCAAGATCATGGCAGTACCGACCATTTTTATGAATGGTCAAGAATTTGGCGCTGGCCGTATGGGCGTCGATGAAATTTTACCAAAATTAGATTCTGGTATCATTGCGCGTGAAGCTAAAAAATTAGATGCCAAAGCGCCATATGATGTGTTAATTGTAGGCGGCGGCCCAGCAGGCGCATCAGCGGCAATTTATGCCGCACGTAAAGGCATTAGAACTGGCGTAGTTGCGGATAGATTTGGTGGTCAGGTAATGGACACCATGGGCATCGAAAACTTCATTTCTGTTAAAGAAACGGAAGGCCCTAAATTAGTCGCAGCGCTTGAAGAGCACGTAAAAACTTACGACATTGATGTCATGCATTTACAACGTGCAGCAGCGTTGATTCAACCATCTAGCGACAACAATTTAATTTCAATCAAATTAGAAAGCGGCGCCACACTTAAAAGCAAAGCGGTGATTATTGCCACAGGAGCGCGTTGGAAAGAAATGAATGTGCCTGGCGAAAAAGAATATCGCGGCAAAGGTGTAGCTTACTGCCCGCATTGCGATGGCCCATTGTTTAAAGGCAAAGAGATTGCTGTCATTGGTGGCGGAAACTCTGGTGTAGAAGCAGCGATTGATTTAGCTGGCTTTGTGAAGCACGTGACTTTATTGCAATTTGATTCTAAATTACGTGCGGATGCTGTTTTGCAAGATAAATTGCACAGCCTTAGCAACGTCACGGTCATTGTGAATGCGCAGACCACGGAAATTACCGGTGCAAATCAAAAAATGAATGGCTTGGTCTATAAAGACCGCGTTACTGAAATCGTACATCATTTGGATTTAGCCGGCGTATTTGTACAAATTGGCCTATTGCCCAATACTGATTGGTTGAAATCCAGCGGTATAGATTTAAGCAAGTTTGGTGAAATTGAGGTTAATCCGCACGGCCAAACATCGCTAGCTGGCGTTTTTGCGGCCGGCGATGTAACCACCGTACCTTATAAACAAATCATCATTGCCATGGGTGAAGGCTCAAAATCAGCGTTAGGTGCATTTGATTATTTGATTAGGCAATAATACAGTCATCCCTACTTTTCACTCAGAATAATGTGCTTTAGCGCATATATTCTGTGAAGAAGACCTTTACGGTCTCGTCGGGATGACTGGCTTTTAAATAATTTTTAAAATTGAGAAGGTCTTTAATTTCGTAAAAATTCTCTCAGCTAAAGAAACACCATAAAAATAAGCGTTATGTCGGGTAGCAAATACTCAAAGCCACCGCTTCTGCCACTCGAATACCATCAACACCCGCTGATAAAATACCACCGGCATAACCTGCACCTTCACCAGTTGGATACAAGCCTTTAGTATTGATGCTTTGCAAATTATCGTCGTTACGTTTAATGCGAATCGGTGACGAAGTACGCGTTTCTACGCCAGTAAGTATGGCGTCTGCAAGGTCAAAACCTTTAATTTGTTTGGCAAATTGTGGAATCGCTTCACGAATGGCGCTAATCACATATTCTGGCAAGGCTGTATCTAAATTAGTTAAATGTATGCTAGGTGTGTATGAAGGCGTCACTGCACCAAACTCAGTCGAAGGCTGATTAGCTAAAAAGTCGCCTACCAGCTGTCCCGGCGCTTGATAGGTACTGCCGCCTAATAAGTATGCTTGGCGTTCCCACTTGCGTTGCAACTCCATGCCAGCCAGCGGATCACCCGGAAAATCCACTTCAGGTGTAATGCCGACCACAATGCCAGCGTTAGCGTTGCGCTCATTACGTGAATATTGGCTCATGCCGTTGGTGACTACGCAACCTTCTTCAGAGGCCGAAGCCACCACCGTGCCGCCTGGGCACATGCAAAAACTATACACACTGCGGCCGTTGCTGGCATGATGTACTAATTTATAATCCGCTGCGCCTAAAATAGGGTGCTGCGCATTTGGGCCATGACGAGCGTTATCAATCAACGATTGCGGATGCTCTATTCTAAAACCGATGCTAAAAGGTTTAGCTTCAATAAAAATACCACACTTATGGATCATTTTAAAGGTATCACGTGCGCTATGGCCAACGGCTAAAACGACGTGATTGGCGGCTATACGTTCGCCATTAGCTAAAATCAAAGCTTGCACCTGATTTTGTCCGCTGGCATCAGGCGCAATTTCAATATCATCAACACGACTCTCAAAGCGAATTTCTCCGCCCAGCGCAATAATTGTTTCACGCATTTTTTCTACCATGCCGACTAATCTAAAAGTACCGATGTGCGGATGGCTGACATATAAAATCTCTTCGGGCGCACCGGCAGTTACAAACTCGTTTAATACTTTGCGACCGTAATGATTCGGGTCTTTAATCTGGCTGTAAAGTTTGCCATCGGAGAATGTACCGGCGCCACCTTCACCAAACTGCACATTAGATTCTGTATTTAGCTCACTTTTACGCCAAAAGTTGAAAGTGTCTTTTGTGCGCTCGCGTACTGCTTTACCTCGCTCTAACACCAATGGCTTAAAGCCAGACTGCGCTAAGACTAAGGCGGCAAATAATCCAGAAGGACCTAAACCAACCACCACAGGTCTTGTTTCTAGATTTTCTGGGGCCTGCGCCACAAATTTATAAGAAGTATCTGGCGCTAATTTTACATGCAGATCTTTGGTTAATTTAGCTAACACTTTCGTTTCGCCCTTAACCGTAACATCCAAGGTGTAGGCTAACAAAATGGCATTGGCTTTACGCGCGTCAATGCCACGTTTAAAAATAGTATATTCCACTAAGTCCGTCGCATTAATGCCTAGTTTTTTGATAACGGCAGCAATAATATCGCTAGGTTTATGTTCAAGCGGTAATTTAATTTCAGTGATTCTAATCATGGTTTAGTTGGTGTTGCCTGATTGAGTTGGTTTAGATAGCTTTGTTGATCTTTTAGATTAAACGAATGATAACTGATGTTAGCAAAAGATTGCTTCTACGCACATAAATCTATGCCTAAAATTTATGTGACGAAAATTTGCAGCACTTATTGATTGAGCGAGGATAATGGTGAGATTAATTACCCGTTTAAAAAGAGTCACGCATGAGAAAAATGGCAGCAATAATTTTATCTAACACTTTCAATCGGTTTTTTGACTCTGAAAAATCTAGCGGCATATTGTTGATTATTTGCACAATCATTGCAATAGCTATGACCAACTCCCCAATTGGCCAAGATTACTTAAGCCTGTGGCAAACTGATGTCGCTGGTTTAAAGCTTGAACATTGGGTCAACGACGGCTTAATGGCCATCTTTTTTCTACTGATAGGTTTAGAGTTGGAGCGGGAAATCTATATTGGTGAACTGTCTCACATCAAAAACGCGTTACTTCCGATTTGCGCGGCAGTTGGTGGCATGCTGCTGCCTGCACTTATTCACTACTTATTCAATCAGGCAACGCCCACACAAAATGGCATTGGCATTCCCATGGCCACCGACATCGCCTTTGCACTAGGCGTTTTAGCCATTCTAGGTAAGCGGATTCCAGCGTCGCTAAAAGTATTCGTCGTGGCTTTTGCCGTCATAGACGATTTAGGCGCCATTGTGATTATCGCCGCTTTTTACACCGCCAAATTATCCGTTGCTTATCTAGTAAGTGCATTGGCTGTTTGGGGATTACTAATAGTGTTAAATCGATTCTTTAGAGTGATGGCACTTTTGCCTTATCTAATAGGCGGCGTTTTGATGTGGTTCCTCATGCTGAAATCAGGCATACATGCCACGGTTGCCGGCATTATGCTAGCCTTCGCCATTCCTTTTTCGGCAAAAGATGATGATAAGAAATCGCCTTCATACAAGCTGGAACATTTTTTACATACACCAGTCGCATTTATCATTTTACCGATTTTTGCATTAGCCAATACTGGCATTACGCTAGGCGTGGATTGGTTATCAGGCTTAAGTAGTGCCAATAGTTTAGGCATAATCTTGGGCTTAGTGCTAGGCAAACCGTTAGGCGTGTCTTTATTTTGTTTTCTAGCCGTTGCGCTTGGCATTTGTCGTTTACCCGCAGACTTAAAATGGCTACATATTGTTGGCGCCGGCATATTGGGCGGCATTGGCTTTACCATGTCGATTTTTATTACTAACCTTGCTTTTGTTGGCAGCCTAGACATTATCAATGCAGCAAAAATGTCGATTTTATTAGCTTCGCTACTAGCTGGTTTTATCGGTTATTTGTGGTTTATGCTTTTCGGAAAAGCGGATGTAAGTGACTAGGCTTAAGAACTAATTAATTTAAAGTAGATTAAAACCCACACCAAAATCCTTCCCGCCAATCAATGCCACTGTAACTGCCTAAGATAATTTAATGCTGAGGCGTTGGTTCTAGATGCAGATTTTTTGGATAAACGCGAACCAATAATATACGTGGGCCTATCATTTTTTTAACCACCACATCAAAAGATTTAAACGCTACGAGCTGACCTTCTTTGGGCAGGTCTCCCAAAGCCCATAAAATTAAACCGCCTATCGTGTCAGCGTCTTCGGAATCAATATCCACGCCTATGGTGCGTTCTAGCGTGTTTAATGGCAGCGAGGCTTTGCCTAATAATGAGCCGTCATCTAATTTCGTCCAGGCGCTTTGTGATTGCCGAAATTCATCGCGAATATCGCCCACCATCGCGGCTAACAAGTTATCTAGTGTAATAAATCCAATCGGCGGTGCATTTTCGTAGCCAACAACGGTGAAATGTGGCGCACCACTTTGTAGCTTTCTAAAAACTTCGGTGGCATGTACGTCTGGCGAAACTTGTTCTACCGGCCTAGTGAGGCTTTTAATGTCGGTAAAGTCAGCATTTTTGCGCAGCGCAACAAAAATATCTTTAATATGAATAATGCCTGTCACCATGCCACTGGCATTGATTATAGGGTAGCGACTGTATTGATGCTGTAGCAAGCGCGCCATGTTTTCAGCAAAAGAATCGGCCTCAAACAGGGCGACCACTTCATTAAATGGGTGCATTAAATCAGAAACTTCTAACTCTCTAAAATCAATAGCTTGCGCCAGCACCTTCCATTCATTATTGCTAAAAGCATCACTAGGGCGCGAGCTGCGCAAAATCAACTTGAGCTCTTCTGAAGAATAATGGGCGTCATGTCCAGCCTTAGTCTTTAACTTCAAAGCTCTAATCACTAAATTAGAGCTTTGATTGAGTATCCATATAGAAGGAAACATCGCCCAATAAAAACCATATAAAGCTGGTGCTGTCCATAAACCCACTCTTTCAGACATACGAATAGCCAAAGATTTTGGCACTAATTCCCCTATGACGATGTGTAAATATGAAATGATAAAGAAGGTGAAAATGAAGGCGATGCTATGAATAATCTTTACGTTAGTCACGCCAACCTGCTCAAGTAGCGGCTCGATTAATGCGGCAAAAGCCGGCTCTCCCACCCAGCCTAAACCTAATGAGGCCAAGGTAATGCCCAGCTGACAGGCCGATAAATACGCATCTAGATTGATATGTACTTTAGCTAATATGCGCCCGCGCCAGCCTAATGTTTTTGCGATGGTACGCACGCGCGTGCTACGCAATTTAACCAGACTAAATTCGGCTGCTACAAAAAATCCATTAAGCAACACTAATAGAAAAGCAATAAACACTAACAACAGGTGACCGTTCATAAGTTTGCCTTGAAGGCATTGGATTCAAATTTTAAGATTTTAAATCTCAAGGTTTAGTTGCAATAAATGCCGCAACATTGGCACGGTGACAGGCTTTTTAGTGGTGAGCGACCATTCATCGAGCGCATCTAATGTGGCCATTAAGGTAGATAAATCACGACGTAAATAACGTAAGCAATATTCAACCACCTCGCTTGGTAGGCGAATACCACGTTCAGCGGCGTGATTTTGCAAGGCTAAAGCTTTTTCCGCATCGTTTAAGGGCTGTAATTGATAGACCAAACCCCAAGCCAATCGGGTGGCTAAATCGCCTCGTAAATGCATTTGGGTAGGTGCGTGTAAACCAGCGGTAATGAGTGTTCCGCCATTTCCTTTCAGTTGGTTATAAGTGTTAAATAATTCAATTTGCGCATCGTTATCCAGTAAATGGACATCATCCATAACGATGAAATTATGGCTGACTAAGTCTTGATCCACAAAGCCTTGATCGGCCGAGTTTTGATTAGTGAGATTAAGCGCTTTGCAGGCTTGCAATAAATGGCTTTTCCCACTGCCAGTTTCACCCCACAAATAAATAAAGTTGGATGGCGCTTGTTGAGCTAGCACCGCATTTAAACTGGCCAGCGCTTCTGCATTTTGCCCTTCAATAAAGTTGAGTAAAGTCGGTGGTGCCGCAGGTTTAATGTCGAGTAGAAGTTGTTTCATTACTTTGTTTGAATGCATGGCTGTTTGAATACATTATTTGATTATTAATTAGAGATTATTCATGGATAGATTAATCATTGAGATATGTATTGCTACTGAGATAATTTTCTTTGGCATGGCGTAAACCAACAGCGATAGCAGCGCTGACTGGTAGCGCAAGCAATACCCCAGCAAAGCCGAATAGCTGACCGCCTGCGAGCAAAGCAAAAATCACCAACACCGGATGCAATCCAATACGGTCTCCAACTAATATTGGCGTAAGCACCATACTTTCTAGCACTTGCCCGAGGCCAAACACTAATAATACTGGCATCAACTGGCCAAGGCTGCTGAACTCTAAGGCAGCCACAATCAAAGCCAGACCAAAGCCTATTGCAAAGCCTAAATACGGCACAAAGCCCAACAGGCCGGCAATTAAAGCAATCGGCAAGGCCATGTTCATGCCTATCATCCATAAGCCCAAAGCGTAAAAAACAGTCATAGCCAACATTACAGACAGTTGCCCACGTAAGAATTCAGATAATACCAAGTCAATTTCAGTTACGACTGCACCGGCTTTACTTTGCCAATTACGTGGAATAAGTCTTGCGATGCCAGCGACAAAATCATCCCAATCACGCAGTAAATAAAATAGCACCACTGGCAACAATAAAATATTGGCCACTACGTTAATGAGTGCCATGCCGTTATTGCCCGCCATAATCAGCACGTCACCCAATAAGCTACCGGCAGTTTTCCAGTTTTTGCTGACAATTTCTTGAATCTGAGCGCTGTCTATGGAGAAACTGATGCCAAATTTGGCTTGCAACCACGGATCCATCAGGGCGCGAATATGGTTAATCAGGCTAGGTAGACGTTCTATCATTAATATCGATTCTTTTTGCAAGAGCGGAATTAAAATCAATAACAGTAAAGTGATGCCACCAAAAATAGCGATCATCACCAGCACAGTGGCTAAGGTGCGGCCTAGTAAGAATTTTCCTATGCCAACTAAACAAAGCCTATCGACCAAGGGATCGCAAATATAAGCCAAAATTGCGGCAACTAAAAACGGTGTCAGTATGGGTAATAACAAATAAATCAAAAATACAAAAACAGTAGCGAAAATTAGCCAGCGGTTGTCTATAAATAGGTTTTTTACAGCTGTTTTTTTGGGTTCAGTCGTCATATAGGTTAAAATTATACTTAAATAGTAAGTAACTTCCTAAAAGCATACTAAACCACAAATTTACTACTCATCATTTATTACTAAGCGAGAGCCATTTTGACTACATCTTCTACCAATACAACATCCATTAGCTATCGTGACGCGGGCGTAGATATGGAAGCTGGCGATGCGCTAGTCGAACAAATTAAACCTTATGCAAAACGTACCATGCGCCCAGAAGTATTGGCCGGAATCGGCGGCTTTGGCTCATTATTTGAGATGCCTAAAAAATTCAAAAAACCAGTGTTGGTGTCTGGTACTGATGGCGTGGGCACTAAACTTAAATTAGCTTTTGAGTTGAATAAGCACGATACCGTGGGCATTGATTTAGTCGCCATGAGTGTGAACGATATTTTAGTGCAAGGCGCTGAGCCATTATTCTTCTTAGATTATTTTGCTTGCGGTAAGTTAGAAGTGGGCACGGCAGCACAGGTCATTAAAGGCATTGCCGAAGGTTGTGAGCAATCTGGCTGTGCGCTAGTGGGTGGCGAAACCGCAGAAATGCCAGGCATGTATCCGGCTGGAGAATATGATTTAGCTGGTTTTGCAGTAGGTTGTGTCGATAAAGAAAGTATTATCAACGGCACGACTATTGCCGCTGGTGATGTAGTGTTAGGCTTAGCTTCAAGCGGCGCACATTCAAATGGCTATTCACTTATTCGCAAGTTAATTGCAAACTCAGGCATTGATTTTGAGTCAGATTTTCATGGCAAGCCATTCAAAGACGTAGTGATGGCACCTACCCGTATTTATGTAAAACCGTTACTACAACTGATTGCAACATTGCCAGTAAAAGGCATGGCACACATTACCGGCGGCGGTATTACTGAAAACGTACCACGCGTATTGCCGGCCGGTTTAACTGCTGAAATCAAAAAAGGTAGTTGGACTATGCCACCTTTATTTACTTGGTTGCAAGCGCAAGGCAATGTGACTGACAGTGAAATGTATAAAACATTTAACTGCGGTATCGGCATGGTGGTGATTGTGGCTAATGAACAAGCGGCAGCTGCGCAAAAACTGTTATCAGACGCTGGTGAAAGCGTCTTTGAAATTGGGTCTATTCGTGCACAGCAAGCTGGTGAAGCGCCAACTATTGTTGTTTAACAAACCGTTTTTAACAAGAGTTGCTTAACAAGCGTAATTTTTAGCCTTTGACTTTAGCGACAAATAAAATGATTTATTTGTTGCTAAAATGCAAACCTCATATGTTGAGTACTGATGTATTTTTACTGAGGAGTTCTTGTGCCACGTTATATTTCAGTGTTAAGCGTTATATTTTGTTTTATTTCTGTTTCAGTCTCCGCCCAAACGCTTACGCCTAAGCATATTCAAGCCAGCTATGAAGTGACTAAAAATGGCTTACCGTTTGCCAATATATATGAAAAATTCGTCATCTCAGGCAGTACTTATAAAGTTGAAAGCATCACCAAAGGCATTGGTATATATGCGTTGTTTGGCGAACGAAAATTAAGCAGTTCAGGCGAGCTGACTAGCCAAGGTTTAAAGCCAACACACTTTGAATTGCAACAAGGCGATAATCCGAAAAAAGCCTTAATGGCAGACTTTGATTGGTCTAAAAACACGCTACGTATGACGGTCAAAGGCGAGATTAAAGAGGTTGAGCTAGTGCCCGGTACGCAGGATTTAGCGAGCTATTCGTATCAGTTCATGTTTTTACCGGCGCCTCTTAAAAATGACATTACCGTTACACTCACCACAGGTAAAAAGCTTAATCAGTACCTATATAAAATTAATGCCGAACATGAAGTACTTGATATGGCGGGTACGCAATATAAAACCTTACATTTACTGCCGCCTGTGCCATTGGATGCTAACAAAACCCAAGAAACTAAAGAACTTTGGTTAGCCGTTGAGCAGCACTATATACCGGTGCGCATTCTGATTGTGGATGATAATGGGCAAAAACTAGAGCAAACATTAACCGAGTTACATGTGGAATAAATTTAAATTGAGTGGATTGCATATGTTTTGGCAATCCATTTGGCAGAATGTCAGTTATCGACGTCTTGCCAAAGCACTTTTGTTATCTGTTTTTCTGCACTTTTTGATCATCGATCAGTTTTTTATTGATTCAATCAATCCGAAAGATCAGCACAGTATCATTGAGGCGCGATTAGTTTTGCCGCCAGCTTTACCCAGATTAGCCTTTCCAAAAAACGTGCTACTAAAAAAAACAACTCAAAAAATAGTCGCTAAACCAAATCCACCAGCGCTGGCAGCGTCCGAGCCGATTATAACTACAGCCGAGACTGCAGCACTTAGCGATGCGATGCCAACAAAACAAGCGGACGCGCCAAAAAATTCCGATGATTACACGCAAGCATTACCGACAATTACTCAAAAAACCGAAACTCAAGATACCGACGCTCAAGAATCTGCAGCTCAAGTAACCGAGGAAAGTGACATAGCAATCAACACGCAGGCTTATCACTATATTGAAACCGAGTTTGATGTGCGCACCGACATTGGCGCAAAAGTAAATGCCAGTGCGGCAGGTAAAGCTAAAATAACCTTTCAATTACTGCCGAACAATAAGCAATATAAGTTGAAGAGTTTGATTCAGGCGAAAGGCTTGGCATTGTTACTGATTCCTGATTTATTGCAAACCAGCGAAGGTAACTTAATTCAATCTGGCTTGCAGCCTGAGCATTATTTATATCAATTTGGCAATAAGGCCAATAAAATCTTTAACGCTTATTTTGATTGGCGCAATCAGCAATTAAGTTTGCACAGCGCAAATGGCGATCAATTGCTCAACCTACCCAGCGGCACTCAAGATTTACTAAGCTTTATGTATCAATTTATGTTTGTTGCCCCCATGCAAAGCATGCATTTAAGCATTACCAATGGTAAAAAAATTGGGTCTTACGATTATAGTTTTGAGGGCGAAGAAATAATTGCCACTAAAATAGGTGATATCAATACGATGCACCTTATTCGAATCGGGGCGGAGAGCGAAAAGAAAACAGAATTGTGGTTAGCCTTAGATTATCAGTACGTACCTGTTAAAATACGGGAAACGGAAAAAAAGGGTAAAGTTTATGAGCTGTTAATGACTAGCTTAAAAACAGAAACACCTATCGCCGTAACAGAACAAAAATCAGCAACACCGTAAATCAGCATCGGGCTCATTTAAAAATGGGCTCATAAAATTATTATAAAGAGAATCAAATGACGCCCAATTTAATCAGGCAAGCCGCAGTAATGTTATCTAATCTACTTGAGTTTAACAGCCCAGCGGATGTGAAATTGAGCGAGTTTTTTCGTAACAATCGTGATTTAGGCACCAAAGAGCGTGCGTTTGTGGCCGAAAGTGTTTACGGCGTATTGCGTCGTTTACGTTTTTTAAGTGCAGTCACCGCCAATGATGATAACGATCCTGACGATGCGCGTAAGCTAGTACTGGCTTGGATGTTACGCATTCAAGGGATGAGCATACAAAAAATAGAACCTATGCTGACCGAGCAACAAATTGAATGGGCGCATACCATTAAAGCTAAATCGACCGAAAACTTGCCGTTAGCCGTGCAAGCTGATGTGCGCGATTGGTTATGGGACAAACTTGCTGCACAGTATGGCGAAAAAGAAGCGCTGACGATTGCCCGCAGCATGCATGAATCTGCCTCCTTAGATTTACGCGTAAACACTATTAAAGCCACGCGCGATGAAGTGATGGCTAAATTTATTGCCGAAAATACTACCGGCGAATCCAATATTGCCAATACGCCTTATTCACCAATAGGCTTGCGTATGCCATTGCGTTTGAATATCAGCCGCCACGTGTTATTTACTGAAGGCCAAATTGAAGTGCAAGACGAAGGCAGCCAAATTTTAGCGCATTTAGTGGCGCCTAAACGCGGCATGATGATTGCAGATTTTTGTGCGGGCGCGGGCGGTAAAACACTGGCAATGGGCGCATTAATGCGTAATACCGGCCGTTTGTATGCGTTTGATGTGTCAGAAAAACGTTTACACAGTTTAGGCCAACGCTTAAAACGCTCTGGTTTAAGCAATTTAAATGCACAAAGTATTAGTAGTGAAAACGACCCAAAACTTAAACGCTTAAACGGTAAGTTTGATCGCATACTAGTCGATGCGCCGTGTACCGGCTTAGGCACATTGCGCCGTAACCCCGACCTTAAATGGCGCCAAACGCCACAAGACTTGGCTGAACTAACAGAGAAACAAGCGCGGATTTTAGCGCGAGCTTCTAAGCTCACTAAGGCTGGTGGCCGTTTGATTTACTCAACTTGCAGCTTATTGAATGATGAGAATGAGCAGATTGCAGAACAATTTTTGGCCACACATCCAGAATTTAAATTGCTCAATGCAGCAGAAATTCTAAGCCAACAGCAAATTAATTTAGATACCGGTAAATATTTAAAATTATTACCGCATTTACATCATACCGATGGCTTTTTTGCCGCTGTGTTTGAGAAAATTGATCCTACTGCGCAAGAGAAAAAAACTAAGCCTGCAACCGCAGAAGTTAAAGTGCTTGCTGAAAAGCCAGTTAAAAAAGATGGTAGCAAAAAAGCGCCTGCGACTAAAATAGCAGAAATAGTGAGCACTATTACTGTGGATGATAAACCTGCCAAGCCTAAAGCGGCCAAAGTGATTAAAGATAAAGTAGTTAAAGATAAAGTTGCCCTAGAAAAAGTAGGTAAAGAAAAGGTAATTAAAGAGAAAGTAGTCAAAGTAGCAAATGAAGCCGTGACTACAGATAAAGTTAGCAAACCAAAAGTAGTGAAAGTTAAAGCCGCTAAAACGTAAAAAACCAAGCTCGTCATTCCCAAAAAATTGACAATGACGAGCGCAACACTCCATTGTCTACACGCGCTTTTAAAGAGTCGACCCCATGAAACTTCCTAGCCTCAATATTCAGATTCTCTTAGGTGCAGTTTTTGGGGTTGTTATTGGCTTATATTTTCACAGAATGGGTGCTGAAAACAATGTAGTACAGGTTGGCCTTTACGCTTCTGGGCTTATCGGCACCTTGTTTATTGATTTACTCAAAATGATTTTAATTCCGCTGGTGTTCTGCTCCATTGCTGTGGGTATTGCTAACTTGCGGCAGCATCAACAAATGCATCGCGTCTGGATGACAACGCTAACATTTTTCATTATTAGTATGGCCATCGCCATTAGCCTTGCCCTCATTGCTGGCAATTACTTTAAGCCCGGCGCAGGCTTGCATTTAGCCATGTTTGAACATGCCATGCAAAATTTTGAAGCCAAGCAGTTACCTCTACCAGAGTTCTTTGCACAGTTTCTGCATGGCTTATTCATCAATCCGTTCAGCGCCTTATCGCAAGGGAATGTGTTGGCAGTGGTTACTTTTGCGCTTATTTTGGGCATTACTTTAGTGATGGGTGGCGAGCGTTACAAAAACATACTCTCGGTATTGCAAGAAGGTCTAGAAGTGACAATGCAAATAGTCGGTTGGGTGATGCGCTTAGCGCCAATGGGCATTATGGCGCTACTCATTAAGCTAGTCGCCGTGCAAGATGTGGCAATGTTGAGCACCTTGGCCAAATTTGTCGTAGTGGTGATGGGTACAACCTTATTACACGGCGTAGTAATATTGCCCTTAATCTTGTATCTATTCACCAAGAAATCGCCGCTGTGGTTTTGGCGTGGCGCACGGGAAGCATTGGTCACAGCTTTTGCGACAAGCTCTAGCTCGGCCACGCTACCGGTCAGTTTGCGCTGTGCTACTCAGCATTTGAAAGTAAAGCCAGAAATCGCCGGCTTTGTCATCCCATTAGGCGCTACTATCAATATGGACGGCACGGCTCTATACGAAGCTGCTGCTGCATTATTCATTGCTAATTTAGCCGGTATTGAGTTAAGTTTTGCACAGCAGCTAATAGTATTCTTTACCGCTATGATTGCTGCGATGGGCGCACCTGGCATTCCCAGTGCCGGCATGGTAACCATGGTGATGGTGCTGCAATCAGTAGGGTTGCCGGCAGAAGCCATTGCTATTTTACTGCCGATAGATAGGCTATTGGATACCCTTCGCACTACCGTCAATGTTGAGGGCGACATGGTAGGCAGTTTGGTGGTTCAGAAGTTAGTTCAGGCTAAGCACTAAATTCAATCGTTATAATGGACTTTCGCCAACAGCATATTTTTTCTGTTTAAGTATAGATTTGTGACTAAGCTAATCTTCAGCTTATTCAATTAAATATTTAACTCTTTTCAAATAAATCGGTATAAAGCTATGTCATTGACGCTAACTTACCACTATTTTTAGCCGGTTAAATTCGCGAATCAGAATTTAATACTAAATTACAGCTTAATAATAACCAAAATAAAAAGTATATTTAAGTCTATTAATCCATACTAAAATGGCATGAAAATACTAAAATATAATTTAACACGCTTTTCTGTGTCTATATTAAGAAAATTCAAAGATGCGTATTGTTCCTGCAAGATAATATAGATAAGCATGCTGAATTAATTGAACATTAAGTTTATTTACATGGGTGACTGTTATTTTAAAAATTAAAGGTCACTCAACCCCCTACAGCCAGTGTAATCAGCGAAGTTAACTTACCCCTACCCTGCATATCCCAGCACGGCGCGAAGCAGTGCACAGCTCTTACCAAGCGCACGAAACAACCTTGCAGAAATCCAGCAGCCTATGGTTGTAGAACTTGTCGCATGAATGGAGCTAGGAAGAACGTTGTTAGCGGTAAGGGCCACGTTAACTTTGTGCACGGCACCGCACACTGGAAAATCTGAAGCAGGCTAGTGAACAAAGTAAACGCCTTCAGCAGATGGAAGATGCCCTGCACGTAATGGGTATGACCACTGCGAAGCGTTCACGAGGGAGAAAAGCCTCTGGGTACTGCAAAATAACTTCGGTTGATGAGATTAAAAAAGCTATACAGTGAATGGCAGCTTGAAAGCAATGCAATTAATAGGTCGACTGAGTACTAAGGGCCAGAAGCATTCGCTCAAAAGTGTTCCGCCAAAACAGAATTACCATTTCAACATTACTTTTCCCAGCCATAATCCGGTTATGCCGATGGCTATCATTGGTAGATAATGCCATTGAACTACATGCATGATTGAGTCGTTTGCCTCATGCAGTCTTAGCCATAAAGCTCCCACACTAAAAGCTGAAAGCAAAGCAGTACTGCCTGCCCAATGGTAATGGGTGCTGGCAAATTTTCGCATTTCGAAGAATGTCCAGAATGCTGGTAATAGTGAAAAAACGATAATGCTAACAGTGCACTCAAAGCTGTGAACGGGCAAGGGGGCGGGTTGGACTTCCCCC
>JBBAOU010000006.1:0-75752 GCA_040401175.1 Methylotenera sp. | reverse complement strand
ATAACGGTCCTAAGGTAGCGAAATTCCTTGTCGGGTAAGTTCCGACCCGCACGAATGGCGTAACGATGGCCACACTGTCTCCTCTCGGGACTCAGCGAAGTTGAAATGTTTGTGAAGATGCAATCTACCCGCGGCTAGACGGAAAGACCCCATGAACCTTTACTGTAGCTTTACATTGGACTTTGACAAGATTTGTGTAGGATAGGTGGGAGACGTTGAAGCGGAGTCGCTAGATTTCGTGGAGTCAACCTTGAAATACCACCCTGATGTTGTTGAGGTTCTAACCTAGGTCCATAATCTGGACTGGGGACCGTGTATGGTGGGCAGTTTGACTGGGGCGGTCTCCTCCCAAAGAGTAACGGAGGAGTGCGAAGGTAACCTAGGTACGGTCGGAAATCGTACTGATAGTGCAATGGCATAAGGTTGCTTGACTGCGAGACGGACAGGTCGAGCAGGTGCGAAAGCAGGTCATAGTGATCCGGTGGTTCTGTATGGAAGGGCCATCGCTCAACGGATAAAAGGTACTCTGGGGATAACAGGCTGATTCCTCCCAAGAGTTCATATCGACGGGGGAGTTTGGCACCTCGATGTCGGCTCATCACATCCTGGGGCTGTAGCCGGTCCCAAGGGTATGGCTGTTCGCCATTTAAAGTGGTACGTGAGCTGGGTTTAAAACGTCGTGAGACAGTTTGGTCCCTATCTGCCGTGGGCGCTGGAAATTTGAAGGGACCTGCTCCTAGTACGAGAGGACCGGAGTGGACGTATCTCTGGTGGACCGGTTGTCATGCCAATGGCATAGCCGGGTAGCTAAATACGGAAGAGATAAACGCTGAAAGCATCTAAGCGTGAAACTCGCCTTGAGATGAGATTTCCCTGGGGGTTTAACCCCCCTAAAGAGTCGTTCGAGACCAGGACGTTGATAGGACGGATGTGGAAGCGCAGTAATGCGTTAAGCTGACCGTTACTAATTGCTCGTGAGGCTTGATCCTATAACCTTAAAACTTGGACCTGATTGCGCGAAAGTGCGAGATGGATAAGAGCTGACAGGTGTTTTTAATAGTGACTTGGTGTTTGACATGTAATCAATGAACGACCATTACACTTTACTTCTTCTGTTTGTTAGAAACTGCATCATGATGGTTTAGCAATAGGCCTAATGATGAAGTTTAAGACGCTGATTCTATGAAAATAGAATTGAGCGCACAGCATTTCTGCTTGTGATAGGCAATTAGATGAAAATCTAACAGCGCACAAGCGTAACCAGTTATGCTTGGCGGCCATAGCGGTTTGGACCCACCCCTTCCCATCTCGAACAGGGCCGTGAAACGAACCAGCGCCGATGATAGTATGCTTTTTGCATGCGAAAGTAGGTCACTGCCAAGCTATTTATTACGTGAGTTAACGCCTATGTTAATTCAACACACTAAACCCCCTCTATGACTCATAGTGGGGGTTTTTTGTTGGGCAGCGACTGTCACGCATGCTTGGGCGGGTATTATCGGTTCGCTTAAGCTTTGTAGTTGCAGAATAGGCCAATAAGCCGAGGCTCATTCTTTTATGCCTTGTTTAAGCTGAATTTAATGTGCCAAATTAGCATTTGGAGCAGTTGGCTAGCAATTGATTTAAATTATTGGTATAATACTACGTAAATTTTTCGATGGGCTTTGTGCCCATTTTTTGTTTCTGCAACTTGCATAATTTAGTTAAATGGTTGTCGTGGTGTTGAGGGGTTAGGTGGCATGCTAGATTTGCATACAATGATAGAAACATCGGTCAATCAGTTGGGTTTTGATTTGGTTGATCTTGAGATTTCTAATCGCGGCAAAGTGTTAAGAGTGTTTATTGATAAGCAAACCCCTGTTGACATTAAAGACAGTGTAAATATTGATGATTGTTCTTTGGTGAGTAATCAATTGGGTAATTTACTGGCCATTGAGAATAATATTGACTATGACCGTTTAGAGGTTTCATCTCCGGGCATGGATAGAGTACTAAAGAAAGAGGCTGATTTCACTCGCTTTATTGGTGAGCGTGCGACTGTAAAAATTCGCGTGCCTATCATTGAGCTAGTAGTTAGTGCAAAGTCTGCTGGCAAGGAAGAAACGCTTACTAAAAAGAATTTTGTGGGATTTATACGTGGTCTTGAGAGTTCTGAAGTATTGTTGGATTGTGAAGGGGTAATTTACAAGCTGGCACTAACGAATATCGAGAAGGCGCGACTAAATCCGGTATTTTAGTGACGCACTGTTTAGCGGTAGAAATATAAGAGAATAAAAAGTAGTTTTATAATAAAAATTGAATGAATTAAGGCAGTTGATCTGCAAACTTTAGTCGGAGATAGATGATGAGTCGTGAAATTTTATTGTTGGTAGATGCCTTAGCGCATGAAAAAAATGTGACTAAAGAGGTGATTTTTACCGCGCTAGAGCTGGCATTGGCTTCAGCTACTAAGAAAAAACATCATGATGATGCCGACGTGCGTGTGGCGATTGACCGCGAAACTGGTGAATATGAAACCTTTAGGCGCTGGCAGTATGTTGAATATGATTTACTAGAGAACTCAGCTTATCAAATTGATGAAGAAAGCGATCATGCAAAAGGCTTAACTATTGGTGAATACTACGAAGAGCCGCTAGAAAGTATTGCCTTTGGACGTATCGGTGCGCAAGCTGCGAAACAGGTTATTCTGCAAAAAGTACGTGAAGCTGAGCGTGAGCAAATATTAGAAGACTTCTTAGCGCGTGATGAAAAAATGGTCACAGGCGTAATTAAGCGCATGGAAAAAGGCAGTGCAATTATTGAGGTTGGCCGTATCGAATCTTTATTGCCGCGTGAACAAATGATTCCAAAAGAAAATTTACGTGTAGGTGATCGCGTTCGTGCATTTTTATCACGTATCGAACGCGGCGGCCGTGGCCCGCAGTTGATTTTATCTAGAATTACACCTGATTTCCTAGTGCGCTTATTCGAATTAGAAGTACCAGAGATTGAAGAAGGTTTGTTAGAAATTCGTGCTGCCGCACGCGATCCAGGTTTGCGCTCAAAAATCGCAGTTAAAAGTAATGACCAGCGCATAGACCCGGTGGGTACTTGCGTAGGTATGCGTGGTTCACGCGTTCAAGCAGTGACCAGTGAATTAGCTGGCGAGCGTGTGGACATTGTGCTTTGGAGTATAGAGCCCGCACAATTCGTCATAAACGCAATGTCGCCAGCTGAAGTTGCTAGTATCGTCGTGGATGAAGATGCGCACAGTATGGATGTTGTGGTGGATGAAGAGCAATTGGCGCTGGCGATTGGCCGTAATGGACAAAACGTACGCTTAGCTTCTGAGCTGACTGGATGGACACTAAACATCCTTACTGTTGATCAGGCCGCCCAGAAAAACCAAGAAGAGTTTGCTGGTGTAAGCCAGCTCTTTATGGAAAAGCTAGATGTGGATGCTGAAGTGGCAGAAATATTGGTACAAGAAGGATTTAGTACGCTAGAAGAAATTGCTTATGTACCACTTGCTGAAATGAATGAAATTGATGCATTCGATGCTGATACTATCGAAGAGTTGCGTAAACGCGCTCGTGCGGCTTTATTGACTGAAGCGATTGCTAAAGAAGAGAAAGTAGACGAAGCCGCAGACGACCTACTAACGATGGATGGTATGGATGACGATACTGCTCATTTATTAGCCTCAAAAGGTGTGCCGACCATGGATGATTTAGCTGAATTGGCAGTCGATGAGCTGGTAGAGCTTACTGGTATGGACGCAGAACGCGCTAAGACATTAATTATGACAGCCCGCGCACCTTGGTTTAAATAATACGGCAGCGGTTTAAACGGCCGATTGGTAAATTAGAGGTGAGCTGTTCAGAAGAAAAGCTCACTTAATCAAAGCGTTAAAAGTAATAAGGCAGTACCGCTAGGCAATAAAGCTTAGGAAAAGAACACTGGAGCAACAAGATGGCACAAACAACCGTAGAACAATTTGCTGGCGAATTAAAGCTGCCAACAGCATTGTTATTAGAGCAGCTAAAGAGCGCAGGCGTGCATAAGTCAAACGCTGACGATCAGTTGAGCGAAAATGACAAAACTGCATTGCTTGACCATTTGCGTAAAGAACATGGCACCTTAGCCCCTAAAAATAAAATTACGTTGACGCGCAAATCTAGCACCGAAATTAAAAAAACGGATAACACCGGGAAGGCACGCACGATTCAAGTAGAAGTGCGTAAAAAACGTGTGATAGAGCAGCGTGATGATATTGATTTGAGTGAGCAAGATGTCGCTGAGTCGTTAGACGTGCCAGCTGAGTATATTGAAGCGATTGTTGAATTGCCGCAAGCGGTTGAAGCTAGCGTTGTTGAGGTGGCTGCGCTACCTGTCATCACCGAAGTTGTTGCGCTTGTTGAAGTTGCGTCAATTGAAGAAGTGATTGCGCCGGTAGTGGTGGAAGTAGTGCCAGCGTTGGTTGAAGTCGCTAAAATCGAGACTGAAGTAGAAGTAGTGAAAGCTGAGCCAGTTAAGGTTGAGCCTGTGGCTGTAAAAACTATCAGTCGTAAAGACTTACTGGGTGCTGATGAAATTGCACTACGCGAACATGAAGCGAAACGTCATGCTACGTTAGCCTCGATGCAAGCGGATGATTTACGTAAAAAACAAGAGTTAGTGCAACGTCGTATTGATGATGAAGCAAAAAAAGTGGCAGATGCAGAAGCTGCAAAAGTAAAAGCATCTAAGTTGTCTGAAGGTACATTACATAAGCCTGTAGTTAAAGAGGGTGTTGCAAAACCAGTTGCGGCTAAAGAAGCCAAAAAAGGTAAAGGTAATAACAAAGAGTGGACTGATGCTGAAAATAAAAAACGTGGCTTAAAAACACGTGGTGACACCAATGCTGGAAAACCAGGTTGGCGAGCGCCTAAAGGCAAGCATAGACATCAATCAGATGATGATTCACAGCATTCATTCAATGCACCTACTGAGGCGATTGTTTATGAAGTATTGGTGCCAGAAACCATTACTGTGGCTGAATTAGCGCACAAAATGTCAGTTAAATCTGGCGAAGTGATTAAAGCATTAATGGGCATGGGTATGATGGTTACCATTAACCAAGTGCTAGATCAAGAAACTGCCATTATTATCGTAGAAGAAATGGGCCATAAAGCCTCAGCCGCAGCACCTAATGACCCTGATACCTTTATTGAAGAAGCGGAACACGCGGCAGCGATTATAGAAGCGCGCCCTCCAGTGGTTACTGTCATGGGCCACGTCGATCACGGTAAAACATCATTGCTAGATTACATTCGTCGTAGCCGTGTGGCTTCAGGCGAGGCTGGTGGTATTACGCAGCATATTGGTGCTTATCACGTTGAAACGCCGCGCGGTATGGTGACGTTCCTAGACACTCCAGGCCATGAGGCGTTTACCGCGATGCGTGCACGTGGTGCAAAAGCGACTGACGTGGTGATTTTGGTGGTTTCAGCAGACGATGGCGTGATGCCACAAACCATTGAAGCGATTCACCATGCTAAAGCGGCTGGTGTGCCATTGGTGGTTGCTATCAATAAAATTGATAAGCCTGGTGCTGAGCCTGAGCGCGTTAAACTTGAATTAGTGTCACAAGAAGTGGTGCCAGAAGAGTTCGGTGGCGAAGTGATGTTTAGAGAAGTGTCTGCTAAAACCGGTAAAGGTATTGATGAGCTGTTAGAAGCGGTACTTTTACAAGCCGAATTACTAGAATTAACTGCGCCGAAAAATACCCCTGCAAAAGGTATTGTGATTGAAGGTCGTTTAGATAAAGGCCGTGGTCCAGTAGCGACAATTTTAGTGCAATCTGGTACATTAAAACGTGGCGATATGATTTTAGCTGGCTCTACATTTGGTAAAGTTCGTGCAATGATGGACGAATCAGGCAATGACATTAAAGAAGCTGGCCCATCAATGCCAGTCGAAATTCAAGGTTTATCTGACGTGCCAAGTGCTGGCGAAGACATGATCGTGTTGAACGATGAGCGTAAGGCGCGTGAAATTGCAAACTTCCGCCAAGGTAAATTCCGTGAAGTTAAATTAGCGAAACAGCAAGCGTCTAAACTTGAAAATATGTTTGAGCAAATGGGTGAAGGCGTAGTGCAAACACTAGGCCTAATCATCAAATCAGATGTGCAAGGTTCTTACGAAGCATTGGCAACAAGTTTACAAAAACTATCGACTTCAGAAGTTAAAGTTAACGTGATACATACAGGCGTTGGTGCTATTAGTGAGTCAGATGTTAACTTGGCCGCGGCGTCTAAAGCCGTGTTGATCGGCTTTAACGTACGTGCTGACTCTGGTGCGCGTAAGTTGATTGAAACGCTAGGTGTGGATACCCGTTACTACAATATTATTTACGAAGCGGTTGATGAAATTAAAGCCGCACTTGGCGGTATGTTGCCGCCAGAACATAGAGAAAGCATGATCGGTACCGTAGAGATTCGTGAAGTATTCCGTATTTCTAAAGTAGGCGCAATTGCTGGTTGTTATGTGCAAGACGGTATGATTAAACGTAATTCAAAAGTACGCGTTTTGCGTAATAACGTAATTATTCACACTGGTGAGTTAGATTCTCTAAAACGCTTCAAAGATGATGTCAAAGAAGTTAAAAACAACTTTGAGTGCGGTTTATCACTTAAAAACTTTAATGATATTGAAATCGGCGATTTGCTAGAAGTCTACGAAATCATCGAAGTAGCACGTACACTTTAGGAGTTCAATCAAGAATGGCTAAAGAATTCTCTCGAAGTCACCGTGTAGCTGAGCAAATGCAGCGTGAACTCGCTGATTTGCTACAGTTTGAAGTTAAAGATCCGCGCGTAGGCATGGTGACCATTACGGCTGTTGAAGTGACTGGTGACATGGCACACGCTAAGATTTTTTATAGCGCAGCAAAAGCCAGCGATAGTACGCAACAGGGCTTAGAAAAATCTGCTGGATACTTACGTACGCAACTGGCTAAACGCATGTTGCTACGCACGGTGCCTATGTTGCATTTTGTCTATGATGCTTCAATCGATAACGGCATGATGATGTCGAAATTGATTGATGCGGCATTAGCCTCAAAACCTGAAAAGCCTTAATTCATCTATTCAAATATCACGTAATAAAATCCAAACTTTGCAGTTTAAAAGAATCAAAAAAAACATAAGCGGCGTGTTGCTGTTAGATAAGCCTTTAGGCTACTCGTCTAATCAGGCGCTACAAAAAATCAAGATACTTTATCAAGCTACCAAGGCTGGCCATACCGGTACGCTAGATCCACTGGCAACTGGTTTGCTGCCACTTTGCTTCGGCGAGGCAACCAAGTTTGCCCACTTTTTAACCGATGCCGATAAAGTCTACGTGGCTAACGTTAAGTTAGGCATCACTACGAATACTGGCGATGCTGAAGGCGAAGTGTTGTCTACTAAACCCGTGAACGTCACTTCGGCGGTCTTTGAGCAAGCTTGCACGCAATTTGTCGGTGAAATCAGCCAAATTCCACCCATGTATTCTGCTTTAAAGCACGAAGGTAAAGCGATGTATGAATACGCCAGAGCCGGCGTGGAAATTGAGCGCGCGGCACGCGTAATTACAATTCACAGCATCGCGCTAAATAGCTTTGCCGATGACGTAGCGACCATCACTGTAAAGTGTAGCAAGGGCACTTATATTCGCACACTGGCGGAAGATATTGGCAATGTGCTCGGTTGCGGTGCGCATTTGATAGGCTTACGCCGTACCGCAACGGCAAATTACACTATAGCGCAGACCGTAACGATGGACCAGTTTGTGGCAATGTCTGAGGGCGAGCGTACTTTAGCGTTATTGCCACCAGACAGTGCGGTGCAATATCTACCGGAAATTATACTGGATGCCGACAGTGCGTTTTACTTACAGCAAGGCCAGGCAATTTGGCAGAGCGGATTCATTCCTAAAGGCTTACTACGCCTATATACTGATCAAAAAGTATTTCTAGGTTTGGGTGAGCAGCAAAGTGATGGTAAAATTACCCCGAGAAGACTCATTGTAGAGCGTACTTAGTTAATTTGGCTGACATAGTTAGCTTAATTAATTTGTGTTAACTTGTTGTTTATTTATTAATTAAGCTAATAAAAGATTGCTGAATCTATATTTAGTATCTATAATGCGCGGTTCATGCAAATGAATGCATTGGCGGTTAGGTAACAAATGACGCTGCCTTTACATTGACGCAAAACATCTAAATATTAGGATTAAGTTATGGCAACAACTGCAGCGGATCGCGCAAAAATCGTTAGTGAGTATGCACAAGGTGCAAATGATACTGGTAGTCCTGAAGTGCAAGTTGCACTTTTAACTAGCCGTATTACTTATTTAACAGAACATTTCAAAAGCAACAAAAAAGACCACCATTCACGCCGCGGTTTATTGGCTATGGTTAGTCAGCGTCGTAAATTGTTAGATTACCTTAAACGTGAAAGCGTTGAGCGTTATCAAACATTGATCGCGCGTCTAGGTCTACGTAAGTAATTGATTACCAATCACATGTACATAAAACAGTTCGTTCTTTAAGATTTGTTTTGTGTGTGAAATAAAAAGCCGATAGCCCTGCATAAGCAGTGCCTCGGCTTTTTTGTTGTAAAAGATTTAACTAAGCAATGTTCGTGCTGTGAGTGAATTACATGAATGGGTTGCATGCCCGGTTTACATGAGTTCATCAGAAAAATTGCTGACATAAATCGATATTGTGCGTTCGCTATTGGGTTGTGAATAGCGAACATTAAAAAAGAGAAAAGGATAAATTATGTTTAATAAAGTTAAAAAAAGTATTCAGTATGGTGCGCATGAGCTCACCATTGAAACTGGTGAAATTGCCCGTCAAGCAGACGGCGCAGTGTTGGTAAGTTACGGCGATACTGTTGTTTTGGTGACTGTTGTTGGTAAAACTGCAGTTAAAGCGGGCCAAGACTTCTTCCCGTTGACTGTTGATTACATGGAAAAAACTTATGCGGCTGGTAAAATCCCAGGTGGTTTTTTCAAGCGCGAAGGTCGCCCTTCAGAAAAAGAAACACTGACTTCACGCTTAATCGATCGTCCACTACGTCCGTTATTCCCAGAAGCATTTTTGAATGAAGTGCAAATTGTTGCAACAGTGATGTCTTCAGATCCAGAAATCGATTCTGACATTCCAGCAATTATCGGCGCTTCTGCAGCGATGGCAATTTCTGGTATTCCATTTTACGGCCCATTAGGTGCAGCGCGTGTTGGCTACATCAATCAAGAATACGTAATTAACCCAACTAAATCTCAATTATTAGAAACTGAGTTGGATTTAGTCGTTGCCGCAACAGAAACAGCGGTAATGATGGTTGAATCTGAAGCCAAAGAGCTTTCAGAAGAAGTCATGTTGGGCGCGGTAGTATTTGGTCATAACGCGATGCAATCTGTCATCATGATGATTAACGAAATCGTGGCTGAAGTGGGTAAAGATGCTTGGGATTGGTCAGCACCAGAGCCAGATACAGCGTTAATTGAAAAAGTTGCGGCAATTGCTGCTGCTGATGTTAATGCTGCATTTCAAATTAAAGCTAAAGGTCCACGTTCAGCTAAGTTGGACGAAATTAAAAATCGTGTCATGAGTGAGCTTATTACTGAAGCTACTTCTACTGAAGATGCTAACAAAATTAAAACAGAGTTCTTTAATTTAGAAGCTAAAACTGTTCGTAGTCAAATTTTAAATGGTGAGCCACGTATTGATGGTCGTGATACACGCACAGTGCGCCCTATTACTGTTCGCACTGGCGTATTGCCTAGAACACATGGCTCTGCACTATTTACACGCGGTGAAACGCAAGCATTAGTGGTTGTAACTTTAGGTACAGGCCGCGATGAGCAAGTCATTGATGCGCTACAAGGCGAGTTTAAAGATCGCTTTATGTTGCATTACAACATGCCTCCGTACGCTACTGGTGAAACTGGCCGTGTTGGTACACCAAAACGTCGCGAAATCGGTCATGGCCGTTTAGCTAAACGTGCATTGTTGGCTGCATTGCCATCTGCTGATGAATTTGGTTATACCGTACGTATCGTGTCTGAAATTACTGAATCTAACGGATCTAGCTCTATGGCTTCAGTGTGTGGCGGCAGCTTAGCCATGATGGACGCTGGCGTACCTTTAAAAAATCACGTTGCAGGTATCGCGATGGGTTTGATTAAAGAAGGCAACCGCGTTGCAGTGTTGACCGATATTTTAGGTGACGAAGATCATCTAGGTGATATGGACTTTAAGGTAGCAGGTACAGATGATGGTATTACTGCTTTGCAAATGGACATCAAAATCACTGGAATTACTGCAGAAATCATGCAAGTGGCATTAGCGCAAGCTAAAGAAGGTCGCGCGCATATTTTAGGTATTATGAAAGCGGCAATGACTACTGCAAGTACTGAAATGTCAGCATTTGCACCACGTATTATCACCATGAAAATCAATCCAGAAAAAATCCGTGATGTCATCGGTAAAGGCGGCGCGGTAATCCGTGCGCTAACTGAAGAAACTGGCACAACGATTGATATTGAAGATGACGGTACTGTAAAAATTGCATGTACTAGTTCTGAAGCCGGTGCTGAAGCGCAACGTAGAATTGCCGAGATTACCGCAGAAGTTGAAATTGGTAATGTATATGAAGGTACTGTGCTTAAATTACTTGATTTTGGTGCGATCGTGTCACTAATTCCAGGTAAAGATGGCTTGCTACACATTTCACAAATCGCACATCAACGTGTGAATGCTGTGAGTGACTTCCTAAAAGAAGGCGATATCGTTAAAGTTAAAGTAGTAGAAGCCGATGAGAAAGGCCGCGTACGTTTAAGTATGAAAGCTTTAATCGATGCGCCTGCTGGTGACGCTAGAGCTGAGACAGAAACTGACGAATAGTCTTGCAGGTGATTGTTAGTTAAGCAATAGTTAAACAAAAGCCCGCTTTTGAACTGCACCCCAAAAGTTAGACATTAATGTCCAACTTATTAAGGTGCAGTTTTTTATGGCTATTAAAAAATAAGATAGATCTATATTCTTCTATAAAATAGTGATAGTTGAATTTTTTTCACTTGAATATCTAGATAGCTAGCGGTCAAAATTTTTACTTCCTACCCGAAGCAGCCGTTCACCACCAAACAAAAAGTACGCCCAAAGGTTTCAACCATGTCAGGCCTAATTTAATAGGAAATTAGGATATCTTTAAAAACCACAATAACTAGTGAAACGTAAGCCCATAAAATATAAAGAAAAAATCAAACAGCATAATCAAAAGAATTTGATGACATAATGGTATAGATTTCACCTTACGTACTTTAGAACTCGATGATAAAATAAGAAAAATTATACTAATTTATGAACGATCACCAACTCCTGCGCTATAGTCGGCACATTCTATTGCCGCAAATTAGTTATGAAGGCCAAGAGGCGCTTGTTAATAGCCATGCATTGATTATAGGTGCTGGTGGTTTGGGATCGCCTGTTGTCCTTTACTTAGCGGCCAGCGGTGTAGGCACTTTAACTATTTGCGATTTTGATGCGGTAGATTTAACCAATTTACAACGACAAATCGTACATACCACAGCCTCTGTGGGAATAAATAAAGCGCTTTCCGCACAACAAGCTTTATTTGAAATTAATGCTAGCGTACAGGTCAATACTGTTTGCGTAAGCTCAACCGAAGAAGAATTTTCTACTTTAATTTCACAGGCGCATGTAGTAATTGATTGTAGCGATAACTTCGCGACACGCTACTTGTTAAACAAGTTATGTGTTCAGCTTAAAAAACCTTTGGTATCTGGTGCGGCTATTGGATTTGAAGGTCAAGTCACTGTTTACGATATGCGCTCTAAAACTAGCCCTTGTTACCACTGTTTGTTTCCAGATCAAAGTGAAGCTAGCGGCGAGGATAACGCCATGCGCTGTGCCACCCATGGAGTGTTTTCGCCACTAGTGGGCATGATAGGGACCACTCAAGCCGCGGAGGCTTTGAAGTTGCTAATGGGAATTGGTGAAAGTTTGCAAGGCCGCTTGCTGTTATTAGATGCGCTAACAATGGAATGGCGAACTATTAAATTACGCAAAGATTTAGCTTGCTCGGTGTGCGGAACTTAAAGCCACCCATATTAAAATATTCGATACTAAAAATACCCCACACTTAAAGTCTCTGGCTCTTTTTAGAGGTGGGGCATTAAAAAAACTTACTTACCACCCACCAAAGATTTAACCGCACCAACTAAATCACCTGGCATTACAATGATTTTACTGTTTGACGATGCTGACATGCTTTGCAGTGCGGTAATGTAGCGATCGCCCAATAAGAACATGGCAGAGGCGTTATTCTCTTTGACTGCTTCCGTAATAAATTTAATGGATTCAGCAGAAGCATGAGCCGCCACCATCTGCGCCTCAGCATCCTTACGTGCCGCTTCTAAGCGGGCTTCAGCATTTAAAATTAGTGATTGCTTCGCGCCTTCGGCTTCCGTCACTACGGCAATCCGTTCACGTTCTGCCGCCGCTTGTCTTTCCATTGCGTCTTGCATATTTGAAGATGGTTTGATGTCTTGAATTTCTACCGATTTAACAGTTAGGCCCCAATCAAGCGCTTCATCAGCAATGGCTGCCTTAAGCTCAGCCTTAATGCGGTCACGTGAGGTTAGCGCCTCGTTCAAATCCATGCCGCCAATAATAGAACGCAAGCTGGTTTGCACCATATTACGCATGGCTTCTTTGAAATTCTCAATGCCATACACTGCGCGTTCGATATTTGAGACTTTAATAAATGCGATGGCATTGGCCAAAATTACGGCGTTATCGCGCGTGATCACCTCTTGCTGAGGCACATCTAAGATAATATCTTTTGTGGTTACTTTGTAGCTAATTTTGCTGAAAACAGGATTAATGACATGTAGTCCTGGACTAAGTGCGCCGGCAAATTTTCCTAAACGTTCAACCACCCACTCCTCGCCCTGTGGCACAATCCGGACGCCTTTAATAATGGCAACGATTGCTATAAATATCAGTACAAAACTAAATTCGGTCATGTTGGTTTCCTAAATGGATATATATATATATTCTTAAAACTGTTCACTAATTTTTATAATTCTTAATTCATTGCCTTCGACCGCCACTACTTTGGCGTTGCAACCAACTTCAACGGTCTCATTGCACACTGCAACCCATATGCGACTGCCCATCAAGCCTTGCGTAAAAATAATTTTACCACTCTTAGTCGCACTACAGGTTTCACTTACTGTGCCTATACGGCCGATTTCCTCACCTAGTGATTGCCCTACGCGAGAATCTTTCGCAGTTTTTTTATAGATGAGACGCCATATCGCTAGAGAACCCAGAGATGATGCAGAAAACATTGCATACTGAACTGCGCTTGGCATTTCAGGAAAAAACCATATTGCAAGCGCAATACATAAGGCTGCGACACCAAACCACAACACGTAAAAAGTGCCTGTCGCCATTTCTATACCAAGCAAAACTAAGCCTAGTGCGCCCCACATCCACATTGGTTCTATCATTTTTTACCTTTGGTAGAATTTTAATTTAACTACACAATCTTTGAACGATTATTATTGCACAAGAATCAAACAAAAGCTGTGACATACAAAGTCTAGAGAAACTTCCCTAATAACATGTGTTGATAAAAAGTATGCGATTAAAACCAGTGAAAACTTTAAGGCGAGTATTTTAATGAACCATGCAAAAAAACTCAGTATTCCTTGTGACGCAGAAGAGCGATTGCAGTATATTAAGCGGCAATTTCCTTCCGCTATAGGTCCTGATTTGCAGCATAAATGGGCTGGCGGGCGTGTTAATGGCCTGAAAAAACTCAATGATATTGATGCGGTTACCTATAATAGTAACCGCAATTTCATCAATGGCGCGGTGACGCATTTGTCCCCTTATTTAAGGCACGGCTGTATTACTTTAAATGAATCTTTTACTTCGGTAAAAACTCGCTTTGGCATAGCGGCAGAAAAGTTGTTATTTGAATTTGCTTGGCGCGATTACTGGCGGCAAGTTTGGTTTGCTGAGGGCAACGCTATTTATAGTGAAATGGAGCCGTCCAAAGTTGAGATTGGCTATGCTCCTTTGAATGATTTCGTCACACAAGGTAACACTGGTTTGCCCTGTATGGATGGTTTTGTTCATGAGCTACTAGATACCGGTTACATGCATAACCACGCGCGTATGTGGTTTGCCAGTTATGTTGTGCATCATCTTAAAATAGATTGGCTTGTAGCCGCGGATTGGTTTGAAGCGCATCTGCTGGACGGTGATAGCGCCAGCAATCATCTTTCATGGCAATGGGTGGCTTCTACTTTTAGCGCAAAACCTTATTTTTTTAACAAAGAAAACTTAGCTAGATTTACGCGTGACAAATATTGCGCGGGTTGTACCGCTGCTTGCCCCTTCGATGCAAGTTACGAAGCATTAAATGAGCGCCTATTTAAGGTGGCGTTGTTGCCAACAGCTAAACAATATACGCTAATGCCGCTAGCTAAACATGCAATTTCTAGCGTTTCAGGCCTCGCGGTTTTTATACATGATGAAATGCTTTCTGCTGCACACGTTTTACTCATGAAGCCGTTGCCTAAAATTTTTGTATTTGATCCAGAAATTCACGGCGTGTGGTCGCTTAATCGCTTGCAGTTTGTCGCTGACTGTTTGAGTGAAATGGAAGATGTAGAAGTTTGGTTAGGTGATACTTATCAAGTGTTGACGGCGCGCGGCATTGGTCAGATTATTACGCAAGACACGCCAAATACTAAAATTAAACAACTGCTCATGCCATTTTCACCCGAATTTCAGCCTGCTACTAAGTTTGCGGAAGTGGAAATTAGCCGGCAACACCTAAAACGTTTTTTTAAGTATTGGGAAAAAGTTGGGCCGCTAGTGCTAGGTGATGCAGATTTTAGAAAGCCATAAGGCAGCAAGCTCAATTTGTGCAAAGCTGAAACACATTAATTACCAGCCAAAGTAGATTATTCATAGCTGAAAGCGGCTGTGGTAAAATTATGCCTATATGACTACTTTAAACCTACCGACAAACGCGCTAGCTCGTGAACTTGCTAAATCCTTCGACCCAAAAACCATTGAAAGTCACTGGTATGAATTTTGGGAGAGCAAAGGCTATTATGCGGCCGGCTTGAACCCAGAAGTTAAAGAAAATTTCTGTATATTGCTTCCGCCACCAAACGTTACCGGCACGTTACACATGGGCCACGGCTTCAACCAAACGCTGATGGACGCACTGACGCGTTATCACCGTATGTGTGGCGATAACACGCTATGGCAACCGGGCACAGATCATGCCGGTATTGCCACGCAAATAGTGGTTGAGCGTCAGTTGGATGCGCAAGGTGTTAGCCGCCACGATTTAGGCCGTGAGAAATTTTTAGAAAAAGTCTGGGAATGGAAAGAATACTCAGGTAATACTATTACTAAGCAAATGCGCCGTCTAGGCACGTCGCCAGATTGGAGCCGTGAGCGCTTCACTATGGATGAAGGTTTGAATAAAACCGTGACCGAGACATTTGTCCGTTTGTATAACGAAGGCCTGATTTATCGCGGCAAACGGTTGGTGAATTGGGATGTGAAATTAGGCACTGCCGTTTCAGATTTAGAAGTGGTGCAGGAAGAAGAAGATGGCTCTATGTGGCACATCAACTATCCACTTGCTAACGGTGAAGGCACGCTTACCGTGGCCACAACGCGTCCAGAAACGATGCTGGGCGATGTGGCGGTGATGGTGCATCCTGAAGATGAGCGTTATATGCATCTGATTGGTCAGCACGTAAAGCTGCCGTTATGCGACCGTGAAATCCCCATTATTGCCGATGATTATGTCGATAAAGAGTTTGGTACTGGCGTCGTTAAAGTCACGCCAGCGCACGATTTTAACGACTATGCGGTTGGTCAGCGTCATGGTCTAGCTACGATAGGCATTCTCACTTTAGAAGGCTTTGTCAATGATGCCGCGCCTGAGCAATATCAAGGTTTAGAACGCTTTGCTGCACGTAAGCAAGTGGTGGCAGATTTAGAGTCGCAAGGTTATCTAGTTAAAACTGATAAACACAAACTCAAAGTGCCGCGCGGTGATCGTACCGGCGTGATTATTGAGCCTATGCTGACTGATCAATGGTTTGTTGCCATGAGTAAGCCTAGCGCCGATGGCAAAAGCATTACGCAAAAAGCTTTGGATGTAGTCGCTAGTGGCGAAATTAAGTTTTATCCTGAAAACTGGGTAAATACTTATAACCAGTGGCTGAACAATATCCAAGATTGGTGTATTTCACGTCAATTATGGTGGGGCCATCAGATTCCTGCTTGGTATGGTGAAAATGGCAAAGCCTATGTCGCGCACGATGAAGTCGAGGCAAGAAAACTAGCCGCTGTCGATGGTTACGCGGGCGACTTAACCCGTGATAATGATGTGCTAGACACGTGGTATTCATCCGCTTTATGGCCATTTTCAACCTTAGATTGGACAGGCGATGAGGCGATTGATGTGCAAAACCAAGCCTTGCAACAATTTCTACCTTCCAGCGTACTGGTTACAGGGTTCGATATTATCTTTTTTTGGGTGGCGCGTATGGTCATGATGACCAAGCACATCACCGGCAAAATCCCGTTCAAACATGTGTATGTACATGGCTTGATTCGAGATGCCGAAGGCCAAAAGATGAGTAAATCTAAAGGTAATGTGCTGGATCCGATTGATTTGATTGATGGCATTAGTTTGGAAGATTTGATTAAAAAGCGCACCACCGGTTTAATGAATCCAAAAGATGCGACAAAAATTGAGAAAAACACGCGCAAAGAATTCCCGGAAGGTATTAATGCTTACGGTACCGATGCGCTGCGATTTACCTTTGCTGCGTTAGCCAGTCCGGGTCGCGATATTAAATTTGATTTACAGCGCTGCGACGGCTACCGTAACTTTTGCAATAAATTATGGAATGCCACACGCTTTGTGTTGATGAACACAGAAGGTCAAGATTGCGGCATAGAAGATTGCACTACGCAAGCCGATGGTTATTTGAGTTTTTCACAACCAGATCGCTGGATAGTTTCAGCTTTGCAACGTACAGAAGCCGAAGTAGAAAAAGCCTTTACCGACTATCGTTTTGATCTGGCGGCAAAAGCGATTTATGAATTTGTCTGGGATCAATATTGCGATTGGTATTTAGAGCTGGCTAAAGTACAAGTGCAAAACGGAAGTGACGCAGAACAACGGGCAACGCGTCGTACATTGTTAAGAGTGCTAGAAACAATATTACGTTTAGCACACCCAATTATGCCGTTTATTACCGAGGAAATTTGGCAAACCATAGGCCCTATGAGCGGCAGAATTAAGGCTGATGCTTCTGGCGCCAGCATTATGTTGCAGGCTTATCCAAAGGTTCAAGCGAGCAAAATAGACGAAGCTGCAGAATCTTGGGTGGCTTTACTCAAGCAAGCGGTTGATGCCTGCCGTAGCTTACGTGGGGAAATGAATATTTCTCCTGCGGCGCGTGTGCCATTAATTGCCGCTGGAGATGCGCAGAAGTTAGCGTTATATGCACCGTATTTAAAAGCCTTGGCTAAGCTGGAAGATGTCGCTGTTGTGGCTGAATTGCCAGAAGCAGATGCGCCAGTGATGTTGGTTGAAGACTTTAAGTTGATGCTAAAAGTTGAGATTGATGTGGCCGTTGAGAAAGAACGCTTGGGTAAAGAAATTGCCCGATTAGTAGGTGAAATTAGCAAGGCTAACAGCAAGCTTAACAACGAAAGTTTTGTAGCGCGTGCGCCAGTTGCTGTCGTTGAGCAAGAAAAAGCTCGCGTCGCAGAGTTTAGTGCCAGTGTAGGCAAACTGCAAAACCAGTTGGCTAAGTTAAAGTGATCAGTGTTTACATTTAAAGTGTATGAAATAAAAAGTTATGAATATTAAAAAAGGGAGCATGGGCTCCCTTTTTTAATTTCGCTATATGTTATGGTCGTTGTACTTAAAAATCTATATTTAATACAAATTAAACTACGCGTTTTTTGATGTAAAAAACATACACACTATTCGCTTCATCAAGCTGTAGAAGAGTATGGCCAGTTTGTGTGCAAAATGCTTTAAAGTCTTTAACCGCGCCGTTATCGGTAGCGGTTATTTTTAATACCTGAGCGGATTCTATTTCGCTCAAGGCTTTTTTACAACGTAAAATGGGTAATGGACATTTCAGTCCAGTCGCGTCCACTTCCTTATCAAATTCCATTAACGCTTAGCCTCATTATTTTTTGCAACAAATGGCAGGCCGGCCTTGTTCCACGCTAAAACGCCACCAACTAAGTTATATACGTTTTTACAGCCTTGGTTCGCCGCAAAAGACGCCGCATGGGCAGAGCGGATGCCGCTGTGACAATAAAAAACGACATTATCTGCCTTAGTTAATGGTTCACATTGTGCAGGTAACATCGCTAATGGAATATGCACTGCGCCGGAAATTATGCCGCGTGCCACCTCATCGTCGTTGCGTACGTCAACTAATAACAGAGGCTGTGTTGCCATCATGTTCAATAAATCATTCGCTTCAATTTCATTATATGTGCTCATGTGGTGTGCCTAAATTAAACAACTTGGATAATAAAAATCTAGCACTTTGTAAGCTTTTAAAACGTGAACGCAGCAAAAAAGTGCTCAATATAAAAATGGTTTCACAGTCAAGCTGAAAATTTATTACAAATATTCTTCAACCGTAAATAACTTACGATGTTCGCGTATTGCAAAGCGATCTGTCATACCGGCGATATAATCTGCGACTGCCCGTGCTTTATCTAGCTCTGCATAGACCTGAAACTCGTCTGGCAGCAAGCCGGTATTCTCAAAAAATGCAGTGAAAAGCTCAAGTACAATACGGGCGGCTTTTGCACTCATACGGTTTACTTTGTAATGGTGATATAAATTCTTCCGCAAAAATTGTTTGAGTTTCTGGTTTTGGTCGGCAATTTCTTTGCTAAAGCCGATTAATTGCGGCAGTTGGCGTATATCTGATATATTTTTTGGTTGATGTTTCTCAATGTTGCTAGCACTGTGGGTACATAAGTCGACTACTAAGGTATTAATCATGCGACGTATAGTTTCATGTATCAAGCGCTTTTGCTCAAGCTTAGGATATTTATCTTTGACAATAGCTAAATTACGCGCAAATAGCTCTACTTTTGATAATTGCTCTATGCTGATTAATCCAGAGCGTAAACCATCATCAATGTCATGATTATTGTAGGCAATTTCGTCGGCATAGTTGGTGAGTTGCGCCTCTAGGCTAGGGCTTGTTTTATCTAAAAAACGTTGGCCTACATCACCGAGCAACTTTGCATTTTTAACCGAACAATGTTTGAGTATGCCTTCGCGTACTTCAAAGGTCAGGTTTAATCCATCAAATTCGGCGTAGCGTAGCTCTAGTTTTTCTACTACACGTAGGGATTGCAAATTGTGTTCAAAGCCGCCAAAGTCCCGCATACATTCATTCAACGCATCTTGCCCAGCATGGCCAAATGGCGTATGACCTAAGTCGTGTGCTAGTGCGATAGCTTCAGTGAGATCTTCATGCAGATGAAGTGTGCGGGCGATACCGCGTGCCATTTGGGCAACTTCTAAGCTGTGGGTGAGTCGAGTGCGAAACAAATCACCTTCGTGATTTACAAATACTTGAGTTTTGTATTCCAAGCGACGAAAAGCTGTTGAGTGAATAATACGGTCGCGGTCGCGTTGAAATGCGTTACGGGTTTCTGAGGCAGGCTCTTCAAATTGCCGGCCTATTGCTAGATCTGGGTTGGCGGCATAGGCGGCAAGATTGTTCATATAGAACATGCCGGATGAATAGTGCTGATCACTTTTATCATAAAGCCAAAGTCTCTCTTAATTTTTGTACGTCGTAATCGCTGGTGATGACAGATTTTCCTATACCTTGTTGTAGTATCAGCCTAATTTTGCCGTTTTCAACTTTTTTGTCTAAACCCATTAAATCTAAATAGCGATCTACGCCTAATTTTGGGGCAGTAACCGGCAAATTAGCCGCGACAAAACTATTTTGAATGCGCGTCACTTCTGACTCAGATAACCAGCCCATGCGCCGCGATAGATCTGCTGCCATCATGCTACCCACGGCAACTGCTTCACCATGTAACCAAACGCCGTAGCCCATTGCATTTTCTATGGCGTGACCAAAAGTATGGCCTAAATTAAGCAGTGCGCGATCGCCTTGCTCGTGCTCATCTTTAGCGACTACATCGGCTTTATTTTGGCATGAGCGAAAGATTGCATAGCTTAGCGTGGCTTCATCGAGCTGCATTAAGCTGGCCATATTAAGCTCCAGCCAATCAAAAAATTCTGCATCGCGGATTAGACCATATTTGATGATCTCTGCCATGCCTGCAGCAAATTCACGTGCTGGCAATGTTTGTAAAGTGTCAATGTCGGCCAATACCAATTGCGGCTGATAAAAAGCACCTATCATATTTTTACCTAGTGGGTGGTTAATGCCAGTTTTGCCACCTACCGAAGAATCTACTTGTGATAATAAAGTGGTTGGGATTTGTATAAAAGGTACGCCACGTAAATAGGTGGCCGCAGCGTAGCCTGTTAAATCGCCAATGACACCACCGCCGAGTGCAATTAATGTAGTGCTGCGCTCACAACGATTTTGCAGTAAAGTGTCGTAAATGGTGTTGAGTGTTGCGCTGTTTTTATACGCTTCACCATCTGGCAAAATGATAGCAATAACAGTGACACCAGCCGCTTGTAATGATTGACTTAATTGCTCTAAATACAAAGGTGCAACCGTAGTGTTGGTGACAATCGCCACATGTTTGCGCTTTAGGTAAGGCAAGATTAAACTCGCATCAGAGATGAGGTTTTTCCCTATATGTATCGGGTAACTTCTGTCGGCTAATTCAACTTTGAGTGTTTGCATCTGATTTTTGAGCTTAATGGTGGTTATTTAACGGTTGTTATTTGATTGTTATTAATTAGTTATGGTGACTTAATTGAAGTTTGCTAGATCTGGCTTTAATCAATTTTAGTTATTGCCATCAGATTTCACTAAATCTTGCTTCGATAAATTTTGCTTTGCCAAATGTTGGTTAATTAGATTTTGCTTTAGAGCGGAATTATCATTTACTGATTGACTAGCCAAGTGGCTATCTGAGTGACTAGTGTTTTTTGCCATTTCAAATCTTCTTTCTGAGTTCTCTCTGCCATGCTGGGTTTGCAGCAAATGCTCAATATAGCCGCTAATTTCTGTAGCCGATTGTGCGCCAGTATCGACAATAAAATCAGCCAGTTTGGTGTATATCGGATTACGCTCTATGTACAGTTGTTCTAGTTTTTGCTTAATATTGCCGCCTTGTAATAAAGGTCTAGTTTTGTCGTTACGAGTGCGTAACCATAAATCATGTACGTTTCCACGTAGATAAACAACAATGCCGTTATTCTTCAAAAGCTCACGATTTTCTTCTAATAACACTACACCACCACCAGTAGCCATGACGATGTTTTTTAACTGGCAAAGATCTTCTATCGTACTGGCTTCACGTTTTCTAAAACCAGACTCGCCTTCCAGCTCAAATATTAGCGGTATTTTGACGCCAGTTTTGCGCTCCACTTCGTGGTCTGAATCATAAAAAACCATGCCTAATTGCTTCGCTATTAAGCGACCAATAGTGGTTTTTCCTGCACCCATTAGGCCTACAAAATAAATATTGTTCAGTTTGATACACCTTAATTAATGCATGGACTAAAGTACGGTTAAAAAATGCCAAATACAGCCACTATAGGCATTTTATGACAATATTACATGATTTTAAAATTTTTTCTATTAAACCATTGTGTGCGCAGCTTATTGTCAGTTTAAATTACTGCACATAATTTGGCGAAATAATCATAAGCCGCTCATTTTCATCATCTTGCTCGGTCGTTTTTTAACATAAATTAGCCGCACTAACTGAGTTCTCAAGTCGCGGTAGTTGATTAATAAAATTAATAGCCTATTTTTTAGCAAACATATTATTTAAACAGTAACCTTTATTTAATGGTTTATTCGCCATAATTTAGCTTAGCAATTTATAATGATGAGAATTACCTTATCAATATGAACGACAACAATTCATGAATCTTAATAAATGGTGGCACTATATTTTATTGGCAATCGTCGTTGGCGGTTTGTCAATAATCGCACTGATAGGCATTGCTGCCGCAGTCATATATCCAGCCTTACCTTCGCTAGATGCGCTCACTGATTACCATCCTAAACAGCCATTACGAGTCTACTCGGAAGATAAATATTTAATTGGTGAATTTGGTGAGGAGCATCGTGCTTACATCAATATCGAAAATGTTCCGCAGAACATGCAGCGTGCCGTTATAGCCATTGAAGACAGGCGCTTTTATCAACATAATGGCATTGATGTTAAAGGCATATTTCGTGCGATAAAGACCAATTTAACCGGTCAAGGCCATGAAGGTGCCAGCACCATTACGATGCAAGTCGCAAAAAACTTTTTTACTGTACCCAATGGCAAGCGGACTTTAGTCACTAAAATCAATGAAGCTTTACTGGCGATTAAAATTGAACATAGTCTTAGCAAGGATAAAATACTCGAGCTTTACATCAATCAGATTTATCTGGGCCAACGTTCATATGGCTTTGCAGCGGCCTCGCAAGTATATTATGGGAAGTCGCTAGACAAAATAAATCTAGCTGAAACTGCATTGTTGGCCGGCTTGCCTAAAGCGCCCTCTACCTATAATCCGTTTATTAATCCCAAGCGTGCGATTAGCCGCCAGCAAGAAGTTTTACACGACATGTATCGCTTTGGTTTTATCAAAGAGGATTTGTACCATGCGGCCTTAAAGCAACCCTTGCGATTTAAGGCTTCTAAACAATCGCGTGATTTAGCCGCAGATTATGTGGCTGAAATCGTAAGAGAAAGCTTGTATGCCAAGTATCAGGAAGATATCTATAGTAGTGGTTTGTCGGTTTATACTACCATACGTAAAGCCAGTCAGGAATCAGCTAACTCCGCAGTGAGAGAGGGTATATTGGACTATGATTTGCGCCATGGATATCGTGGTCCAGAAAAAATAATAGCCATTGAGTCGCTAGCATCAAACGAGAAAAAAATTGCCTTTGACGCAGCGTTAGACGATATTGAGGAATTCAATGGGTTTATGCCGGCGATTATTACTAGCATTTCACCAAAGTCTGTTAAAACACACGGAAAAAATGGTGATGAAATTGAAATTAGCGGTAAGGGTTTAGCGCTGATAGAAAAAACCTTGGCTGAAAAAGATCCAGCTAAGCGCTTATTAAAAGTGGGTGCGGTGATTCGTTTAATTAAAACCGGTGATGGTTGGAAAGTCGTGCAATTACCGCAAGTTCAGGCTGCCCTTATTGCACTAGACCCTGAAAATGGAGCTATTCGTGCGCTAGTTGGTGGTTTTGACTTCAATCAAACTAAATTTAACCATGTGACCCAGGCTTGGCGTCAGCCTGGTTCTAGCTTCAAGCCATTTATTTATTCTGCGGCATTAGAAAAAGGCTACACACCCGCAACTATCGTAGAGGACGGGCCGCTCAACTTTTCAGCCGCCGACACGGGCAGTCAAGATTGGTCTCCACAAAATTACGAAGACGGCTATGAAGGTCCAATACGTTTAAGAGAAGCGCTGGCTAAATCAGTGAATACGGTAGCGATTAGGGTGTTGCAAGCGATTGGACCTAACTATGCGCAAGATTACATTACCCGCTTTGGTTTTGCCGCAAAAAACCATCCTGCTTATTTAACCATGGCGCTAGGCGCAGGCTCTGCGACGCCGTACCAAATGGCTACCGCTTATGCGGTATTTGCTAATGGTGGTTATCTCGTAAAACCAAACTTAATTGCTAAAATTGTCGACCAAAAAGGAACGGTACTTTTAGTCACTAAGTTTGATCAAGCGGGAAATGGCGCACCTCGTGTGATCGATGCGCGCAACGCTTTTATTATGAACTCTATGCTGCAAAGTGTAGTACGTAGTGGTACCGCGGCCAAAGCACTGCAATTAGGCAGAGGCGATCTTGCCGGAAAAACCGGCACTACCAATGACCACATGGATGCTTGGTTTGCTGGATATAGTCCGGCGCAAGTAGCTGTGGCATGGATAGGCTTTGATAAACCACGTACCTTAGGTCGAAATGAAACAGGTGCCGCGGCGGCTTTACCTATTTGGATGAAATACATGGCCGGCGCCTTAAGAAGCGTGCCCGAGACTGGTATGGCAATGCCTGATGGCGTGGTGGCAATTAACATTGACATAGCTACTGGAAAGAGCAACGTGAATGGTATCACTGACTATTTTTATCATGAATATCCGCCACCTGCAGGTGATGGCTATGTATCGCCTATGTTAGATGACAATGGTGATGCTGTCGTGCCGGCAATTAACCAAGCACAACAGCTTTCACAGCCAGAAACCAGCTTTTCGACCTCTAGTGCCAACAAAGCTGGGGCTAGTCAATTTGTTAAAAAACCTTAAAACAGCCAGGCAAAACGCCGGACAAAGTTTAGCGGCTAAATGCTAGGTTTGAATTAATTTGTGAGATAACGAATTATTTATTGATATAAAAAGTATATGAGATGGCGAGAGAAACACCTCAACAATTACGACAATTGATTGCGCATAAAGCCGCTAAAATGATGGCGGAAGAGGGCATCTCTGACTTCGCTTATGCCAAAAAAAAGGCTGGGCGGCAAATCGGGGCGCTTGATAATAATGCGCTTCCGTCAAACGCTGAAGTTGAGCAAGCGCTCAAACTTTATAATGTATTATTCTTAAGTGATGAGCAGCCTGAGCAGCTAATTAATCTGCGGAAAAGTGCGTTGTTCACTATGCAATTATTAGAAAAATTTGACCCATACTTGACTGGCGCAGTGCTAGATGGGTCGGCCGGCTTAGGCGCTGAAACAGATATTCATCTGTTTGCCGATAGCTTAAAAGATGTGGAAATGTTTTTGCTTAACAAAGATATTCCCTTTGAAGCAGACGACAAACCGAATCGTGTGACGAAAGATACTAAGCGTGATAAAAAGGTTGCCAGCCGCAAAAAAACACCGGTTTTCACACTAGAAACAAACTCTGGGGTAATTAAACTAAGTGTGTTTGGAGTAGATGAAATTAGAGTTGCAACCAAACGGGCTGCCGATGGCAGTAGTGCGCAACGCGCTGGTATTGAGCATGTTAAGCTGTTGTTAAAGCAATAGCTTAGGATTGATTGACGTTGATGGATAATTAATGGGTGGGTGTGCAAACTAAAATTTACACATCAGAATTATTTTGCTTTAACTAGTTTTTAACCAACGCGCTACGTCCATCGCAAAGTAAGTCAAAATGCCATCAGCACCGGCGCGTTTAAACGCCAACAAACTTTCCATCACACAGTCGCGCTCATCTAACCAACCGTTCTGCGCGGCCGCTTTAAGCATGGCGTATTCGCCACTGACTTGGTAAGCGAAAGTCGGTACACCAAATTCATCTTTTACGCGGCGCACAATATCTAAATATGGCATGCCTGGCTTCACCATCACCATGTCAGCGCCTTCTTCAATGTCTAAGCCGACTTCTTTAATTGCTTCGTCACTATTCGCTGGATCCATTTGGTAGGTGTATTTATTGCCTGAGCCTAAATTTCCAGCGGAACCGACGGCATCGCGAAATGGGCCATAAAATGCTGAGGCATATTTGGCTGAATAAGCCAAAATCTTCGTATGAATATTGCGCGTGCTTTCTAAAGCTTCGCGAATTTGACCAATACGGCCATCCATCATATCGCTAGGTGCTACGATGTCTGCGCCGGCATTGGCATGAGAAATGGCCTGTTTAACCAACACCTCTATGGTGTCGTCATTGAGCACATAGCCATCGGCGTCAATTAAGCCATCTTGGCCGTGCGTGGTATACGGGTCTAAGGCGACATCGGTAATAATGCCCAACGTAGGATGTGCCGCTTTAAGGGCTGCAACAGCACGTTGCACCAGGCCATCAGGATTAAATGCCTCTGCGGCGTCTAAACTTTTAAACTGACCATCAACTACCGGAAATAATGCAATGGCAGGAATGCCCAATTGCACGCATTCCGCGGCAGTTTTTAATAACACATCTATGCTTTGGCGTTTAACCCCTGGCATAGAGGCGACTTCTTCAATACGATTTTCACCGTCTAGGACAAATACCGGGTAGATTAAATCATCGGTAGTCAGCACATTTTCGCGCATCATACGGCGAGAAAATTCATCTTTACGCATGCGACGTGGACGGGAATAGGGATAACTCATATTGATTGCCTCAATTCTATAATTTATTTCATCGTACTTATTGTAATCTTCGTCATACCGACGAAAGTCGGTATCTAGCGTCGTTAAAATGTATCACCAAAAAGCCACTGTATTCCGTGTCAAGCACGGAATGACAAGCAAGTTTATCTATAAAAAATCATCCAAAAACCCTTGCCAATTCAGCCCCTGGATCTGGCTGACGCATAAATGCCTCGCCAACCAAAAATGCCTGTACATCATTATCGCGCATTAGTTTCACATCTTCTGGGGTAAATATGCCCGATTCGGTGACAACAAAACGGTCTTCCGGCAGTACTTTTAACAAGTCTAAGGTTGTTTGTAGCGACACTTCAAAAGTACGCAAATTACGGTTATTAATGCCGATTAATGGTGTGTCTAATTGCAAGGCTAACTCAAGCTCGTCAGCATCATGTACTTCTACCAAGACCGCCATACCTAATTCATTGGTTAATAATTCTAAAGCTTGCATTTGCTTAAGTTCTAGCGCCGCTACAATTAATAACACACAATCAGCGCCCATCGCGCGTGCTTCAAATATTTGGTAAGGGTCTATCATAAAGTCTTTACGCAACACCGGTAGTTTGCACGCCGCACGTGCTTGTCTTAAATATTCTGCAGAACCTTGAAAATATTCTGCGTCAGTGAGTACTGACAAGCACGCTGCACCGGCTTTCTCATAGCTTCTGGCAATCTGTGCTGGGTTAAAATCTTCACGAATAATGCCTTTTGACGGACTGGCTTTTTTAATTTCAGCAATCACCGCAGGCTTATTAGCCACTACTTTTTTGTAGATGCTACCAACAAAATCGCGCGGTTCTGGTTGAGCTTCAGCTAGTGCTTGTAGTTGATCCAAACTTACAGCAGCTTTGCTGGCGGCCACCTCTATTTCTTTAGTAGCTAAAATTTTCTTTAAGATATCTGACATTTTTTATTTACCTGATTATGATTGCTGTCACGAATTACTCGTAAATTTTACCGTTTAATTTAATCCAACCGGCCTTATGTTTTTCCTGCGGATCATGGTGCGTCCAATGGATAATGCCACCCTTCGGGTTGTAAATATACTCACCACTAAAGGCAATATGGTCGCCTAATTTAATATTTTCTACACGCACCGCTAAATCTATATTGTGGACAAATAATAAAGTTTGATCTGTGCCCACTTTTACTAGAAACCGTTGGTGACGTGCGCCATTAACATCGTCCGCCAATACTTTTACCACTATGCCGTTATCTTCCACCCAAATTTGGCTACGTTTTTTCGCATATAAATCAGCAATAACGCTTGCGTTGGTTTGCGTAATGGCTTGCTTTGATGCGTTATCTAAAGAAGCCGGTGACTCAGCTTTTGAGCACGCCGCCAATAATAAAAAACATGCACATAAAAACAGGTTTTTCATTTAGAGCTAGCTTTTAGATCCTCTAATTTAGCCAACGCCAAGCCGTTATCGATAACTTCTGCGGCTTTATTAATGCCTGCCTGTAAGTTATCTACAATGCCTGCCACATAAATAGCAGCTCCGGCGTTTAGCAGCACTATATCTCTGGCTGCTCGCTGGTTTAGATTATCACTTTTGCCATTAAGTACATCTAAAACCATGACTTTCGACTCATCTGCATTTTGCACTTGTATGGTGCTTAAGTTATGGTGTGGCATGCCAAATTGGCTAGGATTCAGAGTGTACTCAGTCACTGTGCCATTTTTCAACTCTGCCACAAAGGTATCGCCTGTAAATGAAATTTCATCCATGCCGTCAGCACCATGCACGACCATGACATGAGTACTGCCCAAACGCTGCAACACTTGCGCTAATAAAATCGTTAGGTCTTTATGGAACACCCCCATTACCTGGCGCTTGGCACTAGCTGGATTGGTCATTGGGCCAAGTAGGTTGAATAGTGTGCGTATGCCTAATTCACGGCGCACAGGTGCGGCATGTTTCATTGCGCTGTGGTGATTAGGCGCAAACATGAAGCCAATGCCAATATTGTCTACACATTTTGCGACTTGCTCTGGGGATAAATTGACATTCACACCTAATGCTTCGAGCACATCAGCACTGCCGCAGGTAGATGATACTGAGCGCCCGCCATGCTTGGCAACTTGAGCACCTGCTGCTGCAGCGACAAAAGCGCAGGCGGTCGATACGTTAAAGGTCTGAATGCCATCCCCACCAGTCCCACAAGTATCAATCAGGTGACTGGTGTCGTGAATGTTGACCTTGGTCGAAAGATCACGCATGACCTCGGCAGCCGCAGCAATCTCATCGACTGTTTCGCCTTTCATTCTTAAGCCCATTAGCAGGCTGGAAATTTGTACGCCAGTTAACTCGCCAGACATCATCATGCGCATAATTCCCAGCATTTGTGCGTGCGTGAAGTCGTCATGGTTTAGCAGATGTTGCAAGGCTTCTTTGAAAGTCAATTTCATTACTTTTCCGTCAGGAAGTTATCCAGAAGTTCATGGCCGTATTCCGTCAGAATAGATTCTGGGTGAAACTGTACGCCTTCAACGCGTAAGGTTTTGTGACGAACGCCCATAATTTCACCGTCTTCAGTCCAGGCGGTAATTTCCAAACAATCTGGCAAAGTTTCTTTTTCTATCACCAATGAATGGTAACGCGTGGCGGTATAGGGATTAGGCAAATCTTTAAACACGCCAATATTGTGATGGTAAATTAAAGATGTTTTGCCATGCATTAAGGTTTTAGCTTTAATAATACGTCCACCAAAGGCTTGGCCTATACTTTGATGGCCTAAACACACGCCCAGTAATGGGATTTTTCCGGCGAATTCTTTAATTAGCGGCACACTAATGCCAGCTTCGTTTGGTGTACAGGGACCAGGTGAAATCACAATATGGTCAGGTTTGAGTTCAGCCACTTTGGCTAAATCAATTTCATCGTTACGATACACCAGCACTTCTTGGCCTAGCTCACCTAAATATTGCACCAAGTTGTAAGTGAAAGAATCGTAGTTATCTATCATGAGTAACATATTAATATCCTGCTTTCGGTGTAGCGGCTAAGCTCAAATCCACACTCAAATCTAAGCCGGCTTGCACCAATTCAGCCGCCCTAAGCACGGCTCTGGCTTTGTTTTGTGTCTCATCCCATTCGCTTTGTGGCACAGAATCGGCCACGATACCAGCGCCAGCTTGCACATAAAGCATATTGTTTTTAATCACGCCGGTTCTAATCGCAATCGCCACGTCCATATCTCCATTAAAACCTAAATAGCCTACCGCACCTGCGTAAATGCCACGCTTGCTAGGTTCCAACTCATCAATAATTTCCATCGCGCGAACTTTAGGTGCGCCGCTTACTGTGCCTGCCGGGAATGTCGCTTTAATCACATCTATTGCATCCATGCCGGCTTTAAGCTTGCCTTCAACATTACTTACTATATGCATAACATGCGAATAGCGCTCTATCATCATATTATCAGTGACTTTTACCGTTCCAGTTTGTGCCACACGGCCAACATCATTGCGCCCTAAATCCATCAATTGCACATGTTCTGCACGCTCTTTTGGGTCGGCCAACAACTCTACCGCCAGCGCCAAATCTTGCTCACGTGTTTTACCACGCGGACGCGTACCGGCAATCGGTCTAGCCGTTACCGTGCCATTTTCCAGCCGCACTAAAATCTCTGGCGAAGCGCCCACTACATGATGATCGCCCATGTCGTAATAAAACATATAAGGTGATGGGTTTAGGCTACGCAAAGCCCGATATAAACTTAAGGGAGGCGCAGTAAATTTTTGTGACATACGTTGTGAGAGTACCACCTGCATAATGTCGCCATCTAAAATATATTGCTGTGCGCATTTTACGGCTGTTTTAAAATTTTCTTCGCCAAATTCAGAAACCGCCACAGAGCTTTCACAAGCAATAGCTTCTGGAATCGCGACGGTTTTACGTAACATTTTGACTAAATCATTTAAGCGATCTAGTGCGTTTTCATACGCACCGGCATTGTCAGGATTCGCGTACACAATAAAATAAAGCTTGCCGCTTAAATTATCCACCACTGCAATTTCTTCAGATACCATTAGAAGCACATCTGGCACATTAATGGCATCCGGTTTTTGCACATTGGCTAAGCGTTTTTCAATGTAGCGTACAGTTTCGTAACCAAAATAACCGGCAAGTCCGCCAGTAAAGCGGGGTAAATCTTGGTTTGATATAAGCGATGGTGGTGGCGTTTTAAAACGGGCTTGAAAGCTTTTCACAAAGTTTAGTGGGTTGGTGTTTTCCGCAGATTCAAGTACGGCTTCGCCTTCAAGTACTTGTACGTTATTGCCATTAGCGACAATACGGGTTTTTGCTGGTAAGCCAATAATGGAGTAGCGACCAAAGCGCTCTCCGCCTTGCACGGATTCTAGTAAATATGAGAATGGTTGATTGGCTAACTTGAGATACAGCGACAATGGTGTATCCAGATCTGCAAAAGTCTCTAAAACTAATGGAATTCGATTGTAACCTTGTGCGGCTAGCGCTTTAAATTCGGCTGAACTGACGGTATTAAACATAAATTTCTCACATGTATATATTGGGTGCGTGGTGCGACTAACTACTTTCCTAGCGAAACGCTAGATTAAGCCCGCCACCATCGCCAACTATGTGTTTTGAAATTGCTGTTATTCATGTTTAATTACTTTGAAAAATTTTATAGGTAAGAAGTTATTGTAAATTAATCTAGTAAATCTAGCGCTTCACCAAGGTGGATAATCTTTGCATCCACATCACTTAAGGTAATTTTACGGTTTTGATTATAGCCGTAAGGTACGGTAAATATAAAACAAGCTGCATTTTTTGCCGCCGCAACATCAGTTTTAGAGTCGCCGATTAGCACGACTTCATCTATAGCAACGCCCATTTTTTCGCAGGCATAGAAAATCTGGTCAGGCGCTGGTTTCTTATTGGCTAAAGTATCACCAGAAACTACACACTCAAAATACTGTAACAAATTGCTAGATTCTAGCAACGGTAAAGTGAATCTATCTGGCTTATTCGTGACACAAGCCAAACGATAACCCGCTTCTTTCAATGCTTGCAAGCTTTCAACAACTTGCGGATAAGGTTTACTTTCAGTCACAATCTGCGCGTAATACTCAAAAAACAATGATTGCGCCTGCTCGTATTCGGCCGCTTCTGGCTCGCCATTCAATTGACCGGTTAAGCAGCGCTTAATCAGTATTTGCGCACCTTCACCAATATAAGCCGTTATCTGATTTACATTAATGGCCGGTTTCTTTAAGCTAGCCAACATTCGATTTACCGCACGGGAAAGTTCTGGTGCGGTATGCATCAAAGTGCCGTCCAAATCAATCAGGACGGCTTTAACTTTGAATTTTTTCTGCACCGTACGTTTAAAAAAATTTAAAAATAAAGGAATTAAACGGTTGCCAACGCAGCGCGCATTTGAGCAACAACCGTGTTGTAACGATTCGCATCACCATCTTTAGGGGCGCCAAAAATCGCACTGCCAGCGACAAAAGTATCCGCACCGGCACGGGCAATTTCAGCGATATTCATCGCATTTACACCGCCGTCTACTTCCAGCCAAATTTGACGGCCAGTTTTTTCATAGTAAGCGTCGATTCTTGCGCGAGCCAATTTCAACTTTTCCAAAGTTTCAGGAATGAATTTTTGACCACCAAAGCCTGGGTTGACAGACATTAATAAAATCATGTCCACTTTATCCATCACATGGTCTAAATAGCTAAGTGACGTGGCTGGGTTAAATACCAAGCCTGATTTACAGCCTTGCTCACGGACCAAACTTAAACTGCGGTCGATATGCTCAGAAGCCTCTGGGTGAAACGTGATGATATTTGCGCCGGCTTTTGCAAAGTCAGGAATGATGCGATCAATCGGTTTTACCATTAGATGTACGTCAATTAGCGCGCCAACTTTTTTAGCGATTTCGCGGATGGCATCGCACACCAAAGGTCCAATGGTTAAGTTAGGTACATAGTGATTATCCATCACATCAAAATGCACAATATCCGTACCTGAGATGATGACATCTTCAATTTCTTGACCTAATTTAGCGAAATTAGCAGAAAGAATACTAGGGGCAATTCTAAAAGTTTTATCCATGGCAAAAGTCCATTATCTTTAAATGTTAATGTAAGTACAATTTTTACGTACTTATTCTAATCCGTTATTTTAACCATATTCTTAACTTTAGGATAAGGTTCTTGCTTAACAACCGCCAATCCATCAAAATTGCACCTATGCAGTTATATGTCATTGGCGTTAATCACAACACCGCGCCCATTCAAATCCGTGAAAATGTTGCTTTTAATAGTGAACATCTAGGCAGTGCTTTGCGCGAATTAACCCAGTACGATGCGACGGAAGCGGCTATTTTATCCACCTGCAATCGCACTGAACTTTACTGTAGCGCAGATAACCCGGAAAAACCGCTCAATTGGTTGTCTCACTATCACAAGTTAGATAGCCGCGCCATTCAACCTTATATTTATACATTGCCGAATGACGAAGCAGTTAAACATGCCTTTAGAGTAGCTTCTGGCTTAGATAGCATGGTGTTGGGTGAGCCGCAAATTTTAGGCCAGTTTAAGCAGTCTGTTAAAATCGCGCAAGATGCTGGTACGCTCGGCACGCTGCTACACAAGCTATTTCAGCGTACGTTTGAAGTGGCAAAAGAAGTGCGCACCAACACAGACATTGGCGCAAATTCGATCTCGATGGCAGCGGCAGCAGTGAAGCTGGCGCAACGCATTTTTGGCGATATTAAAGACCAGAAAGTGTTATTTATTGGCGCAGGTGAAATGATAGAGCTTTGCGCTGATCACTTTGCTACACAAAAGCCTAAAAGTATAATGGTGGCTAACCGCACCTTAGAGCGTGGTGAAGCCTTAGCGGCCAAAATGAGTTTGCAAGGCATTGCAGCGCAAGCAATTTTACTCAACGATTTACCTGAGCGCTTTGCCGAGTTTGATATTGTGATTACCAGCACCGCTAGCCAATTACCGATTGTAGGTTTAGGCATGGTTGAAAGTGCGATTAAAATCCGTCGTCATCGGCCTATTTTTATGGTCGATTTAGCCGTTCCGCGGGATATTGAAGCCGAAGTTGCAGCTTTAGATGATGTATTCTTGTATACCGTGGATGATCTAGCGCAAGTGGTGAGCGATGGTATGGTTAATCGCCAAACTGCTGCAGTGGATGCGGAAATTATTGTGGCGGCACGGGTAGAAAATTTTATGCACTGGCTCAAAAAGCGCGATGCGGTGCCGACTATAAAAGCGCTGCGTGACCAAGCAGAGACGACACGCAAACTAGAGCTAGATAAAGCCATTAAAATGATTCAAAAGGGCGAAAGTGCAGAAAAAGTGTTAGAAGCCTTGAGTAATGCCTTAACTAATAAATTTTTACACGCACCTAGTCATGCACTTAACCACGCGCATGGCGATGAACACACTAAGCTGGAAAATGTATTAATACAGCTGTATCACATTAAAAATTAAGTTTAACGACAAGTTAAACTGCACTAAAAGACACCACACAATGAAACCCAGTATGATTACAAAGCTCGCCAATTTGAGCGAGCGTTTAGAAGAAATAAACCGGTTAATGAGCTCTGAAAATGCGACCAGTAACATGGATAATTATCGCAAAATCACCCAAGAGCACGCGGAGATTACGCCTATCGTAGAGCAGTACCGTGCGTTTGAGCAGGTTGAAGCGGATATGAATGAGGCGCAGAAAATGCTCAGCGACCCAGACATGAAAGAGTTTGCCCAAGAAGAAATTGAGCAATGCAAAGCTAAAACTGAAGAGATCGAAAAGAATCTGCAAACCTTGCTACTACCTAAAGATCCTAACGATGATAGAAATTTATTTTTAGAGATTCGCGCAGGTACCGGTGGTGATGAATCCGGCCTATTTGCTGGCGACCTGTTTAGAATGTATTCTCGCTACGCAGAACGCCAATGCTGGAAAGTGGAAGTGGTGTCGGCCAACGAATCTGAAATTGGTGGCTACAAAGAAATTATTGCCAAAATTGAAGGCTACGGCGCCTATTCAAAACTTAAATTTGAATCCGGCGTACATAGAGTCCAGCGCGTGCCAGATACTGAAACGCAAGGCCGAATTCATACGTCGGCGTGTACGGTTGCGATATTGGCAGAAGCGGATGAAGTGTCCGATGTCGTCATTAATCCGGCTGAAATTCGTATCGATACTTATCGAGCCAGTGGTGCTGGTGGTCAGCATATTAATAAAACCGATTCTGCCGTGCGTATTACGCACCTGCCAACTGGCATTGTGGTGGAGTGCCAAGATGATCGTAGTCAGCATAAAAATAAAGCGCAAGCCATGAGCGTGCTAGTCGCAAGAATTAAAGATGCCGAAGTGCGCGCGCAGCAATCAAAAATTGCCAGTGAGCGTAAAAGCTTAATTGGTTCTGGCGACCGTTCTGAGCGCATCAGAACATACAACTATCCGCAAGGCCGGATTACCGATCATCGTATTAACCTGACGCTGTATAAAATTGACGCCATTACTGAGGGTGATATGGATGAATTGATAGGCGCGCTTTCAGCTGAACATCAGGCTGATTTGCTAGCTAGTTTGAGTGATGATAATTAAGTGTGATGATTCTTCATTGAATAAAACTGTAGGTCAAACTTGGAAATTAGCTCAAATGGAGCTAGTAAAGAAGCTAGAATTAAACCCGGGTGAAGCTCGAATTGAAGCGTATATGCTTTTGCAGCAGGTATTGGGCGTTAACCATGCATGGCTGATTTCTCACGAAAATGATGCTATTGAAAACAGTCGCGAAGAAGCGTTTAAAGCATTATTTAATCGACGTTTAAATGGCGAACCGATCGCTTACATTTTGGGCCATAGGGAGTTTTATGGTTTAGATTTGCTAGTGACACCGGACACCTTAATTCCCCGACCAGATACTGAGACTTTGGTTGAGGCAGTTTTGGCTAAAATCCCAGTCGCATATCCAGCAAACTTTTTATATGCGGAAATTAGTGTTTTAGATTTAGGCACTGGTAGTGGTGCAATTGCTTTGGCGATTGCAAAAAATCGACCAGAAGTATTGCTTACCGCAGTTGATGCCTCGATTGGTGCTCTTGAAGTCGCCAAAAAAAATGCGCAGAATCTAGCTATTTCAAACGTTCAATTTGTATTAAGTCATTGGTTTGATGGTCTTGCAGATGAAAATAATGGCTGTGCGAAATTCGATATCATTGTCAGCAATCCGCCTTATATTGAACAAAACGATATTCATTTAAGCCAAGGTGATTTACGCTTTGAGCCAATTTCTGCGCTGGCTTCAGGCGAAGATGGCTTAGATGATATTCGTCAAATTATTGATAATTGTCTAATTTACCTAAAACCTCAAGGTTGGTTGATGCTGGAGCATGGTTGTAATCAAGCTGAATCAGTGGCAGATTTAATGGCGGAAACTGGTTTAACTTGCATAGTAACCATCAAAGATTTAGGCGGTAACGATCGCGTGACTATAGCCAAAAATTCTCTTATTGTAAGTACGCACTGGGATTAATTAAACTATTTTCAGGCTAGATATTGGTCTTTGAGTGCTACATAATTATCTGCTGATTGCTTCAAATGGGCGATTTCAACAATGGTTAGCGCCCGTATTTTTTTGGCTGGCCGACCCATATATAAATAACCGCTTTCTAACACTTTGCCTTCTGGCACTAAACTACCGGCACCTAGTAACACCTGTTTTTGTACTAGCACTTTATCCATCACAATACTGCCCATGCCGATGAGACATTCATCTTCTACGGTGCAACCATGTAAAATCACGGTGTGGCCTATGGTGACAAAATCGCCAATAATCAGTGGGGAGCCAGCAGGATCGGTGCTGGATTTATGATTAACATGCAGTATACTTAAATCTTGAATATTGGTATTTTTACCAATACGGATAAAATTAACATCGCCGCGAATAACAGTACTTGGCCAAATTGAGCTATTTTCGCCCAGACTAACTTCGCCAATAATAGTGGCGGTTTGGTGTACGTAAACACCAGTCGCTAATTGTGGAAAGTGTTGCTTAAAGCCCTGAATATTGTTGGATTGCGCCATCGTAGCCTCTTTAGTTTAATACCCATATTAATAAGCCATAGTATAATCATATTATGCAAGTAAATAACTCTGTTGGCATTGTTGCCGCCCAAACTGCACATTTTGATGCACCACTCACACTTAAAAGTGGTGCGGTTCTGCCTCAATATGATCTCGTTTATGAAACTTACGGTCAATTAAATGCCGATAAATCTAACGCAATTGTAATCTGCCATGCCCTTTCTGGCACACACCATGTGGCGGGTAAATATTCGGAAGACGATAAATATCCAGGTTGGTGGGATAACTTAATTGGCCCAAACAAACCATTAGATACCAATAAATTCTTTGTCATTGGTGTGAATAATTTAGGTGGCTGCCACGGTAGCACAGGCTCTGCCAGCATTAATCCTGCTACAAGTCAGCCTTGGGGTTCAGCGTTCCCGATACTCACCGTCGAAGACTGGGTAACTTCACAAACTTTACTGGCAGATTACTTAGGCATTCAGCAATTAGCCGCAGTTGTCGGTGGTAGCCTTGGCGGTATGCAAGCCTTGCAGTGGACCATTGCATATCCTGAACGTGTACGCCACGCCTTAGTTATTGCCTCTGCGCCTAATCTTACTGCGCAAAATATGGCATTTAATGAAGTGGCGCGCCAAGCTATTATTACCGATCCAGAGTTTCATGGCGGTGATTATTATGCGCATGGCGTTGTGCCCAGGCGCGGTCTTAGGATTGCTCGTATGCTAGGGCATATTACCTATTTAAGCGACGATGCGATGGGTGCTAAGTTTGGTCGCAAGCTTAAAGATACGATTAAATACAGTTTTGATGCTGAGTTTGAAATGGAATCTTACCTGCGTTATCAGGGTGATAAATTTGCTGGCGAGTTTGATGCCAACACCTATTTACGCATGACGCGCGCTTTGGATTATTTTGATCCAGCGTTGGACTTTGGTGGTGATTTAACTGAAGCTTTGAAAAAAGTCACCGCTCAATTTTTAGTTGTTTCGTTCACCAGTGACTGGCGTTTTTCACCAGCACGCTCGCGTGAGATTGTTAAAGCCTTGCTTGATAACGAACGTACTGTGTGTTATGCGGAAGTGACAGCAGCCCACGGTCATGACGCATTTTTAATGCCAGACCCGCATTACCATGCGATTTTGCGTAGTTATCTTAATAATATCCCAGTGGAAAATATTCAAGTAGATAACATTAAAGCTGGGAGCGTGGCATGAGTATCACTCAACAACAACTTGGCCAAGAATTCAGACATGACTTTGCCATTATCGCCAGCTGGTTGCCATTTGGCGCAAAAGTATTAGACTTAGGTTGCGCGGACGGTGCATTATTACAATATTTAAAGGGCTCATTAGAAGTTCGTGGTTACGGCGTAGAAAAAGATGATGCTAATTGGTTAGCCTCTATGTCCAGTGGCATTAACGTCATTCAAATGGACTTGGAGTCTGGCTTATCCGGCTTTGAAGACCAGTCTTTTGACACCGTGATACTGTCACAAACTTTGCAAGCGGTACATAATACTGAAGGCATCGTGCGTGAAATGTTGCGCGTTGGTCACGAGGTTATCGTGACTTTCCCTAATTTTGGCTATTGGCGCAATCGTAGTCAAATTCTGACTGGTAATATGCCGGTTTCAAAAATTTTGCCGCATCAATGGTTTGATACCCCGAATGTGCATTTATGTACTATCAACGACTTTGATCAGTTTTGTAAGAACAGCAACATCACCGTTAAAGAGCGCTTGGTATTAACTGATAATAAACCGGTGACTTTTATGCCTAACTTAATGGGCAGCTTGGCCATGTATCGCCTAGAAAATAGTCAGTCTAAATAGCTTAAAACTCAGCATGACCACCCAACCTAGCTTCTGGCAAGCGCTACTCAACAAGCGCATGCTTATTTGTATATTCACCGGCTTTAGCTCAGGCTTGCCGCTGTATATTTTAATCAGTTTATTGCCAGCGTGGCTGCGCTCTGAAGGTGTCAATTTAAAAGCCATTGGTCTATTCGCGTTGATTAACTTACCGTTCACTTGGAAGTTTTTATGGGCGCCATTTTTTGACCGCTATATTCCGCCCTTAGGCCGCAGGCGTGGATGGCTACTGATTTCACAGGTTTTATTACTGCTATCCATTCCCGTATTTGGTGCTTTCAACCCCCAGTTTGATATTTGGACGATTGCTTATTTAGCTAGCGTAGTCGCATTTTTTAGCGCTTCGCAAGATATCGTATTAGATGCTTACCGTCGCGAATTATTGTTAGATGTTGAGCTAGGCTTGGGTAACGCTATTCACGTAAATGCATACAAAATTGCTGGCTTAGTGCCTGGCTCACTTTCGTTGATATTAGCCGATCATTTGTCTTGGAGCAGTGTATTTTTAATTACAGCCTTATTTATGCTGCCGGGCATAGTCATGACCATTTTTGTCAAAGAACCGGCCTTAAATAGCGGCGCGCCTAAAACCTTGCGCGCAGCAGTCACTGAGCCATTTCAGGAGTTTATTGCTAGGCGTGGCTGGCAGTCTGCATTGCTGATATTAGCTTTTATTTTCTTTTATAAATTGGGCGACAGTATGGCTACTGCGCTTGCAACCCCTTTTTACCTCGACATGGGGTTCAGTAAAACTGAGATAGGCCTGATTGCTAAGAATGCAGGTTTATGGCCCAGTGTAATTGGCGGCATACTGGGCGGGATGTGGATGCTCAAACTAGGTATTAATCGCGCCTTATGGCTATTTGGTGCGGTGCAAATGTTGGCGATTTTAGGCTTTGTGTTGCTGGCAGCTGTAGGCCACAGCCCGCTGGTTTTAGGCTTGGTGATTGGTGTAGAGGCCTTGGGCGTTGGCTTAGGAACCGCTGCTTTTGTGTCCTATATTGCCCACACCACGCACCCACTTTACACTGCCACACAGTTCGCCTTGTTTACCAGCCTTGCTGCGGTGCCGCGCACTTTTGCCAATGCCGCAACTGGCTATTTAGTAGAAGATTTAGGCTGGAAGAATTTCTTTATTTTTTGTTTTTTTGCGGCAATTCCCGGTATGTTATTACTCATAAAAGTAGCGCCTTGGCATGTACAGAAAAATCCACCAGCACAAGAGAAACTTTAGCTATCATTTCACATTAAGCCTTTTAAGTTAAATAATCAACGATCAAAGGTGCGTGATCACTAAAGCGCTCGTCTTTATAAACGCTGGCCGAAATAGCTTTTTCTGCAATGCTAGGCGTTGCAATTTGATAATCGATACGCCAACCCACATTTTTCGCCCAAGCTTGGCCGCGATTGCTCCACCAGGTATAACACTCGTCTGTGGTGTTTGGCTGTAGCTTGCGGTAAACATCCACCCAGCCAACTTGGTCAAATAACTCGCTTAACCACAAGCGCTCTTCAGGTAAAAACCCTGAATTTTTCTTATTACCTTTGTAGTTTTTTAAATCGGCTTCTTTATGCGCGATATTCCAGTCACCGCAAATGACCACTTCGCGGCCACTTTCAATGAGCGCTTTTAAATGCAACATAAAGCGTGTCATCACACTAAACTTAAAAGTCTGACGCTCTTCACCACTTGAGCCTGAAGGTAAATACAGCGAAATAACACTTAGATTGCCAAACTGACATTCTAAATAGCGACCTTCGCTGTCAATATCAGCAATGTCCAAACCTTCAATTATTTTATCTGGCTTGGCTTTAGAATAAATACCTACGCCGCTATAGCCTTTTTTCTCAGCATAATGAAAATGACCAAAATATCCCGCAGGATTATGCATTTCTGCCGTCATATCAGTCGCCTGCGCTTTGATTTCTTGCATACAAACAATGTCGGCATTTTGTATTTGTAGCCAAGCTTGTACACCTTTATTTGTTGCAGAGCGTATGCCGTTTAGGTTTAGCGATATAATCTTCAAAACTTATTCCTTAATTTTATTAAATATATGAATCCAAATACTAGCCACGAATGTAGTAAAGAAACCAGCCAACAATCTAGCAATGATTTTAGACAAGATTTTATCGCATTTGCTATCCAAAAGGAGGTTTTACGCTTTGGTGAATTTACTACAAAGGCTGGCCGTTTGAGCCCTTACTTTTTCAATGCTGGACTATTTAATGATGGCGAAAGCTTGATGAAGTTAGGCGAATTTTACGCTGCTGCCATTCAAAACTCAGGCATTGAATTTGATATGTTATTTGGCCCAGCCTATAAAGGTATTACTTTAGCGGCCAGTATTGCCATTGCCTTTGCCAAATATGGCCGCAATGTGCCTTATGCTTACAACCGTAAAGAGGCCAAAGATCATGGCGAAGGTGGTTTAATTGTCGGTAGTCCATTAAAAGGCCGGGTTCTTATCATTGATGATGTCATTTCTGCTGGTACTTCAGTGCGAGAATCCGTTGAGCTTATCAGTGCTAATGGCGCGAAGGCTTGTGGCGTTGCCATTGCGATTGATAGACAAGAAAAAGGTTTAGGTGAATTGTCGGCAGTGCAAGAAGTCATTAAAAACAATCATATACCCGTATGCGCCATTACTAATTTAGCGGATTTAATGAGCTATCTAAACAATAAGCACGACATGGCGCAACGTTTGCAGGCGGTTAAAGCGTATCGCCAACAGTATGGTGTTGATTAGGCGCAGTATGTTGGTATTGCACAATACTTTACTAATAATCACGAGAATTAAAACCTTAAACAATTTCATGCAATTATGTAAATTGCACTAAAACGTTTTAAACATTAAAAACCTGCTTTATTTTTTTAATGGAATAAGGCGGATTTTTTAGCTAAATGAGTCTAGCCTTAAGTCTCTCGATTCAAGCCTCAGAAAAAATGCCCAGCAAACTTAAGATTAAGCCGTTAATTTCTTCTTAAGAATATCATTTACCTGCGCAGGGTTAGCTTTGCCTTTTGAGGCCTTCATGGCTTGGCCCACTAAAGCATTAAAGGCTTTTTCTTTACCGGCTTTAAATTCTTCCACCATTGCGGCGTTGGCGGCTAACACTTCATCGATAATGGCTTCAATTGCACCGCTGTCAGATTCCTGTTTAAGGCCTTTGGCTGCAATAATGGCGTCAACATCTCTTTCTGCATCCGCTTCAGCATTCCACATCGTCTCAAAAACTTGTTTCGCGGCATTGTTAGAAATCGTGTTATCGCTAATACGTTTAAGCAATTGTGCCAACTGCAATGCGCTGACAGGTGAAGCTGAAATCGGTTTATCTTCTGAGTTCAATTTTGCCGAAACGCTGCCCATTGCCCAGTTAGCTGCTTGCTTAGCATCGGCGCCTGCATCTACTGCAGCCACAAAATAATCGGCCAACTCACGTGAGGTTGTTAATGCGCTAGCATCGTAAGCAGATAAGCCATATTGCGCTTCAAAACGTGCTTTCATGGCGGCTGGCAACTCTGGCATTTCTGCTTGCACAAGCGCTTTATCGGCTTCGGTAATTACTAAAGGCAATAAATCAGGATCAGGGAAATAGCGGTAATCGTTGGCTTCTTCCTTGCTGCGCATGGCGCGCGTTTCGCCAGTATCTGGATTAAATAAAACAGTTGCCTGATGAATAGTACCGCCATCTTCTAGCGTTTCAATCTGCCAGCGGGTTTCATATTCAATGGCTTGTTGCATGAATTTGAATGAGTTTAAGTTTTTAATCTCACGTCGTGTGCCTAGTTTTTCAGTGCCTTTTGGACGTACTGAAACGTTCACATCGCAACGGAAACTACCTTCTTGCATATTTCCGTCACAAATGCCGATCCATTGTACTAATTCATGTAATTGTTTGGCGTAAGCCACTGCCTCTGTAGCTGAGCGCATATCTGGCTCCGTCACAATCTCTAGCAAGGGCGTGCCTGCCCGGTTTAAATCAATGCCGCTCATGCCTTCAACCGCACCATGTATAGATTTACCGGCATCTTCTTCTAAATGCGCGCGGGTAATATTAATCACTTTTTCATAAGCGGCATTTTTGCCTACGGCTGGCACTTGTATAGTCACTGCGCCTTTACCGACTAATGGCAACTCAAACTGACTAATTTGGTAGCCTTTAGGTAAATCTGGATAGAAATAATTTTTACGCGCAAATACTGAGCGTGGTGCGATTTCTGCATGAATGGCAAGGCCAAACTTAATGGCGCAATGCACGGCTTGCTTATTCAGCACAGGCAACACGCCAGGCAAAGCGATACTCACTTCACAAGCTTGCGTGTTTGGCTCAGCGCCGTATTTAATCGCCGCGCCAGAAAAAATCTTAGTATTAGTTTGCAGTTGGGTGTGTGTTTCTAGCCCAATAACGACTTCCCATTCCATTATACTTTTCCTTCTAGCAGACTCAAATCTGGCGTTTGTATATGCCAATCTGTCACTTGTTGATATTGGTGCGCCACATTTAGCATGCGTGCTTCATCAAAATAATTGCCGATAATTTGGAAGCCAACTGGTAACGCTTTGCCATCGTCACCTTGGGCGAAGCCGGCTGGCACACTCATGCCAGGCAAACCTGCTAGATTGGTCGAAATAGTATAAATATCCTGCAAATACATCGCGACTGGATCATCCACTTTTTCACCAGCTTTAAACGCGGTAGAAGGAGCTGCTGGGCCCATAATTACATCACATTTTTTGAACGCTTCAGTAAAATCTTGTGCGATTAAACGGCGAATTTGTTGCGCTTTTAAATAATAAGCATCGTAATAACCAGCACTTAACACATACGTACCGATTAAAATACGGCGTTTAACTTCAGCGCCAAAGCCTTCGGCACGGCTCTTATTATACATATCCATTAAGTCGGTATATTCAGCTGCGCGATGTCCGTAACGTACGCCATCATATCTCGACAAGTTGCTTGAAGCTTCAGCCGGCGCTAACACGTAATAAACAGGAATAGATAAGCCAGTATTCGGCAATGAGATTTCTACCATCTCTGCGCCCAGTTTTTTGTATTCGGCGATGGCCGTTTCAATGACTCTAGCCACGCTAGCCTCTAAACCTTCAGCAAAAAACTCTTTAGGCAAACCTACTTTTAAGCCAGCCAATGGTTTAATTAAATACGGTTTGTTTAAATCTTTGGTGTAATCTTCTTTTGCACGATTCAAACTGGTTGAATCACGTTCATCAAAGCCTGCCATCACGTTCATCATTAGCGCGCAATCTTCAGCACTTTTAGCCATGGGGCCCGCTTGGTCTAGCGATGATGCAAAAGCAATCATACCGAAGCGCGACACTACGCCGTAAGTAGGTTTTAAGCCAGTTAAGCCACATAAAGAAGCCGGCTGGCGAATTGAGCCGCCAGTATCAGTGCCAGTGGCTGCCGCGCAAAGTCTTGCGGCTACCGCTGCTGCGCTACCACCGCTACTACCGCCGGGTACACGATCAAAACTCCAAGGGTTCTTAACGCCACCAAAATAACTGGTTTCGTTAGATGAGCCCATGGCAAATTCATCCATATTGGTTTTACCCAAATTCACTACACCCACTGCATCAAACTGGCTAATAATATGTGCATCGTAAGGTGCAATAAAATTTTCTAGCATTTTAGAGCCGCAAGTCGTGCGCCAACCTTTGGCACAAAAAATATCTTTTTGCGCGATAGGAATGCCGGTTAATGGCGTTATATTGCCGGCAGCAATTTGCACATCAGCCGCCTTTGCTTGCGCTAATGTTTTCTCTTCATCCAAACTTATGTAAGCATTAATGCTGGGGTTGTATTGCGAAATTCTAGCCATAAAAGCTTTTGTTAGTTCAACGCTAGAAATCTTCTTGGCTTGGAGCATGTATCCAAGTTGCTTTAAGCTACTATTGATCATAATTATTCGATTACTTTAGGAACAAGATACAGGCCACTTGCAACGGCTTGCTCTGTTGAGCCGTTACCAAGCACAGGTGCATTTTTTTGAAATTCATCACGCAGGTTGGTTTTAGTCACCACATCGTCACGCAAGCGCTGACTTAAATCTTGCGAATGTGACATTGGTACAATGCCGGTAATGTCCACCGCCTGCATTTGTTCGATTAAGCCCAAAATGCCAGTAAGTTTGCTTAAGGTCGCAGCTGCGTCGCTATCGCTCACCTCAATACGCGCTAAATGCGCGACTTTTTTAATATCTTCAATGCTGAGTGCCATGCTTCAATAATCCGAAATAAAAATGGTGTGTTTTACGTGACTTCAATTTTAAGTCGCGGTTTTGTAACAAGTTGTAATCACATCTTAATTTTCAATGAGATATGCGGTATTATACCTTGGTTTTTAGCGTGCCTTAATTGTGCAAAACAGATTAAGTTTTCGCCTTACATTTACATCGTATTGACCATGCCTCAACCCACAGGAAAAACATCATGTTTGGTTTCATCACTAGTTACTTTTCAAATGATCTTGCCATTGACTTAGGCACAGCAAATACCCTTATTTATGCACGTGGCAAAGGCATCGTTTTAGATGAGCCGTCTGTCGTGGCGATTCGCTTGGAGGGTGGACCGGGCGGCAAAAAAATCTTGCTAGCTGTCGGTACCGAAGCCAAAGGCATGTTGGGCCGTGCGCCGGCTAATATTCAAGCAATTCGCCCAATGAAAGATGGCGTGATCGCAGACTTTACCATTACCGAGCAAATGCTTAAGTACTTTATACGTCGTGTGCATGATGCGCGCTGGTTTTCACCTAGTCCACGCATTATTATTTGCGTACCGGTCGGTTCTACTCAAGTTGAGCGTCGCGCCATTAAAGAGTCAGCCGAGCGCGCCGGAGCTAAGCAAGTGTTTTTAATTGAAGAGCCAATGGCTGCTGCAATTGGCGCAGGTATGCCAGTGTCTGAAGCAACGGGTTCTATGGTGGTTGATATTGGTGGCGGCACTACTGAGGTCGGCGTGATTTCACTTGGCGGTATTGTTTATGCTAAATCTGAGCGCGTAGGTGGCGACAAGTTTGATCAAGCAATTATTGATTATATTCGCCGAAATTACGGCATGCAAATTTCAGAGCCTACAGCGGAAGCGATTAAGAAAAAGATTGGTTCTGCTTTTCCAGGTTCTGAAGTGTTGGAAATGGAAGTCACTGGTCGAAATCTTGCGGAAGGTTTGCCACGTAAATTTACGATTTCTAGTAACGAGATTTTAGAAGCGCTCACTGAGCCGCTAAATGCCATTGTAGGCGCAGTAAAATCTGCATTAGAGCAAACGCCACCTGAGTTAGGTGCCGATATTGCTGAAAAAGGTATGGTGCTCACGGGTGGTGGCGCATTGTTGCGTGATTTAGATCGCTTGTTGGTTGAAGAAACTGGCTTGCCTGTCATCGTTGCAGAAGATCCACTTACCTGCGTTGCGCGTGGCTGTGGTCGCGCGCTAGAGGAAATGGATAAGCTAGGCAGTATTTTTGCTTACGAATAATTTAATTCGAGAAGCCTTGGACTTAAATCTTACCTTAGGTGAGTTTTAAGTCCATATTTTTAATGTTCGCAAGGTATAAACAAAATAGAAGCCGCGTGGCTTGGTTGGTCTTTTTAGATGGTTTATATGATGAATTTTAACTGTCATGGCGCTTTGTGCCTCCCATTTCCTTGGCGTCAATGACGCCAGCAATCCCTTAAGCAGTCCTTAAGTAACAAAGATGCGACTTAAAGTTTAATCAATGGCAAGAGGTTTTAATCAAAAATTTGAGCAACAACAAGCCCCCGCATTTTTTGTGCGCGGACCAAGCGTGTTTGCACGACTGGTATTCTTTGCTGCATTATCCTTAGCATTAATAGCTACAGATTCACGCCTGCAATATTTAAAAGGTGTACGCCAAGCTTTGATGAGTGTTTTGCATCCACTGCAAGTGGTGGCGAATGCGCCGAGTCAACTTTACAGTGCTACCAATGAATATTTTGTGACGCACAACCATCTACTGAACGAAAACCAGCAGTTAAAGCAGCGAGCTCTTAAGCAAGACATCGCATTGCAGCGGCTAAATATGTTAGCGCTGGAAAATGCACATCTACGTAAATTGCTTGAAGCGAATCAATCTTTGCTAGAACGTAGTGTTTTGGGTGAAATTGTGCACGTAGGTCGCGACCCATTTACTAAAAAAGTGATCGTTAATCGCGGTGAAGTGCATGACGTTGTCGCCGGCGAGGCGGTGGTGGATGGCAAGGGTGTGATTGGCCAAGTGACTCGTACTTATTCATTGAGCAGTGAAGTGACGCTGATTACCGATAAGTCACTGGCTATCCCTGTCCAAATAGAGCGCAATGGTTTGCGTGCGATTGCCTTTGGCCATGGCCGCGACAATACTTTAGACTTACCTTATTTGCCAACTAACGTGGATATCCGGCGTGGAGATAAGTTGGTCACTTCGGGCATCGATGGAGTTTATCCTGCGGGTCTTGCGGTTGCTACTGTGTCACAAATAGAAATTACGGCTGACTCACCTTTTGCACGAATTGTTTGCGTACCTACTGGCGGTGTAGAAAATCATAAACAAGTACTTTTGGTCAGTATTCCGCAGTTAGGATCACCTGAAATTAGTGCAACGACAGCTTCACAAGTAAGTGCTGTTGCGGTAAGTCAAGTAAAAGTAACGCCTACGCTGGCTAAGCCAGAGAATCAGCAAGCTAGCCCATCGAGTAAGTTGCATGCAAGCGACTAAAGTCAAAACTATTTACTTGTCGTTATTGTTGGCATTTATCGGCCTATTGTTGCCATGGTCTGGCTTTATGCTAACCATAAGACCTGACTTTTTGTTGTTGGTCATCATATTCTGGCTGATACGGGCACCTAGTATATGTAATTTAGGGACGGCTTGGTTTGCTGGCTTATTGATGGATTTGGCCACCGGTGGCATCTTTGGTCAGTATGCTTTGGCTTACACGGCGACTGCCTTTTTTGCTGTGATGTATCAGCGGCGCTTAGTGTTATTTAGTGGCATGCAGCAACTTGCTTATGTGACTTTACTATTACTAACTTCGCAGATAAGCTTACTTATCCTTAAAATTTTCGCTGGCATGCAATTCATAGGCTGGGCCTACTTTTTACCAACTGTAAGTGGTGTTTTTTTGTGGTGTGTTGCGGTATTTTTTGGCTTAAATGCCGCTGGTCGTGCGCGTGGTGATTGATTTTATAGTGGTCAATAATAGCTGTTTAACCAAGATTTTTTACAAGCAATAAATTTGGTATTTAGACATGCGGGCTGAACTCAAAAACTTTCAACATGAGCAGTATTACTTTAAGCTCAGATTAGGCTTTAGTGCAATTGTTGTAATCGGATTATTTAGCCTACTGGCTGCGCGTTTTTTTTATTTGCAAATTAATCAGCACGATCACTATCAAACATTGGCTGAAAACAATCGTATTTCACTGGTGCCTATAGTGCCGAATCGTGGACTGATTATTGACAAAAACGGCGTGGTGCTAGCGCACAATTTTTTTGTTTACACGCTAGAAATCACGCCTTCAAAAATTACTGATCTCGAGGCGACGATTACAGAAATCAAAAAGCTGGTTGAAATCAGTCCGCTCGACCGCAAGCGCTACAATAAATTGCGTGAAGAAGGTCGTAACTTTGAAAGCGTTCCGATTCGCACGCATCTCAATGAATTCGAGGCGGCTAAATTTGCTGTCAATCATTATCATTTACCGGGCGTAGAAATCAAATCACGCTTATTTAGACATTATCCGCTAGGTAAGCTTGGTTCGCACGTGGTGGGCTATATCGGGCGCATTAACGATAAAGATCTCGCTGGGCTAGAAAAATCCGATTCATTGTCTAACTACAAAGGCTCTGACCATGTTGGAAAAAGTGGCATAGAACAGTTCTACGAGACTTATCTACATGGCACCACAGGTTTTCAGCAAGTTGAGATTGATGCAGACGGCCGTGCAGTTCGGGTGTTATCCAGCACTTTGCCAGTGGCTGGTAATAATATTATTCTATCCATAGATAGTAAAATGCAAGAAATTGCTGAAACGGCCTTTGGTGAACATCGTGGCGCCTTGGTGGCTATCAATCCAATGACCGGGGCGGTATTGGCCTATGTTAGCCAGCCTACGTTTGACCCTAATTTGTTTGTGGATGGCATTGATGTGGAAAATTGGAAAGCTCTTAATGACTCCTTAGACAAGCCTTTAATCAACCGGCCGATACGCGGCATTTATCCGCCAGGATCAACTTTTAAGCCATTTGTGGCGATTGCTGGTTTAGAAAATGGTAAACGCCTACCACCATTTTCCATTCAAGATTCTGGTTATTTCACACTTGCTAATAGCACTCATCGTTATCGCGATTGGAAGCCTAGTGGTCATGGCATGGTTGATATGCAGCGGGCGATTACCATTTCTTGCGATACTTTTTTTTATGGCTTAGCACTAGAATTGGGCATAGAAAAATTAACTGACTTTGTACGCCATTTTGGCTTTGGGGAAAAATCAGGCATCGACATGCAGGGTGAAATCGGCGGTTTGTTGCCTACGCCAGAATGGAAAATGCGCAGATACAAACAGCCATGGTACCAAGGTGAAACGGTCATTACCGGCATAGGCCAAGGCTATACACTGGTGACGCCTATGCAGTTAGCGCAGGCAACGGCGATATTAGCCAATGATGGCGTAGCCATGAAGCCGCGTTTAGTCACGCAAATTCAGCAAGCTATTAGCGGTAAAACGCAACTGATTGCTGCCGAAGTACAAGATAAAATAGTCCTGAACCCAGAAAATATTGCTATTGTCAGACGCGGCATGATGGATGTCACGCTACCAGGTGGCACCGCTGCCAATGTGGGCGCAAATGCGGCTTATACGATTGCTGCCAAAACAGGCACTGCACAAGTGATAGGCATTAAACAAAATGAAAAATATAATGCCAGTAGCATTAATGAGCGGCACCGTGACCATGCTTTATTTATTGCCTACGCCCCAGCGGATAATCCTAAAATTGCCTTGGCTGTGATTGTTGAAAATGGCGGTCATGGTGGTTCAGCAGGCGGTCCAATTGCCAGAAAAGTGATGGATTATTATCTGTTAGGAAAGCTACCTGAAGCAAACGCTGCTCCACTAGATCCCAAAGCAAAACCTTCAGGGGCTATAGGCGCGTCTCTGATTGGTGGTGCTGCCACTAAGCCAGGCGCAAAACTGGAAGAAGAGTTACATGATTAATAAACTATTTCAGCATTTGGCAAAACATGTTGATTCTTTTCTGATGACCTGCCTAATATTCACATTATTAATTGGTTTGTTTGTGCTTTTCAGTGCCTCGGGCCAAAATTACTCGCGTCTTTTCGGGCAGGTCATCAACATTATTGTTGCTTTAAGTTTTATGTGGGTAGCTGCCAATATTGCACCAAATCAATTGGAACGGGTTGCATTGCCACTTTATGTTTTAGGTGTTTTATTATTAATTTGCGTTGCCTTGTTTGGCTCTGTGAGTCACGGTGCACGGCGTTGGTTAAGTTTAGGTTTTACGCAAATTCAACCATCAGAAATTATGCGTATTGCTATGCCGATGATGCTTGCTTGGTATTTCTCAAAAAGAGAAGGCAAGCCAGCAATAGCTGATTTTGCTGTCGGTGGTTTATTGCTAGTGGTGCCGGTCGCGTTAATTATGAAACAACCCGATTTAGGTACTGCCATACTAATTAGCGCTTCTGGTTTCTATATATTATTTTTGGCTGGCTTGAGTTGGAAATTCTTAGTTGGCGGTGCTGTCGCATTTGCTGCTTCTACGCCAATATTGTGGTCTATGTTGCATGATTATCAACGTCGCCGCATAGAAATTCTACTCGACCCAACGCAAGATCCATTGGGCGCCGGTTACCACACAATACAAGCCATTATCGCTGTTGGTTCTGGCGGTATTGCAGGCAAAGGCTGGCTAAAAGGCACGCAAGCGCAATTAGACTTTTTACCGGAACGCAGCACTGATTTTATATTTGCGGTATTTGGCGAAGAGTTTGGTTTGCTAGGTAACCTATTATTGCTATTACTTTTTAGTTTAATTATTATGCGTGGCTTAGTTATTGCCTCGCAAGCGCCGAGTACTTTTTCTAGGTTGCTGGCTGGCAGTATTACGCTAACGTTTTTCACCTATGGCTTTGTTAATATGGGCATGGTGAGCGGCATTTTACCCGTAGTAGGCGTGCCGTTACCGTTAATCAGTTATGGCGGCACGTCTATGGTGATGCTATGTATAGGCTTCGGTATATTAATGAGCATACAAACACATAAGAAACTGGTGGCAACCTAAATGGAAAATATGAAGAAATTTATCGCTTTATTGGGCATATTGTTACTCGCATCGTGCGGTGGAAACGAGCTAATAAGGCCTGAAGTTAAATCGCCAGTTAGCAATGCGCCATCAAAACCGGGAGCTGGCGGCTATTATTTAGATGATGGCCCGGGAGACAACGCGCCAGCTGATATTGATGCGATTCCCAATGCGCCCTTAAAGACAGAAGTGCCGTTGGCGCGGGCTAATAAGCCTTATATAGCCTTGGGTCAGCAATACATTCCTATGACCAGTTATGCGCCTTATAAAAAACAAGGAGTCGCGTCTTGGTATGGCAAAAGATACCATGGCAAAAAAACCTCTACCGGCGAAATTTACGATATGTATGGTATGTCTGGCGCGCATACGGTATTGCCTATCCCAAGTTATGCCAAAGTAACAAACCCGGCCAATGGTCGCTCTGTCATTGTGCGTATTAACGATAGAGGCCCATTTAAGCGCGATCGCTTGATTGACTTATCTTATGCTGCGGCTTACAAGCTCAGGCTAATTGGGCAAGGTAGCGGTTTAGTAGAAGTAGAAACCATCGATACCAGCGCGGAAGCCATGCTTAATATGCAAAAGCCAATGGCCAATACTACAACTCAAACAGAAGCGCAAACACAAGCATCAATCGCCAGCGAAGATGCGACGGTAACGCCGATTGCAACTGCAAGCCCAATTGTTAATAGCACTGCTGCTCTAGTGGGCACCAGTATGCAATATTATGTACAAGCTGGTGCTTTTAAAAGTGAGGCTAACGGCGAGCTTTTGCTAAAGAAAATCCAGGGATTACAGCTAGGCGAAAATGTAGGTGTAGCTAACGTGTATAATAATGCTTTGTACCGAGTAAGGCTTGGCCCATACGCAAGCAGAGTTGAGGCGGATGCTTCTGCTGCCATTATTCGCAAACAATTAAACATATCCGCTATCGTTCAAAATTAATTAATCAAAACCATGCAAAACATCACACTAAATATTTTAAAGCACACACTTTTAACGCTTGCAATTGCCAGCATTAGTCTTGTTTCAGTAGCACAAGCTGAAGACGTGCAAATCGCACCACCACCTAGCTTGGCAGTTAAAGCTTATTTGCTGACAGATGTGAATAGCGGCAGAACCATTGCCACACTCAACAGCGAAATGCGCGTTGAGCCGGCATCGCTTACTAAAATAATGACTGCTTATTTGAGTTTTAAAGCGCTTAAAAATAACCATCTGCAACTTAACCAAACATTACTTGTAAGCGAGATTGCTTGGAAAGTAGAAGGCTCTAAAATGTTTATTGAGCCTAATAAACCGGTAACTGTAGACGAGCTTTTACATGGCATGATTATTCAATCAGGCAATGATGCTTCCATCGCTTTGGCTGAAGGCATTGCCAGCACTGAAATGCAATTTGCTGACATGATGAATAAAGAAGCGCAACGCCTAGGCATGAGAAATACCCATTTCATGAACGCGACCGGTTTGCCAGATGCGCAGCATTACACCACAGCAAAAGATTTATCGATTCTTGCAACGGCTCTCATCCGCGACTTTCCAGACCAATATAAGCGCTTATACTCAGTCAAAGAGTACCGCTACAACAACATCACGCAGCCTAACCGCAATCGTTTGTTATGGCTAGATCCTAACGTAGATGGCATGAAAACTGGCCATACTGAATCTGCTGGATATTGTTTAATTTCATCGGCTAAACGTGATGGCGTGCGTCGCCTGTCAGTAGTGTTGGGTGCGCCAAGCGACGCAGCACGCGCGACAGAAAGTCAAAAATTACTCAATTACGGCTTTCAATATTTTGATTCAAGCCTAGTTTACAAACAAGGTCAAAAAATTAGCCAGCTAAAAGTATGGAAGGGCGCTGACAATCAAGTAGATTCTACTGTTAGCAATGATCTTTATATTACCTTAGCAAAAGGGCAGTATGCCAACGTAAAAGCGTCGATTTCAAGCACGCAGCCTTTAATTGCGCCGATTAAAAAAGGCCAAATCATCGGTAATGTAAAATTTATGCTGAATGGTAAAGTAATCGATCAGCGTAATTTAGTGGCGGCAAAATCCATTGAAGGTGCAGGTATTCTGGGCCTTGCATGGGATTCAATAAAGTTACTTTTACAATAATTATTGGCAACCGGATAGTTAATCATTATGGCTGAAATTGAACCGCACAACGCGCCTCCCTTAATCGATTTTCCATGTGAATTCCCCATCAAAGTGATGGGTGAAACGCAAGATACATTCGCTCAAACCATTATCGATTTGATACAAACGATAGTGCCCAGCTTTAACGCCGCACATATTGAAATGCGTGCAAGTTCTGCTGGCAAATATATCAGCCTCACTTGTACCGTACACGTGATTTCACAAGCGCAATTAGATGATGTTTATCGTTTAATTAGCAAGCATCCACTGGTTAAATTTGCGCTCTAATCAAGCACTCATTCTATTAAATACGATCTTAGTTCTGCTATGCAACCGCCCATAATAGTTAGGCGTTTAGGCCACACCAATTTCGCCGACACCAGCCTTGCCATGCAGCGCTTTACGGCAGAAAGACTTAGTGACACACCAGATGAGTTATGGTTGACTGAGCACCATCCAGTTTATACTTTAGGGCTGAATCGTAAAAATGTACGCCTACCGATATGCGACGACATCGTTTTGATTCATACAGACCGTGGCGGAAAAATTACTTATCACGGCCCGGGACAAATCATAATTTATGCCTTGCTAGATCTGAAGCGCTCGCAGCTTAATATTCGAAAACTAGTCAGCCTATTAGAAAATGCTGTCATCGAGTTATTGGCAGATTATGGCGTTTCATCATCGGCAAAAGCTGATGCACCTGGTGTGTATGTAGAAGAAGCTAAAATTGCTGCCTTAGGCTTACGCATTAAAAACAACTGCTGTTATCATGGATTAAGTTTAAATGTAAATATGGACTTAACACCGTTTTTAGCAATCGATCCTTGCGGTTATGCCGGCTTAAAAGTCACGCAAATGCAAGACTTAGCGATCAATACTGAACCACAAACTATTGCTGAGCAGCTCCTTGAGAAACTGCTAGGAAAACTCACTGTTAATTTAGACTATGGACATAAGCATGACTGATGTAAATACTCAGAAAATACCTACCGCCAAAGAAACCATCCCTAAGGTTGCTAGTGTAAAAGTGGCAGGTGTAAAAGAAAGAGATGCCGCTAAAACTTCGCGCATTCCTATCAAAATAATTCCGCAGCCTATGCAACGCAAGCCGGAGTGGATACGCATGAAGGTGCCAGATTCTGCACGCTATCAAGAAATTAAAAAAATTCTACGCGATAATAATCTACACACCGTCTGTGAAGAAGCCAGCTGCCCTAACATTGGTGAATGCTTTAGTGGTGGTACCGCTACCTTTATGATTTTAGGTGATATTTGTACGCGACGTTGCCCATTCTGTGACGTAGCGCATGGCAAACCATTGCCACCAGATACCGATGAGCCTGAAAATTTAGCCCGTACTATCTCGCAAATGAAGCTTAATTATGTCGTAATTACCAGTGTAGATCGCGATGATTTACGTGATGGTGGCGCGCAGCATTTTGTAGATTGTATTCAAGCGGTACGCACGCATTCGCCCAATATTAAAATAGAAGTCCTAGTGCCAGATTTTCGTGGCCGTCTAGATGTAGCGATGGAGATTTTACGCAAAGCGCCGCCAGATGTAATGAACCATAATCTAGAAACCGTACCTCGCCTTTATAAGCAAGCACGGCCAGGTTCTGATTACCAAAATTCACTGACACTTTTAAAAACCTTTGGTGCGCTATATCCAAACGTGCCAACAAAATCTGGCTTAATGCTAGGTTTAGGCGAAACGGACGAAGAGATTTTAGCGGTGATGCAAGATTTACGGGCGCATAATGTGAGCATGCTAACCTTAGGCCAATATTTACAGCCTAGCGTACATCATTTACCTGTCATGCGTTATGTTGAACCCAGTGCTTTTGATGCGCTTAAAGAAGAAGCGCTAGCGATGGGCTTTAATAATGCCGCTAGCGGCCCCATGGTAAGAAGTAGTTATCATGCTGACGAGCAAGCGCATTTAGTCAAATAACAGCGTAACTTTTAAGTGATAGTTGCACATAACCAATAAAAAAGAGAATCTATGGTTCCACATCTAACAACCGCACTAAACGGACCACTTTTATCGCTAGAAAAAAGCATGCTCGATGCTATGCCAAAAATTGAGCATTGGTTTCGAACACAATGGCTAGAATATGCCTCACCATTTTACGCTAGCGTGGATTTACGCAACTCAGGTTTTAAATTAGCGCCAGTCGATACCAACTTATTTCCAGGTGGATTTAATAATCTTAACCCAGAATTTTTAAGCTTAAGCGTACATGCGGCCATGGTTGCAGTAGAGAAAGTCTGTCCAGAAGCACATCGTTTACTGATTATTCCAGAAAATCATACACGCAATACCTATTATCTGCGTAATGTGGTGGAGCTGGTAAACATCATGAAGCAAGCCGGGCTTGATGTCAGAGTAGGCTCAATTTCACCTGAAATTACCGAACCAACGACATTGGAAACGCAAGATGGCCATACTTTATTATTAGAGCCTGTGGTGCGGATTGGTAATCGCATTAAGCTAATTAATAAAGATTTAGGCGACTTTGATAGCTGTGCGATTTTGCTGAATAATGATTTGTCTGCGGGTATTCCAGAAATCATTAAGAATCTAGAACAAAATTTAATTCCGCCCTTGCACGCAGGTTGGAGCACTAGACGGAAATCTCAACATTTTTCTGCATACAATCGTGTTGTCAGTGAGTTTGCTGCACTGCTAGATATTGATGAGTGGCTATTGAATCCATATTTTGAAACCTGCGGCGAAATTGATTTTCATGCGCGTACTGGTGAGGATTGCCTCGCGCTTAAAGTCGAGCAGCTGTTAGAAAAGATTAAAATAAAATATGCCCAATATGGTGTCACGCAAGCACCATTTGTTATTGTAAAAGCTGATGCAGGCACTTATGGCATGGGCATCATGACGGTCAAATCACCCGATGATGTCCGCGACTTAAATCGTAAAGCACGCAATAAAATGTCTGTAGTCAAAGAAGGTTTGCAAGTGTCTGAAGTAATTATTCAAGAAGGTGTTTATACCTTTGAAAGCATTAACGATGCGGTTGCCGAGCCTGTGGTGTACATGATGGATCACTTTGTGATTGGCGGTTTTTATCGCGTACATACAGATCGAGGCATGGACGAAAACTTGAATGCACCGGGCTCACATTTTGTGCCACTAGCGTTTGCAAAAGCTTGTACCTTGCCTGATTGTAAAGGTGAGCCTGATGCTACACCTAATCGCTTTTATGCTTATGGTGTGGTCGCGCGATTGGCCTTACTGGCAGCAGCGATAGAGCTGCAAGAACAAGATCCTGAGAACCAATAAAGTACAAATTTAAATGGCCTTAAAACTACTTTTTATACTAGATCCACTCGCGCAATTAAAGAGTGAAAAAGACACCAGTTTAGCCATCATGCGTGAAGCCAGTAAGCGTTGCCATACATTATTCGTCAGCATGCAACACGATGTTTTTTTACGTGGCGACATCGCAAAAATAAAAGCTAAAAAATTCACTTTTACCGGGCCAGACAGCAAGCCAGATTATGTACTAGACGAGGTATTTGAATATATTCCCGCACAGTTTGATGCAATTATCATGCGTAAAGATCCGCCGTTTGATAACGAATATCTCTATAGCACTTACCTGTTAGAAATTGCAGCTAAACAGGGTGCGCGCGTTTACAACAAGCCCAGCGCTATTCGTAGTTGGAATGAAAAACTGTCAGTCACGCGCTTTCCGCAATTTGCACCTGAATTTTTAGTCACTACTGATAACGACTTAATTCGTGAATTTTTAGTGACACACCAAGATATCGTTGTTAAGCCGCTAGACGGTATGGGCGGCAGCAGTATTTTTCGCTTGGGTTTAAATGACCCGAATATTAGCGTAATCCTTGAAACTATCACTAATTTTGGTACGCGCACGATTATGGCTCAGCGCTATTTAAAAGAGATTCTACAAGGTGATAAACGCATTATCATCATCAACGGTACGCCATTGCCTTATGCACTAGCGCGTATTCCAAAAGCCGGCGAAACACGTGGAAATTTAGCCGCGGGTGGCACGGGTGTGGCGCAATTGCTAAGCGAACGCGATCTGGAAATTGCCACTGAGGTGGGTAAAATGCTCAAGCAAGAAGGCTTGTTTTTAGTTGGTCTAGATGTGATAGGCGACTCTTTGACTGAAATTAATGTGACCAGTCCGACTGGTATGGTCGAAATAGCCAAGCAAACTTCATGTAAGCCGGCTCAAGTATTTTTAGATGCCTTAGCGCAATGTATTGAGTAGAAAATGATTAATGGGGTTTAAGCAATCGTCGTAACGGCTGATGGCGGCTAATTAAAGCGCCGCTAAATCATCTATAATTGGCTGCATGCGTTACCTCCTTCTTTTCTTCACATTTCTTCTTACTGGCTGTTTTAAAGAGCCGTTATATCATAGTCAAAGCTACGTGTTTGGTACGCTGGTTGATATTAGTATTTATGGTGAAACAGACGAACGCGCCCGATTTTTAGCTAATAATATCCTGGCTGATTTTCAAAATTTGCATAAACAACTACATGCCTGGAAGCCAGTATCAGGCAATAAATTAAGCGAATTAGGCGAGCTTAATGCCGCTATTTCTGCCGGCAACCAAGCAGTCAAAGTAAGTCCAGCTTTGGCTAATATGCTGCTAGATGCCACAGATTTATCCTTAAAGTCTAACGGTTTATTTAATCCTGCCATCGGTCATTTAATCAGCACTTGGGGCTTTCAGCGCGATGAATTTAGCGCTGTAAACGTAAACGAAACGGCGGTAAAAAATTTATTGCATGCCCAACCGCGCATGACAGATTTAGTCATTAAAGCGAATTTTATTTACAGCACTAATCCGACGGTAAAGCTTGATTTAGGTGGTTATGCCAAAGGTTACGCGCTGGATATTGCCGCCAGTTACCTGCGTAAAGAACAGGCTAAAAATGCGCTGATTAATATAGGCGGTAACGTTATTGCGCTAGGCAAGCATGGTGATAATCCTTGGCGGGTTGGTATACAACATCCGCGCGCACCTACGGCAATTGCTACGTTAGAACTAGCCGACGGCTGGGCGATAGGCACATCAGGTGATTATCAGCGTTATTTTATGTTGAACGGCCAACGTTACTGCCACATTATTGATCCCCGAACTGGCTACCCTGCACAACAAACACAATCTGTCACGGTATTAGTCCCGCCACAAGCCAGTAGTAAAACGCAAGCAGGAGTGTTGTCAGACGTCGTCTCTAAGCCTATTTTTATCGAAACTGCGGCCAATAGAAATGCAGCTGCACAGGCTTTTGGCATTGAAAACTTCATGGTGATTGATGCGCAAGCAGCTATTTTTGTATCAGCAAAAATGGTCAATAAATTACATTGGACAGATGCTGGTGTTAAATTTTCTACACTACCCTAAACAGCTTATTAACAAATTGCTGATGGGCGATTGGCTGATTATTATTCTTAGCCTAGTCGGGATTTTTTATCTATTCCAAAGCCTCTGGACTAATGAGCATGCCGCCAGAGTACAAATCAGTGTCGGTAATGAAATATACGCCACTTATAGTTTAAATCAGCAGCGCGAAATTCATCTGCATGGAAAGCTAGGCGATGCAGTGATTAGTATTTCACAAGGTAAAGCTAGATTTTCCCAATCACCCTGTAATACCCAATATTGTGTGCATCAAGGTTGGCTAAGTCATGCTGGGCAAGTAGCGATTTGTTTACCGAATCAAATTAGCTTGGAATTATTAGGCGAGCGCAAACTTTATGACTCGTTGAACTATTAGTAAAATGGCTCGGACAATATATTCACTATGCTGATAAACCGTATAACTTAAATACAACTAACGTGAAGCCTATTCAAATTAAAACCACTGCAGATGACCATCGAATCGCTAAGCTTGCCGCCTTTGCGATCGCCTTGCATATGGTGGAAGCCGTTATCCCTTCACCACTGCCGGGTGTAAAGCCTGGCATTGCTAACATTGTGACTTTATATGTGTTGTATCAATATGGCTACAATACGGCAGCTTGGGTCAGCATTTTACGGGTGTTTGCCAGCAGTCTGCTACTAGGTCAGTTTTTGTCGCCGACCTTTGTGCTTAGTTTGAGTGGCGCAATGTTTAGTTTAGGCATTTTGTGGCTCGCTTTTAAATTGCCAAAAAAATACTTCGGGCCAGTTTCATTAAGTATATTAGCGGCTTTTGCGCATATTGCCGGACAATTAGTAATGGTACGTTTGTGGTTGATTCCCCATGCTGGAGTGGCCTATTTAGTGCCGATTTTCGCTTTGGCCGCTTTGTTTTTTGGCTTAGTGAATGGCTTAATTACTAGTAGATTATTGGCAAATGATTGGCGGAAAGTGGCTAATAATGAATGAGCTAAGCTAGAAATAAAACCTATCCTATCTTTATGTTAAAATTATGTTTTATGTATTAGTAAGAAAAGGCCTTAAGCTGTGAAAAAAAATACTGTTCATGTACTTTTACTCTTAGTCGCCTGCTTTGCATTAAACGGTTGCGGCACTAAAGGCGCGCTGTTTATTCCAGAACAAAAATATCCGCAAGAAACACCGGCTAAAAATTAATTGAATGTTGTATTTCACAAGAAATAATTAATCACTGATCATTAACAAACCATCATTTCAAGCCAAATTTCTAAATTACATTCACCATCCCTTACTAAGTTGCCACTGTGAACTCCTTTACGCTAAAAAACGATATTCTATATGCTGAAAACGTAGCCCTTAACCAAATTGCTAGTGAGTTTGGTACACCTTGTTATGTGTACTCAAAATCAGTACTTACGCAGGCATTTGAACACTTTAGCGCCGGCTTTGCAGCAGCGAATCATTTGGTATGTTTTGCGGTTAAATCTAATCCTAGCCTTGCTATTCTTAATTTATTTGCTACATTGGGTGCGGGTTTTGATATTGTGTCTGGTGGTGAATTAGCCCGGGTACTAGCTGCGGGCGGTGATCCTAAAAAAATCGTCTTCTCTGGTGTTGGTAAAACCGCCGTTGAAATGCAAGCTGCGCTTAACGCCGGCATTTTTTGCTTTAATGTCGAATCCGCCAGTGAATTAAATCGGCTGAATAAAGTCGCGAGTGATATGGGTAAAATTGCACCGGTGTCATTACGCGTAAATCCAAACGTCGATGCCAAAACTCATCCTTATATTTCTACCGGTTTGAAAAATAATAAGTTTGGCGTAGCGTATGAAGATGCGCTGAGCATTTACCAGCAAGCAGCGGCTATGTCCAACATTGCTATACATGGCGTAGATTGCCATATCGGTTCACAAATTACTGAATTATCACCATTCTTGGATGCTTTTGATCGCGTACTTTTGCTGGTCGATGCGCTTGAAGAACACGGTATTCATATTCAGCATATTGATTTAGGTGGCGGTATTGGCATTTGTTATAGCGATGAAACACCACCAGAATTTAACGCCTATGCCGCAGCGATGTTGGCAAAACTCGGCAAGCGTAATGTGAAGCTGGTGTTTGAGCCAGGCCGCGCCTTAGTGGGCAATGCGGGTGTGTTGTTGACTAAAGTTGAGTATATAAAATACACGGAATCAAAAAACTTTGCCATTGTAGATGCGGCCATGAATGATTTAATGCGTCCCGCACTTTACGATGCTTATCATGATATTAAGCCGGTGCAAACGCGTAGCGACCAATCTAGTGCGCTGACTTACGAAATTGTTGGGCCTGTGTGTGAAAGTGGCGACTTTTTAGGTCATGACAGAAAATTAGCCTTAGCAGAGGGTGATTTGTTAGCGATTATGTCTGCTGGCGCGTATGGTATGAGTATGGCTAGTAACTATAATACTAGGCCGCGTGCAGTTGAAATTATGGTTGATGGAAGTCGATGTCACGTCATTAGAAAGCGTGAGCGCATAGCCGATTTATTTGCATTAGAAGCCGTTTTACCAAAGCCTTAAACTGAATTCTTGTCGCTTAAAATAACAGTTAAATCAACAGTTGCGCACTTATTAAACTCGGTGTAAATTATTGTTTAAGTAAGACATCATCTTACTTAAGCACTAAATTTATTGATGCATTTAAAATTGCAATTCAAATTGCAAATAAGGGGAAGAAATGAGAAAGCTTTTATTAGGTTTACTGTTTGCTTTTGCTATTAATGCGGTACCGGTTGCTTACGCTGATGAGGCATTACCAGAAATTGCAGCGGTTGATGAAGTTGCAATTCCTGCACTGGATGCACCTGCAGTTGAATAAATAAGTATATTTTAATAAATCTTGTGAAATAAAAAAGCGAAGTTAAAACTTCGCTTTTTTTACGTAAAAATCTCGAGTTAATTACATTTCAAGCTAAATTGACACCTTAATTTCAACTTGAACTCTAAGCTGAATTCCAAGTTAAATCTAAAAAGATTAATAGATTCTAATCAAAAATCACCGTCTTATTCGAGTAAAGCAAAATGCGGTTTTCTATATGCCAGCGCACGGCTTTAGAAAGTACAATGCGTTCTAAATCTCGGCCTTTCTGAATTAAATCTTCCACCTGATCACGATGTGATATGCGGTCAATATCTTGCTCAATAATCGGCCCTTCATCCAGTACTTCTGTTACATAATGGCCAGTCGCACCGATTAACTTAACGCCACGTTCAAAGGCTCTGTGATAAGGGCGGGCGCCAATAAAAGCTGGCAGAAACGAATGATGAATATTGATAATTTGCTTAGGATAACGGGCCACAAATTCTGGCGATAATATTTGCATATAACGGGCTAGCACAATTAAATCAATTTCATACTGGGCGAATAGGGCGAATTGCTCAGCTTCAGCCGCCACTTTATTGTCCTTATTCACCGTAATATAATGGAAATCCACACCATAGAATTTTGCCAGCGCTTCAGTCTCATAATGATTACTAATAATCAGCGGAATATCGCAATCTAATTCGCCATTTTTATGTCTATGCAACAAATCCGCCAAGCAATGGTCATATTGCGAAACCATGATGGCCATACGAAATGGCTTTTGAGAAAGTTTAAGTTGCCACTCCATGTTAAACCGACTAGCGATAGCGACAAAATGTTGCTCAAAATCAACCGGCAAGAGTGTAAAACCAGCTAAATCCCACTCGACGCGCATTAAAAATAAGTTATTTTCTGCATCTTGGTGCTGATCTGCATGCAAAATGTTGGCATTGTGCTGGTAAAGGAAATCCGCCACAGCAGCGACAATGCCTTTGTTGTCTGGGCATGTAATTAAGAGTGTTGCTGTATTTTTGCCAGCGTTCTTGATAATGGTGTTTTTAAAGGCAGTATTGTTCATTTTTAAGCGTGCTTGCATTTTTTGTACGTCCGAAATTAGGTTAATATACGCATTATACCTTGTGTCAATTTTTATGAATGAAAAGTGTGTATGACAGATACTTCATCTATTGCTCCATCCCTTACGCTGTCGCAAGAATTCAGCCCTGTATTAGTGTTGGCTAATCCGCGTGGTTTCTGCGCCGGTGTTGATCGCGCCATTATTATTGTTGAGCAAGCCTTAGAGAAGTTTGGAGCACCGATTTATGTGCGACATGAAGTGGTGCACAACAAGTTTGTAGTCGATGAGTTACGTGCTAAAGGTGCGGTATTTGTAGAAGAACTCGATGAAATTCCTACCGGCAGCACGGTTATTTTTAGTGCGCATGGCGTTTCAAAAGCGGTACGCGCTGAGGCCGATGCGCGAGGCTTAACCGCCTTTGATGCGACCTGCCCATTGGTCACCAAGGTCCATATTGAAGTCGCTAAAATGCGTGCGGCGGGCTTAGAAATTATAATGATTGGCCATAAAGGTCACCCGGAAGTTGAGGGGACGATGGGACAAATTGACGAAATAGAAACGGTACCGGCAGGCAAGGGCATTTATTTAGTTGAAACACCTGAAGATGTTGCCAGCCTCACTGTTATTGATCCACTTAAGCTCGCTTTTGTGACGCAAACAACACTGTCTATGGATGATGCAGCTTTGGTGATAAGTGCGCTTAAAGCTAGGTTCCCAGGTATCAACGCACCCAAAAGTGATGACATTTGTTACGCCACGCAAAATCGGCAAGATGCGATTAAAATCATGGCGAAAGATTGTGATTTAGTCATTATCGTCGGCTCGCCCAATAGTTCTAATTCCAACCGTTTGCGTGAGGTCGCTGAAAACCAAGGTGTTGAAGCGTATATGATAGATAACGCTAGTTTTCTAAAGCCAGAGTGGCTGCAAGGTAAACGTAAAATTGGTGTTTCTGCTGGGGCATCAGCTCCAGAAATATTGGTGAAGGAAGTCATTAGTAAACTACAAGCGCTAGGCGCGAATCAAGTGCAAGAATTACAAGGCGTTGTAGAAAGCGTGGTTTTTCAGTTGCCGAAGAATCTCATCAATGCCATCAGTCAAGTAAAAAAATAACTAATTAACATGTTTAAAACGCCCATTTCCGCCTTAGTCCTGATTTACACCGTTGATTTGCAGGTGCTCATTATGGAACGTGCAGATAAACCAGGTTATTGGCAATCGGTTACTGGCAGTTTAGAACAGGCTGAAACGCCGCTACAAACTGCTATACGTGAAGTGCAGGAAGAAACTGGTTTAGAGGCAGCGAAGTATACAATGCAAGATTGGCACGCGAGCAATATTTACGAGATTTACCCGCACTGGCGGCACCGCTACGCACCAGAGGTAACGCATAATACCGAGCATTTATTTGGTTTATTACTACCCGAACCATTGCCCATTAAAATGGCACCCGATGAGCATGTGCAATATGAATGGGTGGATTGGCGTGAGGCGGCCAAGCGTGTTTTTTCATGGACGAATGTTGATGCTTTAAGTAAATTAGGTGAACGGCACGGCCTAAAGTTGTAAAATACATGCCTAAATTAAATGATCTATTCCGCAAAAAAGCATTAACTAAATATGCTTTAAGTAAACACCTGTTAAGTAAAAGCCATGCACACTGTAACCAAAACTAGCCTACCAAATATTCCGATTAAATTTGAGCGTTTTCAAGCGGCTGATGATGCTGATTGCCAGCGTAGAATTATTGCAGCAAAAGAAACGCTCGGTAAGCGCTTAGTGATTTTAGGCCATCATTATCAAAATAATGGCGTGTATCAGCATGCAGATTACACCGGCGATTCACTCAAATTATCACGCTATTGTGAGAGTTTAGATGCGGAATATATTGTCTTTTTAGGCGTACATTTTATGGCTGAAGTGGCTGATATTTTAAGTCGCCCAGATCAAATTGCTATTTTGCCAGACCTTGCTGCCGGCTGCTCAATGGCGGATATGGCGAATCTGGCCAAAGTGGAACGAAGCTACCGCGAATTAAGCAAAGTGCTGGATTTTGATGAAACAATTACACCGGTCACTTATATTAATTCAGCCGCTGATTTAAAAGCTTTTTGTGGTGAGCATGGCGGTATTGTTTGCACCAGCACTAATGCGCCTAAAATATTAGAATGGAGCTTTAAGCAACGCGAAAAAGTATTGTTCTTTCCAGACCAAAATCTAGGACGCTGGTCTGGCCATAAAATGGACATTCCGCTAGAGCAAATGCCCATTTGGGATCCTGATCAGCCTATGGGCGGCTTAACGGTTGAGCAGATTAAAAATGCAAAAATCTTGCTGTGGAAAGGCCATTGCGCGGTGCATCAAATGTTCCGTTTGCAAAATATCACTAAATTTAGAGCAGAACACCCAGATGGTATTGTTATTTCTCATCCGGAAGCCCCGTTTGAAGTGTGTCTGCATTCTGATTATGTCGGTTCCACTGAATATATACTTAAAACTGTCGCCGATGCCGCACCCAATACTAAATGGCTGGTGGGTACTGAGCTTAATTTGGTGAATCGCCTAGCTGAACAAATGAAACCAGAAGGCAAGTTAGTGCAATTTATGAGCCATGTGGTGTGCGAATGTTCAACCATGGCTAGAATAGATCCGCAACATTTGGCTTGGGTGCTAGAAAACTTGGTGGAAGGTAAAGTAGTCAATCAGATTAAAGTGCCTGCACACGAAGCCAAGTTAGCCAAGCTGACTTTAGAGCGCATGTTAGCGGCATCGTAATGGCGGCCAAATAATGACGACTAGCAACTGCGCGCTGTGTATCCCAAGCACCAGCAACATACTTTGGCAAGATGACTTTTGTCGCGTGGTATTACTGGGCGATGCCGATTACCCAGCTTATTGCCGCGTTGAATTATCAGCACACATTAAAGAAATGACGGATTTAGCGCCATTGCAACGTGCGCGTATGATGAAAATAGTGTTTGCTGTTGAGCAGGCGCTTAGAGATATTTTTAATCCGGATAAGATTAATTTAGCCAGCCTAGGCAATAAAACGCCGCACATTCATTGGCACCTGATTCCGCGCTTTGAAAATGACAAACATTTCCCTAATTCACATTGGGCTGAGGCCTTGCGTGATGCCAACCCTTTGCCACTCGATAAAAATAGCCTCAACAGGCTGCAGCAAGAAGTGACGCTAAATATAGCGTGCGCACTTAATACCGCTACTGCCTAAATATTTAAATCACCAGCCGCTCCACCACTTTGCCATTGATTAAGTGGCTGTCGATGATTTCATCAATATCTTCATTATCGACAAATGTATACCAAATGGCCTGCGGATAAACCACTAATAGCGGTCCTTCTCCGCAGCGATCAAAACAGCCAGCACGATTGACACGTACTTTATCTTTGCCATTCAGGCCTAATTTTTTGACGCGCGCTTTCATGTGATCAAACGCCGCTCCCGCTCCTTTATCCATACAGCAAGAGGCGCCGTCTTCACGTTGATTCAAACAAAAAAATACATGATATTGAAAGTGATTTGTCATTGGTTTTGTCGTTGTATTTGTCATTATTCTGGAATAGTTATTTCATTAGCTAGTTAATTAACGCCTATGGTTTCAAGGCTATAAAATTACTCACCGGTGGCAATGCTATCTTCTTTACTAAAGGTCCAAGTGCGGGTGATGCTCAAAATATCAATTTCTTTTTGTACGTCATTAGGAAACCTGGCATAAGGCGCGGCTTGCTCCACAATTTGTTTGGCTGACTCATCTAATAGCTTATTTCCAGAACTGCGGCTCACCTCAATTTTCTCTACGCTGCCGTCTGCATTAATTGAAACGGTCATTTGTAAGTTGCCATAAAGCTTAAGGTCTCTAGCCACTACTGGATAATTGAGATTGCCATATTTTTCTACTTTCTGCCGCCATGAATCCACATAAAGCGCATAACGATATTCTTTAGCTCGCGCACCGATAAATTTACGCCTAGGGCGTTTTTGATAATCGTCCTGTTGCTTAGCAATTAGTGCCTCCAAACGATCCATTTCTAGCGCGTTGGCGGTAATTTCCTGCATATCCAGTTTTTTGCTAACTGGGGCTTGGTTGCTAGATTCTAATTCTTTTAACTTTGCCACTGGCACAACTTGTGACTGCACTTTTTGTGGCGAATTTAATTGCGTCATTAATGCTAGGGCTTGCTTTTCTAAGAGCGCAATATGCTTTTGCTCTGATGTTTGTACTTTAGTTTGTCTAGCCCTTTGATTCGCCAATTTTGCACCAGTTTTTTGGACTGGTAAAGGTTTAGCGTCAGGCGCGGTTTTTTGTTGCTTGAGCACAGGCAAGGCAGATTTTATTTTTCTATTTTGGTCGGTATTGCCGCCACGGTCTAAATTGGCCTGCGCAAAAACATCTGCTTTCACTGGTTTACTGCTGGTTTTTGAATTAACCAACATTACTTCTAGCACTGGCAAGTTGTCGGTGAATTTTTTTAACGCTGGCTCAAAATGAATCGCTAAGATAAGCAGGTGTATGCCCAATGACAGCCAAATGGCGATACTCATCACACTCATGGCTTTTAACTTTAATTTGAGTGAAGTCAGCACATGGGTGAATATTGCTTTGTTTTGAGTCGCCAATTTTTTACGTCGCCGTACTGAGAGCTAGAAGATTATTCATAACGAGCGGAGGCAATTAAAGTGTTTTAGGCTGACTTTTCTTGCAAAGCATCCAGAATTTTTTGGTGTACGCCACCAAATCCACCATTGCTCATTGCCAATACATAGTCGCCAGTTTTTGCTGCTGCAGCAATGACTGTAACCATAGACTCTAAATTTTCATACACACTGGCTTTATGCTTAATCGGCGCTAGCGCTTCGGCTGCATCCCAACCTAAATTTGCGCCGTAGCAAAATACTAAATCTGCTTCGGCCAAACTTGCTGGTAAGGCATTTTTCATCACGCCTAACTTCATGGTATTCGAGCGCGGCTCTAAAACGGCTAAGATTCTAGCGCCATCACTAACAGCATTGCCAATCTTACTGCGCAAACCTGCAATCGTGGTGTTAATGGCAGTCGGGTGATGGGCAAAGTCGTCATACACGGTAATGCCATTCACTACGCCGCGAATTTCCATGCGCCGTTTTACATTTTTAAATTCAGCTAAGGCCTCAATCGCCACTTCCACGGAAACGCCCACATGGCGCGCCGCCGCAATGCTGGCCAGCGCATTCATGCGATTATGTTCACCGAGTAAATCCCAGGCTACATGACCTTGCAAATGTCCCGCGAAGGTCACATCAAAACTGCCGTCACTTTGTGGATTAACGGCTTGCCAATCGGTATCTGAGCCAAACTTTTCAACTGGCGTCCAGCAGCCTTTATCTATCACTCTTTGTAAACTAGCTTCTTTATCGTTGCTGACGACTAAGCCAGCTTGCGGCACCGTGCGAACTAAGTGATGAAATTGTTTTTCAATCGCGGCTAAATCTTCAAAAATATCCGCGTGATCATATTCAAGATTATTTAACACTGCCGTGCGTGGTCGGTAATGTACAAATTTGGAACGTTTGTCAAAAAACGCCGTATCGTATTCGTCTGCTTCAATGACAAAAAAGGGTGAAATACTTTTACTGTCTTCCTTACTTTTTGCAAAAGCCGGCGCTTGCGGCAAACGCGCAGAAACAGCGAAGTTTTGCGGCACACCACCAATCAAAAATCCCGGTGCTAAGCCGGCATATTCCAATATCCAAGCCAGCATAGAACTAGTGGTGGTTTTTCCGTGCGTACCGGCCACAGCTAGTACCCACTTACCTTGCAGTACGTTTTCTGCTAGCCATTGGGGGCCAGATATATAGGGTAAACCACGATTTAAAATTTCTTCCATCAATGGATTACCGCGCGAAACCACATTGCCAATCACATAAATATCAGGGTTGAGTGCAGTTTGTGAAGGGTCAAAACCTTCGATAAGCGTCACGCCTTGTGCAACAAGCTGGGTGCTCATAGGCGGGTAAACATTAGCATCGCAACCGGTAACTTTATGGCCAGCCGCTTTGGCAAGTACGGCAATGCCACCCATAAACGTGCCGCAGATACCTAATATATGAATATGCATAACTTAACCTTAACCTAAATTAGGCGCTAACCAACGTTCTAAATATTCTTTACTTAAACCTCTGCGTTTGGCCATGTCTAGCAACTGATCTTCAGCAATTTTATCTACGCTAAAATACTTGGCCTCAGCATGGGCAAAATAGAAACCTGACACCGCAGCACCCGGAATCATGGCGAAAGATTCTGTCAGTTGCATGTCGATAGTTTCGCATTGCAATACTTTGAACATATCAGGTTTTACTGTGTGGTCTGGGCAAGCGGGGTAGCCCGGTGCAGGCCTAATGCCTTGATATTGCTCTTTAATCAGCGACTGTTTATCTAAGGTTTCATTGGCTGCATAACCCCAAAAATCTAGGCGAATACGTTCGTGCATGTATTCGGCAAAGGCTTCGGCAAAGCGGTCAGCCAGCGCTTTGATTAAAATACTGCTGTAATCATCGTGCGCATCTTCGAATTTTTTAACATGTTTTTCTATGCCTAAACCAGCAGTGACGGCAAACATGCCAATATAGTCCGATGTCTTGGTTTCTTTAGTTTCTTGTGAATATTTAGGCGCAATAAAATCTGCCAGACATTGATTGGGGCGAGCCATGCCGTCTATCACTGGTTTTACCGTCTGTTGGCGCATGCCGTAATAAGTAAAGGCAATATTGCTGCGCGTGTCATCGGTGTAGATTTCAATGTCATCATCATTCACGCTATTGGCCGGCAACAACGCCACCACGCCATTGGCGGTTAGCCAGCGACCTTCGATAATTTTTTTGAGCATGGCTTGCGCCTCGGCAAACAATTTAGTCGCGGTTTCGCCTACGACTTTATCGCTCAAAATAGCGGGATAAAAACCAGCTAGATCCCAAGTTTGGAAGAACGGCGTCCAATCTATATATTGCGCAATGATGCTTAAATCGGCATTTTTAATTTCACGTCGACCAATAAACTTCGGTTTAACCGGCGTGTTGTCGCCAGTAAAAGACAGTTTGGCTTTATTGGCGCGTGCCTCTTTAAGCGTCAACATCGGCGTGCCTTTTTTATTGGCATGCTGGGTGCGGGCTTTTTCGTAATCGGCGGCCACTTCGGCAATATAAGTATCACGCGTTTCTGGCGTTAACAAAGATTGCATCACAGAAACTGAGCGTGAAGCGTCCGCCACATAAACTACTGGCCCATCATAATGTGGGGCGATTTTAACGGCGGTATGTGCGCGTGAACAAGTAGCGCCACCAATTAATAGCGGCATTTTCATGTTTTTAAAATACGGGTCGCGCTGCATTTCTTTGGCGATATGCGTCATTTCTTCTAACGATGGCGTAATCAAACCAGACAAGCCAATAATGTCGGCATTTTCCGCTTTGGCCATGGCTAAAATTTCTGCCACTGGCACCATCACGCCCATGTTCACCACTTCAAAGTTATTGCATTGCAACACCACAGAAACGATATTTTTTCCAATATCATGTACATCGCCTTTTACCGTCGCGATAACCATTTTGCCTTTAGGCTTAGCCACAATGCCGGTGCGTTTTTCATCGGCGGCTTTTTCCGCTTCAATAAACGGGATCAAATGCGCCACTGCTTGCTTCATAACCCGTGCTGATTTCACCACTTGCGGCAAGAACATTTTTCCTTGGCCAAACAGGTCGCCAACGACATTCATGCCGTCCATCAGCGGCCCTTCAATCACATGGATAGGCCTGCCGCCGCTGGCTTCAAAGCCGGCGCGCGCTTCTTCGGTATCTTCTACAATAAACTCAGTAATACCATGCACCATGGCGTGGCTTAAACGTTTTTCTACTAATGTTGGTGCTTCTGGCGTACCGCGCCATTCCAGCGTTGCCGCTTCTTTTTTACCGCCAGCCACTAATGTGCCGGCAATTTCTATCATGCGCTCAGTCGCCGCCAAAGGATTATTTGCGTCGACAATCCGGTTCAACACTACGTCTTCAACGCGCTCGCGCAGTTCTGGCGCTAAGTCGTCATAAACGCCCATCATGCCGGCGTTTACAATGCCCATGGTCATGCCGGCTTTAATCGCGTGATATAAAAATACCGTGTGTATCGCTTCGCGCGCTGGGTCGTTGCCCCTAAAGCTAAAGCTGACATTAGACACACCGCCAGAAATTTTGGCATGTGGCAGATTTTGTTTAATCCAACGTGTGGCTTCAATAAAGTCCACTGCGTAATTGTTATGCTCTTCAATACCAGTCGCAATGGCGAAGATATTCGGGTCAAAAATAATGTCTTCTGGCAGAAAATCGATACCGACCAATAAATCATAAGCACGTTTACAGATTTCGGTTTTGCGTGCGTAGGTATCGGCTTGGCCTTTTTCATCAAACGCCATCACAATCACGGCGGCACCATAACGGCGGCACAATGTTGCCTGGCGTAAAAACTCAGCTTCGCCTTCTTTCATCGAAATGGAATTGACGATAGATTTACCTTGCACGCATTTTAGGCCAGCCTCAATCACGCTCCATTTACTGGAGTCGATCATAATTGGCACACGCGCAATATCAGGCTCGCTGGCAATTAAATTCAAAAAGTGCGTCATGGCTTTTACGGCGTCCAGCATGCCTTCGTCCATGTTAATATCTATCACTTGCGCGCCGTTTTCTACCTGTTGACGGGCGACGGTTAAGGCTTCATCGTATTGCTCATTAATAATCAACCGTGCAAACGCTTTAGAGCCAGTGACATTGGTACGCTCGCCGACGTTTACAAACAAAGAACTTTCATCAATCATAAATGGCTCTAAGCCGGATAATTTAAGTATTGGCGGCAATACTGGCGGTATGCGCGGTGCGATGTCTTTGATTTCGTTGTAGATGGCGTTAATATGGGCTGGCGTGGTACCGCAACAACCGCCGGCAATGTTTAAAAAGCCGCTTTCGGCAAATTCCTTTACCAAGCTTGAGGTCACATCCGGCGTTTCATCAAAACCAGTATCTGACATAGGATTCGGCAAGCCGGCATTTGGGTAAATGCAGATAAACGTATCAGCGATTTTTGAAATTTCTTCGACATACGGACGCATTAAAGTCGCGCCTAATGCACAATTCAAGCCTATGGTTAGTGGTTTTGCATGGCGTACAGAATGCCAAAAAGCGGTAACCGTTTGGCCAGATAAAATACGGCCAGAAGCGTCTGTCACCGTGCCGGAAATCATGATGGGAAAACGTAAGCCACTTTCTTCAAAAAACGCATCTATGGCAAACAAGGCTGCTTTACAGTTTAGCGTATCAAAAATGGTTTCCACCATTAATATATCTGAGCCGCCTTCTACCAATGCGCGCGTTTGCTCTAAGTAAGCGTTTACTAACTGGTCAAAACTGACGTTACGCGCAGCCGGATCATTCACATCGGGAGAAATGCTGGCGGTTTTAGGCGTAGGGCCTAAAGTGCCCGCCACAAAGCGTGGTTTATCTGGCGTGCTATATTTATCGCATGAAGCTTTGGCAATTTTAGCCGCTTGCACATTCATTTCGTATACCAGATGCGCCATGTGGTAATCGTCTTGCGCTACACTGGTGGCTCCAAAGGTGTTGGTTTCAATAATGTCCGTACCGGCGGCTAGATATTTTTCGTGTATCTCTTGAATAATTTGCGGCTGCGTTAAGGTCAGTAATTCATTATTACCTTTAACAAATAGCTCGCGCTGTCCGGTTGGTGCGGAAAAGTCGGTAAAGCGTGTACCACGGTAATCCGCTTCGGTCAGCTTGTATTGCTGAATCATAGTGCCCATTGCGCCATCTAAAATTAAGATGCGTTTGGTGAGTAAATCTCTCAGGATTTTCTCAGTAGTGGGCGGAGTTTTTTGCTGCATAATCAATTTTGGGTGCTGTATTAATAGTTAACGAATTATAACATTGGCTTTACGCTCATGGCTTCTATACTAAGGTCAGCTATAGGCCATGTCGACGATATTGAATGACTTCCGCAGTTAGAGCAGGTCTTTTGTGAAAGAAGGTTTGCCGCTGATCATGATCGGGAAGCTGTAGCCGTAAGCCCAAAGGCACAAGCGGGCTAGACCTTACCCTGCCCTTAGACATGGGAGGATTAGCGACCATTTATGGTGCATCCATACCACTTAGCACGCGGCTTTATAAAACCGTTAAGCTCATGATTGCTATTTAACCGGATCTACCGAGCTAGCAGGTTGATTTTGAGCCGTTAAGGCAGCAATTTTAGCTTCTATCTGCTCCAGTTTCTGTCTGGTATTTCTAAGTACTTCGGCTTGAACATCAAATTCTTCGCGGGTAACCAGCTCCATTTTGGTGAATACGCCCTTTAATAGTGCATAGATGTTTTTTTCAACATCGCCTAAGGGTGAGCTGCTTACTACCTCTTTGATTTTATTCGATATTTCATTTAATTTATCAGCGCTTAACATATTGTTTCCTTAGATTTATAGATTAGTTTATCAGGTTTTAACGGACTAGTTTAAAAATATACAATGATTAAATTATATTTAAGTATATGATTTTAATAAATATTTATGTTGGCACGCAGATTGCTTACTCTTTTTGGAGTACATTTTTTATTTACACTACCATCAGGAGTAAACGTTATGCGTAAATCACTATTATCAATTGCTGTTTTAAGTGCACTTTCATTAAGCGCCTTAGCATTACCAACTTTATCATTTGCTGAAGATGCTGCACCAGCAGCTGCAACCCCAAATTGGACATTCCCTTCTAGTATTGGTTTTGTCAGTGATTATATTTGGCGTGGTCAAACCCAAACTTGGGGTAAACCAGCAGTGCAGGCCAGCATTGAAGCGGATCACGTTTCAGGTTTTTATGCTGGCATCTGGGGTTCTAACGTTTCTAGCCATTGGTTACCAAATGCTAACTTAGAATCAGACTTCTCTGTAGGTTTTCGTAATGCTTTTGCCACAGACTTTAAATATGATGTAGGTGGCACTTACATTTATTACCCAGGCGGTAACTTTGATAAAGTTAATACTACCCCTGCTTATACAAGCTCTAAACTTAATAGTCTTGAGTTATATGCTAGCTTGGGTTGGAAATGGTTTACCGTTAAAGGCGGTTATATGCCGACTAAATTTTATGGTTGGAATGTCAACAATTCAGGCTATTCAGCTGCATTTCCTGGCAACGCTAGTGCAGTTGTAACAGGCAACACCAATGGCTCTTATTACTTTATGGGTAGTGCAAGCTATGATGTAATGCCAGGTGTTAACTTGGCAGCAGAAGTTGGCCGTCAAACCATTGCAAATAGCACAGGGTTAGATTGGACTTGGTATAAAGTGGGCGCAACTAAGAGCTTTGATGGCGGTTGGGCGGTAAATGCCTTCTACACTGGCACTGCAGGTAGCACAGCTTATCAAAATTACGCTTCTTTCGACAATGGTACTGATACACGAACTATTGATCAAAGCAAAGTGGTTATTGGTCTTAGCAAAAGTTTCTAATTTATTGTTGTAACTAGATGGGTTATTGACAGATATTAACCCATCTTAAATCTTGTAAAATAAAGCGTAACATCAGGAGAAAAATATGAAATTTGTATCCGCAATTATCAAGCCATTTAAGCTTGACGAGGTTAGGGAAGCGTTGTCAGCCATTGGCGTACAGGGGATTACTGTTACTGAAGTAAAAGGTTTTGGTCGCCAAAAAGGCCACACTGAGTTGTATCGCGGTGCTGAATACGTAGTAGATTTTTTGCCAAAAGTTAAATTAGAAGTCGCGATTGATGATCATCTATTGGACCAAGTGGTAGAAGCGATTGAAAAGTCAGCGGCTACTGGAAAAATTGGCGATGGCAAGATTTTTGTCTTTAATCTTGAGCAAGCTATTCGCATCCGCACCAGTGAAACCGGCGTAGAAGCGCTATAAGGGGATGAACATGAACAAAATACTTTCGATACTTGCCTTAGTAAGCGCATTAGGCTTTGGTCTAACGAGCAATACTTTTGCAGAAGATGTTGCACCGGTAGCAGCAGTAGCGGTGACCGCCACTGCTGATGCGCCAGTTGCCGCAGTTGTACCAGCCGCTAGCGCTACAGTAGCTGCACCTGCTGCAGCTGCGCCACTAGTACCTAACAAAGGAGATACTGCTTGGATGATTATGGCCACGGTATTAGTGTTATTGATGTGTGTGCCTGGTTTAGGTTTGTTTTATGGCGGTATGGTAAGACAAAAAAACATGCTTTCAGTGTTAATGCAAACGTTTATGATTACTTGTGTGCTAGGCGTATTGTGGGCAGTTTACGGCTACAGCATTGCATTTACACAAGGTAGTACGCCGTTCTTTGGTGGTCTAGATCGTTTATTCTTAATGGGCATGACGCCAGATTCAACAGCCGCTACTTTCAGTAAAGGTGTTGTGATTCCTGAATATCTTTACATGGTATTCCAATTAACTTTTGCTGTTATTACGCCAGCGTTAATCGTGGGTGCTTTTGCAGAACGCATGAAGTTCTCTGCAATTATGGCCTTTATGGTGTTGTGGTTCACTTTCTCATATCTACCAATTGCACACATGGTTTGGTATTGGGCTGGTCCTGATGCTTATACTTCTTCTGCGGCAGGTGATGCAGCGACAGCACTTGCTGGTTATATCTTCCAAAAAGGTGCCTTAGACTTTGCGGGCGGTACAGTAGTGCATATTAATGCTGGTATTGCTGGTTTAGTAGGTGCAATCGTACTAGGTAAAAGAATTGGTCTAGGTAAAGAATCAATGGCGCCACATAGCGTGACTTTAACCATGGTTGGTGCCGCTTTATTGTGGGTAGGCTGGTTTGGTTTCAACGTAGGTTCTAATCTTGAAGCTAACGGTTTGGCAGGTTTAGTATTTGCTAACACTTTACTAGCAACTTGTGCGGCGGCTTCATCTTGGATGTTTGTTGAGTGGTTCTTTAAAGGCAAACCATCAATGCTGGGTGCAGCTTCTGGTGCCATTGCCGGTTTAGTTGCCATTACGCCAGCGTGTGGTTTTGTAGGTCCAATGGGTGCCATCGTTCTAGGTTTAATCGTTTCTCCACTTTGCTTTAGCTTTGTAACTAAAGTTAAAACCTGGTTAGGTTATGATGATTCATTAGATGTGTTTGGTGTGCATTGTGTAGGCGGTATCTTTGGTGCGATGGCAACTGGTGTGTTAGTTAACCCAGCATTAGGCGGCACTGGTGTATATGACTACGTAGCTAATGCGGTTGCTCCTTACGATATGGTGGCACAACTTACTAGCCAGGCATGGGCGGTAGGTACAACGCTAGTTTGGTCAACAGTGGTTGCATTTATTGCTTACAAAATTGTAGATGTAGTGATCGGCCTGCGTGTCACTGAAGATGTAGAGCGTGAAGGCTTAGATACAACAGAGCACGGCGAGCGCGCTTATCACGCTTAATAGTAATAAATAGCTTAACAAAATATAGGCTAGCTATAAATTAGCAAAACTTACTAAATAGTTAAACTAGACAAAACGGGCGCCTAGG
>JBBAOU010000005.1:0-77035 GCA_040401175.1 Methylotenera sp. | reverse complement strand
GGCTTTATACTTTGGTCAAGCGTTAATTCGATTTGTTACAGGATAGTTACATTTGCAAATTTACGCTTGCCTACTTGTGCAGTAATTACCGAACCCTTATTAAGTTGCAGAGCTTTATCTGAGACCTTTTCACTATTCAATTTAACGCCACCTTGCTCAATAGCTCTGAACGCTTCTGACGTGCTGGCAACCAGGCCAGCCATTTTTAGCAACTGCGCAACGCCTACCGTCGCCTCATCTATAGTGATGGTCACTTCTGGCACTTCGTCTGGAATTCCACCTTTAGATCGCGTTTGAAAGTCTACCAAGGCTTTGTCGGCATCTGACTGGCTATGGAAACGCGCAACAATCTCTTGTGCAAAGCCGACTTTAACATCGCGTGGATTTGCGCCAGCCGCAATGCCAACTTTCCATCCAGCAATAGTTTCTAGGCTTTCAAAAGATAGTAACTCTACATAACGCCACATCAACTCATCTGAGATTGACATGATTTTAGCGAAAATGACTTCTGGCGCTTCAGCGATACCTATATAGTTGCCGAGAGATTTTGACATTTTATTTACGCCATCTAAACCCTCTAGCAATGGCATAGTCAATACACACTGCTGCGGCACGCCCGCCTGCTTTTGAAGCTCACGACCCATTAGCAAGTTAAATTTTTGATCAGTGCCGCCTAATTCAACATCAGCTTTTAGAGCAACTGAATCATAACCTTGCAATAGCGGGTATAAAAATTCATGAATCGCAATCGGTTGGTTTGATTTATAACGCTTAGAAAAGTCGTCCCGCTCCAGCATGCGAGCCACCGTGTGACTAGCTGCTAGCTTTAACATGCCTGCCGCACCTAACTCGTTCAACCACTTAGAATTGAATACCACTTCAGTTTGCTCTGGCTTGAGTATTTTGAATACTTGTGCAGTATAAGACTTCGCGTTTTCTGCTACTTGCTCAATCGTTAGTGGAGGCCGCGTGGTGCTTTTACCGGTCGGATCACCAATCATGCCAGTAAAGTCGCCTATTAAAAACAAAATATGGTGACCTAGTTCTTGAAATTGACGTAACTTATTAATAAGAACGGTGTGGCCCAAATGCAAGTCTGGCGCAGTTGGATCAAAGCCAGCTTTGATTCTTAGCGGTTGGCCAGACTTAATGCTTAAGCGTAACTTTTCGACTAATTCAGCTTCAATTAGAATTTCATCAGCGCCACGTTTAATGACTGCAAGCTGCTGCTGTATGTTGACATTAATATCGTCTGTATTCAATTTTACTTCCTTAGTATTTCTTAAAGCCGGGTAACTTAAAGCCGGGTAACTTAAACTGGCTTACTTAAAATCAGTCATTTAGTTGATTGAATTGAGTATTCTGTTAAAATCTGCAATCGCATCAATCTATAATAAAGGTCAGCCCGTGTCCATTAACGAGCCCAATCAACCTCAAGCTATGCATAATAAAATCGCTATAGCGGATGCATCACAGATTACTATTTTAACGCAAAATGCCGATAAAGCTGAGCGTAAGCTCAAATTACGCTGGATTTTGGCAATCTCTTGCTTACCATTATTTGGCATTTATACTGCATTTGGTATTGCCCCACAATCGTTAACTGGCAATATTGCGACCGCAACTGTGATAGAAGAAGTCGCCTTGCCAGCGTCAATTGAACTAACCAGCGCTGCTGCTGACACGCACTTTTGGTATAAAGATCATGTGCGCCGTGATGATACTTTAAACAACTTGCTATCACGCTTAAATGTTAATAATCAAGACGCAATTAATTTTATTCGTAATGATAGCGTCGCAAGCTTAATGGCAAACGCACTAAAACCAGGTCATGACATTGAGGCGCAATCTGATAGTGATGGCAATTTAATTTCGCTTGAATATCAATTGGAATCAGACCAGTTTATTAACGTTAAACAAAGTGCGACTGGCTATATTGCGACCAAGATTACTCATAAGCTTGAAAATCGGCCTATTCTAAAATCAGCAGTCATTAAAAGCTCTTTGTTTGCCGCTACCGATGACGCTAACATTCCTGATTACATCGCCATACAAGTGGCCGAGATGTTTGAAAGTGAAATTGACTTTAATTCAGACCTGCGTAAAGATGATCATTTTAATGTGATTTATGAAGGTAACTATGATCAAGGTGCCCTACTTAAAACCGGCGATGTACTTTCTGCTGAATTCGTCAATAACGGCAAAACCTACCGCGCGATAGGTTATAGAGATTCTATGAATCAAATGCATTACTACACGCCTGAAGGCAAAAGTCTGCATAAATCTTTTTTACGCTCACCTTTAGAATTTACCCGCGTGAGCTCTGGCTTTAGTTTAGGCCGTTTCCACCCGATTTTACAGCGTATGAAAGCGCACAAAGGCGTAGATATGGCAGCGCCTACAGGCACGCGCATCAGGGCTTCCGGAGATGCGATTGTTGCTTTTGTAGGACAAAAAGGTGGCTATGGCAATGTGATTATGCTTAAGCATAATAATGGCGTGAGTACGGTCTATGGCCATTTATCACGTTTTACTTCGGGATTACATGCTGGCGAAAAAGTAGCGCAGGGCGATATTATCGGCTTTGTTGGTATGACCGGTCTTGCGACTGGCCCACATTTGCATTATGAGTTTCTAATGAACGGTGAACATCGCGACCCGATGACGGTATCCTTACCTAAAGCTGACCCGATTGCAGCGCGTGATAAAGTTAATTTCGATGCTATTAGCCATCAATTAGCTACACAATTGACCTTATTGGCGAACAGTAATATCGCCGCACTAGATTAATCGTAACTTGCAATAAAAAAATTAAGGTCCTTATGGCTGATGCGCTTTTTATCGGACTCATGTCTGGCACCAGCCTTGATGGTGTAGATGTCGCTTTAGTGGCTTTTACTCAGGATGAGCTGGATAACATCCAGCAACTACCGAAGGTATTACACACGCATTTTCTCGCTTATCCGCAATCGCTACGCAAGCAAATTTTAGCCTTACAGCATCCTACTGATAATGAACTAGAAACAACCGCGCTAATGGCCAACACTCTAGCTAAACTCTACGCTGAAGCGGTCAATCAATTGCTGACTATCAATCAAATCAGCGCAGAGAACATTACAGCTATAGGTTGTCATGGTCAAACTGTTAGACACCAGCCAGAACAGCAATTTACCTTACAGATTGGCAATGCCGCCTTACTGGCTGAACTCACAAATATTACGATAGTAGCAGATTTTCGCAGCCGCGATATTGCTGCTGGCGGGCAAGGAGCGCCATTAGTGCCAGCATTTCACCAAGCGGTATTTGCCAGTCGACATGAAAACCGCGCCTTAATCAATATCGGCGGGATTGCCAATATTACTTATCTAGCAAAAACTAGCGAGACATTAGCTAACTCCAGCAAAGTACTAGGCTTTGACTCTGGCCCAGGCAATATGTTGTTAGATGCATGGATTATGCGGCATAAAGACTTAGCCTTTGATGCCGACGGCGCATGGGCGGCTAGCGGACAAGTCATCGCGCCATTGTTAGTGTCGATGCTGGCTGAACCCTACTTCGCCATGCCACCACCCAAAAGCACCGGACGCGATTTATTTAATGAGTCATGGCTTGATCAAAAACTATCTGGCCAAAAATACCGAGCGCAAGATGTTGCGCGCACTTTAGTAGAGCTGACAGCCCAGACCATTCATCATGCGTTACTTGACTATTGCGGCATGGTAGATAGCATACATTTATGTGGTGGCGGTGCGCGTAACACCCTGCTTAAAAATTGCCTGCAATCCATGCTTACTCATACCAAAGTTGAAACCACTGCAGCACTTGGTGTTGGCGTAGACTGGGTTGAAGCCATTGCATTTGCTTGGCTGGCCAAACAATGTTTGCATCAACAACCGGCTAATTTACCTCAAGTCACTGGCGCAAAAAGCGCACGTATTTTGGGCGCTATCTACCAACGTTAGTTTATCTACCCATATATTTAAAAATGTGGCTTAAGTGCAATCACATAATTGCTGCCTTCACGTATAATTAATTTTAAGTTTACAATTAACCTCTAACACTAACTGTTAAGACCTCAATCATGAATAAACCGACTAAAGCCACCATTACTTTTGATAATGGTGCAGCACCTATTGAATTGCCGATACTTTCTGGCAGTCTTGGCACTGACGTGATTGACATACGAAGCCTAGGCAAACATGGCGTTTTTACTTACGATCCAGGCTTTATGTCTACTGCGGCCTGCAACTCTAACATCACCTTTATTGATGGCGAAAAAGGCCTGCTTTACTACCGCGGCTACCCCATTGAACAATTGGCAGAACATTGCAACTTCATGGAAGTATCTTATCTGTTACTGCATGGCGAATTGCCAAATGCGCAGGAGAAACATCAGTTTACCGACACCATCAGCGGCAGCACCATGCTGCATGATCAACTTAGCAATATTTTTAGAGGCTTTAGGCGTGATGCTCACCCGATGGCGGTAATGGTCGGTGTTGTAGGTTCGCTATCGGCTTTCTATTTTGATGCCATGGATATTCGTGATGCCAAACATCGGGAGATCTCTGCGCATCGCTTATTAGCAAAAGTGCCGACAATTGCCGCTTGGAGCTATAAATACAATCTGGGTCAGCCTTTTATGTATCCACAGAATCATCTGAATTATGCTGAAAATTTCATGCATATGATGTTTGCCACACCTTGTGAAACCTATGTACCTAACCCTGTGTTGGCAAAAGCATTTGAACGCATATTAATTTTACATGCTGACCATGAACAAAATGCTTCAACCAGCACGGTCAGACTGGTTGGCTCAAGCGGTGCAAATCCCTTCGCCTGTATTTCAGCTGGCATTGCTTCACTTTGGGGCCCAGCTCATGGTGGCGCCAATGAAGCAACGCTGAAAATGTTAGAAGAAATTGGTGATGTTTCTCGTATTGGTGAATTCCTTAAGCGCGCTAAAGATAAGACTGATGCCTTCCGCTTGATGGGTTTTGGTCACCGTGTATATCGCAATATGGATCCACGCGCAAAAATCATGCGCACCACTTGTCATGAGGTATTAAATGAACTTGGCTTGCACGATGACCCAATGTTCAAGCTGGCAATGGAACTTGAAAAAATAGCATTGGAGGATGAATATTTTGTGTCACGCAAACTTTATCCGAATGTAGATTTTTACAGCGGTATCGTCATGCGTGCGATGGGTATTCCTAATTCAATGTTTACCGCTATTTTCGCACTTGCCAGAACTGCTGGTTGGGTTGCGCAATGGTCTGAGATGATATCAGATGAAGAACATAAAATTGGGCGGCCTCGCCAACTTTACACGGGTAGCGCACGTAGAGACTATGTGGCTATGGATGAAAGAAAAGGCAAGAGATAGATTGTGAAAACTTAGTTAAGACTAATTATCTGGTCTCAAGATCTGCGCGACAACCAATATCCGACACCAACAAAAAAAGCCAAGTCATATGACTTGGCTTTTTTAATATGTTATCTACTCACTAAACTGAGAATGAAGATCCACAACCACAAGTGGTCGTTGCTTGCGGATTACGGATTACAAATTGCGATCCTTGCAAACTATCTTGGTAATCAATCTCTGCACCCATCAAATACTGCAAGCTCATTGGATCGATCAACAAAGTAACAGTATCTTTTTGAACTTGCGTATCGTCTTCATTAACTTCTTCTTCAAAAGTGAATCCATACTGAAAACCAGAACATCCTCCACCGCTCACAAATACGCGTAGCTTAAGATCTGGCGAACCTTCTTCCTCGATCAATTCTTTCACTTTTTTTGCCGCATTATCGGTAAACACAAGTGGCGCTGGCATTTCACCTAAATCTAAATTTTGTACATCAGTTACTGTATTCATTACGTACTCCTAAATTTCTTAATCGAATCATTGTGCTACTGTGTGGTAGCAAGGTCAATCAATATTTAAAATCAATCCCAATTCGCACTTGCATCCTGCACTTGCGCACTCTCACCTAAATACACTAACTTGCCTTCAATTACTGCCCCTGTGTGCATTTCTAAAGATTTATAGTAAACATCGCCGGCAATATGTGCTTTAGCCTGCAACTCTATAAATTGATTAGCTTTAACAGTGCCAATTATTTTGCCATTAATAACTATCTGAGAAGCAGTCACATCGCCTTCGATATGTCCGTCCTCACTAAGTACTAGTGTACTAGGATTAGCATTTGGTTCAGTTATGTTGCCGCGTATCGTACCATCTACTCGTAAACCACCGGAGAAATGAACATCGCCTTCAATACGAGTATCCGCTCCGATAAGCGTTGCAATGGCATTTTGAATGCGATTACTTTTTTTAAAAAACATATCAGTTCCTATCTAAATTCAATGTGAATTAAGTCATTTACCTTTTCGGTAATTTCTTAGCATCCAACATATTTTTATAAAAAAACAAGTCTTCTTTAAGATGTATATTTTCGTCATGCACCAGATTTAACTCTTTTTCTAGGTTACTTAGTGCAGCTTGCTCAATTTGAAACTGTCGCTCAATTTGTATGAGCTTAGTTTGTAAACTTTGATTGTCGAGTACTGATTTCTTTAGCTTTTCCCCAAGGCTTAGTCCACCAGCCGCATATTGCCAGTAGGCGATTAAATAGCCACCAAGCACCAATAGCAGGGTAACAGACCATTGAAAATACCATGGACGCCTTGAGCGAACGGCCACTTGCTTAGCGGTTAGGCCAAAATGTCGCCTGATTCTTCTTCTAACTGGTTTCATTAATTTTATTCAGTAAAGGCTTACGGTAAAAGAGGTACCACTTCTAAACCTCTATTCTCAGGCAAACCAAACATAATATTCATATTTTGCACCGCTTGGCCAGCCGCACCTTTTACTAAATTATCTATCACAGACAATATAACCACAACATTACTACCTTGTGGCTGATGCACGGCAATTCGACAAATATTAGACCCACGCACAGAACGGGTTTCTGGGTGCGCTCCTTTTGGCAATACATCTACGAAACGCTCGTTGGCATAACGCACCTCAAACAATGACTGCAAGTCAGTTTCTTTAGTTAATTTTGCATATAAAGTAGCGTGAATGCCACGAATTAAAGGCGTTAGATGTGGCACAAAGGTAAAACCAACTTCAGTATTTGCCATATTGGTCAAACCTTGGCTGATTTCAGGTAAATGTCTATGTCCAGCCACACCATAGGCTTTAAAGTTATCTGCAGATTCAGCAAATAAACTATGCACTTCTGCTTTGCGGCCAGCGCCACTGACACCAGACTTAGTGTCAGCAATCAAATAGCTAGTATCCACTACGCCGGCTTCTAGCAAGGGCATAAAGCCAAGCTGCACAGCCGTTGGATAACAGCCTGGGTTGGCTACTAAACGTGCAGTCTTAATGGCTTCACGGTTTAATTCAGGTAAACCATACACCGCACTAGCGACCAAATCTGGGCAGGCATGGGTCATGGTGTACCACTTTTCCCAAGTGCTAACATCTTTAATCCGAAAGTCTGCGGCTAGATCTACCACGCGAACGCCTTGATCTAATAGCTCACGAGCTTGCTGCATTGCAATACCGTTAGGCGTAGCAAAAAACACAACATCGCATTCGCTTAAATTCGCCTTTACTGGGTCCGTAAACACTAAATTGACATAACCACGTAGGTTTGGAAACATGTCAGCCACCGCTGAACCTGCATCACCACGTGAAGTAATCGCAGTTAACTCCACATTTGGATGAACGCTTAACAGACGCAAAAGCTCAACCCCTGTATAGCCAGTGCCACCAACAATTCCAACTTTTAGTTTTTTATTATCCATATCGTCATCATAACAAACATCGCTTAGCAAAGTTTAAAAACAGAAACATTAGAGAATTAAACCATTTAATTATTATGGCCTGAAAATTAAAAAAGGCCGCGTAAGCGACCTTTTATAATACTAACCGCTAAATACTTATATTTGCAGTATTAACGTTTAGAGAATTGTTTACGACGACGCGCTTTGCGGAAACCAACTTTTTTACGCTCAACTTCACGCGCATCACGAGTTACGAAACCAGCGTGAGATAACGCGCTTTTTAAGTTTGCATCAAAGTCGATTAAAGCACGAGTAATACCGTGACGTACTGCACCAGCTTGGCCTGACTCACCACCACCGATTACGTTTACCATAATATCAAAACTAGCAAGATTGTTAGTTAGCTCTAGTGGTTGACGTAAAATCATACGCGCAGTAACGCGTGAGAAATATTCATCAACAGGCTTATCATTCACAATGATATTGCCCTTACCAACTTTCATAAACACGCGAGCTACTGAGCTCTTGCGACGGCCTGTACCGTAATTATATTTACCGATCATCTTTTTATATCCTTAGATTGTCAATGCTTGCGGTTGTTGCGCCGCATGTTCATGCGTAGCGCCAGCATAAACTTTCATTTTTTTGATCATGGCGTAACCTAAAGGACCTTTAGGTAACATGCCTTTAACTGCTTTTTCTAAAGCGCGACCAGGAAAGCGGTCTTGCATTTTAGCAAAAGTAGTTGTGCTGATACCCCCTGGATAACCAGAGTGGCTATGGTAAAGTTTACCATCAGCTTTATTACCAGTTACTTTTAATTTGTCGGCATTAATGACGACAATATAATCACCCGTATCAACGTGTGGTGTATAAATGGTTTTATGTTTGCCGCGTAAACGGTGTGCGATTCCGCTAGCTAAACGTCCAAGCACCAAGTCTGTGGCATCAACCACAAACCATTCGCGCTTCACTTCGTGTGATTTTGCTGAGAAGGTTTTCATTGTCTTATCAATACTATGGCTAAAAAATTTAAGAGGCGGATTTTATGTCGAAGAGTGTGTGTTTGTCAAACATTATGTTGAGCTTTATTATCAATTTAGATTTAAGCTGTTTGACATCACACTAAAATTAAACATATCAAGCTCACATTATGCGCCAAATTGTTAATTTAAGTAAATTATTATCACTATTTTGTTGCCTAAGATTTTCGGTCTAAGCGCAGTTAATTTCATGGTCTTTCAGCATAAAAATTACCATCATTCTTGTCACCAATCAGCTTTCTCTCACCTAGCTAAATCTTTACGCTAATTAAATACTGAGTGGCTAAGCCGATAAATACGCAAAAGCCAAACCAGTTATTCGCTAGGAATGCTTTGAAGCAATTGGTCTTTTCACGCTGCCTGATCAGAAAATAATGATGTATTGCAACACTAGCAGCCAACGCTAATCCCAAATAATAGGCGTAACCTAGGTATAATAATTGGCCAGTAAGCACTAGCAATAATAAAGTAACAATGTAGCAACACATAACTGCCAGCACATCAAAGCGACCAAAAGTAATGGCTGATGATTGTATGCCTATCTTTAGGTCATCTTCACGGTCTACCATTGCATATTCGGTATCGTAAGCAATTGCCCAGCTAATGTTAGCTAATAACAAGAGCCAAGCGACAGGCGGGACATAGCCTAAAATTGCCGCAAAAGCCATAGGAATCCCCCAGCCGAAGGCGATACCCAAATACGCTTGTGGCATGGGGAAAAAACGCTTAGTAAAGGGATAACTTATCGCCAATAGCAATCCCAGTAGCGACAATTTAATGGTTAGCGTGTTGAGCATACAAACTAGACCAAAGGCGACTACACTCAGCATCACTGCCAGCATATAAGCCTCTTTTTTACTGACTTCATTAGTCACTAATGGTCGATATTGCGTGCGTGCGACTAAGCCATCATATTGACTATCAGCAATATCATTCATCACACAACCAGCACTGCGCATTAGCACGGTTCCGGCGACAAATATCAAGCTAATTATCCAATCTGGCTCACCTTTACCAGCAATGAATAAACCCCATAGTGTTGGCCACAGCAATAATAAAATCCCTATGGGTTTATCCAATCGCATCAGGCGATAGTAAGCATTTAATTTCTGGATGATTCTTTTTGCAGTCATTTTAGGTTACTGGACCAATCACTTATTTCACGGCTAGGCTTACTAATAATTGCGGTAAAAAAACCTCGGTGACCATAATATTCGATCGATTCAAACTAAAAATAGAGCGTCTAGCCCATAGATAGCCCACCTTTTTGGTGTCAGCATTCAGCATTAGGTATTCCGTTGCTTGCTGAAAAAGCGCGTGATTAGTGCTTAATTTTTTATAGTTGAACGGCGTGCGCTTTACTTTTGGATTGGCAAATAAAGTGGCGCCTAGCGGCTTATTGCCAAGCTTACCAAGTCTATTCCACTCACCTCGCAGACTGGCTGTTGGCAAGACGCTGTGCGCAAAAACGACAGGTTTATGATTGCCCATTAGCAGCACCTCTCGAATCAAAGCCGCCCTGTAGCTAGATTGACGCAATAAAACCGCTTCATCTGGCATGGGCTTGGCATATTTCACCGTGATCGCTTGTACTGTAAATTGACTATAGCGTTGCTGTAAACGGGCTGTGAGTGAGCCTTTATCTATTAACCAAGCATCATAAGCATGACTTGAGAACGGCTTTTTAAGCCAGCGACTTCTAAACTGAGATAAGTTTTTATGCGTTTTCACGCCTTGGATTATCTCACAAACAGACCTTAGTCATTGTGCGGCTAAGCAGTAATTGTGGCGTAAATGGGTTAGCTTTTGGTCTATTAGACTTGCAGCAATCAAACTTTTACCCATTCAGCAGCGCTAGCCATCCATCGATCTAAATGTTTTTCCACTTCGGCCGGATATTCTTTTAACAATTTATCAGCCAGCGTTTTAGCTTTTTCTAACAATGCGGCATCGCGGATCAAATCGGCGATTTTTAACATAGGCACGCCACTTTGTCGCACGCCGAGAAACTCGCCGGGGCCACGTAAGTTTAAATCAGCCTGCGCAATGGCAAAGCCATCGTTACTTTCGTAAATCACTTTCAAACGCGCTCGTGCCGTTTCAGAAAGTTTGTTTTGATAAAGCAGAATACAGGCACTTTTTGCCGCGCCCCTGCCCACGCGGCCACGTAATTGATGCAACTGGCTCAAACCCATACGTTCGGCGTGCTCTATGACCATTAAACTCGCATTAGGCACATCTACGCCGACCTCAATTACCGTAGTAGCTACTAATAACTGTAAATCAGCCGCGCTGAATGCTGCCATCACCGCCTGCTTTTCTGCGGATTTCATACGGCCATGCACTAAACCGATATTTAACTCAGGGAATTCGCTTTGCATCAAAGCGAATGTGTCATTCGCGGTTGCCAGTTGCAACGCTTCAGACTCCTCAATCAGCGGGCATACCCAATAAGCTTGATTGCCTTGCGCACAAGATTCTCGAACGCGCTGCAAAATTTCTTCACGGCGCGAGTCTGACACCAACTTAGTTACAATCGGCGTGCGTCCGGGTGGCAATTCATCGATCACCGACACATCCAAATCTGCGTAATAACTCATGGATAAAGTGCGCGGAATCGGCGTGGCTGTCATCATCATCTGGTGCGGTTCAGGCTGGCCTTTTTGCCGTAATGCCAAACGCTGCTGTACGCCAAAGCGGTGCTGCTCATCAATAATCGCCAGTCCTAAGTTTTTGAATTGCACCGCATCTTGAAACAAAGCATGCGTGCCTATCACCAACTGTGCACGCCCATTCGCCATAGATTCTAGCGAGGCAGTACGATCTTTTTTAGATTGACTGCCGGTTAGCCAAGCAATTTGTATATTGAGAGGCGTTAGCCAGCCCAACATTTTTCGATAATGTTGCTCAGCCAAAATTTCAGTTGGCGCCATTAATGCCACCTGCCAACCGCTTTCTATACTTTGTAGCGCCGCCATGCAAGCGATTATCGTTTTGCCACTGCCAACATCGCCCTGCAATAGACGTTGCATTGGGTGCGGTTGGGTTAAATCGCGTTCTATTTCAAGCGCCACTTTTTGCTGCGCTTGCGTTAAAGCAAATGGCAAACTTTTTAGTAATTCTGAGACCAATTGTTTAGAAGGCTTAAACTGTGGCGCACTTACACTACGTCGTCGCGCATAGTGCTTACGCATAGAAAGCTGTTGTGCGAGTAGTTCATCAAAAGCAAGCCGCTGCCAAGCTGGCGTTGCTTTTTCTTCTAGGGCATGTAAATCAACTTCTGGAGGCGGATTGTGCAAATCTCGCAGACTGTCAGCAAAACTAGGTAAATTAAACGCTTGGTAAATGCTCGCGGGTAAAGTTTCATTTAGCGAGCTTTGTTTTAAGGCAATGGCAATGGCTTTACGCAAACTGCCTTGCGTGAGCCCAGCAACCGTAGGATAAACTGGGGTTAGAGTTTCTGCCACCATAGTTTTTTCACCTACCGCTTTATAAGTTGGATGCACGATTTCGTAACCAAAATAACCGCTACGTATTTCACCATAAACACGTAGTTTATTACCCACTTTAAGCGCAGCAATTTGGCTAGGGTAAAAATGCAAAAAACGCAAAGTGAGCTGGCCACTGGCGTCTTCTAGTCTGGCGATTAAAGCTTTTCGAGGCTTGTACGTTACCTCAACATGTACAATTTCGCCCTCCACCTGCGAGGCTTCGCCAGCGCGTAAATCTCGCACGGCGGTAATATGTGTTTCATCGATGTAACGCAACGGCAAATGCAGTAATAGGCTTTGAGTGTTATGAATACCAAGCTTAGCTAAGTTGGCGACTAGCGGCTTGCTAAAGGCTTTTATTTCGGAAAACGTCATCATACTAACTAGTGGCTTTTCAGCCTAGTTATCACTTGCGCAGCATTTTCATTCGGTGGGAAAACAGGATAAAAAACTTTTTGGATAATATTTTGCTCTGCAATAATTGTTAGTCGCTTATAAAGCAATAGTTCTGCCGCTTTAAATACCGGCAAATTCAAAGTATTTTTTAATTGAAAATCAATGTCGCTCAACAAATCAAAAGGCAAGTGTAATCGATTTCTGAGCTCGAGTTGGTAATCGCTTGGTTGCGAGCTTAATCCGTAAACCATAGCATTTAATTTCAGCAACTCTTCATAGTGATTAGCAAAGTCGCATGCTTGGGGACTGCATCCTCTGGCACCTGGAATTTCATCCCAACATTCTGGCAAATCGACTTCAGGCTGGCCAGTGAGTGGATAAACGTAAATAACAAGTTTATTTTGAATACCGGTCAAATTAACTGTGGCACCATTTGTTGAAGTTAACATTATAGATGGCAAGCACATACCTTCTAAATGTGCGGCCACGCCATCATCAATCGAGACCGGCAAGCCTTCAGGTACAACCTTTAACGACTTAATCATGTATGACTATTGAGTGGGCTTTTTAGCAACACTAGCAATATTACCTTTACTGCGATTAATTCTCACCACATCGGGAATTTTACGTAAGCCGCGCATTAGGTCGGCCAAGTGAATACGGTTTTTAACTTGCACAGTAAAATATAAATTCGCATAGGCGCTACCGTCGGCTTCTTCTACACTCACATTGTCAATATTAGAACCCGCATCGGCTATGCCAGAGGCAATTTTAGCCAACATGCCAGGCTGATTGGCCACAGTAAGATTTAGGTTGGTTTTGAAAAGCTTATCGCTATCTGGCTCCCATTCAACATCCAACCATTTATCTGGATCTAGCTTGAATTTACTCACGCTAGGGCAATCATGCGTATGAATGACTAAGCCTTTATCTTTGTTGATAAAGCCTAAAATTGGGTCACCAGGAATAGGCCGGCAACATTGGGCAAATTGTACCGCCATGCCTTCAGTGCCATGAATCGTAATGGTATCCAACGACTTTGCAGGTAACTTAGTGTGTTTTTCTAAATTCTCATCCGTCATGGCTAACAATTGGTGTGCCACCATCACATTTTGACGTTTACCCAAGCCTATGTCGGTCAAAATTTCAGACTTTTTCTTCAATCCGTAATCGCGAATCAGCTTTTGCCAATGCACTGCTGTAATTTGGTTCGGCTCTACATGCAACGCGCGCAAGGCTTTATTGAGTAAACGCTCACCCAAATGACCAGATTCAGTAGATTGCTGTGATTTTAAGAAGTGGCGGATATGCGCCCGCGCTCTGCCCGTCACCACATAATTTAGCCATGCCGGATTAGGCTTTGCCAATGCGCCGGTGATAATTTCAACATGGTCGCCATTATGCAGTTCAGTACGTAGTGGTGCTAAATCTTGATTGATGCGCACAGCCACGCAGGAATTGCCGACATCAGAATGTACCGCATAAGCAAAATCGACGGCAGTAGCGCCTTTTGGTAAAGCCAGAATCTTACCTTTGGGGGTAAATACATAGACTTCGTCTGGAAATAGATCAATTTTAAGATGCTCAAGGAAATCAAGTGAATCTGAACTTTCACTTTGAATCTCTAACAAGCGCTGCAACCATTGGTGCGTTTGCTGCTGCAATGCGGTTAATTGGGCATCACTCGCTTTATATAACCAATGCGCGGCCACGCCGGCATCGGCAATATTGTGCATTTCAGCACTACGAATCTGCACCTCTATGGGCGTACCAAATGGACCAAATAAAGTAGTATGTAGGGACTGATAACCATTAGCTTTAGGAATTGCAATGTAGTCCTTGAACTTACTTGGAATTGGCTTGTAAAGGCCATGTAGCGCACCTAATGCCAGATAGCAGCCACTTAAATCTTTAACCACCACTCTAAAACCGTAAATGTCATAAATTTGTGAAAATGCCGTGGTTTTGCCCGACATTTTTTTGTAGATACTATAAAGATGCTTTTCGCGACCCGAAACTTCAGCTTCAATATTGAGGCTAAGCAATTGCTGTTTGATTGAATCAAGAATCTTACTAACAACTTCTTTACGATTACCGCGCGCCGCTTTAACCGCCTTGGAAATCGCGCTATAGCGCATCGGATATAAGTATTTAAAACTTAAATCTTCCAGCTCTTGATAAATGGCGTTAAGTCCTAGCCGATTGGCAATAGGAGCATAAATATCCAGTGTTTCCTTGGCAATTAGCCTTTGCTTTTCTGGCCGCATGGCCTCTAAAGTTTGCATATTGTGCAAACGGTCAGCCAATTTAACTAAAATCACCCGCACATCTTGCGACATAGCCAGCAACATTTTTCTAAAGTTCTCTGCCTGCGCCTGACTTGCGCTTTGGAACTCGATTTTATCTAGCTTGGTAACGCCATCAACTAGCTCAGCCACTTGCTGGCCGAATATATCTTTGATATCACCAGCAGTGATAGGCGTATCTTCAACTACATCATGCAATAAAGCCGCCATAATGGTCGGTATATCCATATGTAATTCCGCCAAAATACATGCGACTGATACCGGATGAATAATATACGGCTCACCAGTTTTGCGCACCACGCCATCATGCGCTTTGAAGGCATAGCGATAGCCCTCCCAAACTTGAGCAATATCTTGTGGTTTTAAATACTGTTTAAGAAGTAAGGTTAAGGCCGAGTCCTCGCTGTCCGCAGGCAGCAAGGGAGCCAAAGCTAATTTTTCTGAGCCTAGTTTATCTAATCCTAGTTTGGTTGCGCTAGATTTTGATAATTCCGCTGCGTGATTTGTTGCGGGGTTGGACATGACGTTTTCACTACTAGGTATATTTGAGCTTGCTATTAGTTTACTTGGCTAATTGAGCTTATATGCGCTTTAAAATTTCTACGCCAATTTTACCAGCAGCAATTTCACGTAAAGCGAGCACAGTTGATTTATCTCGCAATCCCGCAGTGTTTATTTGCGGCTCTGCGCCGTTATGTAGTTGGCGCGCGCGGTAGGCTGCCACTAAAGTTAATTCAAAACGGTTTGGGATTTTGTCTAAGCAATCATCTACTGTAATACGTGCCATGATGGTGTTTCCTATTAATTTTTAAGTATTAAATAATCTATTAAGTTACGTGAGCGCTTTAATTAAGCTGGCGTAACGTTGCATTTGCAGGCTAATTGTAAGCCGCTGTGTACGAATAATTGCGCTAAGATCTTGTAGCGCAACATTAAAATTATCATTGATTGTAACATAATCGAACTCTCTCACATGGGCCATTTCAGCGCGGGCTGCTGCTACTCGCTTAGCAATCGTCTCTGCACTATCTTGGCCACGGCCATTAAGCCTCTGCTCCAAAGCCTCGACGGATGGAGGCAACACAAAAATACTAATCGCTTGCGGGTACAAACGACGTACTTGTGCAGCGCCCTGCCAATCGATTTCTAAAATCACATCAAAACCGGCTTTTAGTGGCGCTTCCACTGCAGATTGAGAGGTGCCATAGCGTGCGCCATGCACTTCTGCACTCTCTAAAAACTGCCCTTGCGCTAGCATTTGCAAAAACGTCACTTCATCTACAAAATGATAATCTAGTCCATCTACTTCGCGTGGACGCGGCTGACGCGTGGTATGCGAAACAGAAAGCTTCAACTGCGTATTTTCATCACGTAGCACCTTGATTAAGCTAGTTTTACCTGCGCCAGAAGCCGCTGAAATTATAAATAAGTTACCCGGTATCATGTTTAATCAACATCCTTAATGCGTACAATTTAATCAGTGCCAAATAATACCATTATGCATAAACGCTGATGTATAAAATTAGTAACTTCACTTAAGAACTTCATGCAATAGACTGTTGATAAAAACTGGACTAGCCACCATAAGCGTTGGAATATATACAAATAATCTTGTAAAGAAAATATAAAAAACCTCAACTTAGACTAGAAAAATTGCTAATCCGAGACAAAATTGAGGCTGTGCTGCAGTATTTTAACTATTAACTATTAACTGCTAGCTTATGCAAGGTCAAAGCGATCAAGATTCATGACCTTGCTCCAAGCTAGCACAAAATCATGCACAAATGCCTGCTGTGCATCAGCAAAAGCATAGACTTCAGCAATTGCACGGAGCTGAGAATTTGACCCGAAAACAAGATCAACCACCGTAGCCGTCCATTTAACTTCGCCTGAAATACGATCAAGCCCTTCCAACACTTCTTTCGCAGCGGCTGACTTCTGCCACTTTGTCTTCATGTCTAATAAATTCACGAAAAAGTCATTAGATAAGGTATCGGCTTGCTTAGTAAATACACCGTGTTGCGCTAGGCCGACATTTGCATTTAATGCGCGCATACCGCCGATCAAAACGGTCATTTCTGGTGCGGTAAGCGTCATTAGGCTGGCTTTATCCAATAACAGCTCAGCTACATGGCCTTCGTATCCTTTATGCACATAATTGCGGAAGCCATCTGCAATGGGCTCTAGTACAGAAAATGAATCGACATCCGTCTGTGCTAGCGTTGCATCTGTGCGGCCCGGTGAAAAAGGAACCTTAACTTCTTGTCCGGCTTTTTTAGCCGCAGCTTCGATAGCTGCACCTCCGCCAAGCACGATAATGTCAGCTAGTGACACCAACTTGTTACCCGTTTGCGCACTGTTGAACTGATTTTGGATAGCTTCTAATTTTGGCAATACCTTTGCAAGTTCAGCCGGCTGATTAACTTCCCAGTCTTTTTGCGGTGCTAGTCGTATACGGGCACCGTTTGCGCCGCCACGTTTGTCGCTACCGCGGAAAGTAGACGCTGAAGCCCATGCTGTCGTGACCAATTGCGAAATGCTAAGGCCAGACGAAAGTATCGTCGCCTTTAATCGATCAATATCTTGATTATCAATCAAGATATGATTCACTGCCGGTACTGGGTCTTGCCAGATTTGTTCTTCTTTAGCCACAAGTGGGCCAAGATAACGAGATAATGGTCCCATGTCGCGATGCGTTAATTTGTACCAAGCCTTGGCGAACACTTCTGCAAATTCCTGAGGATTTTGGTAAAAGTGACGAGAAATCTTCTCGTAAGCTGGATCCATTCTCAGAGCAAGATCGGCGGTCGACATCATGGGCGCATGACGCTGTGCTGGGTCATGAGCATCTGCTACGGTATCAGCACCAGCGCCATTTTTTGGTGTCCATTGGTGGGCGCCCGCTGGGCTCTTAGTGAGTTCCCAATCGTATTTAAAAAGTATCTCAAAATAGTCATTGTCCCAACTAGTTGGGTTAGTGGTCCATGCACCTTCCAAACCGCTAGTGATGGTATCAACACCTTTGCCGCTGCCGAAACTGCTTATCCAGCCTAGACCTTGCTCTTCAATGCCGGCTCCTTCTGGCTCTGGACCTACATACTTGCTTGGATCAGCAGCGCCATGACATTTACCGAAGGTGTGTCCACCGGCTACTAGCGCTACAGTTTCCTCGTCATTCATCGCCATACGCGCAAATGTTTCACGAATATCCCGTGCTGAAGCCACTGGATCTGGATTGCCATTCGGGCCCTCTGGATTTACATAGATTAGACCCATTTGCACAGCCCCAAGCGGATTCTCTAATTCACGGTCACCGGTATAGCGCTTATCGCCCATCCACTCGGCTTCAGGTCCCCAATAAATTTCTTCTGGCTCCCAAACATCTACTCGTCCACCAGCAAATCCAAAAGTCTCAAATCCCATCGAATCTAATGCAACGGTACCTGCGAGTACCATTAAATCTGCCCAAGAAATTTTACGGCCATATTTCATTTTAATGGGTAAAAGTAAACGTCGCGCTTTGTCTAGGTTGCCATTATCTGGCCAGCTATTTAGCGGTGCAAAACGTTGTGAACCCGCACCAGCGCCACCACGACCATCGGCAATACGATATGTGCCTGAACTATGCCAAGCCAAACGGATAAAAAATGGGCCATAGTGACCATAATCTGCTGGCCACCAATCCTGAGAATCTGTCATTAAGATATGAAGATCTTTGACTACTGCATTTAGGTCTAAACTTTTAAATGCCTCGGCATAGCTGAAATCCGCACCCATAGGATCTAAGCGCGGAGAGTTTTGATTAAGTATTTTTACGTTTAACTGGTTGGGCCACCAGTCTGCATTAGTTGTGGCACCAGCGACTGCATTTTTAGCTACGTTGCTCGTGAAAGGGCATTTTTGTTCGTTAGTCATGAATATCTCCTTTGTTTACTTATAAGCGTGTTTTGCTTGGTTATATGTTGGTTATTTAAATGTTACTTCATAATAAATGTCGAAAATGACAGCATTATTTTTTAATGAGAAAGCGCGAAGTTAGCCAGTATTTCCATTGCCGAATCCTCTTCGCCGTTTAGATGTAAGGTATCCAACAAGCTACTGAGTATTTTTTTTGCCATTGCATCTCCTTATTTAATTAATTAATTAATACTGAACTTATGATAAGCATTAAATATCAATAGGTATAGTTAAATGTTCAAATCTTATTGATATGCTAAACTTATCGTAAATATCAAATGTGTAGGAGTTCTGCGTGACATTAAGTGAATTACGATTTGTAATAGCCGTTTCAAAAGAAAGAAATTTTAGGCGTGCGGCTGAAAAATGCTTTGTGAGCCAACCAGCGCTTAGTTTGGCGATTAAAAAGTTAGAAGAAGACTTAGGTGTTTTAATTTTTGAACGCAGCCGCACCGATGTTAGCCCAACGCCGATAGGCGAGCAGATTATTGAGCAGGCGATTCGTGCCGTTGAAGAAGTCGCGCATATTAGAGAAATTGCCAAACAAGGCAATAATCAATTGGGAAGCGCATTCAGGCTTGGACTGATCTATTCGGTAGGGCCGTATTTATTGCCAGAGATTATTCCAATATTGCGCCAAACTGCGCCAGAGATGCCTTTGGTTGTTGAAGAAAATTTGACCGCACAATTAGAATCTCAATTAAAAAGTGGCGTGATTGACGCCGCAGTCGTGGCACTACCGTTTGACGTTCCCGGCATTAAAATCATGCCACTTTATGATGAGCATTACGTGGTAATGGTGCCAATTAATCATCGCTGGGCAGATAGAAAACAAATTGATGCCGCTGAATTTATCGATGAAAATGTTTTACTGCTCAATAGCGGCCATTGTTACAGCCATCAAGTTTTACTGGCCTGCCCAGATCTATCGCGTAAAGGTCAGGTTCTGCAAGGTAATTCCTTAGAGACAATACGTAATATGGTTGCTTCAAATTTAGGCATTACCGTATTGCCTTGTAGCGCGGCCACTGGGCGCTATGTAAGCGCCAACCCTTTAGTGAAGGTCATTCCATTTTCTGAGCCAGTACCTGTTCGTAGGATTGCCTTGGCATGGCGTAAAAGTTATGCCAGAGAGCTGGCAGTTACTTGTATTGCTGATGCGATCAAAGCCATTAAATCTGGATGTTTACAGCAGATTAAGTAAATCTTCATTCAATAGCTAGGCTAATTGGTAACTGATTGATTTAGCGACATCACATAAACGCAAAAAGGACGCCTAAGCGTCCTTTTTTGTATGAATTTAAAAATTCAAACTTATTTATTCATTACGTACATAGTAACTTCGAAACCGAAACGCATTTCAGTAGCAGCTGGTTTTGTCCACATATTAATTTTCCTAAATTTGATTATTAAATACAGTTTATAGTTTGAATAATATAGAACTATAAAATAAACAACTATGTAAAGTGATTAAATAACGCTCATGATTTTCATTAGCGTTATTCATTAGATGATTTACTGCAATTTAGTAGCTGACAAATACTCGATAACCAGCCGCTGCAACACCTTGCGAGGTCATAGCAATCTTCACTTTAACGACTGCACCTGCAGCTAAACCAAGCGCAATATCGGTCTTAGCCGGCAAATACTCAATAGGCTTAAAAATACGACGTAATTTAGGCTTATCTTCAACATCGGTCAGGGTAAGCTCTAAATTTGGATATGCCTGATAGAAGCCGGCCTGATTGATTAAAGTCGTTGATAGATGCATGACGCCAGCATGTTCAGCATCTTCCTGAATATCCGAGTCATCAATCAAAATAAGCGCAATTTTTTTCGGCAAATCGATGCTACAGCCGATCTTTTCGCAAACACGCACTAAGTGTGGCTTGATATTTGGGTAGTACATGGCAATTTGGTGGCGTAAAAAATATACGCTCTGCGCTATCGCCGTTAAGAACATTAGCGCTAACAATAGCCATATCAAAACTGACGATTTTTTAGTGCTTAATACCGGCGTTGTTTGTACCGTTAAGTAATCATGCTGATCAGCCTGAACTTCAATCTCCGCTATGTTGGTAGCAAGTTCGTTGGTATTTGACTCTTCGGTCTTAACTAACTGCTCTGCTGCGTTAAACACATGCAAACAATGACCACAGCGCGCTTCGCCATCATGCTGGTTAAGCTGCTCTTCGGTGACAACAAATTGTGTTTGGCAGGCAGGGCAATGGGTTATGGATTGCATTTCTTAGTACCAGTCAGCAGCACCCAAGCGTCCATATATTGCGCGGGTACCAAATCAAACCATTCGGCATAAATGGTAGAAACTGCCGACTCTTGCTCTTTTAATATGCCAGATAAAGCGATTTTACCGCCCGCTTTGCATGACTTTGCTAGCGCCGGCGCTAACACGCTTAATGCGCTAGATAGAATATTGGCCACTACAATATCAAATTCCTGCGATTGATATTTACTGGCATGATAAAACTCAGCAGTGACGGAATTTTGCTCGGCGTTATACAAGCTAGATTGAATCGCTTGTGCATCAATATCGGTACCTATTACATTGCCAGCGCCTAGTTTTTTAGCCGCAATGGCTAAGATACCAGAGCCACAACCGTAATCTAATACGCTTTGATTGGCAGATACCGTTTGCGTAAGCCAAGCTAAACAAAGATGAGTCGTTGGATGACTACCAGTACCAAATGCCAAACCCGGATCCAGCACAATATTAAGCGCATCGGCATTAGGCGCACTATGCCAAGTAGGCACTATCCATAAACTATCGGTGATTCTAATCGGATCAAACTGAGATTGTGTAGCGCGCACCCAATCTTGTTCCTGGATAATTTCAGTCGAATATTGTAGAGAGTTAAAACCAGTTTTTTTTGCTAAATCGGCCATGATCTGTCTAATATCAACGCCTTCATCAAACAGCGCGCTGACTAAATTTTGCTGCCAAATTCCCGGCGGTGGATCACCAGGTTCGCCAAAAATTGGTTGCTCATCTACGGTCTCAGCATTAGCATCTTCAATAATAGCCGAGAGTGCGCCTATTAACATCAGCGTATCACTAATTAAATCAGCTGTATTATCCTGCGCTTCAATTTTTAAAGATACCCAAGCCATGCTTACCCTACTTATTAATTTTAGTACTTGTTATTTACTAGCCTAACAGCGTTTAGCTAGGCAACTTCAAGGCAATCATGCTTGTATTTAACTGATTACTTATTGTAAATACCAAGCTTTTGTTCAAGGTAATGAATGCTGGTACCACCGGCGTGAAACGCTGCATCGGCCATTAAATCAGCATGAAGCGCAACATTGGTATTAATACCATCTATCATCATTTCAGATAAAGCAATGCGCATACGTGCAATCGCTTGGTCGCGTGTATCGCCATAAGTAATCAACTTACCTATCATAGAATCGTAATGCTGAGGCACGGTATAACCTGCGTAGGCATGTGTATCTATGCGTACACCAGGACCGCCCGGCATGTGAAACTTGTTAATTTTGCCTGGTGAAGGCACAAAGCTATATGGGTCTTCGGCATTTATACGGCACTCAATGGCATGGCCTTTAAGCACAATATCTTTTTGACGGAATTTAAGTTTCTCACCCGCCGCGACAAAAATTTGCTGTTGCACTAAATCAATGCCAGTAATCATTTCGGTAACGGTATGCTCAACTTGCAATCGCGTATTCATTTCAATGAAATAAAACTCATTGTTTTCATACAAAAATTCAAAAGTACCCACACCGCGATATTTAATTTTACGACAGGCTTCAGCACAGCGCTCACCGATTTTGTCACGTAAACGCGCGTTTAATAATGGCGCTGGCGCTTCTTCAATGATTTTTTGATGGCGGCGTTGCATAGAACAATCACGTTCGCCTAAAAATACCGCATTGCCATGCTGATCGGCTAATACTTGAATTTCAATATGGCGTGGCTTTTCAAGGTATTTTTCCATGTAAACCACTGGGTTACCAAAAGCCGCTTGCGCTTCTGCTTTGGTCATATTCACTGATGCGATTAACGCAGCCTCGGTATGCACCACGCGCATACCACGACCACCACCACCACCAGCTGCTTTAATAATGACTGGGTAGCCAACATCTTTCGCTGCCTTGATAATTTCTGCTGGATCGTCAGACAAAGCGCCCTCTGAACCGGGCACGCATGGCACACCAGCTTTTCTCATCGCATCTTTGGCTGAAACTTTATCACCCATCAAACGAATAGTTTCCGCTTTTGGGCCAATAAATACAAAACCACTTTGCTCTACCCGTTCCGCAAAATCTGCATTTTCAGATAAAAAACCGTAACCTGGGTGGATAGCTTGCGCATCAGTTACTTCAGCGGCACTGATCACCGCAGGAATATTCAAATAACTTTGACTAGATGCTGCTGGACCAATACAAACAGATTCATCTGCTAGTTTTACGTATTTAGCTTCACGATCAGCTTCAGAGTGAACGGCAACCGTCCTAATACCAAGTTCGCGACAAGCGCGTTGCACACGCAAGGCGATTTCGCCGCGGTTTGCAATTAAAATTTTGTCAAACATAGCCATATGATTAAAACCCCGTGCTTAAGCGATAATAAATAACGGTTCGCCGTACTCAACGGCAAGGCCGTTATCGACTAAGATTTTTTTAACCACACCGGCTTTATCTGACTCAATTTCGTTGAGCAGCTTCATAGCCTCAATAATACAAAGCGTATCGCCAATGGCAACCGTATCACCGACCTCAACAAAAGCTTTTGAATCAGGTGACGCTGAGCGGTAAAAAGTACCCACCATAGGTGAGTTAACTGCGTGTCCTTCCTCAACTACAGGCGCGTCAACCGCCACGGCAGCTGGTAGCGCTTGGCCCAATGGCGCTGCGGCATATTGCATAGGCGCATATTGTTGTTGCATAGGCATATTATTAGAAGTGAAATTGCGGCTAATACGTACCTTTTCACCATCTTCAGTGAGTTCAAGCTCGGCAATGCCGGATTCTTCAACCAGATCAATTAACTTTTTAAGTTTGCGTAAATCCATAATAACCTCTAAAAATCTTGTAAAAGTATGACTAAAAGCGATATAAACGACCATATCGCAGACTAAATTAATTGCTTTTTAATTACACGAAACGTTACGATTGATTTGCTCGATGGCGTAATCCAGCGCTAAAGCATAGCCTTGGGCGCCTAAACCGCTGATCACACCAACAGCAATATCGGTGAAATATGAATGATGCCTAAACGCCTCGCGCGCGTAAACGTTGGATAAATGCACTTCAATAAACGGCACTTTAACGGCACTTAATGCGTCACGCATTGCTACAGACGTGTGGGTAAATGCGGCAGGATTAATAATGATAAAATCAACAGGGGCTGTAGCCAAGGCTTGAATTTTAGTCACTAACTCACCCTCAAAATTGCTTTGATAAGTTTCCAAGGCAATATTGGCCAGCTTAGCTTTATCTGCCAGCGTTTGATTAATAGCTGCCAGCGTCACGTTGCCATAATGTGCAGGCTCGCGCAGGCCAAGCAAATTAAGGTTTGGGCCGTGCAACACTAAAATAGATTTAGTCGGCATGACACACCCGTTTTTTGACCAGTTTTTTCGATAAATTGCAGATACTCATAAACGCAAGTTTGCCGAAGTTAACTGGTTTTGTCTAGTAAATTTAGTACAATTAAACGAAATTAGGCTAGATTAGCTATTTAAGTGATTGATATTAATCACTTAAAGCCTGGCAGCCTAATTATGCAGTTTATGGCATTAATAAAGGCTTTAAGCTTGATAATATTAAGGCTTTATTAATCCGGCCAAAGAAAGTTTTAACAACGCTACCATCCGGCTTAATAATCACCGTATACGGCAAAATGCCTTTGTCGTTACCTAAATTAGCGGTTAAATTCATACCATCATTTTCGGCGGCAAATAAAGGATAACTGACAGGCGTAGCCTGTGAAAACTCTTTTACCAAGGCTAACTCATCTACCGCTACGCCTAATACTACGACATTTTTACTTTTATATTCTTCATACAACTGAGAAAGCTCAGGCATTTCTTCACGGCAAGGCGAACACCAAGTGGCCCAAAAATTGAGCACAATTATTTTACCTTTGTATTGGCTAAGTGCCTGGCTAACGCCATTTTCATTAGGTAAATTGGCTGCAAATAAAGCTTGCGTCTCCAGCGCGCCAGATTCGCTAGGTCGGCTATTTGGACTTAAAAAGAAGTGGTAAATGGCAAAGCCTAACGCCATGGTTAGCGCCAAATATGCAATTGTTGATAATATTTTTTTTAACATTTTTGTGTTGAAACCTCATGGTTTGACTGTGCGGCAATACAGTAGTCGCGCTTGGCCAGCGTTGCTGTAAAACGCTCTACGTTTTGAAAGCCAATGGTTTTTACTGAGGATATTAACTTGCCCTGACCATCAAAAAAAACAATGCCGGGCGGGCCAAATAAGACAAAGCGCTTAAGCAACGCCTTATCTTCGTCAGTATTAGCCGTCACATCGACTTGTAGTAGCGTAGTATCTGCCAGTAATTGTTGTATCTTAGTATCGCTAAAGGTCAACTGTTCAAGCTCTTTACAGGCCACACACCAATCTGCGTAAAAATCCAGCATGACTGGCTTGCCCTTTGTTTCAGCTAATTTATTATCTAACTCGCTAATATTTTTAATGCGCGTAAAAGCCAGTGAAGATAAATTTTGTGATTGATTTACACTATTGTTATTTGCCGCCAGACTACTGGTTATGCCTTTAAATGGTTGTAAGGCAGATTTTGCACCAGAAAGCGCACCAATCAACAATGTGACACCGAATATCAACAGAATTACCGCAATGCCTTTCCAAAATTTGGCAAAACCATTGGCATGGGCTGGCAGATTATCTAGGGCGTTTAGAAAAACTGCAGTCACAATTAACAGCGTTGCCCACAGCACCAATTGAACACCGGTAGGAATAACCGGCGAGATTAGCCAAACAGCCATTGCCAACATCAGCACGCCAAAAAAGTGGCGCACGGCATTCATCCAATTACCAGTTTTTGGCAACAACTTGCCGGCAGACGCACCAATCAACAGTAGTGGCACGCCCATACCCAATGACAAAGCAAACAGCGCTACGCCTCCTAGCAAGACATTTTGTGACTGACTGATGTAAATCAGCGCTCCAGCCAAAGGTGCCGCCACACATGGACTAACAATTAAGGCCGATAACGCACCCATGATAAACACGCCTAAAAATTTTCCACCTTTAAAACTATTGCTGGTTTTGATTAATTTTGTTTCAAGTGCGCTAGGCAATTGCAGTTCGTAAAAACCAAACATAGAAAGGGCAAGCAACACAAAAACCAAGGCCGAGGCGCCCAATACCCAAACGTTTTGTAATGATTGGCTGAGTAGATTGCCAGATAAACCGGCCGCAACGCCAGCAAGCGTGTAACTTAAAGCCATGCCGAGCACGTAAGAAACCGATAAAGCAAAGCTGTACAATTTAGTTTGATGCACGCCTTGTGATTGGCTGCCAACAATAATGCTGGATAAAATAGGGATCATAGGCAACATACACGGTGTAAGCGATAGTAATAAACCTGCGCCAAAAAAGCCCAATATAATTAACCAAATATTGCCCGTTTTTAATAAAATGGTCGTATCTTCATCCGTCGCGTTATTACTATTGCTGGTTGTAAGATTAGCGCTTGGTTTAGCTTCGCCCAGCGCAACGGAAATAGTTTTTTTGATGGGTGCATAGCACAAACCTTTTTCACTACAACCTTGATAACTAGCGACAATCGCTACAGTAGATGCGCCATTAGTAATTTTAATATTGGCTTTAAAATCATGGTGATATACTTCTTGCTTGCCAAAATTAGCATCTTGTTTAATTTCGCCGCTAGGCAAAGTAAAGGCGACTATTTGTGTATCACTAGCCTTAATCTCTGCTGTATGCTCAACACTGAATTTAACACGCTCACGATATAAATAATGACCGGGGGCAATCGTGAAATTGGCTTGAATATTTTCCGCATCTAATCGCGTTAAATTAAGCTTAAAGGCTTCATCAGGCGTCAGAAATTGATCTTGGCTATTGCTAGCAAACAAGGCATTTATCATTGCACTTTTATTAGCCTCGCCAGCGTAAATATTGGCCGAAAAAGACTGCATCAAAGCTAGGCTAACTAATGCCAGTAGAATGTTTAACAGGTACTTTAGAGATAAATTTTTCACGTACTAGTGTTCCATTTTTTAAATTTCAGCTATTGTAATTGCTTAGCCTTGCAATTATAGAATACCGACACAATTTACATAGAAACTAATTAGCAACATACGTTCAATATCACCCATTCAACGCAATATAGCTTTAATACCATAAATCTAACATTTAGGAGACAAGATACCAATGCGTTTATTATTCCTATTAATTTTACTCTCTTTTCCTATTGCTGAAATCTGGATTTTAGTGAGTTCAATGCATCTATATGGTTGGTGGGTTGTGCTGTACTTAATTGCAATCGCCTTTTTGGGCTTACAACTTATTCGTGATGAAAAAATATTATTTTCTGGCCGCATGATGCAAAACCTAATGCAAGGCGGCAATCCGATGAAAGCCATGTTTGGTAGCGCACGCAATATTTTTGCCGGAATATTGTTTATTATTCCTGGAGTAATGACAGATCTGATAGCCGCCGGTTTATTACTGATTCCTATCAATAATGCAGAGCCTAAGGGCTCAAAAAATCAGCCACACTATCAATCAGGAAAAGCAGCCAATGATGATGCCATTGAGGGCGAATTTCACCGTGAAGATTAATAACACTAAAATTAAATGGTTAAATGATTAAAAACTAGCGCAATAAAAAATTCATTTAATCGCAACTAACAACATGCAATACTAGTCGGATATTAAATTCGTTGGTTTTACCATTACCAGAAAGTACGCGCAATGACCTACCAAATCACCCTTCAGCTTAGCGGCCACAGTTACCCTAGTAAGCCTTCTGAAACTGTGCTGGAATCTGCCATAGGCGCAGGCTTCAATATTCCTTATGGCTGCCGAAATGGCACATGCGGCAGTTGCAAAGGGCTTATTTTAAGTGGCGAAGTCGATTACGGCGATTACGCGGAAAGCGCATTAACCGAGGCTGAAAAAGCGAACGGTAAAGCTTTATTTTGTTGTGCTCGCCCCTTGTCTGACCTTAGCGTGGAATGTAGAGAAATCAATGAGGGCGTGATTCAACCGCGCATTATGCCAGCCAGGGTAGAGCGCAAAGAACAACTTTCGCATGATGTCATGGCTTTATTTTTAAAGTTGCCGAGTAGCGAGCATTTAAAATTTAAAGCCGGGCAATATATTGAATTTTTACTTAAAGATGGCAAGCGGCGCGCGTTTTCATTGGCGAACGCGCCTAGCCAAGACAATATGCTAGAACTGCATTTACGCTTGATTCCCGGCGGCCAATTTACCCAATATGTTTTTAACGAAATGCCTGACAAAACAATTTTGCGCATAGAAGCGCCGTTCGGTAGTTTTTATCTGCGTGAAGATTCTGAAAAGCCTATGATAATGGTGGCAGGTGGCACCGGTTTTGCCCCGATCAAAGGCATCATCGAGGATCTATTGCAGCATAATATTCAACGTCAAATTACGCTTTACTGGGGTGCACGCTCACTGCAAGACCTTTACATGCCAGCATTGCCAGTGGCTTGGGCAGCGGCGCACCCACATATTACGTTTATTCCAGTGCTGTCTGACGCAATGCCTGAAGACCACTGGCAAGGCCGCAGCGGTTTTGTACACCACGCAGTATTAGATGACTTTGCCAATGCCGAAAATACTGGATTGGCCAACTATGAAGTGTATTGTTGCGGCGCGCCAGCCATGGTAGAAGTTGCACACGCGAGTTTTGTACAAGCCGGCTTGGCCGATGACGCATTTCTATCAGATGCATTTAATTATGCAAAACCTGCGCCTAGCATATTGCCTGCACCTTAATAGCTTTAAAGTGGCTTTTATTTAATTAACGTCTATTAACTGGACGGTGGGCTGACCGCTACTAAAGCGTGGAATGCTTCTATGGGAATTGGTTTACTAAATAAGTAACCTTGGAAGTGTTTACAGCCTTCTTCTTCTAAACGCGCTTTTTGTTCTTTTGTTTCTACACCTTCAGCAATGATATTCAAACTTAAGCTGTTTGCCATGGCAACAATCGTTCTTACAATGGTGGCATCGCTCACATTTGTCGAAATATCGCGCACAAATGACTGATCGATTTTTAGCTGGCTAATCGGCAGTTTTTTGAGATATTGTAAGGAGGAATAGCCCGTACCAAAATCATCTAGCGAGAAAGTAATGCCTATCTTATTTAACTCATGCATGATGGCGATGGTATTTTCCAGATTGTCTAACAAAGCACTCTCTGTGAGTTCTAGTTTGAGATTTTTTGGTCGAATAGCATACTGCTTCACTAGCGCCTCAGTGCCTGTGATGTGGACAGAAAGTCTACCGCGCTTGATAAAACAGTCATAATTTCTCCTGCTCTAATGATTAGAAAATGAGGATTGTTTTAGCTATCTGATTTAGATTCAGAATTGACTAACACAGACTAAACAATAAGATTAAGACTTAATTTAAACAAAAAATCCCTGCTTTTTTCTCTCTGTGGCAAGGGCTGCCATCAGTTTTTCATGATCCGCATTTTGAATGAGATCATGAGCGTGACTTACGGCAATTTCTGCACTTTCAAAATCACCTTCAGCCAGTGCGTGCATGCCTTCTAACAACGCGGCATTGCTAGCTTGTAAGCGTTGCGCCTCTTGTTTACTGCGCCTATTAACCGGCAAACGCTGTAAATAATGCACAAACCTTAAACAATAATGTAACGCTAAAAAACCCAACACAATCAAAATAAGTAAGAAATTAAATGAAAATTGCAAGCGATAAGGCGGACGAACTATCAACACATAACCGTTGTTATTACTCGCCAGCCAAACGATAGCAACTAGTAAGCAAAACATCAACAACCACCAAAATAGATTGCGTTTAAACATAATTTTAGTGTGAACGACCACTGTCCTCAAGCGTCAATTTATAACGATTCACGGCCGCGATACTCTCAGTCAATAAAGGTAGCTCTATGCCTACATTATTGACTGAAAGCTGCTTAAGCAAGCGCAAAGCCTTAATCGCGTTCGGATGCTTAGTATCGTAATATTGATTGAGCCAGCTATTAATGGTTTTGATGTCACTGCTATAACTGACTTCATCATGCTGTAATAGCGCGATGCGCGCAGTGAGCAGGCGTAACTTCAAATTCTCTCGCAAATAAAAGCTAAGTTGCGGCGCTAACAACGGCGGCTCTGGTTTGTCGATGCGCTCTACCGTGACTAGATTTTTAATGTCCGCCCATACAGCAAAAGCAAATTTTTGTATGCCCTTGCTTGGCTTGGCTTTTGCTCGAGCTTGCTCAGCCGCGGCAAGATTTAAAGTCGGTTGGCGCTCACTAATTAATGGCAGCGTCGCGCATAGTCGGCCTAGCGTTTCGAGCTGCGTACTCATGGCCATCACATCCACTTGCGGCAGTGCGCGTAACTTTTCAATCTCCAATGCTAGCGTTGCGCGTAACTGAATGGCGCGTGGCAAAGCCAGCGGTTCCAAACGCTTATCTGCCGCTTGCAAGGCCAATAAAGCAGATTTAACATTGTTGGCTAACTGTAATTGTTGGTTTGCAATGGTTAATAATTGCTCTACTTCCGCCACCGCGGTGGCTTCACGATTTTCTGCCAACTGGTCGTAAAGCGTTTGTAGTACCTCTTGCTGATCACGCGATTCGGCTAATTTTTCTTCCAATATAACAGCGCGCGCGTTTGCCTGCGTACTACGTTCTTGAGCCTGCTTGGACAATATCAGGCTTTGTTGGTTAAGCCCTTGAAACATAGCAAGCTTTTGACTAAGTGATTTTTCCACTTCGTTAAATCTCTGCCGCGTATTTATCCACTGCCAAGCCAAAAATAACAGCGATAGCATCACTAATGCCAAGGCGGTTTTGGCAAACAGTGAGGGCTTACATTGCCACGATTCTGGCCGTAGTTTTGAGTCAGTCTGAACTGGCGTTAAGGACAGTTGCGGGTCTGTCATGATGAATAGACTAACACGCTTTGCAGGCAAGTCAGCATAGCTTCATCGCCTGGCGCATTGGCAACGCTTATCTTCAGTGCCAGCGTATCTGCCGCTTCAGCAATCCGCGCATGATTCACACAAATATGAATATTGCGTATCCATTCTTCGCTGCCATTGTTAGTCATTTGCAATAAATGCCGCATCGCCTCGGAACTGGTCACCACAATAGCGTGCAATTGTTGTTTATGCCAAAGTTGCGCTAGCTCGGCACAACTGGTTTGCGGATTAATCCGCCGATAACTTTCAGCAAATATAATGTACGCACCGCGAGATTTAAGTGTGTCGGCTAACACTTCGCGCCCACCTATTCCACGAAAAATCATCACCTTTTTATTAATGACATCGTGCATTTCAGGCAAAGCCAGTAGCGACTCGCTATCAAAACGCGTGTGTGGAATGAGGACTTCAGGCACACCAAAAAGCGCTAAGGCTTTAGCCGTTTGCTGGCCGATAGCGGCGAATTTTACATTATCAGGAATGCTGGGAAATTTTTTGATGACACGCGGCAGCGCATTTTCTACGGCATTAGTGCTGATAAATATGGCCCAATCAACCGAGTGCAGTTGATAAATGGTTTCATCAAACACAATATAATTATCTAATGGCGCAATGGCTATGAGCGGAAAAACAATCGCCGTGCCTGCTAGCTCCTCAATGGCAGCGCACAAGCGCTTGGCCTGATCTAGCGGACGCGTGACGGCAATGCCAAAGCCATTCAGTGAGTTATGCATTATTTAACATGGCGCCTAATTATGTTAACCAATATTTACTTTAGCTATTAATCTAGCAAAGCCAAAATCGCATCAGCACCATGCGCACGCAATTGTGCCGCCAAGGCTTGACCCAGTGCTTCTGGCTGATTTCGGCTACCGCTAACGCTTTCAACCAACATCTGCTTGCCATCGACACTAGCGACAAAGCCAGTGATGCGAATATCATCTGCGACACAGACGGCATAAGCGCCGAGTGGCACCGTACAACTGCCTGCTAAAGCTCGGCTCATGCCGCGCTCTGCTTCTACACAAACTTGTGTATCTGCATGGTTTAACGGTGCAAGCACGCTGAGTAAATCTGGCCGGTTTGAGCAAATCTCTATGCCCAAAGCGCCTTGACCAACGGCTGGAATACTTAATTCTGGTGAAATTGCACTACGAATACGCGTTTCTAGTCCTAAACGAATCAGGCCGGCGGCGGCAAGAATAATAGCCGCGTATTGCCCTTCATCTAATTTACGTAAACGCGTCTGCAAATTACCACGCAAAGATTCTATTTTCAAATGGGGTAATCGTGCTTGTAACTGACTTTGGCGACGCAAACTTGAAGTACCTACAATGCTGCCAGCTGGTAAATCTTCTAATGTAGCAAAATCGTTTGAAACAAAAGCATCGCGCGCATCTTCACGCTCGCCGGTGGCGGCCATCATAAAACCTTCAGGCAGATTCATCGGCACATCTTTCATGCTGTGAACGGCTAAATCGGCACGACCATCCGACAACGCCATTTCTAGCTCTTTAACAAACAAACCTTTACCACCAACTTTGGCTAATGGCGTGTCTAAAATTTGGTCGCCAGTAGTAGTCATGCCCAAAATTTCTACCGTAGTTGCTGGATAAAGTGCCTGTAAGCGGCTTTGAATATGTAGCGCTTGCCACATGGCCAGCGGACTTTCACGCGAAGCGATGACTAATTTTTCTGGGACGCTAGTATTTTGGCTGTGACTTGGATTATTCATGTGTGAGATATTATTGCAGTTTCATATATGTACTCAATTTTAACACAAGCTGTGGCTTCATTTTATTCACTTTAAGTGACACGCCTTTGTCGCTGATAACTAAAAATTTGTTGATTAATCGTCGTAAATTAACCCCAAAACTAACCATCTCAACTTATACACCCCATTTTTCACAAGCAGTTTTTGGGTCGACTAAGCTCGTAGCATTTGCGTTTTGCTTTATAATAAGTGCTTAAGTAGTTTATTATTAAACAATATTTAAAACATTAAGCCAAAATTACAATAAAAAACGTCTAAAAAATTAGTAAAAAAACTCAATAAATAACTGTTAAATGAGAAACAAAAAGTGACACAAAAAGAAAGCGCGCTCAATAAGAAAAATACCAGCTGGTCAGGCAGATTTAACGAGCCTGTAGCCGAACTGGTCAAAAAATATACGGCATCGGTTGGTTTTGATCAGCGCTTAGCGACGTTTGATATTCAAGGCTCGCTTGCCCATGCGCAAATGCTGGGTGCGCAAAAAATTATTAGTCTAGCTGACGTAAAATCAATAGAAACTGGTTTAGCCGAAATTTTGCAAGAAATTGAAGCGGGTACATTTGAATGGCTATTAGATTTAGAAGATGTACATTTAAATATTGAAAAACGCCTCACCGATAAAATTGGCGATGCAGGTAAGCGCTTGCATACCGGCAGAAGCCGTAACGACCAAGTGGCGACCGACGTTAGGCTTTGGTTGCGCGCCACTACCGACCAAATCACGACCAGCTTGGCGAACCTACAATTAAGCTTGTTAGATTTAGCCGAAGCACATTTTGACACCATCATGCCGGGCTTTACGCACTTGCAAGTAGCTCAACCGGTGACATTTGGCCACCATTTAATGGCTTATGTTGAAATGCTAAAACGTGATGTTGCGCGCTTTAACAATTGCAGAACACGGATTAACCGCCTGCCACTTGGTGCGGCGGCTTTGGCCGGCACCAGCTACCCAATAGACCGTGAAATGGTGGCTAAAACGCTCGGCTTTGATGGCGTTTGCGAAAACTCATTAGATGCAGTTTCTGACCGCGATTTTGCCATTGAATTTACCTTTGCCGCTTCGCTAGTGATGACGCATTTATCACGCTTATCCGAAGAGCTGATTTTGTGGAGTTCACCGAGATTTGCATTTATTGATATTGCCGATCGCTTTTGCACAGGCTCATCTATCATGCCGCAAAAAAAGAATCCCGACGTGCCAGAGTTGGTACGCGGCAAAACAGGTCGCGTTTATGGTCATTTAACGGCGCTTCTTACCTTGATGAAAGGCCAACCGCTGGCCTACAATAAAGACAATCAAGAAGATAAAGAACCGCTGTTTGATACAGCAGATACCCTATTGGTTACGTTAGAAATTTATGCCGATATGTTACGCTTGCCTGTCATTGAAAATGGTGTGGTAGTTAAAAAAGGCTTTGTAGTCAATAAAGAAAATATGCGCCAAGCGGCATTTGAAGGCTACGCAACTGCCACCGATTTAGCCGATTATTTAGCTAAAAAAGGCATGCCGTTTAGAGATGCGCATGAAGTGGTTGCGCTTGCGGTGCGTTATGCAGTCGATAAAAAAGTAGATTTGAGTGAGTTGCCACTAGCCAAGCTACAAGAATTTTCTGCTGAAATTAGCGAAGATGTCTATGCCGTATTAACGCTAGAAGGTTCACTGAATAGTCGAAATCATATTGGTGGCACTGCGCCTATGCAAGTCAAAGCGGCCATTGCCAAAGCTAGAACTGTGATAAAAACCAATTAGATCAATTGCCAGCTTTATACATGCTGGCAATTTAAATTAAAAACAACTCCAGCAATTCGTTCAAAAACCGTTGGCCCAATAGTGTAGGTTGCATATTGCCATTTTCCAGTAACAACAAACCTTTGCTTTTGGCTTTTTTAATGGCAGTCTCTAACTTGTTGATATTTAAACCAGTGCGTTGCTGAAATAAATCCACCGGCACGCCATCGATTAAACGTAGCGCGTTCATCATAAATTCAAAGCCTAGTTCGTCTCGGCTAATCAGCCATTCGCGTTCAACCGCTTTGCCGGCTAAGACTTGCTGCATATAAGCTTTAGGATGTTTCGGGCGCACTTCTCGGGTAATTTTATCGTGGTAACTAAGTTTGCTGTGCGCGCCCGCACCTATGCCTAAATAATCTCCAAATTGCCAGTAATTAAGATTATGTTTGGCTTGTTTACCTTTTTTAGCAAACGCCGAAGTTTCATAATGTTCATAACCATTTTGTGCCAGTAAAGCTTCAATTTCTAGCTGCATATCGCTGCTGGTTTCATCATCCGGTAAACTCGGCGGCGTACGATAAAACGGCGTATTGGGCTCTAACGTTAGATGGTAAAACGACAAATGCGCTGGGCTTAATTTCACGGCAATTTCAGCATCACGCATCGCATCGGCCAGCGTTTGCTTAGGCAAACCATACATGATGTCGCAGTTCACCTGTTCAAAAGTATTTAAAGCCAGTTCTACCGCTGAAAAAGCCTGCTCACTGTCGTGAATACGGCCCAAGGCCTTGAGGTAATCACTATTAAAACTTTGAATACCAAGCGAAAGCCTGTTCACACCGGCTTGTTTATAGCCAATAAAATTAGCGGCATCTACCGTGCCGGGGTTGGCTTCCAGCGTCACCTCCGCATCCAGCTCTAGTGGCGTTAGCATACGTACGTTGCTCAATATGCGGTCTATCGCTTCTGCAGAAAACAAACTGGGCGTGCCGCCACCAAAAAATACACTTTTGATTTTACGGCCCCACACTTTGGGTGTGGCAAGTTCTAAGTCAGCAATCAGTGCGTCTACATAAGCAGCCTCTGGAATTACGCCATTTTCATTACGGCTTTCATGCGAATTAAAATCACAGTACGGACACTTTTTTACGCACCACGGAATGTGTATGTACAAAGATAAAGGTGGTGGATTTTTAAGCCCAGAAAGCGTGTCATCTCCGGCAAGTGGCGCTACAGTGTTGATAGGCTTTAGGTTAAAAGCCGCTGCGGCTTTAATTTCAATTATTTTTTTGATAGGGATTCACCAACGTCTCGATTAATTGATGCAATGCTTCACGCATTTGCGCTTCAGAAACTTCCATCAATAAACCATCTTCCAATGCATCTTGGGCGATTTGTTTGATTTCATCAAAGTTTTCCGTCATGACTTTAATTTTTTCTGTACATGCCACCACACTGCCATCATCGCGCAGCCATTTTGGTAATGCTGGATTCTTTGCTTTAGTCATTCGTTTTACTCATTCACGATACTTATACACTAGCTATTCTAGTTAGCTTAATTTTTCTAATTTCTGCAATAGTTTCGCCATCGCGTGGCCTCTATGACTGATGCGGCTTTTTATTTCCAAGGGCAATTCAGCCACGGTCTTACCGGTTTTATCATCCAAAAATAGTGGATCATAACCAAAACCATCATCACCGCGATACTCGCTTAAAATCTCCCCCGCCCACTGGCCTTCAGCAATAATTGGCTCGGGATCATGCTCGTGCCGCACGAGCACGATGACACAATAAAAATGCGCCTGCCGATTTTTTTCAGCGCCTAACACTTCCAGCAGTTTTTGATTATTACGTGCGTCTTGGCTTAAGTTTGAGTCATTAACTTCAGCGGCATAACGGGCCGAACGCACGCCAGGCGCGCCTTGCAGCGCATCGACGCACAAGCCGGAATCATCTGCCAGCGCAGGTAATCCGGTATGTTTGCTGGCATGACGCGCTTTGGCTAGGGCATTTTCTATGAAGGTAAAAAAAGGCTCTTCACATTCAGGCACATTAAACACCGACTGCGGAATCACTTCAATTTGTAGTGGCGAAAGGATATGCTGAATTTCTCGCAATTTGCCTTTATTGCCAGTAGCAATGACGATTTTGCTAAACACTTAAGGCCTCAGTTTGCATATTAATCAGCTGTGTAATGCCATCACGCGCTAAATCTAGCATCGCATTCATCGCATCACGGTCAAATGGCTCGCCTTCTGCCGTGCCCTGCACTTCTACAAAGCCGCCGTCTGCGGTCATCACCACGTTCATATCCGTATCGCAGTCTGAGTCTTCAAGATAATCTAAATCCAGCACCGGCATGCCTTTGTAAACACCGACAGAAATTGCCGCAACCGCTTGTTTAAGCGGGCTTTCTGTTAGCTTACCACTGGCGAGTAATGTTGAAATAGCATCATGCAATGCCACATAAGCGCCAGTAATGCTGGCGGTACGCGTGCCGCCATCGGCTTGAATCACATCGCAATCAATCTGAATGCTGCGCTCGCCTAACTTTTCCAAATCAATAATCGCGCGCAATGAGCGTCCAATTAAGCGTTGAATCTCTTGCGTACGGCCAGATTGTTTACCACGTACCGCTTCTCTATCCATACGGCTACCGGTTGAGCGCGGCAACATACCATATTCTGCGGTAACCCAGCCTTGGCCTTTACCTTTTAAAAAGCCCGGCACGCGCTCTTCTACACTGGCAGTACACAATACGTGGGTATCACCAAATTTCACCAAAACTGAGCCTTCTGCATGTTTGGTGTAATGCCGCATTATTTCAATTTCTCTTAATTGATTTTGATTGCGTTGGCTTGGGCGGATGTTATTGGCGTTAGCCTGACTAGCTTGCATACTGGATATTCCTGATTCAAAAATGGGTTATTTACGTTTTTACTGCCTAGTGTATTTCTACGAGGGTTTTAGCAACGATGATTATTGTCACTGCCGCTATGGCGATATTGATAAAATCTTTACTTGGCGCCTAGCTTGCATACGGCAATATAACTGGTAATTGCATGTAATTAAAGCTATTTCGTAGGATTTTTTGCCACGATAGTCCCATTTAATTAAAGCTTATTTAACGCTTACTTTAGCGTAAGGCCGTTGCTATTTGTTAAAATAGCGGAAAATCGGATGTCCGCCTAGATTAAATCTATTCATTACTCAGTTGCACACATTACTTACATTGGCATTCATCAGGAAACACTCAATATGACCTTCAGCATGACAGGCTTCGCTGCGCTAGAGCAGCCGTTGGAAAGCGCTACGCTACTACTAGAAATTCGTGCGGTAAATAGCCGTTACTTAGACTTGCACTTTAAGTTAGATGAGAATTTAAGAAGCTTAGAACTAAATATTCGTGAACAGATTGGTGCGCATTTAAACCGTGGAAAGATTGAATGTAAAATCAATTTAATTCATCGTTATCAAGCGAACCAAACCATGCGCCTAGACGAGCATTTAATGCAACAATTAGCCCTAATAGGCGCACAGGCGCAGGTACATTTTCCGCAAAGTCGGCCGCTTAGTGTGGCGGATATTCTTTGCTGGCCTGGGGTGGTGTTGGCAGACGTACTGAGCCAAGAAACACTAGTAGAGGATGTTAAAAAATTAGTCAGCCAAGGCTTACAAGACTTAAACGCCTCACGCGCACGCGAAGGTGAAAAACTCAAAGCGTTGGTTTTAGATAGACTCAGTCAAATTGAAATATTGGTAGAAAAAGTCAAACCATTATTGCCTGCGCTTAGCAAAGAATATCAAGCTAAACTTGAAAGCAAGTTACAAGAAAACCTGAATAATGTAGACCCAGAACGGGTTGCGCAAGAGCTAGTATTGTTCGCTCAACGCATTGATGTAGATGAAGAACTTAGCCGCTTAACGGCACATGTGTCAGAAGTAAAACGTATTTTAAATAGCAGCGCCCCTGCAGGTAAACGACTAGACTTTTTAATGCAAGAACTTAATCGCGAAGCCAATACTTTAGGTTCTAAATCTGTCTCAGTGCAAACTACACAAGTTTCTATGGAGCTAAAAGTACTTATTGAACAAATGCGAGAACAAATACAAAACATAGAATAATACCTGCTCCCAATACGCCATCAAATATACTAGTGGCTTTGATGGGCGCAGCACAAATGTCCGATAAAAGCGTGTGGTAAGTCAGCGAATAAATCTTTCGTTACTTTTGTTAAAAATAGTGGGCTTCAGTGCGCTACTTGACAAATAATTTATTAACTGTTGCTGGCGCTTAAGCTACAAACATCAGCCTAAGTTCATTTATCCGCGCACCGTTACTTTTGCATGTCCAAGATCCGTCAAACTTATGCACATCTCACCGATTACTGCGGCTTGACTAAAACCATCCGCATGAAAAGCCGCTAAAACTGCATCTACGCTTTCTGCCACGCAACTGACGAGCAAGCCACCACTAGTTTGTGGGTCGCATAGCAGTTTACGTTGCCAGTCAGCAACGTTATCCTCAAGCGTGACAGATTCAGCAAAACTGTCCCAGTTACGCATAGCCGCCCCAGTCGCGTAACCTTGTTGAGCTAATTGCAATGCCGTATCTATGCAGGGAATTTTATCAAAATTAATACTCGCTTGTAATTGAGAACCACGACAGATTTCAAGTAAGTGACCAAGCAAGGCGAAACCAGTGACGTCTGTCATCGCATGTACGCCAGCCATATTAGCTAAAGCCGTGCCGGTGCGATTAAGTTGAGTGGTCACGGCTATCATCTGCTCGTAACCATTTGCCGGCAACGCACCTTTTTTCAAGGCCGCGCTCAATATACCTACGCCTAGCGGTTTGCCTAAAATAAGCACATCACCGGCCTGCGCTTTATCATTACGCTTTACTTTATCTGGATGCACAATACCTATCGCAACCAAGCCGTAGATGGGCTCTAGTGAATCGATAGAATGTCCGCCAGCGATAGGAATACCGGCTGCTTGGCAAACTGCGGCGCCACCAACCAAAATTTGCTGTATCGTTTCTATCGGTAATTTATCAATCGGCATGCCAACCACCGCCAACGCAAAAATTGGCTGCCCGCCCATTGCGTAAATATCTGACAGCGCATTGGTTGCCGCAATACGGCCAAAATCGTAAGCATCATCTACAATAGGCATAAAGAAATCGGTTGTCGCAATAATGGCTTGTGTATCATTCAAACGATAAACCGCAGCATCATCGCTAGATTCTAAACCAACCAATAAATCCGGAAACAAGCCCGCTTGAGGAATGCCAGCTAAAATTTTTGCAAGTATGGCGGGTGATATTTTGCAACCACAACCGCCGCCGTGTGAATACTCGGTAAGTCGAACTTTAGTCATTATTTTGTCTTTCATTCTGAATCAAATCTGCAGCAACTTTGCCTAGACTTGCGCTGGATAGCGCATTTAGTTTTAACACTTTAGCTTGATCTACTGGCTGAAATCCCATGCCGGACGAGCGCTTGTAAGCCGGGTCGTAGTGTTGTCCCAGCAACTCACCCACTAATATAGCCCATTCGCCTTGGCGGGCTAAATCACACCAGCGGTTTGTCACTTCATGTCCATGATGTTCTACCAGCAAAGGCAAACGATCAATCAACAAGCTGGGGGTTTGCAAAAAATGTGCATAATCATCAATTAAAAATTTCACACGCACATCCTGTGGCACTTCAAGCCTTATGACAGCCGATGCGCGCATACTTTCAACCAGCGCATTGGGCAAGCTTAATACGCCGACTTTACGACTTTCCGCTTCAATATACACCGGGTGATTTGGCGTAAAAGTACGAAGCACGTCCCACAAACGAGTCTCAAAGGTTTTTTGTGACGGTTGCGCTTGGTCTGGTAATCGACCAAGCAGTGAGCCGCGATGTTGGGCTAATTTTTCCAAGTCCAGTACTTGCGCGCCAGCTTCGGCAAGTGCATGCAAAAGATGGCTTTTACCAGAGCCGGTACTGCCACTAATCACGCAGAAATTAAATTGTTGAGGCAAGGTTTCTAACGACGTAACCACATGCCGCCGATAGCTTTTATAGCCGCCTTCTAGTTGCGCAGTGTGCCAGCCGACCTGCGCCAAAATGTGTGCCATTGCCCCGCTACGCATGCCGCCGCGCCAGCAATAGACTAAAGGGCGCCAAGATTTTGGCCGGTCTAGGAATTGATTTTCTAGGTGCTGTGAAATATTGCGGGCAATCAATGCCGCGCCTAGTTTTTTTGCTTCAAACGGTGACACTTGCTTATACAAAGTACCAATCCGCACGCGCTCTTCATCGTTTAATACCGGTACATTGATCGCACCAGGAATATGATCGTCAGCATATTCAGCCGGCGAACGGACATCAAGAATGTCATCATAAGCGTTAAATGCTTGTGAAATTACTATGAGTTTATAATTGGCCATAATAATGAGCGCTATGTGAGAATCGTATAATACAGGAAACGCACAGGTAGCACCCTGCTTAGCGCGTTCAATTGACCTTTAAATAGATTCAAACTAAAAAAAATACTTAGCCGAAAACCCAGCAATAATACCCGATAGCACTACGCCAATAGCAATCAGCAGGCGGATTCGCAGACTGAAGACCTTCCCCAACATCACCAGTGACGGCAAACTGATCGCAGGTAATGTCATAATAAGCGCAGCAGCAGGGCCTGCGCCCATGCCTAAGGCGAACATCGCTTGCACAATAGGCACTTCCCCCGCAGTAGGAATAACAAACAACATGCCAGCTAGTGCCAGCCAAAAAATCCAGATAATACTATCGTCCGCACCAAATACCGGAAATAGCCAGGCTCTGGTAGCGCCAAGTAAAAGCACTAAAACCAGATACTCGGGCAAAAGTTTGATAGTCAAACTCATAAATTCACGCACCCAGCGCAACATTACGCCCTCAGTTGAGACTTCAGGCTCAAGTATTAATTGCTGGTTAAACATCGCATCCACCTGACTTAAACCTTCTTTATTTGCGTCTACATTGTTTGATTCTGTATAACGTTCTGCAAGATAAGCGATACCAAGTACCATCGCAATACCAAACACAAGCCGGAATAATACCCAGCCCCATCCGAGCACAAACCCCATAAATACAAGTGTTGCTGGGTTTAATAATGGATTGGCTAGCCACCAAGAAACCACACTACCAACGGACGCACGACTTTGTCGCATACCTGCAGCCACAGGTGCAGCACAACAGGTACACATCATACAAGGAAGCGCAAAAAGGCCACCTAACATGACACTTCTAAAACCCAAGCGGCCAAGCATAGCGCTAACCCAATGAGACGGAAGCAACACTTTAATGCCAGAACCCAAGATAAGTCCTAAAAGCATCGCCTTCCAGATCGACTTTCCATAGGCCGTCGCGTAATCAAATGCTGCACTTAACGAGGCAGGCGGTGCGATGCTGGCTTTTCCAAAAATGATAGAGTCGCCAATAGAATGCTGGCTATAGGCAACAAATGCTTTTGCGTAATAGGGAATCCATTTGATGTAAGCAAAACCAATAATGACGACAAGAGCAAAAGTGGTTGCCCAAGCAAAGATCGTTAGCTTATTTTTATTCAATATGTCTTGCATGGAATATTACACTCACTATTGGTCAGTATTTATTGGTTGATAAATTTGTTGGGCTATAATCTACGACCCACATTTCGCTATTTTCTTAAACATTATTTACTTAGCAACAACATCAATTCCTCATTTTGGCTTAACTTAAACTATTACCGCTTACTTATCTTAATTAAAAACGCCGCAAGACTCATTCATTAAAAAAGCCCTTTCGGGCTTTTTCTAATGCTCTTTAAGATATTGAGTTTTGAAATAAATCTAACATCTAGTGGGATCTTATAAGTAAAGCATTCTACACTGATGAAATCTTATAAAAGTTAAATATCCAAATTGTTAGCGCCAAGTGCATTACTTTCAATGAAAGCACGTCTAGGCTCTACATTATCGCCCATTAAGGTAGTGAAAATTTCATCAGCGGCTATCGCATCATCAATCTGTACTTTTAGTAAACGACGAACCGTTGGATCCATTGTCGTTTCCCATAGTTGCGATGGATTCATCTCACCCAAGCCTTTATAGCGTTGAATGTTGAGATTATGTTTTGCTTCCTCTAACAACCAATCTAAAGCTTGTTTGAAAGTGGTAACTACAGATTCTTTTTCACCACGTTTAATAACCGCGCCGTCCCCAAGTAAACCATGCAACATGACAGACATTTTGCTGATTTGTCGGTAATCTCCTGATCCTAAGAATTCGGCATTTATTACGCAACATTGTAGGTTGCCATGCACAAATTTATTGATTTCTAGGCGATAAGCGCTCGCTTCTTGATCAAAATCTACAATAACTTCGCTGCCAATTGCGCCTAAGATTGGGCGTAATTTACCCGCAGCGGCTTCTGTTGTTTCTTTACTGGCTAAGCTAATATCCCCAAGATCTTGCATGGCGCGCAACACGCTTTCATCGTAATGTGAGGCGATGCGACGGATAACCGCTTCTGTTACTACCATTTGCTTTGCAATTTCTGTTAGTGGCGCGCCGGTAATGATCTCACCACCAGCTCTCGTCACTAGTTCTGCTCCTTTTAGGGCTGATTGCAATAGATATTGATCTAACTCTTGCTGGTCTTTTAAATAGCGTTCATCTTTACCTTGTTTTACTTTATAAAGTGGCGGTTGTGCAATATAAATATGGCCACGCTCAACTAATTCGGTCATTTGGCGATAGAAGAAAGTGAGTAATAAAGTACGAATATGTGCACCATCAACGTCGGCATCGGTCATGATAATAATGCGGTGATAGCGTAATTTTTCTGCATTAAAATCAGCTTTACCAATGCTGGTACCTAGTGCGGTAATTAGCGTGGCAATTTCTTGTGAGCCTATTAATTTATCAAATCTAGCTTTTTCTACGTTTAAAATTTTACCTTTAAGTGGCAAAATCGCTTGGAATTTACGGTCACGGCCTTGTTTAGCTGAACCACCCGCGGAGTCACCTTCTACTAAGTAAATTTCACATTTAGCTGGGTCACGTTCTTGGCAATCGGCCAGTTTACCTGGTAAGCCCATCGTATCCATCACACCTTTTCGGCGAGTGATTTCGCGGGCTTTACGCGCAGCTTCACGGGCTCGGGCAGCATCTACAATTTTACCGACGATAATTTTGGCATCTATCGGATTTTCTTGTAAAAACTCAGCTAATTTAGCTGAAACAACTTCTGAAACCACAGGCTGTACTTCGCTTGAAACTAGTTTATCTTTAGTTTGTGATGAAAATTTTGGATCTGGTACTTTAACGGATAATACGCAGCAAATACCTTCGCGCATATCATCACCCATCGTTTCAACTTTGGCTTTTTTAGCCATTTCTGTTTGTTCGATATATTGGTTTAAAGTACGTGTCATCGCTGTACGCAAGCCGGTTAAATGCGTTCCGCCATCACGTTGAGGGATATTATTAGTGAAGCATTGCACAGTTTCTGTGTATGAATCATTCCATTGCATAGCCACTTCTATGGTCATGCCATCTTTTTCACCAATGGCGTAAAATGTTTTTGGATGTAGAACCGTTTTAGTACGGTTCATATATTCTACAAAACCTTTAATGCCGCCAGAATAAGCAAAGTTTTCACTTTTATTATTACGCTGATCTACTAATTCAATTTTCACGCCGTTATTTAAAAATGATAATTCACGGATACGTTTGGCTAAAATTTCAAAATGATATTCAACCAAAATAAAAGTTTCTACAGACGCTAGAAAATGTACTTCTGTACCACGTTTTTCAGTTTTACCAATTAGAGCCAATGGTGCCATCGGCACGCCGCGCTGAAATTCCATTTGATGCACTTCACCATTACGGTAAATTTTTAAGCGCAACCAATCAGATAAAGCATTCACCACTGAGACGCCTACACCATGTAAACCACCAGACACTTTGTAAGAGTTTTGGTCAAATTTACCTCCTGCGTGTAACTCCGTCATAACGATTTCAGCAGCAGAACGTTTCACTGCTTTTATGTCATCGTATTTAATGTCAGTAGGAATACCGCGGCCATTATCGGTAACACTAATCGAGTTATCTAGATGTATTGTTACTTTAATGTCATTACAATGCCCAGCTAAAGCTTCATCAATCGCATTATCTAACACTTCAAATACCATGTGATGCAAGCCTGAGCCGTCTGAAGTATCACCAATATACATACCAGGACGTTTACGTACGGCGTCCAAACCTTCTAGTATTTTAATACTAGAAGAATCGTAATCGGTTGATACAAGTTTATTTTCAGCCGTGCCATTAGTCATTATGTGGTTTATCTTTGTATGAATATTGATAGATGAAGATTGTTTAATATTTTTATATTAACTAGCTATTTTATATTAATAAGTAAATCTAAATACGCATAGGCATCACTACATATTTGTAGTGATTGTTGTTTGGTACTGTAATCAAGCAACTGCTATTAGCATCAGAAAACGAAAATACTATCGTTTCACTATTGGTATTATTTAAAACATCAATTAAATAAGTCACATTAAAACCTATGTCTAAAGCATCGCCAGCATAATCTAATTCTAATTCTTCTTCTGCTTCTTCTTGATCACTATTGGTACTTATTAATTTTAAATTATTTACATTCAATACCATACGAATACCACGGTATTTTTCGTTTGATAGTATTGAAGCACGTTGCATCGCTAGTAAAACATTCACTCGATCGATTGTAAATGTATTTTGATGGCCTGTAGGGATGACTCGGTTGTAGTCAGGAAACTTACCATCAATAACTTTTGAAATTAATTTTATGTTACCAAAACTAAAGTTTGCCTGTGTACTTGATAATTCAACTTGTACATCTTCTTCCTTATCATCTAGTAATTTTATTAATTCTATAATGGTTTTACGCGGCAATATGATTTCTTGTTTATCGTAATTTTGTTTTAACTCGGTAGAGGTAAAACTTAATCTATGTCCGTCAGTACCGACTATATTAAGTCGATTAGCGATGACTTCAAACAATAAACCATTTAAATAGTAACGAATATCTTGCTGTGCCATAGCAAATTCTACTTGTTTTAGTAGTTCTTTTAGCTGGCGCTGACCTACTGTAACTAAGGTACTTACACCTTGCGTTTTAGTCATTACCGGATAATCTGCGGTTGGTAACGTTTGTAAATTAAAGCGGCTTTTACCGGCTTTTAAGATGATGCGGCTTTCATTGGTAGCCATACTAATTTTTGAATTGTCTGGCAGAGATCTACAGATATCAAGTAATTTTTTTGCTGCGATTGTTGTTGAAAACTCACCTTCTATTTCACTATCTAAGGATAATGATATTTGCATTTCTAAATCAGTGGCGGTTAAGAAAATTTTATTTTGCCTTGCCTCTAACAACAAGTTAGAAAGAATAGGTAATGTGTGTCTTTTTTCTACAATACTAGCGACAGAATTTAACGGTTTTAATAATGTTTCGCGGTTGATTTGTATATTCATCTTTATAACCTAAATAATATGTATAAATAATAACAATAATAATGATGCTTTTTTTTGTGGATAACTAACTATTAGTTTATAAAATCAGTTAGTTAAAACCTATATTTCTGTCTTAGTTATACCATAATCTACTGTGGATAAATTGTTTAGTAATTTTTCAAAACTTACTAATTGCGTACTTATGCTATTTTCATCCACAACAAAGCAATAACTTAATACTATACAATTTTAATCAATTTCAATGTCGCCACTACTTTTCAATTAGCTCATTAGTATTCTAAAGGCCTTTTAAGTAAAAAATATTTCAAATAACTGTTCATGTTTATTTGTCTTTTTTAAATCTATTAATTTAATCTAAAACTTTAAACATAACTTAAAAATACTATAAATATAGATATAAATAAATAATAACAATAATAATGATGCTTTTTTTTGTGGATAACTAATTATTACTTTATAAAATCAATCATTTAAAATCTATATTTCTGCCTTAGTAATACAATAATCTACTGTGGGCTAATTGTGAGTTTAATTTTAAAATTTCTTAATAGCGGTACTTATGCTAATTTCATCCACAACAAATCTAACGCATAATCCCGTTAAATAGTTTGTTTAATCTCTAATTACTTGTACTAAAAAAGCAATATCTCTGGTAAATGTTGGATCATTTTGTCTTAATAAATCAATTTCATCACAAGCATGCATGACTGTTGTATGGTGCCTACCACCAAAAGCCTCACCAATTTCAGGAAAACTATGATTAGTAAGTTCACGAGATAAAGCCATGGCAATTTGCCTTGGCCTAGCAAAATTTCTTGTACGCTTCTTACTATACATTTCAGCGACTTTAATCTTATAGTAATCTGCGACGGTTTTTTGTATATTTTCCATAGTAATTTGGCGGCCACGGACAGCAATCAAATCACGTAAGGCATTTTTAGCTAAATTTACATCTATGGGATCGCCAGTAAACTTTGCCATTGCAATAATACGGTTTAACGCACCTTCTAACTCACGCACACTTGATCGAATTTGTTTTGCAATAAAGAAAGCAACATCTTCAGGTAGATTCAAATTAACTGCCTCCGCTTTTTTAAGTACAATCGCCACACGCATTTCTAGTTCTGGCGGCTCTACGGCTACCGTTAAACCCCAACTGAACCGAGTCCTTAGTCGCTCATCAACATCTATAATTTCTTTAGGATAAGTATCACAAGTAATCACGATTTGTTTTTTAGCTTCAATTAAGGAATTGAAAGCGTAAAAGAATTCTTCTTGTGTACGTGTTTTTTTAGCAAAAAACTGAATATCATCAATCAACAAAAGATCTAAAGAATGATATTTTCGTTTAAATTCATCAAAAGCTTTATTTTCATAAGCTTTAACCACATCAGAGACATAACGCTCCGCATGTAAATATTTTATTTTCGCATCCGGATTATTTTTCTTTAATTCATTACCAATAGATTGTAGTAAATGCGTTTTACCTAAACCAACGCCACCATAAATAAATAATGGGTTGTATGCAGTGCCTGGGTTTTGTGCAACCTGAATAGCTGCTGCTCTAGCTAATTGATTAGCTCGACCCGTTACGTAGTTATCGAAATTAAAAGAACTGTTTAAACCAGATGCTTCAACATTGTTGTTGAACGCTGATTTGACTATAGCACTTGCTTTAGCTTGAAATTTTGACTCTATGTGCTCTATTACCGTATTTACATTGGCTTTAGCCGTGACGGGCTTAGTTAGCGATTTAGTATCAGGCTCAGTTTCGGCATTAGATAAAGCAATTTCAATTTTAATGTCGACTAATTGCAACTCATCAGCAAATTGCTGAATTTTTTTAAGAAAACGCTCTTTCACCCACTGCATCACAAAACGATTAGGCGCGATAATAGAAAGATGATTACCTACAGTTTTTGATTGTAAAGGTTTGATCCAAGTGTTGAATTGTTGCGCTGAGAGCTCTGCCTTTAAGTGTGTGAGACAACTGGACCAGAAATTTTCCATCTGCGTTTTTTACCTTAGAAATAGTGCAATTTCATACGAAATTAATTATTAAGTGTATGATTTATTTGTATTATTAAATGATTGTGATTGTAATTTTTTTACTACAAAATTTATTAATTAAAAAATATTAGCGAATCACATTAATCATATATTAAGACTCCATATTTTAACCGTTTTGACACAACTCATCCACAGGCAAATGTTAGGTTTATAAAACTAAATAAACATTGACAATTTGGGGTGTTATCGGGTTTAATAGCTGCCTTTATAGCTTTAAGCTTGCTGGAGTATTACATGAAACGTACATATCAACCTTCTAAAACACGCCGCGCCACTACACATGGTTTTTTAGTTCGTATGGCTACTAAAGGTGGCCGTGCAGTTATTGCTCGTCGTCGTGCTAAAGGTCGTAAACGCTTAGGTCTGTAATTTTAAAGTTCTGCTATGCTGTACTGTAGAAGTCTGGACGCCGAGCTTTACGATGGCATCGCTGCATTGTCATAAATAGTTTTTAACTTGTTATAAACGGTTGTGAAACTTACTAATGGCGAAAACATACAAGCTTGTTAAGCAAGCTAAAATAATTAAAACGGATGATTTTTCATCCGTTTTTAATTTCCGCAAACGCATTGCTACGCAGTATTTAGCGCTACACTATCAACCGAATACATATCAACGCCCACGCTTGGGTTTGGTGGTTGGTAAAAAAGTAGCTAAGTTATCGGTAGAAAGAAATTACATGCGGCGTGTTTTGCGTGAGTTTTTTAGATTGCAGCAGCATGAAATTTGTCACGTGGACTTAATTGTTCGTGTGCAAAAGAAATTTAGTAAAAATGATTTTACGAAAATTAAACAAGAGTTTGACGGCTTAATTCGTAAATTAAATCAGCGTTTTATGCTTAGCGATAAACCGAATGCGCCAACTAATTTATTTGATTTTTAACTGAAACACACTTTAAAACTATTGATAAACACAATGGCGCGCTTACTCATTTGGATGATCAGAGCTTATCAGTTGATGTTAAGTCCGTATTTTGGTCAGCAATGCCGCTTTTATCCGACTTGTTCTCAATATGCCTTAGATTCAATCAATAAGCATGGCGCAATCGCTGGTGCTTATTATAGTATGCGCCGATTACTGCGTTGTAATCCTTGTCACGTTGGCGGCCACGACCCTGTACCTTAAGCCTAACCACTCCAAATTTTAAACTAATATTTTATATAAGACTGCCAATCAATTATGGATACAAAACGTTTAGTTCTATTTGTTATTTTTTCTATGTCTATCTTGATGTTGTGGGAAGCTTGGCAACGTCTAAATGTCCCAGCATTAGTGGTACCGCAGACTTCAAGTATTGCGCAAGATGCCAGCGTTCCTAGCCAGTTGGCAAGTGCTCCAGCTAATGTAGTAAAAACTGAAATTACTGATAATAGCGACTATAAGTTATTAAGCGGTCAGCGCATCAGCGTTACCACAGACCTGTTTAAAGCAAACATTGAAACCGTAGGCGGAGATTTACGCAGATTAGAATTACTTAAACATCGCGCGTCTGAAAACGATACCTCTAACTTTGTGTTGCTAGATGATGCTGGCAAACCGATGACCTACGTTGCGCAGTCTGGTTTAATTGGTGGCGATTTACCTTCACATAAATCAGTGTTTAGCGCAGCTGCAACGAGTTATCAAATGCAAGATGGTAAAGATAGTCTAGAAGTGCGCTTAAGTTGGGCTGGTAATGGCGTTACGGTAGACAAGATTTATACCTTCCATCGTAATAATTATGTGATTGACGTTACTTATGTGGTGAATAACGGCACTGAAGTTGCGATTACGCCCGCGGTTTACTACCAAATTGTGCATGACAAAGATTCGAATCAAGGTTCTAAATTGATGCCTACCTTCACTGGTGGCTCTTATTTCACTGATGCGACTAAATTCAAAAAATTATCGTTTTCTGCCATGGACAAAGAGCCGTTAAAGCTCACCGCAAATGATGGTTGGGTTGGTTTGCTTCAGCACTATTTCGTCAGTGCTTGGATTCCTAAAGACGGCTTAGCGCGTGAGTTTTATACTAAAAAATTGACTGAGCATATGTATATTATCGGTACAAAAAGTACCTTAACAAACATTGCACCAGGCGCTAGCCTGACTATTCCAGCGCGTTTATTCTCAGGCCCGCAAACTAAAGATGACTTAAAAGCTGCTGCGCCAGGCTTAGAATTTACCGTTGATTACGGCTGGTTAACCGTGGTTGCTTCACCACTATTTTGGATGTTATCTAAAATTCATGGTTTAGTGCTTAACTGGGGTGTCGCCATTATTTTACTTACGGTTTTAATTAAAGCCGCCTTCTTTAAACTTTCAGCCACTAGTTATCGTAGTATGGCAAAAATGCGTGAACTAGCACCACGCTTGCAGTCTATGAAAGAGAAGTTTGGTGACGATAAGCAAAAAATGCAAGCCGCCATGATGGAGTTGTACAAAACAGAGAAAATTAATCCTATGGGCGGTTGTTTGCCTATCTTGGTACAAATTCCAGTGTTTATCTCACTGTATTGGATGTTATTAGGCTCGATAGAATTGCGTCATGCGCCGTTCTTTGGTTGGATTCATGACTTATCAGCGATTGATCCCTATTACATTTTGCCGATATTCATGGGTGCAACCATGATTATTCAAACCTATTTAAATCCACCGCCTACAGATCCATTGCAAGCTAAAGTGATGAAGGTTATGCCTGTAGTATTCAGTGTATTTTTCTTCTTCTTCCCAGCTGGATTAGTATTATATTGGTTAGTAAACAATGTGTTATCTATCGCTCAACAGTGGTACATCAACAAAACGATACACGCAGAAACAGTACTAAAAAAATCAGGTGGAAAGCACTAATCCGCTGAATATGTCTAAAGATACCATTGCCGCTATCGCCACTGCTTCAGGGGCTGGCGGTATTGGTATTGTGCGTGTTTCTGGCCCCGCAACCAAGGCTATTGCTAACAATATACTTGGCGCCTGCCCTGCTCCACGGTACGCCGCTTACCTAGATTTTACGCAAGCAGATGGCGATTTAATTGATCGTGGCATTGCCCTTTATTACCCAAATCCTCATTCTTATACTGGCGAAGATGTGCTTGAACTACAAGCACATGGCGGCACTGCACTTATGCAGATTTTGCTGGCACGTTGTATTTCGCTTGGCGCACGACAAGCTGAACCCGGTGAATTTACCCGTCGCGCCTACTTAAACGATAAAATTGATTTAGCCCAAGCTGAGGCCGTGGCTGACTTGATTAATGCTGCTACCACAGAAGCCGCTAAAAGTGCGGTGCGTTCTTTGTCGGGTGAATTCTCTCAGCGTATTAATGCCTTACTACTCAAGCTCGTTGATTTACGCATGTTCGTAGAAGCCTGCTTGGACTTCCCTGAAGAAGAAATTGATTTTATTACCCAAGGCCGCGTTTCAGAAAAACTAGCAGAGATTATTATTGAATTGTCATCAGTATTTTCCAAAGCCAAACAAGGTAGTTTATTGCGAGAAGGCATCAGTGTTGTTTTGGTCGGTCAGCCAAATGTTGGAAAATCCAGTTTGATGAACCAACTAGCCGGCGAAGAAATTGCAATCGTCACTCCAATTCCTGGAACAACGCGCGATACCATAAAAAATGCCATACAAATAAATGGCGTGCCTTTACACATTATTGATACCGCTGGTCTGCGTGAAACTGACGATGAAGTGGAAAAATTCGGTATTGCGCGCACTTGGCGAGCTGCAGAAACGGCCAATATCGCATTATTATTGGTAGATGCAACCCATGGTATTACAGAAATAGAAAAGTCGATTTTAGACCGCTTGTCGCAAGAAATACGCAAAATTTGGGTTCATAATAAAATTGATGTAGCCAATCAAGCGCCTTTTGTCGAAGAAAAAGACCATGCAACGCATATTTACCTTTCTGCTAAAACTGGGCTGGGTATTGATTTATTAAAAGGTCAGTTACTTAAATTGGCGGGCTACCAAGATAATTCTGAAGGTGTTTTCATGGCGCGTGCCAGGCATCTAGAAGCCTTGACGCAAGTATCGTTACATTTAAATATCGCTGCCAAGCAAATAAAATCGGCAGAATTGGTCGCTGAGGAATTGAGAATTTCTCAAGAATATTTGGGCAGAATTACTGGTGAGTTTACGCCTGACGATTTATTGGGCGAGATTTTTAGTAAGTTTTGTATTGGTAAGTAAGTTTAAATAGAGTTAGGTTTTTAAGGTGTTTTTAAATGGTGCTTATATAGCACCTTTTTTATTGATATTTTTGTTTTACGGCTAATGATATGTTTCACGTGAAACAAGCCTAGATGTTTTCCTAGATGTTTCCTTTGTATTGCGCTGTCTTGGTGTATACTTTAAGTCAATTATAAAGACAAATAAGTGATTAAATGGCGCTGTCTTTGAATGAAATAAAATAACGTGCGACGACATTCTCTTAAGAGTGGCAAGATGAAAGCCGTGAAGATGCGGAAGATAAATCGTTCTGGGATGCATTTTTTAATGTGTTTGGTATTACGCGCAGACGCATTGCTAACTTTGAGGAGCCCGTTAAAAAGTCTGACGGCAAAGGTGGTTTATCGACATGCTGTGGCGCGGGCAATTATTGGTTGAGCATAAATGCGCGGCAAAAGTTTAGATCGCACTTTTGACCAAGCTTTAGATTTTTACCCGACCTTAAATAACGTGATTTACCCAAGTTTTTATAGTATCGGACTTTTTGAAATTCAGACTTTACAATCTAGAAACCAATGAACAAGTAGAATTTTTACTTAAAGACCTGTATCAAAACATCAAATTATTTGGTTTTATTGCTGGCTGCACTACCAAAATTATAAAGTCACAAGACCCAATTAACATCAAAGCTGCCGAAAGCATAGGTAAGTTACATGTTGCACTAAAAGTCGTAGGCTACGACGGGTATTAGTTAGAAGTGTACTTAGTTCGCTTGTTATATTCCTATTTGCCGAAGACACCACTATTTTTGAAAGGCGCTTGTTTCAAGATTATATAGAAAATAAGACCAGCGCCGATGTCAGTGATTTAGCGCATCATTTAAATAGTTTGTTTTACGCACTTAACCAAGCGCCAGAAAAACGCCTGACTAATTGATTTTAAAGCATTGTCGCTATTCCCTATGTTAATGGCAATCTATTTGCTGAGCCTTTTCCACCAGCGCAGTTTGATAGCAAAAGGCGCGATACTTTATTGGATTTATATGCGCTAGTTTGGAGAATTATCTCCCCTGCTATCATCGAAAGTTTTTTAAAAGTATTATGGATGCCGATTCCAGACGTAATTTAGTCGCTCATTACACCATTGAAGTAAACATCTTAAAGCAGATAAAGTCGCTATTTTTAGTTGCACTGTGGGCGGAGTTTGAAAAGTTTATAGTAATAAATATCGCATGCTAGAGTTCCACGTGAAACTACGCGGCCTGAAATTTTCTGATCTGGCTTGTGGGTGTGGTAATTTTGAGTGATTACTTATCGTGAATTAAGGTTGTTATAACTTGCTGTGTTGCGTGCTGGCAGAGCTTTTGGCTAGAAAGTTTTGGATATTCAAACGTTGATTAATGTAGATGTAGATCTGTTTTACGGCATAGAGATAGAAGATTTTCCGCCCAAATTTCACAAGTAGCGCTGTGGTTAACCGTACATTAAATATGAAAGTATCAGAAGATTTTGGTTCTTACTTTGCCCGTATTCCGCTCAAAGCCACACCGCATATTCTGTGTTGCAATGCCTTGTAATTAGATTTGTCAGCCGTTTTGCCATCTGAAAAGTGTAGTTTTATATTGGGTAATCCGCCTTTTTTGGGTAAAAGCAATCAATCGGCGGTGCAAAAAGTGGTCATGCAATTAGTTTTCGGCGATATTAAAAATGCAGGTTTATTTAAATTTGTGTCGGCTTGGTATGTTAAAGTTACGCGATATATGGATTTATGTAGGAGCGGCGATAATCGTGGCGAGGTCGCCGCTCCAACTACTAAAGCGGACTTTGTTTTGACTAATAGCATTACTCAGTGTGAACAAGTTGGAGTTTTGTGGAGTTGGATGTTAGCGCAAGGCGTTAAGATACATTTTCTCATCGCACTTTTAGCTGGAGTAATGAAGCCAAAGGTAAAGCTGCTGTGCATTGTATGATTATTGGTTTTGGCTTGCAGGATGTAGCGGATAAAATAATTTACGAGTATGACGATATTAAAGGCCAGCCGCATGAGGTGAAAGCTATTAATATTAATCCGTATTTAGCTGACGCGCCAAACTTAGTAATGCTGCCTCGTACTTATCCGATATGCCAAGTTTCGCAAATGTTGAATGGATGTAAGCCGAAGAATGGAGGGAATTTAATCATATCAGCGCAAGATATGACGAATTAAATTGCTAAGGAACAGTTGACTAAAGAATGCATTAAGTCTTTTGCGATGGGTGATGAATTTATTAATGGTATAGCGCGTTATTGTTTATGGTTGGTTGATTGTCCACCGCAATCGCTACGTAGGATGCCGGAAGTACTCAAGCTGGTTGAAGCTGTAAAAGTTATGCGATTAGCAAGTACTAAACCGCCTGCAAGATCATTGGCAAGTATGCCGACATTGTTTGCCGAAATACGTCAGCCTAAATCCAATTATCTTGCATTACCTAGAGCCTCATCGGAAAGGCGTTTGTATATTCCAATTGCTTATGCAAGTGAAGATTTAATTGCCGGAGATAAATTACAAACTATTGCAAACGCCACCTTATTTGAATTTGGTATAAGTACTAGTAGCTTGCATATGGCTTGGATGCGTACAACAGCGGGTCGGCTAAAAAGTGGCTTCCAATATTCTGCAAATATAACTTACAACAACTTCCCGTGGCCAGACTGTAGGAGCGGCGCCATCGCCGCGAATGGTGTTAGCGATAATCGCGACGAGGGCGTCGCTCCTACCATTCGTGTGCAGTCGGCTGCACAAGCCGACCTAGATGCACACGCAGTTCATACCAACGCCTCACTTACAGATTTATACGACCAGCTCACCATGCCGGCTACTTTACTCAAAGCGCATCAACAATTAGATAAAGCCGTAGATGCCGCCTACAACTTAAAATGCGCGGCTAGCGATGCCGCGCGTGTGGCCTTTTTGTTTGAGCGTTACTAAGCGATAATCAGTTTATTGCCTGCTGTGCCTAAGCCTAAAAAAATAAAAAATAATTTCCATATGAGAAATTATACCTAATCGACCATTTAATTTTCTTAAAGCGCTAACCTAGATAAAATTCTAAGCAAAATCATCTTGGTATAAAGCGCGCCTAAATTGCCCCTTAAGTCATGTTATCAACTACATTAAGCGGGCGCATATTTCCAGCGGCTTATTGTAGGGCGGATTTGCGTAGCGTTATCCGCCGTGGGTTTTACAAACATCGTGGCTAGGCGTTAATAGTGCAGATAAAGGTTAACATAGCGGTTTTGCTGGTCTCGGTGTTGGTGGTGAGTTTTTCATGCGGCGGATAACGCTGCGCTCATCCGCCTTACATTCATTCGACAAACACTCATACGGTAAATGCATATTCTACAAACCATTTTCCGCCGTACTTGCTGACATCGAGGTGAGGTAATCGTTTCTAATGAAATGTGAAATCGAGATGAAATTATTGATGGAAAATGGTGGCATAAAAAAAGCAGTGTTTCACGTGAAACACTGCTTTTTTTCAAGCACGCACTAAGCACGCTTAACATTTGTAACTAAGTATTATTTTTTAGCTTTCGCTGTTGGTGTTGATTCAGTTAGCAAGTAAGTGATGTAGTTAGCTTTTTGAGCAGGCGTACAATCTACACCTAAAATGTCGTTACAATGTTTAGTGAATTTAGCTTCCACTTTATCGTAATCGCTAAAGCGTTTAGCGTTAACTACTGGTGAAAGTGGTTTAATCGTTTTGCCAGTTGCAATATGTTTACCTGCGTCTGCTGGATTTGCTGTGTGGCATGAAGCACAAGCAGTTTCTTTACCGTTAGCGCCTTTTACTTTTTGGTTAAAGAATACTTTACCGTCAGCTTCTGAAGCAACGAAATCAGGATTAGCACCTTTAGCTACTGTTGTGTAAATAGCGGCTAATTTTTCTGCATTGGCAACGCTAGCTTGTGCAGAGAAGGCTGTAAAACCAAGTAATACTGCTAATGCAATGTTTAATTTTTTCATATAATGCTCCGTTTTAGGTTTAAAGTATGTATTCGGTTTACGGGTCTAGCTATAACAATAACCCAATATTATGCCAGCTTTGTTAATAAATTATGAATATCTTTTTCAGTATATAATTATTTCACTTAACTGACTAATAAATCAACTGTTAAAACAAGCTTTTGCATGACTAAATTAGGCAATTCCAGTAAAATCTAAATCTTTGAAATATAGGCGTTAAATGATGCCAAAAGCAGAACATAAGTATCCAGATATTTTCGATGTGATTGTCGTAGGTGGTGGTCATGCCGGAACTGAGGCTGCGCTTGCCAGCGCCAGAATGGGCCAAAAAACCTTATTGCTGACACATAACATCGAAACGCTGGGTCAAATGTCTTGCAATCCAAGCATAGGCGGCATCGGCAAAGGGCATTTAGTTAAAGAAATAGATGCGCTGGGCGGTGCAATGGCTGCTGCTACCGATGAAGGCGGCATACAGTTTCGCATATTAAATTCTAGTAAAGGCCCGGCCGTACGCGCAACGCGTGCCCAAGCGGATCGGGTTTTGTATAAAGCAGCCATACGCCGCCGGCTTGAAAATCAACCTAACTTATGGCTTTTTCAGCAAGCGGTTGATGATATTATTTTAGATGGTGATGCAGACTTTCCGCGAGCAGCTGGTGTGGTGACGCAAATTGGTTTACGCTTTGCCTCAAAAACAGTGGTGTTAACTGCCGGTACTTTTTTAGGCGGCTTGGTGCATGTCGGTTTACAAAATTACAGTGCTGGACGCGCTGGCGATCCCCCATCAATTTCGTTAGCGGCGCGTCTGCGTGAAATCGGTTTGCCGGCTGGCCGTTTAAAAACTGGCACACCGCCGCGTATCGATGGTCGCAGTATTGATTATTCTGTGATGCAAGAACAGCCGGGCGATAATCCCGTGCCGGTATTTTCATTTTTGGGCAATGTTGCGCAGCACCCTGCCCAACTGCCGTGCTGGATTACCCACACCAACGAGCGCACGCACGATATTATTCGCAGCGGTTTAGATCGCTCGCCTATGTATACCGGTGTTATTGAAGGCGTTGGCCCACGCTATTGCCCAAGCGTTGAAGATAAAATTCATCGCTTTGCGGATAAAGATTCCCACCAGATATTTTTAGAGCCTGAAGGCTTGAGCACGCATGAAGTTTACCCCAATGGGATTTCAACCAGCTTGCCGTATGATATTCAGCTGGCTTTGGTGCGCTCGGTAAAGGGCTTAGAAAACGCGCACATTATGCGTCCGGGTTATGCTATTGAGTACGATTATTACGATCCGCGTGGCCTAAAAAGCTCGTTGGAAACCAAAACCGTGAGCGGATTATTTTTTGCTGGTCAAATTAATGGTACTACCGGCTATGAAGAAGCCGCCGCGCAAGGTTTATTAGCCGGTGCCAATGCCGCACTTTTAGCGCAAGGTAAAGACGCTTGGTGCCCTGCCCGCGATGAAGCTTATATAGGCGTAATGGTTGATGATTTAATTACCCGTGGCGTTACCGAGCCATACCGCATGTTTACTTCTCGTGCGGAATATCGTTTGCAATTGCGTGAAGATAACGCAGATATGCGCTTGACAGAAATCGGCCGAAAATTAGGTTTGGTGGATGATGTGCGCTGGGAAGCTTTTAGCCGTAAACAAGAAGCGGTGTTGCGTGAGCAAGAGCGGCTTAAAAAGACCTTTGTGCATCCGGCTAATTTAGATGCAGAAAAAATGACGGCTTTATTTGGCAAACCGCTAGAGCATGAATACAGCTTGTTTGAATTATTGCGCCGCCCAGAAGTGAGTTACGAAGCGGTTTTATCGCTAAGCGAAGAGGCTTTAGGTGGCCATCAATGTGATTCATTGGCCGTCGAGGTCCGTGAGCAGGTAGAAATTGCCGCAAAATATCAAGGCTATATTGATCGCCAAACTGATGAAGTAGCCCGTAGTCGCGGCCAAGAAAATACCAAATTGCCGGAAGATTTAGATTACCTTGAGATTCATGGTTTACCGATTGAGGCGCAACAAAAACTTAATGCACAAAAGCCTGAAACCATCGGTCAGGCCGGCCGTATTTCTGGCATCACGCCAGCCGCTATTTCGCTATTATTGGTTTACCTCAAACGTAAATCTCGTAGCAAACAAATCGAGAAAGCTGCATGACCTTGCAAGCGATACTAAAAGCCAAGCTACAGGCTGGTTTGTTGGAGATGAGTTTGCAAATCAGCGATGATAAGCAAGATAAGCTGATTGCTTATTTGTTGCTGATTGATAAGTGGAACAAAGTGCATAACCTCACGGCAATACGCGACCCGCTGGCGATGGTGACTTTGCATTTATTAGATAGCTTAAGTGTGTTGCCACATGTGCAGGCGTTAGCACCGAAGTACTTGTTAGACGTAGGTGCGGGAGCTGGCCTGCCAAGTATTCCGCTGGCTATTTGCCTGCCAGACTTGCAAGTAACGGCGATTGATTCTGTTCTGAAAAAGACCAGTTTTATGCGCCAAGTAAAAGGTGAGTTAGCGTTAACTAACTTTCAGGTTGAATATGGCCGCGTCGAAGCTTTAAAAACTAAGCAGCTATTTGATGTGATTGTTTCACGCGCGTTTTCAGAAATTGCTTTGTTCCTTAAGCTCACCAAGCATTTGTTAGCCGAAGGTGGGCAATGGTTGGCCATGAAAGGCGTAGTGCCTGAGCATGAATTTGAAAATCAGGATTTTAAAAACATGGCCATTAAACCTAGCCGCATTGAAGTGCTAAAAGTGGCGGGCTTAGACGCTGAACGACATTTGGTTTATTTGTAGCATTAATGCTTTAAATTGCTTGCAAATTTTAAGTTGTTATTTAAAGCATCATTAAATTAAAGTAAATATGAAAATATTAGCCATTACTAATCAAAAAGGTGGAGTCGGCAAAACGACTACCTGCGTCAACTTAGCCGCTAGCATGGCTAGCTTAGGACAAAAAGTCCTGCTAATTGATCTTGACCCGCAGGGCAACGCCAGTACCGGCAGTGGCATTGATAAAGCGCATCTTAAACATAGTATTTACCATGTGTTAATTGGTGAAAAAACGCTGAGTGAAGTGATTGTTACTAGTGAAAAAGGCGGCTATGATGTTGCACCATCAAACCGTGAGTTAGCTGGCGCTGAGGTGGATTTGGTTAATGAGCTGGCGCGGGAAACTAGGTTGAAAGCGTCCATCGCTAAATTGGTCAGCGTGAATGGTTTGGCGGTGTACGATTACATTTTCCTCGATTGCCCACCTGCGCTAAATTTAGTGACGGTGAACGCTTTAACTGCGGCAAACTCAGTGCTGATTCCGATGCAATGTGAGTATTACGCATTAGAAGGCTTGTCTGATTTAGTGAATACTGTAAAAAAAGTACGCGCCCGATTAAATCCAACCCTAGAAATAGAAGGCTTGCTGCGCACTTTGTTCGACAATCGCAATATGTTGGCTAACCAGGTTTCAGATCAGTTAATTAACCATTTTGGCGATAAAGTGTATAAAACCATTATCCCTAGAAATATTAGATTGGCCGAAGCTCCGAGCTATGGCGTGCCTGTACTTAACTATGACAAAAACTCAAAAGGTTCGCAGGCTTATATGGATCTAGCGCATGAGATTCTACATAAAGACAGTCTAAGCAAAGGGAAGCAAAATGGTTAAAGCAAAGGGCTTGAATAGAGGTTTGGGTCGCGGGCTTGATGCACTTTTGGCCGGCGATATGGGTAGTGTAGGCGAGGCGGATTCTTTGCTGGTGCTAAAGATAGAGCGATTGCGCCCAGGGAAATATCAGCCGCGTAGTTATATGGACAATGCCGCATTACAAACCTTGGCCGATTCAATTAAGGTGCAGGGCATTATGCAGCCGATATTGGTGAGGCCGCTTATTGACGCACAGTCTGCTGAGCAGCAATACGAAATTATTGCCGGTGAACGCCGTTGGCGCGCTAGCAAAATGGCTGGCTTAGAAGATATGCCAGTATTAGTGCGTGAAATTGAAGATGAAGCCGCCTTAGCAATGGCATTGATAGAAAATATTCAGCGTGAAAACCTGAACCCTCTTGAAGAGGCGCAAGGCATTAAGCGTTTGATAGATGAATTTGCCATGACGCACGAAAAAGCGGCGCTGGCGGTTGGGCGTTCGCGCGTAGCGGTTTCAAACTTGTTGCGATTGTTGAATTTGTGCGCAGCTGTGCAAGAAATGTTAATGCATGGAAAAATAGATATGGGTCATGCCCGCGCCCTCATCGGCTTAGACGGCGCCCAGCAAGTCATGTTGGCTGAACAAATTATACAAAATAATTATTCAGTGCGCGAAGCTGAAAGTTTGGTTAAAAAACAAAACGAGCAAACGGCTGCAACGGTGGAAAATGCGGCACAAAGCAGCACACAAAAATCACAGCAGAAAATCGACACTAATCCAGACGTTATCAGGCTGCAAGAGGCTTTGAGCGATAAGTTAGGTGCAGTAGTTAATATTAAAGCGAGCGCAAATGGTGCTGGAATGCTGAAAATTAGCTACGCTAATTTAGATCAGCTGGATGAAATTATCGCTAGAATTTCACGCTAATGTCACTGTAATGTCACATTAATATCACGAGAAATAAGCATAATATTGCGCTAAGTGTTTCATTTTGCTTAAACTTAACTCTTGACTAAAAAGTTGTAATAATTCAAAATCGCGGACTTTGCAGTATATTGCATAAAAGTAAGCGTAAATAAGCGCATTTAAATGAACTGGGTTTAAGACATTGTCAGCATCAATCACCGCAGACGTTTTTAGTAAAATGCTTAAAATTCAGCTAATCGCCACGTTAGCGGTCGCCCTTGTGTTATTGCTTGCTAGTGGTATGCATGCAGGTATTTCGGCAATATTAGGTGGTTCGGCGGTATTAATCGGTGCGTCAGTGGCATCATTAATCGCGAGACGTAACGCTAAAAATGAAGATCCAACCGCAATTTTGGTGAATTTATTGAAAGCGGAAGCCGTTAAAATTATTATGATTATCGTATTGTTAATCATTGTGTTTAAAGTCTACACGCAGTTAGTGCCATTTGCGCTAATTTCCGGTTTAGCCGCTGCAGCGCTGTTTTCAGGGGCTGCATTGAGTAAGTTAAAAGTGTGATTAACAATTCTTGTCAGTTAAATGACGTAAAAGTAAACTTTAGTTAGAGTAAATATTAGATTATGTCTACAGAACACGCAGAACAAGCCCTAACCCCATCAAGCTATATTGAGCATCACCTAAGTTTTAACGCGCACGGTGTAAATGGAAACCTCACTAATGGTGGTTTTTGGGTGCTACATTACGACACGTTAATTATGTCTGTTGCGCTTGGTATTTTAGTGATGGGTATGATTTGGTTGGTAGCTCGCAAGGCCACTACTGGCGTGCCTAGTAAAACGCAGGCATTTGTAGAGCTTACTTTTGGCTTTATTGACGAGCAAGTAAAAAATATTTTCCACGGCGATCGTCATAGTTTTATTGCCCCTACCGCCCTCACCGTATTTTTGTGGGTTTTTGCCATGAACTCTATGGACTTTTTACCAGTAGATTGGATCGCTGGCATTGTTTCATTCTTTGGTGGCGAGCATGCTAAATGGCGCGCTGTTCCGACTTCAGACATCAACACAACATTTGCCTTGGCATTAGCCATCTGGTTCCTGATGATTTACTTCTCAATTAAAGTAAAAGGCTTGGTAGGCTGGGTTCATGAGTTATTTTACGCACCATTCGGCGGTGCGAAATTCTTTAAACCAAAAACTGCCATGGGTTTTGTTGGCTTACTATTAAGCCCGCTACTGTTTGTTGCAAACTTTGCCTTCAATATCATTGAGTACGTTTCTAAACCGCTATCACATTCATTACGACTATTCGGTAATATGTATGCCGGCGAAGTTATTTTCTTATTGATTGGTTTGTGGGCAGCTACAGGTTTAACCGGTACAATTTTTGGTGCCATTTTAGGTGCTGGCTGGTCAATCTTCCACATCTTAATTGTGGCATTACAAGCGTTTATTTTCATGATGTTAACGGTCGTTTATTTGGCCATGGCGCATGAGTCACACTAGTTTTAGCAGTTTGTTTCAGCAGTTTTGTTTTTGTGGTTTGAGGTAGTTTTTTAATTTTTTAAAGGGTAATAAAATGGATAACTTACAACTTTTTGCAATGATTCAAGCTTACACAGGCGTTGGTATTGGCTTAATTATTGGTCTAGGCGCTGCTGGTGCTTGTATCGGTATTGGTATTATGTGTGCAAGTTTCTTAGAAGGCGCTGCACGTCAACCAGAAATGATTCCACAGTTGCAAGGTAAAGTGTTCTTGCTATTGGGTCTTATCGATGCTTCTTTCATTATTGGTGTTGGTCTAGCAATGATGTTTGCATTTGCGAACCCATTATTAAGCGCTGTTACTGTAGTTGCTAAATAATTAAGTTTTTGTTTGAGCTCAGTTAAGTTTTTTGGCTTAAGTAAAAACACCAAAAAAGTTTTTGAGCTCTATTTAACGACTTAAGATTATTATGACTTACTAACAATGGATCGAAAATGAACATTAATTTTACACTTATCGCACAAGCAATCGCATTTGCTGTGTTGATTTGGTTCACAGTGAAATTCGTTTGGCCACCGCTTTTAACAGCGATTGAAACACGCCAAAAGGAAATCGCTGATGGATTAGCAGCAGCACAAGAAGGCAAAAGTGCTTTAGAAGTTGCCGCTAAAAAATCAGAAGTAACTTTGAACGAAGCCAAGCAAAAAGCGAGCGAAATTATTGGCCAAGCAGAAAAACGCGGTTCACAAATCGTTGAAGATGCTAAGGGCACAGCTAAAACTGAAGGCGATCGCATTATCGCTGGTGCTAAAGCTGAAATTGATCAAGAAGTTAACCGTGCAAAAGAAGGTTTACGTTCGCAAGTGTCTGCGCTAGCAATTGCTGGTGCTGAAAAAATATTGCGTAAAGAAATTGACGCAAAAGCACACAGCGAAATGCTATCTAAACTTGCTGCAGAACTTTAAGGACACGACATGGCTGAAATATCAACCATCGCAAGGCCTTACGCTGTTGCTGCATTTAATCTTGGCAAAGAGCAGAATGCGCTAGCTAAGTGGTCTGAAATGTTAGGCCTTGCAGCCGCAGTCGCAAGCGACGCGCAGATGCAATCGTTTATTCAAGATCCAAAAGTAGTCAGCAGCGAATTGCAAAACACTTTTTTAAAAGTGTGTGGCGATCAACTTAATGAGCACGGCCAAAATCTGATTAAAGTGTTGGTTGAGTATAACCGCATGGATATCTTGCCTGCTATCACTTCTGCCTTTGAAGAGTTAAAGGCGCAGGATGAAGGCGTGTTGGATGCACAAATTATTGCGGCGGCTAAGCCTAGCGCAGCAGAAGTTAAAGATTTGGTTAAGCGCTTAGAAATCAAGTTTGGTAAGAAAATTGAAGCCAAAGTTTCTGTTGATTCAGAACTCATTGGCGGTATTAAAATTATTGTTGGCGATACCGTGATTGACGCGTCCGTCAAAGGTCAGTTACAGAGTTTAGCGTACACGCTTTCGGCATAAGGCCATTCGCCTTAAGTCAATGACTTAACTTAGGCAAAGAAAATTAGGAGCAACAATGCAGTTATCTACATCAGAAATCAGTGAGCTGATTAAAAGCAGATTAGAGAATTTTTCTACCTCAGCTGAAGCGCGTACTCAAGGTACAGTAATTTCAGTGACCGACGGTATTGTTCGTATTCACGGTCTTTCAAACGTGATGGCGGGCGAGATGATCGAATTCCCAGGAAACACTTTCGGTTTGGCGCTTAACTTAGAGCGTGACTCAGTGGGTGCGGTAGTTTTAGGTGATTACGAGCACATTACTGAAGGCGACATTTGTAAATGTACAGGTCGTATTTTAGAAGTGCCAGTTGGCCCAGAACTAATTGGTCGCGTTGTGAATGCATTAGGTCAGCCAATTGATGGCAAAGGCCCTATCAATGCAAAAATGACTGACAAAATTGAAAAGGTTGCGCCAGGTGTTATTGCCCGTAAATCAGTTTCACAACCAGTGCAAACCGGTTTGAAATCAGTTGACTCTATGGTGCCAGTGGGCCGTGGACAACGTGAATTGATTATTGGTGACCGCCAAACAGGTAAAACTGCGGTTGCGATTGATGCCATCATCAATCAAAAAGGTCAGAATATGACTTGTATCTACGTTGCGATTGGCCAAAAAGCCTCAACTGTAGCTAACGTGGTACGTAAATTAGAAGAAAACGGCGCGATGGCTTACACCATTGTGGTTGCCGCTACGGCTTCTGATTCAGCTGCATTGCAATTCTTGGCTCCATATTCTGGTTGTACAATGGGCGAATACTTCCGTGATCGCGGTGAAGATGCATTGATCGTTTATGATGATTTGACAAAACAAGCGATTGCTTATCGTCAAATTTCATTGCTATTACGCCGTCCACCAGGCCGTGAAGCTTACCCAGGTGATGTATTCTACATTCACTCACGCTTGTTAGAGCGTGCTGCTCGCGTGAATGAAGATTATGTAGAAAAATTCACTAACGGTGCAGTTAAAGGTAAAACTGGTTCATTAACAGCCTTGCCAGTGATTGAAACAGCGGCTGGCGACGTTTCTGCGTTCGTTCCAACTAACGTGATTTCAATTACTGATGGTCAAATCTTCTTAGAGACTGACTTGTTCAATGCTGGTATTCGTCCTGCGATTAATGCTGGTATTTCAGTATCTCGCGTGGGTGGTGCTGCTCAGACTAAAGTCATTAAAAAATTAGGCGGCGGTGTGCGTTTAGCGTTAGCGCAATACCGAGAATTAGCGGCTTTTGCGCAGTTTGCTTCTGATTTAGATGAAGCAACACGTAAACAATTAGATCGCGGTCGTATGTTTACTGAGTTGATGAAGCAAGCGCAATACGCACCATTAAGCGTTTCTGACATGGCAATCACTTTGTTAGCGGCGAATAAAGGCTACTTTGACGATGTTCCAACGAATAAAGTATTAGCTTTTGAAAGCGCATTACATGGCTTCATGGGCTCTAAATACAAAGAGTTAATGGATGGCATTGAAAAAAGTAAAGACCTTGCTGGTGATAACGAAAAAGCGGTTGAAGCGGCAATTCAAGACTTTAAAGCAACCAACGCTTACTAACCTCCACTATTTAGGATAATAAAATGGCTGGAAGTAAAGAGATTAGAACCAAGATCAAGAGTGTAGAAAATACACGCAAGATCACTAAAGCGATGGAAATGGTGGCGGCTTCTAAAATGCGTAAAGCGCAAGATAGAATGCGTGCCTCACGCCCATACGCAGATAAAATTCGTAACGTTGCTGCGCATCTTTCATTCGCTCAGGCTGAGTACAAACATCCGTTTTTAGTTAAACGTAATGTTGTAAAAAATGTTGGTTTGATTGTGGTGAGTTCAGATAAAGGTTTATGTGGCGGTTTAAATACCAATATGTTGCGTTTATCGGTTAACCAAATGAAAACTTGGGAATCTGAAGGAAAAGGCATTTCAGTTAGCGCAATTGGTAATAAAGGTTTTAGCTTTATGAACCGCGTAGGTGCGAATGTTAAATCGCACATTATTGGTTTAGGAGATGTTCCGCACATGGAAAATCTCATTGGTACAATTAAAGTGATGTTAGATGCTTATAAAGCGGGCGAAATTGACCAACTTTATATTTGCTACACTAAATTTATTAATACCATGAAGCAAGAGCCAACCATGCAGCAATTATTGCCTTTAAGTGGTGAGCAATTAGGTAGCCCTACAGGTCATTGGGATTACATTTATGAACCTGAAGCTAAGCCTGTAGTTGATAACTTGATGATGCGTTATATTGAATCATTGATTTATAACGCAGTGGCTGAAAACATGGCTTCAGAGCAATCATCTCGTATGGTTGCGATGAAATCTGCATCTGATAATGCTAAAGAAGTAATTGGTGATTTAAAACTAATTTACAACAAAGCACGTCAAGCAGCGATTACCAAAGAGATTTCAGAAATCGTTGGCGGCGCGGCAGCTGTATCTTAAGTGTGGCTAAAGTAGCTTAAAAAGAATTTAATTAACATTCAACAGATTAGTTTGAATAGGATATAAAAAATGAGTACAGCTAAAATTGGTAGAGTAGTGCAAATTATTGGTGCGGTGGTCGACGTTGAGTTTCCACGTGACCAAATGCCTAAAGTATTTGAAGCGTTAATTATTGATGACGCATCAAGCAAAGCAGAAGAAGGCTTAACCCTTGAAGTGCAACAGCAATTAGGTGACGGTATTGTGCGTACTATTGCGATGGGCTCTTCAGACGGCCTTTCTCGTGGTGCGATGTTCAAATCTACAGGTAGCCAAATTACTGTGCCAGTCGGCGTGGGTACTTTAGGCCGTATTATGGATGTGTTGGGTCGCCCAATTGATGAGGCTGGCCCGATTGAGTGTGATGAGCGTCGTGCGATTCACCAAAAAGCACCAACTTTTGAAGAATTATCTCCTTCAGTAGATTTGCTTGAAACTGGTATTAAAGTGATTGACTTGGTTTGTCCATTTGCTAAAGGCGGTAAAGTTGGTTTGTTCGGTGGTGCGGGTGTAGGTAAAACCGTTAACATGCTTGAGCTTATTAACAATATTGCTAAACAGCACTCAGGTTTATCAGTTTTTGCTGGTGTGGGCGAGCGTACTCGTGAGGGTAACGATTTCTACCACGAAATGGCAGAAGCTGGCGTTATCAAACTTGATAACATGAAAGAATCAAAAGTAGCGATGGTATTCGGTCAAATGAACGAGCCACCAGGCAACCGTTTACGCGTAGCTTTGTCAGGTTTGACGATGGCTGAGAAATTCCGTGACGAAGGTCGTGACGTATTGTTCTTTGTAGATAACATTTATCGCTACACGTTAGCCGGTACTGAAGTATCTGCATTGTTAGGTCGTATGCCTTCAGCGGTAGGTTACCAGCCAACGCTAGCGGACGAAATGGGCCGTTTACAAGAGCGTATTACTTCAACTAAATCTGGTTCTATTACGTCCATTCAAGCGGTATACGTACCTGCCGATGACTTGACCGATCCATCACCAGCGACAACTTTCCAGCATTTGGATTCAACAGTTGTATTGTCACGTGACATTGCTTCACTTGGTATTTATCCAGCGGTAGATCCACTAGATTCGACTTCACGCCAATTAGATCCACTAGTGGTTGGTGAAGAGCATTACAGCGTAGCCCGTTCAGTACAAGTAACATTACAACGCTACAAAGAATTGCGCGATATTATTGCTATTTTGGGTATGGACGAATTGTCACCAGAAGATAAATTAGCTGTTGGCCGTGCGCGTAAAATCCAACGTTTCTTGTCACAACCATTCCACGTGGCTGAAGTGTTTACTGGCGCACCAGGTAAATATGTGCCATTAAAAGAAACCATCAAAGGCTTTAAAGCCATTGTTGCTGGTGAATACGATCACTTGCCTGAGCAAGCGTTCTACATGGTTGGCGGCATTGAAGAAGCAGTAGAAAAAGCCAAAACTTTAAACTAAGTTAATTTAATTTAATTATTAGTTGAATTTAAACTTAGTATAACTTTAGAAAAGTATAGAGAAAAATATGGCAAATACTGTTCATATCGACGTAGTTAGCGCAGAAGCTTCAATATTTTCTGGCGAAGCCGAGTTTGTTGTAGCGCCTGCCAGTGCTGGTGAAGTGGGTATTTTCCCACATCACGCACCTATGGTAACAACCATCAAGCCGGGCGCATTGCGTATCAAACTAGCAGATACTGCTGAAGAGACTTTGATTTTCATCTCTGGTGGTATTTTGGAAGTGCAGCCAGGTTTAATTACTGTGTTGGCGGATACTGCAGTTCGTGGCCACGATTTAGATGAAGCCAAGGCAATTGCGGCCAAAGAAGCGGCTATTGAGGCAATGCAAAACAGAACCTCTGATATGGATTATGCAAAAGCACAGGCTGAATTATCTGAAGCGCTTGCACAAATTCAAGCAATTGAACGCTTACGCAAGACAACGCACTAGTTATTGTATATAAGCGCGTTTGAAACAAGCAAAAAGGCAGCCTAGGCTGCCTTTTTTGTTATACTTTAATGATGAGCAAACTAAGCAATAAACAAAAGTTATGTCTAAATTAAATATCGTCATTCTTGCTGCCGGAAAAGGCACGCGTATGCACTCTGATACGCCAAAAGTGCTGCATGAAATAGGCGGAAAAGCCATTTTAGCTCACATAATTGAATGCTCTAAGGCACTTGGGCCCTCAAAAATTATTGTGGTCTATGGCTATGGTGGAGAAATTGTTCGTGAAGCCTTCGCTCATGAAAATATCAACTGGGTAAAGCAAGCCGAGCAACTGGGCACTGGACATGCGGTGCAACAAGCGCTACCGTTTTTAGACGCTGATGCAGAGACGCTCATTTTATTAGGTGATGTGCCTTTAGTTGATGTTGATGCGTGTCAAAAATTAGTAGAACAAGCTGATAATACGCTGGCCATTTTATCGTTTAACAAAGCCGATCCTGCAGGTTACGGACGTATTGAACGCTCAATTTCCGGTAATGTTCAGGCAATTGTGGAACATAAAGATGCTACAGAAGTACAACTCAATATTATTGAAGTGAATACCGGCATTATGGCGATGCCCAATAAATATCTAGTGCAGTGGCTGTCACAACTGACTAACAATAACGCCCAAGCTGAATTTTATCTCACTGATATTGTTGCGCTTGCTGTCGCGCAGGGCATTAAGGTCGTGGCTGAAATCACTGCAGACGAATGGTCAGTAACTGGCATAAATTCAAAAGTAGATTTAAGTGCAATAGAGCGGGTTTATCAAAACCGAAATGCACAAAAGCTGTTGCAACAAGGGGTGACATTAAAAGACTCTAGCCGCATTGATGTCAGAGGTACATTGAGCTGCGGTCGTGACGTTGAAATTGATGTGAACTGCCTATTTGAAGGCAATGTGACATTAGCGGATAACGTGAAAATTTCAGCCTACTGTGTGATAAAAAATGCAGTAATTGGCGCGGGTACACACGTTGCCCCTTTCACTCATATTGATCACACGCATATTGGTGAACATAGTCGTATCGGCCCCTTTGCTCGGCTACGTCCAGGGACTACTTTGGCAGCAGAAACTCATGTAGGTAATTTTGTTGAAATTAAAAATGCGCAGGTAGATATAGGCAGCAAAATCAATCACCTTAGCTATATTGGTGACGCCACTATCGGAAAAAATGTGAACATTGGTGCAGGTACCATCACCTGCAACTATGATGGCGCTAACAAATTTAGAACCGTCATTGAGGATAACGTTTTCATCGGCTCAGATACACAATTAGTCGCGCCAATTACCATAGGTAAAAATGCCACAATTGCTGCTGGTTCTACTATTACTAAAGATGCGCCAGCTGAGCAACTCACTTTTTGCCGCGCTAAAGATCAAAAATCTATTGCCAGTTGGAAGCGCCCAACAAAATTAATAAAATAAACAGTAGTTAATTAAAAAGTTGTTAAATAAGAAGTTGCTAAGTAAAAATTAGTTAATAAAATAATTACGAAAGATAAACTTTATGTGTGGCATTGTCGGCGCAGTTGCAAATAGAAATGTAGTCTCAACCTTGATAGAAGGATTGAGCCGCCTAGAATATCGCGGCTATGATTCTGCGGGCATTGCCGTATTAAATAATCATGGCATTGAGCGCGTGCGTGCGGTTGGTCGTGTGTCTGCTATGACAGAAAAAGCCAATGAAACGCAATTGAGTGGTCAAGTTGGCATTGGTCACACGCGCTGGGCTACGCACGGCGGTGTGACTGAAAGTAATGCGCATCCACACGTTTCTAGAGGCGAGATTGCCGTTGTGCATAACGGTATTATAGAAAACCATGATGAACAACGCGATAAATTAACCAAGCTTGGTTATGAGTTCACCTCACAAACGGATACTGAAGTCATTGCTCACCTTATCCATTTTTATCACAACCAAGGTTTAACTTTACAAGCGGCCACACAAATGGCGGTCGCCGAACTCAGCGGTGCGTTCGCCATTAGCGTGATTTCAGTGAAAGAGCCTGAACACATGATTACTGCGCGTCTAGGTTGCCCATTGCTGATAGGCCTAGGTGATGGCGAGAACTTTATCGCTTCTGATGTTTCAGCAGTGTTATCGGTTACCCGTAAAGTCATTTATCTTGAAGATGGTGATGTGGCTGATGTATGCCGTGATGGCGTAACCATATTTGGCCGTGATGGCAACATTGTTGAACGCAAAATACATATGAGTGACGTATCGTTGGCCAGCATGGAGCTTGGTCCTTACGCGCATTTTATGCAAAAAGAAATCCATGAACAACCAAAAGCGCTCACAGATACCATAGAAGCGCTAATTGATGATAGCAGCTTCTCTCCTGCCCTGTTTGGCGATGCCGCCAGTGAAGTGTTCAGCCAAGTTAATAGCATATTAATCCTTGCCGCTGGCACCAGTTACTACGCTGCCCTGACCGCTAAATATTGGTTAGAAAGCATAGCGAAATTGCCGACGAATGTAGAAATTGCCAGTGAATATCGCTATCGCGTGTCTGTAACAAATCCACGTCAGTTGATAGTGACTATTTCACAATCAGGTGAAACGCTAGACACCATGGAAGCCTTAAAGCATGCAAAATCATTAGGTCAAAATCTTACACTATCAATTTGTAATGTGCAGGAAAGCGCCATTCCACGTGCCTCAAAGTTGGTGTTCTACACGCGCGCCGGGGCAGAAATCGGAGTAGCTTCTACCAAAGCATTCACTACCCAATTAGTGGCATTATTTACTTTAGCCGCCACCTTGGCCAAGCAGCGGGGTGTACTTAGTGAAGCGGAAGAACACGAATATTTAACCGCACTTAGACAATTAGGTGGCAGTGTACAAAATGCTCTTAATTTAGAACCGCAAATTAGAGAATGGGCTACGCGCTTCGCCGATAAACATCACGCTTTATTCTTAGGCCGTGGTATCCACTACCCGATTGCGCTCGAGGGCGCTTTAAAGCTTAAAGAGATTTCCTACATTCATGCGGAAGCCTATCCTGCTGGAGAGCTAAAGCACGGTCCTTTGGCTTTGGTAGATACTGATATGCCAGTGGTCGTTATCGCACCCAATGATAAATTGCTAGAAAAAGTAAAATCTAATATGCAAGAAGTAAAAGCGCGAGGTGGTGAACTATTCGTGTTTGCCGATGCTGATAGCCATTTTTCAGAAAGTGAATGTGTGCATGTTATACGCACCCCGCGCCACGTGGGCGTGTTGTCTCCTATCTTGCATACTATTCCAGTGCAATTGCTCGCTTATCATGTAGCCTTAATTAAAGGCACAGATGTGGACAAACCGAGAAACTTGGCTAAATCGGTGACGGTGGAGTAGATACCTTATGCTTTATTTGGAAAGAATTACACGTTGCTTGACACCGGATAGCCGCTGCCTATTAATCAAATGGGTTAAACATAGTAGTTTTTCTTAGCCATGATTTACATTAAAAACGTGGTTAACTGCAATGATGAGTTCAGTCCTCATTAAAATTCAAATTCCTTATGGTAAGCACGTTGCCTTTGGCCCAGGCAAAGCGGATTTACTAGAAGCGATTAGTCGACACGGATCAATTTCTGCCGCAGCTAAGAGTATGGGTATGTCGTATAAAAGAGCATGGGAGTTGGTTGCTGTAATGAATAGTAGCTTTAAGCAACCGGTCGTCATCACTTTAGTCGGTGGCTCTCATGGTGGTGGCGCAACGCTTACTGAGTTTGGTTTGCAAGTGCTAAGTATGTATCGCGAAATCGTGACAAAGTCAGAGCAATTTGTAGTCTCAGAGGCGGACGCTTTTCTCGCGACACTTGCTCCAGCCATCAAAGCTGATTTAAGTACTTAATCTTTTTTAACTTGATTTTTATAACACATCAATTAGGTGTCGCTATATTTCTGATAATATAACGAAAATTCACCCATAGATAGTGGCATTACACACCAATGTTTTATTAAGGTTATTCATGTACGTACAATTACCAAAATATGCGCAGCTTGTTTCAATCTCTGCTAGCGTAGCGCTAATCGCTACTTTATGCCCAATAACTGCTGGTGCTGATGAAGCGGACCTTGAGCAGCGTATTCAGCAGTTAGAGAGTGCATTACTGGCAACGCAACAGCAACGCGTTGAGCAAGATAAGCAAATTGAACTTTTGACTAAAGAGTTGGTGGGTATCGAGAATCAACTTAGCCAATCGAAAATTGCAAAATCAGAAGAAAAAAGAAGTACTAAAGGTAAGCCGGTATTTGCATCAGTAAAGGACGGGTTAGTAATCAATGATGAGACTGGTGATTGGAGTATGCAATTAAATGGCCGTATACAGGCTGATTATCGCAGCATTAACCCAAATGAATGGAAAAATGACACCTTTGATATTCGTCGCGCACGCTTAGGAGGCACATTTACTTTTCTGAAGGATTTCGCAGTACGCGTTGAGGCAGAATATGCCAATACAAACGATGGCAGTAAAGGCACAACAGCACTCACTTACGGCTATTTAGACTGGAAACACTTTGCCGGTGCAAAATTAAGAGTGGGTCAATTTAAACCCGTGTTTGGACTGGAGCGTGGGGAAAGTACTAACTTCACCGACTTTCAAGAACTGTCGCTTGCCACCGCAACTGGGCCGTCATTTAATTCCACCTACGACCGCGGCGTGATGTTATTTGGCTCTCCATTAAAAGGTACTTATTACAACCTATCCTATGTAAATGGGAGTGGACAAAATAACGATGCAATGATGAATGGCAAGGATGTAGTTGGTCGCATTGTAATGAATATAACAGATTTCACAAACTGGCAGGATACGGTTGTGCATATTGGCGTTTCTAGTAGCCAGAATACTGTGCAAAAATCCAGTGCCGCAGTCACAGGAAATGACAGTGCTCTATCCGCTTATACAGAAGCGAACGGGGTAACATCTAACAGTATTAAATATACAAATACGACAGCAACAACATTTTTCTCAACTTTTGCATTTAGCGGCACAAATGTAGATAAAAGCCGAGTCGGTTTAGAAACTGCAATAGCTTATGGCTCATTAAAGTTGCAAGGTGAATACATCAATACTAATTTTGATGGTCGCACATCAGCTGGGCAAGACTTTAATAAAGACATTAATGCTTGGTACGCCAGTGCGACTTGGCTACTTACCGGAGAGTCATATGCAAACGCTTATAAAGATGCAATGTTTGGACGAAATAGCCCCAAGCATAACTTTAGTTTTGGTAAAGATGGCTACGGTGCGTTTGAGTTGGGTTTAAGATATAGCAGCTATGATGCTTCTGATTTTAAATTATCAGCCAACGGTTGCGTTACAGGAAGTGGTTGTTTGGCTTCATCATCAGTAAGTAACCAAGCAAATGCATGGACAGGTGGCGCCAAATGGATATTAAATCCTAATACAAGAATTTTGCTGAATTACGTGCATACCAGTTTTGATACACCAATTATTATCAACAGTAAATCAAGTGATAAAGAAGATGCCATCACGATGCGTGCGCAATATGATTTCTAATATGTTAAGCGAAGTCACAAAGGTAAATCCTAAGATGATTGCGAGTTCTACTAAGTACGCTCTAATAACCTTGACTATAGTTTTTTCTAGTGCGGCGATGGCCGATGATAAAGTAACCGTATTCGCCGCGGCAAGTTTAACCAACGCATTAACCGAGGTAAGTGCAAGTTATGAAGCAAGCGGTACAGCTAAAGTAAGGTCTGCATTTGCATCATCGTCAGTACTCGCCAAGCAAATTGAAAATGGTGCGCCTGCGGATATATTTATTTCGGCAGATAGCAAGTGGATGAATTATTTACAAGAAAAAAAACTGATTAATAGCGCAAGCCGTAAGGATTTTTTGGGTAACAAGCTGGTATTAATTACACCTAAAGGGCGCAGTTTTAACGTTAAGTTAGATAAGTCATTTGATTTGGCAAAAGCCTTTGATGGCAGGCTATGCACAGGAGATATTGACGCCGTGCCAGCCGGCATTTATGCCAAACAATCTCTCATCTATTTAAACTGGTGGGATGGTATCAAAACTCGTATCGTTGGCGCGCAAGATGTTCGGGCAGCATTAGCCTTTGTTGAGCGTGGTGAATGTGCTGCGGGTATTGTCTATGAAACTGATGCAAAAATATCGGCTAAAGTTGAGGTGCTTGCAACCTTTCCACAAGAAAGTCATGTATCAATAGTTTATTCAATCGCACTTGTTACAAATTCTAATCTGGCTAATACAAATAAACTAGCCAGCGATTATTTAAATTATTTACAATCGCCTAGTGCTACAGCCATTTTGAAGAAATATGGTTTTAGTATTCCGCACTAAGCATAACAATCGACTATCATTAGACTATAAATGACCGCATCAATATTTTCACTCTCGACCACTGAAATAGCGGCGCTAATGCTTTCTATCAAAGTCGCGGCCTATTGCACCTTGGCAATTTGCATCCCCGGTATTGCTGTAGCATGGTTACTCGCAAAAAAATCATTTATAGGCAAATCTCTGTTAGATAGTCTAGTGCATTTGCCATTAGTGTTACCACCTGTAGTCCCAGGATTCTTATTACTGCTGCTACTCGGAAGCCAAGGCGTACTGGGTAAATGGTTACAGCAAACCTTCGGCATTAGCGTAGCTTTTACTTGGATAGGCGCAGTAATAGCTTCGGCAGTGATGGCATTTCCGCTAATGGTACGATCAGCCAGATTAGCCATTAGCCAAGTGGATAAACGCCTTGAAGCGGCTGCACAATCACTAGGCGCACATCCTTTACGTGTATTTTTAACCATCACATTGCCATTAGCGCTGCCAGGTATAGTGACTGGATTGGTGCTGGCGTTTAGCCGCAGCTTGGGCGAGTTTGGCGCCACGATTACCTTTGTTGGCAATATCGAAGGCGAAACGCGTACATTGCCATTAGCTATTTACACCTACACGCAACTGCCTGGTGGCGATAGCGCAGCCATTCGTTTAGCTGTTTTGAGTATGCTTATCGCGCTAGCTGCACTTATGGTCAGTGATTGGCTAGAACGCAAAGCATTGCGGCGCATAGGGCAAGGTTTAGAGCATGATTGATATAGACCTTAAGTGTATCCAAGGAAAATTTGAGTTAAACGCAAAGTGCACAATTAATGCGCCAGTGCTTGGCTTATTTGGCCCATCAGGAGCCGGTAAAAGCACATTATTGGCAATGATTGCTGGCTTAAAAAAACCGACTGCTGGTCATTTAATAGTGGACTGTGAGTATTTATTTGATAGCACACGAGGTCTAGATTTATCGCCACACAAAAGACGGATAGGCACGGTCTTTCAAGATAGTCTTTTGTTCCCGCATTTGAATGTCCGTGATAATCTGAGTTATGGCTTCAATCTACTCGCCAAAAAAGAGCAACACCTAAAAATCTCTAAAATTGTCGAGCTACTGGAACTAGGGCATTTATTAGCTCAAAAGCCACATCAACTCTCCGGTGGTGAAAAACAACGGGTAGCTTTGGGCCGAGCTTTGCTAACATCACCGCGCTTGCTATTGCTGGACGAGCCATTGGCATCATTAGATGTACGTTTGAAGCGCCAGATATTGCCATTTTTACGGCGTACCAAAGATGAACTTAAAATCCCGATGATTTATGTTAGCCATGCAATTGATGAGATTTTATATCTTACTTCGCAGATAGCTATGCTCGATGTTGGCAAAATAATAGCCAACGGCAAGTTTCACGAGCTTATTCATGAGCAAAAGGTTTTGGTTTTAGCGCAATCATTAGGCCTTGAAAATGTACTACATACCCAGTTATTGGAACAGCACCCTCATCACGGATACAGCCTCACTTCAATTGGCACGCAGCTACTTGTTATTCCGCTGATCGAAGCTGTTATTGGAAGCCAAGTATCCGTTACCATCGCCGCTAATAATATAGCGTTATCAACTAAGAGGGTAGAAGGTATTTCTATACAGAATCAGTTGGTAGGAAAAGTGAATGACATACAGCAGGTGGGTACAAGAATGTTAGTTTCAGTGGATGTTGGGGTTCAGCTACTCGTAGAAGTGACGGCTAAATCTTTAATTGATATGCAAATAGGACAAGGCTCTACAGTATTTTGCCTATTCAAAACCCAAAGTATCCAACCATTTCCAGCGATAAACCTGCAATAAGTTTCACCATAAATAATAATTAAAAATAGCTATTGAAGGTCTGTTTTACCTGAATCGGCATGTTGCTCAGGTCTGTTGATGTTTCCCTACAATGATTAGTTTGAATGACGTTTTTTGCAGTTCTCAGAAATTTTAAAAGCACTACAACATTCTGCGAGGCTCATTTACTCATGCTTTTGGTGCCTCATATTACAATGCCTAGTGATTGCATCAACCCACCATTAGGTGGATAGTTGATGCAAAATTAATGGTGCCTTACATCATACCGCCCATGCCCCCCATACCGCCCATATCACCGCCACCCATTGCA
>JBBAOU010000004.1:0-78158 GCA_040401175.1 Methylotenera sp. | reverse complement strand
GACCCCAGCGGGTTCGCCCTTAGAACCCCCTGTCTTTAGACATGGGGAGGTTTAGCTAACTAATTTGCAGGAAGTTGTGGTGGCGCACTGATTGCGATTATTAAGTAATATATTGAGCAACAACAAGCAACTTATTTAACGGCTTCGCCGTTCGTGCTATTCACCTCACCCTTTATAGAGAAGATTTCCGCACAACTTGTTAAATCTTAAAGTTAGCTATACTTATACTACCCAGCTTTCTTTTGTACTTAATAGCCTATATTTTCCATGCAACACTTTTTGAAGGAAAATGTTGCACTTCAAATTTTAACAACCAACTTAAATACCTATTTCTCATCCTTATTGCTGTTTTGTTGCTTAAAATTAAACACTTTTTTTGCGGCGAAGTGAAACTAGACCCATAAAACCTAGGCCAGCTAACATCATTGCATAGCTTTCTGGCTCAGGTACAGGAGCTATTGTAGTGATGTTTAGATTGTCGTAAAGCTTACCGCTAGTTAAAACAATGCCACTAACGCCCATTACAGCTCCTGAAGCAATCAAAGCACCTGGATTATTTGAAGATTGAAAATCAATGTTAGATAATGTTTTTCCAAGCGCATCAAGGAAAATAATAGAGCCACCAGAAGGATTACCATACTGGGTGCCGTCAAGCTGAACCGAGAATGCTGACAGGTCTTGTGCAGTATTAAATTTTATGAAAATCTGATCATAATTAGCATCAAGTGCATTAACAGCTGTGCCGTTACTATAAGCTAGTGGGTCTGTTACTACAATATTACTATCCGTGTAGGTCTCCCAGTGTGTTTGACCAGATACTACATTGCCGTTAGCATCTAAATCGTCAGTTACGAAGCCACTTAGAAAAGTAAGATCTGAATAAGGGTTAATTAGCAAATTATTTGCTGAAGTTCCAGAAGCGGCACCATCAAAATTAAAGTTGTAATTCGCATAAGCAGATAATGAGCATAAGCTCAAACTCAGTATCGCTGTCGTTGTTAGGTTTCGTAGTAATTTCATTTTTCTCTCTCAGTGTTAAGTGATTTTTAATCGTTACTGAGTGACTCAAAATGAGAGTGCACTCAGCAACTACTCAATAATTAATTAAACGATTATTTTGTACCGCCGATAGCAGCCTGACCAAATTTGAAGAACACATCTGTGTTGTCCATATAACCACTAAATAATACAGATCCACGACCAAAGGCAGACAGTGGAACGTCAGTAGCTGTATGCACTGCCGTATCACCGGGCACTTGGCCTGTTACTAGGTAGCCAGTGCTACTGTTGCGCACTTTGACTGTTGCTGGGTAAGTATTTAATGGCGCTGCTGCTACAAAAGGTTGTTGGCTATCTTGTACTGGGTTTACGTTAGAAACCCAAGCTTCGTAACGATCAGCATTCGCACCGTAACCAATTAACATTTTGTTGTTGATGTCAGTTGTTACTGGGTAGCCATCTGCCGCCATGGTGTATTTTGGAAACTTAGCATTAGTATAAGTACCAACAACTGCATCGCGCATGCTAGCGGAAGTATTTGTTTCTCCACGTAATACTGCATCTGACACTACAGAAGAACCAATAATTGCTGTGCCACCTGTTTCATGATCAGCAGTAACAATGACTAATGTGTCTGGGTTTGTCGTTGCGAAATCTTTAGCAACCTGAACTGCGCGATCAAACTCAATCACTTCCTCTAACCAACGATCGGTATCCATGTTGTGTGCTTGCTTATCAATTGAAGCACCTTCAACAGTCAATACAAAGCCAGCAGGATTCTTAGCAAGCACACCGATTGCTTTACTTGTCATTTCATCTAACATTGGTTGATCAGGAAAACCATAGTCATTAACAATCGATGATGCACTACGACGACCATTGATTTTATCAAACGATACATTCATGTTTGAATATGAAAACAGACCTAACAATTTGTCTGGTACACCAGCACTTTGTAATGTTGTGTTATCCGCTACATAAGTAAAGCCTGCTGTTTGAAAGTCGCTAATTAGATCACGCGCTGGATCTTTTGCACCAACAGCAGCACCCCAACCACTGACGATATCGCTAGTCAGCACGTAGTCGTTTGTACTACGGCGTTGTGAACCGTTCGTCGCCTGTGGAGAAGTGCTGTCAGAGGTATTTGGTAAGAACCATTTGCGACCGCCACCCATTAAAACTGTTAAACCGGTTAGATTGCGATCATCTAAATACTGATCAGCAATACCTGTGCCGTTACCACGATTAGAGGTATGCACTGCATTGGCAGCAGGCGTTGCATCGAATACATCAGCAGTTGTAACAATACCTAGTGATTTACCTTTTAGACGGTGTAAGTATTCAGATAAATATTCCATACGTGGATTATCAAATGCATCTATCGTATCATCCGGCCATACACCTTCTTGGCCAGAAGCTTGTTTATTACCGTTAACATAGTTAGCCATACCTGGAGCAGAATCGGTGACTATTGTGTCTAGAGAAGCGGTCATTACCATACCTGTAACTGGAAATGTATCCATTGCTAAGCGACCTTTAGCCTTACCTTGCGCATAACCTTTAGCCATAATGCGAGCGGCTGTTCGGTGAGCTGCACCCATACCATCGCCTAGCATGACTATGATATTTTTTGCAACGCGGCCTTGCGCTGTTATGCCGACCACTTCAAAGCTACCTGTTGCCACTGCAACTTGACCATCGTTTTGCGTAGCGGTAACTGTCAGTGTGTGAATGCCTGGCACAGAATTTGAATAAGCACGCTGAGAAACTACAGCAGTACCAGCAATCAAACCTACATTGAGGCCGGTAGTTACTAAGCCTGATGTACTTGCTGAGACTGGTACTACAACACCATCAACTGCAAAACCAAAAGAAGTGAAAGTCGATCCTGCATCAGGCTTTAAGGTGGCCTGTAAATCAAAGCGTTGGCCTGGAAGGAAACGTGCGATCATTGGCGCATTTGTGTAGTTAGCGCCTGTTGCAAAAAGCTCACTAGGTGGCGTTAAGCGGGTGATTGATGGTGCAGCTAGAACAACTGACATAGTGCTACTAAGTGTAAGTGCTACTAAAACGCGCACACTGTTAAGTTTAAATTTCTGAGATTTCATTGCTAAAGCTCCATTATGATTAAGTGATACTGCTTATTTATTTACTAATAATTTCTCTAACTACTGATTGATACGTGCTTCTCAAACCAACTTAAAAAACTAGTTACTAGCTTGATGTTTTGATGTTAATAATTTAGATTGCTCACTATCGAGTAGGAGGCGTACATATGACACTCTGTCATCAACTTCCATGACATTTCCGACGCTGAGTAACCCAGTCAAGCTGATTAAACCAGCTATGTAATCTACGGGTAAGCTAGGGTTTTCTAGATGCACGTAAATAGAGTTTGCAGGCATGTCATCAGCAAACTTATCATCATCATCACCCATGTTCACTGGCAGTGGCGCTATGATAAATAAACCCGACGTATGCGTTTCCTCTTTTGCCATGTAGCCAACAATACGCACTTGTTTTTTATTCAAAGACATCATTTTTGTAGACGGTTCCATTCCGCGAGGGCCGACTGGCATTTTATAAAGTTCATTGAACTTTAAGTCAGTAACGCCACCATTCGATTCCTCTGAAAGGTTTTTAACTTTAGGTTTGGAAGCTGATAAGTGCTCATGTGACGCCTGAGTTTCTTCTTGCATCGCAGTTGAGGCATTCGCATAACATACATAAAAAATACTGATTACAAATATAATTGGTTTTATACAGTTCATCTACTTTCCTAGTTTGAAGTGATTGTTATTTGCCACCTCTTTTCACAACATGATTGTAAAAACCTTTAGTTTCAGCTTGGTGACGCTAATTTAGTTCTTTCTAACTATGTATTAGAAATATTTGGCCGTAAATTTAGTGAACTCGAAGTTTAATGATTGTAGGTATTGGACTTATTATTCTTAGACTCACTGGTTTAAAGCAATGTCTGAGATTGCAGTTTCATATTCAATATTTAGATATGCTTTACGATAAGATTGAATGATTGCCGTGAATTGATTGTTTCGCATATTGCATGCAGTGGATTTTTTATAAATCACGCAGGCTGATATATTGGTAAGCTTTCATATCATTGGCTTATGCCGTGTTAACATAAAAATTAGCATGATGAACATGGTGTTCAACATGAAGCGCCTGATGCAGTCAATGAGACGTGACAGGATAGGTCTACCCGTACAACATTAAACAGGAAAAATTAAAGGTAATTGCATCATCAATCAAATGATTAAGGCAAAAATCGTTGGGTTTAAGGTGAAATCCAAATTTTGGATAAACTTCTCTCAAAATTAATTGAAAAACCAACTTATAAGGATGACATTAAAAGCATTAGGGCTAATGTAAAGGGTTTAAATTACAATATCATCGAGAATAATCGTGATATCTTGCAATTGTCAGTTTCGTGTAAGCCAAATAATTCAAAATGTATCTTAGTTAAAATTAGAGTTAATTAATGACTCCACCTTTTAAAAGTTTAGGTATATAAAATCATGACTCAGCTTACAAACGTTAATTCAATTAGCCCAAGGCAACTCAGTGGCCTACTTGAATTTGACGAAGATTATTGCAGCGACCATCTAGGACTATTTTTTCAGAACAAATATTCACTACCTGCAAAGGCCTTGAATAAATTCAAAATCCCCGTCAAACTGGCAACAAGCCGCGAGAAAAACTGTATTGCGATATGTGTAATAATGAATAATCATATTGTGGATTTAAAGTATTTTAGTGACATATTCCGTGAATGGGATAACGAAGTAGGCTTAGCAAATATCTCGCCAGAACAAAGTTTGATTAAGATTGACATGCTGATCAATGATCAAAGATTACTGTCTGTCATCAAGAGCTTCAGTAAGATCAATGAGGAGATCGTGATTGGACGTTGCCAGGACCTAGAATTCACAGCGGCTTAAATCACTTTTATTAAATCGCTTGGGTCATAGTCGAATCAAACAGGACAAGAATTAAGAAATAACAATCACTTAATGAGGTTTCAATTAAAGCCAAAGATCGCATAGCGCCGCTCTAACCAGCGAGCTGCCAGCACAATTAACGACACTAGTGCAAGATAAACCAGTGCCGCCAGCATATATGCTTTAAAGAACTGAAAGTTAGTCGCCGCCAATTCTTGAACGCGAGCAAAAAACTCGGTGTACTGAATCAGAAAAGCTACCGAGCTATCCTTTAAGTTTCCTATCACTTGATTAGTCAGCGCAGGTACTGACAAGCGCAACACTTGTGGCAAAGTGATTAGCTTAAAAATTTGTTTTGAGCTGAAGCCCTGCGCCCTCGCCGCCTCAAGCTCAGCATGATCCAAGCCATTATAAGCAGAAGTAAGATAAGCTGAATTGTAGGCGGCAACGTTAAGTGTAAAACCGATGATGGCCACAGCAAATGGTGATAGTTTCAGTCCCCATTGCGGCAGACCGTAATACATGAGAAACAACAATACGATTAGTGGCATGCCTATGAAAAATGCTGTGTAGCCGCGAATAAAAGTACTCAGCAAGGTATTGTGGCTTAACGAGGCATAGAATACTGAAATACCCAACAGCAATCCACTAATACTGACGATGACTGTGAGTGTTAGCGTTTGCATCAGGCCAGCCAAAATGAGTGGCATCTGTTCTAACAGGTCGCTTTGAAAAGCTAACCAACCATTCATCACGAGTTAGACTCCTGCCCAAAGAATGCACGGACTTTTTGATCAGGATGATGCCGAGCTAATTGATCAATCGAGTCTTCTGCGCAAACCACGCCTTTATCTAAAAACACGACTTTGTCTGATATTTGGCGTGCCAGCTGCAGATCATGCGTTACGCACAACATAGTCACTTTCTCTTGATGCAAGCGATTCATCAACTCAGCAACTTCTCTAGACATCACCGGATCTAGCGCGGAGGTCGGCTCGTCAAACAACACGACTGCTGGGTCCATAGCCAATGCTCGCGCTAACGCTACCCGTTGCTTTTGTCCGCCCGACAACTGCCCTGGAAACTTGTCTGCACTGCTTAGCATGTCTAGACGGGCTAATTCAAATAGTGCTTTTTGCTTGGCATCACCACGGGACATACCTTTAAGTTTAAGCAAGCCTAAGGTGACATTATCTAACACGCTAAGATGTCGATATAGCGCAAACTGTTGAAAAACAAAACCTATACGCTGCCTCAACGCACGTACATCAACATCGGGTCTAGTAATTTCTTCGCCAAGAAAATAGATACTGCCACTAGTGGAATCTTCAAGACGATTCAGACAGCGCAATAAAGTCGACTTTCCGCATCCAGACGGCCCCATCACCACTTTCATATCACCTTCTGGAACGTCAAGATTTATGCCATTCAGTACAGTTTGCTCACCAAACTCCTTGACCAGGTTGCGAACCTCTATCAGAGCCATGCACAATTCTCCAATATTGACATTTCTACTGTTATTTCAAAACCAGTCATTTCAACACCAAACCAGGAATACGATAACGCCTTTCAATTAATTGAACCGCCCATAGTAATATCCGAAAAATAGAGAAATAAAGCACTCCTACCGCGAGATATATTTCTACGCCGCGTAAGGTAGTCGCTGATAGCGTCATTGCTTGTTTAGTAATTTCAGGAATGCCTACGGTATAGGCAAAAGGTGAATATTTAAGAACGGTAGTAAACTCATTGACCATACCCGGCAGCGCAAAGCGCAACATTTGTGGCAACTCGATAAATCTAAATACTTGTAGCCGCGTCATTCCCATCGCTTCTCCAGCAATGATTTCAGCATTATCCACCGAGCTTAGTGCGCCACGAAAAACCTCAGACAGATAAGCTCCTGAAATCAGCCCCAAACTCAGTGCCATGGCTAATAGTGGCGGCACTTTAATGCCAACACTAGGTAAGCCAAAATAAACTATAAAAAGCAGTACCAATACTGGTACACCGCGAAAAATATAGCTATAGGTGCTAATAAGTGGCTTAATCCAAGAGATACCAAGCCTGCGCATGCAAGCGGTGGCCAAACCAACCAACATGCCAGTGGCACTGCAAACCAGTGTCACTAACAGCGTGTAGATTAAACCTTGCCCAAGCTGGGCAACGATATCAAAGAAACTGATCTGGAAAGGCTGCAAGGCTTACTGCATCCACTTAGCCGTGATCGCTTTTATGTAGTCAGCACCTTGCGCATCAAGAAAACGATCGAAATCATCACGCATCTTACTGCCCTTAGAAAAAGCAAATCCATACTGATCAAATCCGGTAAACACATAACTACTTTGGAACGGTAAATGTAATTTAGATTTATAATTTGCGAGTACCGGCTCCTCAATAAAAGCAAGGTCAAGGTTACCATTTTGCAGATCTGTCACCACTTCAGTATAAGACGGGTAAAGCTTCACTTGGCTCAGTGAGTAATAACCCTTGGGTTCTAACTCGTTTTTAATTAGATCGTTGTAAGCCATCCCTCTAGGATAGCCAATCGAATATTTTTTAAGTTCGGCCAAATCGGTAATTTCAATATTTCGACTGCTAAGACTCACCAAATGCCAAGCATTGTCATAGTATGGCTTAGAAAAATCCATCGCTTCTTTACGTTTAGCGGTAATAGAAATACCTGAGAATGCAACGTCGGCCTGCCCACTAGAAACTGCACCCAGCATGCCCTGCCAATCGTATGGAGTGATCTTCATGGTCAAACCACGTGATTTACAATAAGCTTCAAATATTTCTAAATCGGAGCCTTTAATAACACCATTTTCCGCATAAAGCATAGGTGGAGAAGTTGAGGAAACCGCTATTTTAACTACATTTGCTTCATCCTGTTTAGAGCAAGCAGCCAAGCCTAAAGTAAAAAGAATGATTAAAGCCGTCAACAGATATTTTCTACACATCATACGCTCCAGTTTTATAGTTTTTTTCAATCAAATAGTTTAAATCAGTGCCTAGCAATTGACCTATGATCAAATACTTAAAGAAGCACTAATATGTAGCGGGATTTACTTAAACTTTAAAAATTATAGCATGTAAATTTTCAGTAGCGGATTCAGCCATTGCTAGGTCTGAAACTTAAAACTTTGGGTATAAATGTGACTTATGAATTTCCAACTTAACCATTACGCAGGCCAGAAAAATAACAACATTACAATCTTAAAAAATTACTGATAGTCCGTATATTTGTTATTTTTACCACGGGCTTTTTCCACAGGATATTTAACAGCATTAAGCGCTATTTTATTGTTCGCTGCTTCAATTAAATCAATATTCAACACTTGCGAAATTCTAAGTAAATAGACAAAAGTATCCGCAAGTTCATGCCCCACCTGCTCGCGTTTTTCAGCCGATAACTCATGGCTTTCGGCTTCAGTATTCCACTGAAAATGTTCCACCAATTCAGCCGCTTCTACTATCATGGCCATCGCTAGATTTTTGGGTGAGTGAAACTGCCCCCAATCGCGTTCAGCCACAAAGTCTTCTAGCTTTTTTTTGAGTTCGTTTAATGAATCAGCCATATTATTTTCGCCAACGGATAGATTAACACTACTGAATTTACACTATTTTCTATTACTACCAGCCACCATTTTAATTTCAAATAATCGACACTCTAATGGCCCGTTATAAAGTGGTGTGCGTTTGCTTGGGGTAAGTCGCATTAATTTTGGCATGGTCAAATCATTGGTTAAAAAGTACGCATTCCAACCAGCAAATTTTCGTTTTAAAGCTTCACCAATTTTTGGATAAAGCAGCTGCAAGCTATCGTCATCGCCAATACGCACACCGTAAGGTGGGTTGGCGATTAGCACACCGCTATCTGCCGTTGGCACTGCGTTCACAATATCCACATGTGAAAGCTGTACCGCCGCCAATAATCCAGCATCTTCTAGGTTTTGCTTGCTGATACGCACTGCGCGTAAATCGACATCTGAACCATAGATTTTTTGAAAAGTAACCGGCTTAACTTTAGCCGTAGCTTGGCTTTTAATTTTAGTCCACACGTGCGATTCAAAGTTTTTTAAGACTTCAAAACCAAAGCTTCTCTTGTAGCCAGGCGCCATATCTAACGCCACCATTGCCGCTTCTAACAAAAAGGTACCGCTGCCACACATTGGGTCTAACAAAGGTTGACCGACTTGCCAGCCAGATAGCTTTAAAATACCGGCGGCTAGATTTTCTCTTAAAGGTGCTTCAATACTCGCTCCACGATTACCACGCTGATACAACGCAGCACCAGAGGTATCCAAGTAATATTGATATTCATCGGCGGCTAAATAGGCATGTATACGCACTGCCGGAGTTTTGGTATCAATGTAAGGACGGGCGCCAACCACTAGCCTGAATTTATCACACACTGCATCTTTGATTTTTAACGTTGCAAATTCTAGGCTTTTAAGCGGGCATTTAACACCAGTCACTTTCACCATAAAATCATTTTTTACATCAAACCATTGTGGCCAATTAATTTTGTAAGCAGCATCAAATAAATCTTCCTCATTCATATATTTACCGCGCGCCACTTGCCATAAAATACGGGTGGCAATGCGTGAATGTAAATTTGCCGCGTAGCAAATTGCCCAATCGCCGTCAAAACTCACACCACCATCGGTAGCTTTGATTGATTTGGCGCCCACCGCTAGCAGTTCGTCTGCCAGCAATTGTTCTAGTCCGCGTGGGCAGGTTGCAAAATATCTATTTGGTATCATGATGTTAAGTATCGCTATTGGTTAAATTTCTGGGTTTACTGTATGACTGTATTACTGGTTTTCTGACTGACTTACTAGACATCAACATTGACTAAATTTTTAAGCATAAAAAGTCGATTGCTACTGCTTGCGTTATGTTCTGCTAATTTATCGACAAACTGCATAAACTCAATTTTATGGGTTTTTTCTAAGGCTTTAGCACGCTCACGTAAACTCGCCAAGCGTAAATCAGCCGGTTCGTGCTTAAATCCAAATACCGCAATATTGCCCGGTTTTCCGGTATGTAAGGTTAATACTTTGCCGTCAAAAGTTTCTTCTATGCGCTGCAAATATACGTCAAATTTCTTGTCACTGCCCCATAAATTAATCACCAAAATACCATCACTCGTCAACGTATTGGCGCATTGGTCAAAAAAGTCTTGGCTACAAAAATTGGGTGGAATACCGTTGCTATCAAAGGCATCAATTAGCAACACATCAGCGATGTTTTGGTGTTCCGCCAAATAAACTAAACCATCACCCTCAATCACTTCTAATCGTTCATCATTGTCCGGCACCCAAAACTGGCTTCGCGCTACTTGGATAATTCTAGGATTAAGCTCTATGACTTTACTGTTAATTTCTGGACAATAAGCATGCACATATTTCGCCAGAGATCCGCCGCCCAAACCAATGGACAGCAGATTTTTAATTTGCTGATTAAACAGCAAAAAACACATAATAGCCCGTGTATAGCTCAGTTCCAGCGCAAATGGGTCACGAATGCGCATGGCACTTTGTATGGTTATCGAGCCTAAATGCAAAGAGCGTACGCCATCAACTTCACTGACATCCACAGAATCATCACTATTTTTTGCCAGCCCGAGCATCAAATGTTTAGCCATGCGAAGCATTAAGCATTGGTCTCTACGTTGGCTTCAACAGCATCTTCATCAACTGCAACTAAATCAATGGCAGTCTCGCTAGCGGAAAAGTCTTCATTCATTGAATCTTCGTTTAGAGCATCTTCATCAACAATCCCAGCCGGCTCATCTTCAAGCACGCCGATAAATTTAGTCCGTAGCTCAATCAATAAAGTATCGGCTTCTTGCACTTGCAAGTTCACACGCGTGCCAGGCTTTAAATCAGGCAAACCGTAAACCTTGGTCATATAAGGCACATTATCTAGTCGCACTAAATTCTCGCGCCAAACAGTGGCATGTATCGTTTCAATATTTTCTTGAATCATATATTGCAAGCAACAATAGCGCTCCATCCGCGTTTGAAACTCGCTATACGCCTGATAAGTCTGCTCAAAATTACGCATGTGCATGGTTAACTTATCGCTATTTGGCAGATAAGCGGGAGCGATATTTTGCACCACACTAATAATTTGACGTTGATTGATTAAATCAACGGCTCTACGTAGTGGCGACGTACTCCAAGCATATTGCGCTACGCCTAAGCCTTGATGGGGTTCGGCCTTAGTCGTCATATACACTTTGCCACCAGATTGCGCGCGATAAAGTCCAGGCACATCATGCGTGGCTAATAACGCGCCCCATTGATTATTGGCTTCTATCATCAATTCAGCCACGAGCTTATCCATGGGCGTGCCACGATGGCGACCAACAATGCTGACCTTGCCATCAATCACATAAAAGTTGTAATCAATTTGCGGCGGTTTAGTCGGGTCATATTTGCCACGGGCTTTTTCTAGCGTTTCGGCTAAATTAAACAAATATAAAAGCTTCGCCCAATAGGGATGACCACTATCTGCCGCTAAAGTCGTTTCGTTAAAAAATGGCTCTAAACTATCGTGGCGCAGATTATCGGCCACTTTAATCAGCTCAACTTTTGAATCGCGCTGCACAATTTCAAGGTCAGCATTAACATGTAAATACAGCGATAACACTGGCTTGGTATGACCAGCGTCTAAACTAAATGGCCTAATTGCAGCTTCTGGCAACATGGTAATTTTGTTGCCCGGCATGTAAACCGTTGATAAGCGCTGCATGACTTCTTTATCCAACGGGCTATCTGGCGCAATACCTAATGCTGGTGCTGAAATATGAATACCGACTCGAGTAATGCCGTCGGGCAATTGTTTGATTGAAAAAGCATCATCAATCTCAGTGGTGGTGCTGTCGTCAATACTAAATGCTTCTGCATCTGCCAGCGGCAAATCATCAGGAATAGCGTCGATTTCGTATTCCTGAAAAGCTGTACCTTTGGCGTAGTGCTCACGCAAAAAAGCACCTAGATGATAATTTTCAGCAGAAGGTATCGCGCCACAAGCTTGTAATAATTTAAGATGGCTTAAGTGCGTTTCAGCCGAGGCGGCTTCTAAAGTTTTGTATTCAAATGCATTTTTATCTGGCTCATACAACAGCATGTCTAACTTTTGCAGCAACTCATCAGGCATGATTTGCGCTTTAAGTTGTGCTATAAAACTAGCCATTTTTTCAGCTAATAAACGTTTTTTCTCAAGACCAGCCAAGGCCGCTTTTAAAATTTCAGCTGGCGCGGCTTTATAACGGCCTTTGCCTTTACGATTAAAATACATAGGCGCGCTATGTAGTTTAAGTGCCACCGCTGCAGCTTCTAGCGAAGTCGGTTTACGGCCGTAATAATCTTGGGCAAAAGCTTCAAAACCAAATTCAGGCTCGGTGCAACATTCCCACAAAAAATCGACCTCTAGCGTGTTGGCTTCGGTATTGGCAGCATCGATAAAACCAGTGATGGGCGTTTCAAAACGCATTAACACGTTACTGGCTTTAACCTTGCTGCGCTTGCCGCTGGCAGATTCTATTTGTAAAGAACCCTGCGTTTCGGTCATTATTGAGGCTACTTTAAAGCTGCCATCTTCTTCAAAAAATACGTTCATACGGTGCTTTTCATACTGACTTTTTATACTTACGTTACAAACTAAATTGACTACATTTTACCTTGTATTAGCAGATTCGCTTTAATGCAATATAAAATAGTGATTAATTAACCTATAGTCAAACCGATATTTATGGATAAACGCATTCCTGTTACTTTGCTCACTGGTTTTTTGGGCAGTGGTAAAACCACGCTACTCAACAAACTTTTGCACCACCCCGCCATGCGCGACACCGCCATTATTATCAATGAATTAGGCGATGCGGGGCTGGATCAGGTATTTGCCAACAGCAAATTAGCGCAAAATATAGAAAGCGAACACATTGCTGACAACACAGTTTTGCTGAGTTCTGGCTGCTTGTGCTGCACGCTAAAGAATGAGTTGGCAGACACTATGCGCGATTTGTTTTTTAAACGTGCGCTGCAAGCGATTCCCATTTTTCAACGCTTAATTATTGAAACCACAGGCATGGCCGACCCAGGCCCGATTTTGGCTAATTTAATGAATGAACCGGTGATTGAATCTGTATATCGATTAGATGCGGTGGTTGTCACCATAGACAGCGTGTATGGTTTAGAACAACTTATTGACAATATTGAAGCCTTAAAACAAGCCGCAGTGGCGGATGTTTTGGTGCTAACCAAAACAGATTTAGCCAGCGCAGGTCAAATCAGCGCCTTGCAAGAAAAACTGAGCATCATCAATGCTGGCGCGTTTCAGCACACCATTATTAATGGTGATTTAGACCCAGCATTTGTAATTGATGTGGGTTTATTCAATAGCGAAACCAAACTACCTGAGCCGCAACGCTGGTTGCGTGCGCCCTTAAAAAACAAAGCGCCAAAAGGCACCTTACCCAGCAGCACGCCAAATAAGGTCCACGATGACAACATTGTAAGCTTTACCGTAATGATGCCTAGCCCGCTAAATTGGGCGCAGCTAAAACCACATTTATTATGGTTCTGCCAAACTTATGGTAAAAATTTACTACGCTTGAAAGGCATTATTCATGCAGCAGATCAAGAATTTCCGCTGGCGATTCATGCTGTGCATTTTACGCCCTACCCGCCAACCTTACTGCAAGGCTGGACTGAAGAAAACCCAACATCACGCATAGTCATTATCGGCAAAGGCTTGGATGAATTAGCCATTAGAAAAGCATTAATGCAGTTTTAGCTAAAAATTAAGCCAATGCATTATTGCTTGATTGGCGCGTCTTCAACAAAAAGGCTAAGCAAGCTATTGACGATTGGGGCTATCAATAAAATCGCAACAAACACGATCGGCCAAGCCGTAAACAATGCCCTAAACCACTGCGCAAGAAAATACAGCAGAAAATTTATTTGCGGCTCGATGTGTAAATAAATAATAATGCCAGACACAATTAAAGCCGTACAAAAAGACATCAGCAACGCAAATAACACTGTGCGATGTCGATAGGCAATTTTACGTTTCATAGCAGTTCCATTTTTTAATCTAGCGCTTCCTGATAATCGCGAATACTACTATGGCAAAGCTTCGAAGCTTTTGCTAACAATAATCAAAGCTCGCTAAGACTCTTAATATGATTCATCACGCTGCGTCCCAAAGCGTGCAGTGCATAACCACCTTCTAGCACAGAAACAATCCGACCATAGGCATGGCGCTTTGCGACCTCTTTAAGGGTTTCTGTCACCCAAAAATAATCGTTTTCTCTGAGCGCCAACCCCCCCATATCATCTTCCCAATGCGCGTCAAAACCAGCTGAAATTAATATCAATTGTGGCTGAAAACGTTCTAAAGCCGGCAACCAATGTTCAGTTACAGCGGCACGAAAATCTGCGCCTGTGCTTCTAGCAGCAAGCGGCACGTTAATAATATGCTCGCTACTGCTGTCTGCACCGCAAAAAGGATAATAAGGATGCTGAAAAGTTGAGCACATCATAACGCGCAGGTCATCGCGGAATATATCTTCAGTACCTTCGCCGTGATGGACATCAAAATCGGCGATGGCAATGCGCTGTAATCCGTGTTGCTCAAGTGCATAAGCCGCAGCCGCAGCTACATTATTGAAAATGCAAAAACCAGACGCACTCGCCCGACCTGCGTGATGCCCCGGGGGACGAATATTACAAAATGCCGTTTCCATAGTGCCAGACATGACTAAATCCACGCCCTTAATCACCGCGCCAACAGCGTGCAAAGCGGCATTGAGCGTAAATGGGTTCATTGACGTGTCGCCATCCAAATCAATCAGCCCAGTTTGCGGGGATTTGGCAAAAACTATGTCGATATATTCCGCAGTATGTACGCGCGTCAAATCTCCTTTAGTCGCTTTTGGCGCTTCATAATGAGTGAGATAGTCGAACAAACCAGAGGCAATCAACTGATCTTGAATCGCGTGTACTCGGGCTGGACATTCGGGGTGATCTGCACCCATGTCATGCTTGAGAAATTCCGGATGTGTAATATAAGCACAATGCATATTTGTTCTACTTAAAAAACTTTACGTATAATTTTAATGCTTTCGTCTTCATGGCTGGATTCAATACTAAAGCCTAACCGTTTCATTAATTTCAGCATGCTGGCGTTATTCTTCAGCACTTCGCCTTCCATGATTTTCAGCCCTTTTGATCTTGCGGCATCCATCAGGGCGACCATTAACCTCAGCCCCAAACCAGTACCACGCATGCCATCTGCTACCACTAAAGCAAACTCGCAACTTTCACCATCGGGATTAATCGCATAACGTGTTACGCCCAATTCCACTTCTTTTTCCTGCTCGGTTCTAACTGCAATAAGCGCCATTTCACGACTGTAATCAATCTGCGTAAAGCGTACTAACATAGCTTCGCTAAGCTCGTGGAAGCTATTCATATAGCGGAAATAACGTGATTCTTCAGATAGATTTCTTACAAATTCCTGCGTAAGTTCAGCATCTTCTGGGCGTATCGGGCGTATCACGACATTGCTGCCATCGGTACTTTGCCAGTTATTCACCAAATGCGTAGGATATGGATAAATGGCCATGTGCGAATAACGATCATCACTGCCAGCGCTGGGCGAACGTAGCGCAACAACAATACGCGCATCGGCTGCCAACACACCTTTTTCATCTATGATCAATGGATTAATGTCCATCTCTATCAATGTTGGCAACTCACAAACCATTTCTGAAACACGCAGCAATACGCTTTCTAGCGCCTCCATATTCGCTGCTGGCATTTGCCTGAACTTGCCCAGCATTTTCGCGACATGCGTGCTATTAATCATATCTTTCACCAAGAACGTATTCAACGGCGGCAGCGAAACAGCGCGATCCCCAATAATTTCTACCGTGGTGCCACCAGCGCCAAAGGTAATCACTGGACCAAATACTGGGTCATTCGTCACGCCTACCATTAACTCGCGACCATTTTGTTTTACGATCATAGGTTGAATTGAAATACCATCAATTATGGCATCAGGACGGCTTTTCTGTACGTTTTTGATGATTTCATGATAAGCGCTACGCACCGCCTGAGCATTAAGCAAATTCAGCAACACGCCGCCAGTATCAGACTTGTGCGTAATGTCAGGCGAGTTAATTTTCATCGCCACAGGAAAACCCAATTGCTGAGCAATCAACAAAGCCTCATTCGCTGAACGCGCCACCATTGTTTGTGCCACAGGAATATGAAACGCCGCCAACAAAGCTTTAGATTCCATCTCATTTAATATTTTGCGTTTTTCTTGCAAAGCACCCTCTATAATCATTGTCGCGCCATCAATATCTGGCTCTAAATGGTGCGACAACGGGCCCGGCATTTGCATTAAAAACTTCTGGTTTTTATGATAAGCGCTGAGATAAGAAAATACTTCTACAGCGGGTTCTGGCGTACGAAAACTCGGTTTTTTAGCATGATTAAATGCCGCGCGGGATGATTCCACCTGGGCCCCGCCCATCCACGATGTCAGTAATGGTTTACTGAATTGATTAGATAGCGCGATGACCGCCTCCGCCGCTTCCAAAGGTTTAGTCATGGCTTGGGGCGTTAAAATGGTTAGCACGCCATCTACATTTGGATCTTCCAAACAAGCTTTTACCGCATGATGAAAACGATCCACTTGCGCATCACCAATAATATCAATCGGGTTGCCATGCGACCAAGTGGCTGGAAGCGCTAGATTCAATTTCTCCATGGTGCTGTCTGAAAGCTCAGCCATCACCAAACCTAAATCGGCCGCACAATCGGTAGCCATTACACCGGGGCCACCACCATTCGTCACAATTGCCAGCCGATTGCCGGTAGGATTAAATCCGCAAGAAAGCGCCTTAGCAGCAGAAAATAACTGGGTAATAGTTTGCACCCGCACCACACCGGCGCGGCGCACTGCTGCATCAAACGCATCATCTGAACCGACCAGTGAAGCAGTGTGCGACATGGCCGCTTTAGAACCCACCACATGGCGACCGACTTTCACCAAAATCACCGGCTTAATGCGCGCTGCGGCACGAATCGAACTCATGAAACTACGTGCGTTATGAATACCTTCAATGTAAAGCAAAATACTATGCGTTTTGGTATCGGATATTAAATAATCGAGAATTTCGCCAAAATCGACATCCACAGAAGCGCCCAGCGACACCACGCTAGAAAAACCAACGTCATTAGTGGTTGCCCAATCTAAAATGGCCGTACACAGCGCACCAGATTGCGACACAAAAGCCAAGTTGCCAACGCTGGCATTGCCCTTATTAAACGTTGCATTCAGGCCAATATCCGGGCGCATCACACCTAAGCAATTCGGCCCAATCAGGCGAATACCATAATGTTGCGCACTCTCCAGCACCGCCTGCTGCAAGGCTTTACCATCCTCGCCAGCTTCACCAAACCCTGCAGTAATAATAATCGCCGCCTTCACGCCATGCTTGCCGCACTCATCAATAATATCTGGCACGGTGGCCGCTGGTGTGGCAATGACCGCTAACTCTACCGGCTCAATAATTTCGGAAATCGAAGCATAAGCTTTGTAACCCTGAACCTGCTCATGACTAGGATTAATAGGATAAAGCGCGCCGTGATAACCACTTTGCAGCATATTTTGAAAAACGATTTGTCCAACAGAATCTATACGGTCACTAGCCCCAAACACCGCAACAGATTTAGGTGCAAATAACGGCTTTAGATGATGCTGACCCATGATGGTTTTTGTCTTTTAAGAGAAGTGTTTATGTTAGCGCATTGCGAAGCATTAAACATAGGATTTATAAGGGTATTTTATTGGTTTATGTTTAGATGGTTTTGGTATATTGAAAAACAATGTTATATATTATTTTTTAATATGTAATCCAATCAATCACATTAAGTTTTGGAATACGATTAAACTCTTTGGTATTGTTAGTCACCAGCGTCAGATTTAAGCTTAGCGCATGTGCGCCTATCATTGTATCTAGCGGGCCTATGAGTGTGCCTTGCTTTTCTAAAGCAACTCTTAAGTCACCATAAAAATATGCTGCCGTATAATCAAAATCAGCGATTTCTAATGGCAAAATAAACTCATCGAGTGCCGCTTGGTTTTTCTCTTGATACTGGCTTTTAGCCACCCCATAGCGCAACTCGGCCAAGGTGATCGATGAAATGCAAATATCACCCACTTGATAAGCACTAAATTTTTGCAGGATGTCTTTTGGCTTTTGCTTAATAATTGCGATGCAAATGTTGGTATCTAGCATGAGCTTCATACAAAAAAATCATCACGAATTTGTTGTTCAGGCTGATTGCGATTACCCATAAAATCGCTACTAAACTTATCTAAACTACTCGCAAGCGCATCCCAAGAGTGATTAGCAGGAATTAGCACCACGGCATTGCCTGATCTTTTAATGATCACTTCGTCACCTTCAAAGCGAAACTCTTTAGGCAAACGCACGGCCTGACTTTGGCCATTTTGAAATAATTTAGCAGTTTTCATTGAACACTCCTTAAATACGCACCCTAGCAGATATATACCGTTAATGAGCGCTTTGCACGAAGCTAAATTAACCACGATTTTTTATAAATCCACAATCACCGTTATTTTCGCGTAAGCGGGAATCTATTCGAATCAACAAGTTAATTGGATTACCGCCTACGCGGGAATGATGATGTTGATGGGTTTAGGGTTTAAATGCGCTCGTGGAAAAACCTATAATATATATTTAAAGTATATATAAAAACAAAGCGCTGTCAAGTTGATATGATTTTAATAATTCCTAAATCATCAAATAATGATGGTAGTTATATCAATCGCAGAAGTAGCGGCTTCTTAATTAGTATTTCTACAATTTACATATTCTTACAGCGCTGGGATAAAGCCCCTATCACTGCGCCGTTTTATAATTAGGCCCAAAAAACTCTATCATCATAAAGTCTTCTAAATTGGCGCTGTCTTCTGGCCGTGCAGATTTCACTTCTACTCGACCTAATCGGTGCGAATCCCAATTAAAGTCGCCTTGGTAATGTTGCCGGATAAGCGTAATCATTTTTCTGATCATCAGCAACCTTACGTCCTGACCGGTACTCGCTTCCACTTCAAATGATTCACGTCTGGCATTGCTGTAATCATTAGTCCAACCGCGGAAAGCAAAAGCGGCATGACGACTATTTAAGCTGGTAATTTCAAAAATACCATTGGTACCATTTTTAAAGTTATTTTTGATGCGCTCATCTCTAATTTTCGATTCGCTAGGGCCAACTTCACGCGCAACGGCCGCTGCATTTTGTTTTGCCGCATCGGCTTCTGTGGCCTGTCTTTGTGCTTGCCTCGCTTTAACATACGAAGCCATATCGGTAGGCGCGCTATCTTTCGCTGGAGCAACTTCAGGCGAAGGTTTAGGTGTCGTGAGCACTTCAGGCACGGTAAACGTCGGTTTTACATTGCGGTTGGGCTTTTGCGCGATTACTTTTGGGCTTGGTTTAATCACCTTAGGCTTTGGCGTTTCTTTTACAATATCTACCGACTCTTCTGGCGGTTTTGGTTCAATAACTTGAGCTGATTTGGGCGGTGTTAAACTCACTTCAATAGCTTGTGGCTGAGGCGCAACCGCATTATCAAAATTAATTTGTGGCACTACTGTCAATAAAATTAGTCCGTGAATTAGCAGCGAAAATATAATCGCAATTAAGGTATTACGGCTAAGATTAATACGAATCAGCCGATCACCACGCTGACCTCTTGACAACGGATTTTTTGAAGCCGGCTCAAGCAAATAATCGCCTAACACCTCTGCCGAAGCTGAGTTTGAGGCTGGGCTAGCTGGCTGAATTACAGCGACCTCTGTTTCTGAAGTGATTGTTTTGCCTATTTCCATGCGTATTTAGTGTTGAATATCTGCCCAAGTTTTTTCTAGGCGTTTGATAGAAATGGGGAACGGCGTTTTAAGTTCTTGTGCAAACAATGAAACGCGTAACTCCTCAATTAACCAGCGATAATTTTGTATGTCTTGCGGCACATCAAGATTCACCTGATGCAAGGCATTGACTTTATCTTGCCATTTTTGCCACAACACACCAACGCTAGCGGCATTCTTACCATCACGATCGGGGTTAGCTGGCTGTTTTTCAATACGCAAACGCAAGGCTTTTAAATAACGTGGTACATGTTGCAACTGTTCCCACGGCGTTTGGCTAAAGCAATTTTTATAGACCAGCAATGCAATTTGTTGTTCAACATCGCGCTTTAAACGGTTTACCGTGGCTGGCATTTTACTTTGTTGTGTCAGTAATAACTGATACTCCGTTGCAATGGTCTGCGCTTGCCTTGCAACCGCTTGGCTAACTGCTGGCAAACGGGTTCTAGCACGTGCTTTTAGCTTCATGAAATCAGCATTGGTGCGAGGCAAATCATCTTCGCCAATAAAAGCGCGGTCTGAAATGGTAATCATCAGGTCTTCGCGCAAATCATCGGGCGACACGATATTACGTAAAGTCAGCGCGTATTGATTAAAGTTAGGAAGATTCTTTTCTAACTGCTTCATTTGCTCTTTAAGCTCAAAACGCATTAAACGGCAAACGCCTTTACGATGATTAATTACTGCTTCACGTTCAGTATCAAATAATTTAACAGAAATACTGTCTTCATCATCTTCTAACGCAGGGTAACCAGTGACTTTAAGGCCATCACGTTCAAAGCTTAGCGTGGCTGGCAAGTCACCAAAATCCCATTGTTTTAAGCCAGTTTTTTCAATATCCGGCGAGGTGTTTCTGAAAGTCAGCTGTGCGGCTGAGCCTAATTGTTTTTTAAGTGCATTCCAGTCGCGGCCAGTGGCTAACTCACGACCGGCATCATCCACTACGCTAAAATTCATGAGTAAATGTGCGGGCGTTTCGTCAGTCCAATCTTCCGCTGAAATCTTTAAGGTAGTCACCCGCTGAATATGTGCTGCCAACACTTGCTTGATGAAACCTTCTCCAACTTTAGTTTGCTCTAAAAAAACAGTCACAAACTCTGGCACCGGCACACAAACACGGCGGAAAGCTTTTGGTAATGCTTTAATCAAATAAGTCAGTTTCTCACGCAACATGCCTGGTACCAACCATTCGGTTTGCTCTGAATTGAGTTGATTCAATAAAGCCAGCGGCACTGTTGCCGTGACGCCATCTAACACATGGTTAGGCTCAAAACGATATTTAAGCGGTACTTCTACGCCATTTAACAGCATTTTTTCTGGAAACTGAACAGCGGTAATAGCATCGGCGCCATGGCGCATTAAATCATCACGAGTTAGATACAATAATCTTGGGTTCTGCTTTTCTGCGCCCTCACGCCACTTTTCAAAAGTCGCGGCTAGGAAAATATCTGCCGGGATTTTGCTATCATAAAAAGCAAATAATTGATGCTCATCGACCAGTACGTCTTGTCTACGCGCTTTATGCTCCAGCTCTTCAACTTCGGCGATCAAGCGTTCGTTAGCCGTAAAAAATGCCGCCCTAGTATCAAACTCACCACTAGCCAGCGCTTCACGGATAAATATCTCGCGCGATTCTTTAGCATTAATCGGCCCGTAATGCACTCGGCGCTTAGGAATAATGGTTAAGCCATATAGCGAAACGCGCTCCCAAGCATTGACCATGCCCATTTTCCTATCCCAACGCGGGTCTGAATATTGGCTATCGGTTAAGCCTTTGGCCAGTGGCTCTATCCAATCTGGCTCAATTTTAGCTACGCAACGCGCATATAACTTGGTGGTATCCACTAACTCCGCGGCGATCACCCATTTGGGACGTGTTTTTTTAAGTGTAGATCCTGGCGCCACATAAAAACGAATGCCACGAGCACCTGAGTAAGAATCGTTATCGCCATCTTTAAAGCCGATATTACCAAGCAATCCAGCTAATAATGCTTTGTGAATTTGCTCAAAATTCGCTTCTTGATCGTTGAGCTTAAAATCCATTTCATCGGTAATTTGCTTAATTTGATCATGTAGTTCACGCCATTCTTTTAGGCGTAAAAATGATAGAAAGTTACTGTGACACTGATTTAGTAAATCTTTATTCGATTTTTTAGTATTTAGCGCGTTATCATAAAAGTCCCATAACTTAAGGTAGCTCATATAGTCTGAGCCTTCACCGGCAAATTTAGCGTGGGCGTTATCAGCTGCCTCGCGTTTATCCATCGGTCTTTCGCGTGGGTCTTGCATACTCAACACACTGGCAATAATCAATATTTCTTTCAGGCAGCTTTCATGCTTAGCAGCCAAAATCATGCGGCCAACGCGCGGATCTAAAGGCAACCTTGCCAGCTGCAAGCCGGTTTCGGTGATTTTTCTATGGCTATCTACCGCGCCTAACTCTTGCAGTAATTGATAACCATCGGTCACTAAGCGGCTACTTGGTGCTTCAATAAAGGGAAAGTCGTTAATGTCGCCCAAACGCAAAGCGGCCATGCGTAAAATAACGCTAGCAAGTGAACTGCGCAAAATCTCCGGTTCGGTAAATTCTGGGCGGCCGTCAAAATCCTGCTCGGAATAAAGCCGCACACAAATACCATTTGAAACGCGGCCACAACGACCTGCGCGTTGTTTGGCGGCGGCCTGGCTAATTTTTTCAATTTGCAATTGCTCAACTTTGGCACGCGTACTATAACGATTCATACGCGCTAAACCGGCATCAATCACATACTTAATGCCAGGCACCGTGAGCGAGGTTTCTGCCACGTTAGTCGCAAGCACGATGCGGCGCGTATGATGCGGCTTAAATATTTTCTGCTGATCTTCAATGCTCAAGCGTGCAAATAATGGCAACACTTCAATATGTTTAAGCTTGGCTGAACGGCCTTGATACTTTCTTAAATGCTCGGCGGTATCGCGAATTTCACGTTCGCCCGGCAAAAACACTAAAATATCACCATCTCCTTGACGCAATAAATCATCAGCTGCATCTAAAATAGCTTCTTCAATTGCTTCTTCTTCGTCATCCTCTTCTAGCCAGCGTGCTTCTGTTTTGGCTTTGCGAGTAATTCCAAAGATAGTCTCATCGTCCAAATCAAACTGTGCATTTTCAGCTTCAGCGCCTTCTTTAGCCCGAAAACCGGCTTTGCCTAGTGGACGATAACGAATTTCAACTGGATAAGTACGACCAGAAACTTCAATGACCGGCGCGCCATTAAAATGCTCAGAAAATCTTGTCGCATCAATGGTAGCGGAGGTGACAATGATTTTTAAATCTGGGCGCTTTGGTAATAACTGCTTGAGATAACCGAGCAAAAAGTCGATATTCAAACTGCGTTCGTGGGCTTCATCAATAATAATTGTGTCATAGGCATTTAAAAACTTATCGCCTTGCGTTTCCGCCAGCAAAATACCGTCCGTCATTAACTTGATGTAGGTTGATTCTGTGAGCTTATCGTTAAAGCGTACTTTATAACCAACTACCTCGCCCAACGGGCTTTTTAATTCTTGTGCAATACGTGAGGCCACCGAGCGTGCGGCAATACGACGCGGTTGCGTGTGGCCAATTAGCCCTGAAATGCCGCGACCTAGTTCCAAGCAGATTTTAGGCAACTGTGTGGTTTTACCCGAACCAGTTTCACCGCAAACAATCACTACTTGGTTGTTGGCAATAGCGGCAGAAATCTCGTCTTTTTTGCTACTTACTGGCAATTCCAGTGGATATTCTGGTGTAGGCAAACTGGCTAAGCGCGCGGCAAATTTCTGTTGCGACGTGCATATTTTTTGCGTAATTTCGTTGATTAACCGCTGTGCTTTTGCCAGCGACTTTTCATCCTTGAGCTTTTGGCCATCGCCCACTTCTCTAAATTTACGACGCAGCACAAAGCGATCAGCCAACATACAGCTTTGCAAAGCTGATTCAAGTGTGGCATACGTTAAGGTAATCGGCTTAGGGTTTACAGACTGATTTATAGGCTGGCTTGCAGGGTGAGTTACATTCATATTTTTGTATTTTAACATGTTGCCAGCTCTGCTTTGCGCGCTAATAAATCATACACATCATTTATTCGGCAAAAACTTGTTGCCACAATGCTTTTACTGCCAGCATGTGTGATTTAACAGTATCTAACGGCACTCTTAAATGCGCCGCGCCTTGTAGTTTGAGCATGTGCTGCGTATGCCGATAATCGCGATAGGCTAGCACGACATTTTCAGCCAATTGTTGGTCAATTATTTGGAGTGATGCCAGCAATTTTAGCAAGCCGATATTACCGATATTATGGGTCAATTGCGGATATTGTTTGGCGTAGGCTAACACCAAATATTGCACTAAAAATTCCACATCTATAATGCCGCCGATGCTGTGCTTAATATCAAATATATCCAATGCAATATGTAGCGTTGCGCGCATTTTTTCACGCATGCTTTGTACTTCTAATTTTAGCTTGGCTTTTTCACGCACCTGGGTGATAACCTCGATACGAATCTTATCGAAGACCGCGCCTATGGGCGTATCACCTGCCACAAAGCGGGCGCGAGTAATGGCTTGATGCTCCCAAATCCAAGCTTTATTCAGTTGATAATCCCTAAAAGCGCTAACACTGCTGACCAGCAATCCACTATTACCATCTGGGCGCAATTGCAAATCGGTTTCATAAAGCAAACCGGCTGAAGTTAAGCTGTTAAACCAGTTATTAATACGCTGTGCAAAACGTGCATACACTTCACCAGCCTCGTGCGCTTCATCATCATAAAGAAAAATAATATCTAAATCTGAGGCGTAGCCCAGTTCTTTTCCGCCTAGCTTGCCATAGCCAATCACGGCAAATTTAGGCACATCAAGATGCTTGCCACGCACGTTCTTCCAAACAAATACCAAGCTTACACTTAAAATTAAATCAGCTAGCGCGCTTAAATAGTCTGATAGTTTTTCCGGGCTTAACTTTCCGTTGATATCCTGTGCGGCAAATCTAAAGATATTGGCGTGCTTAAAATGCCGCATCAAATCCATTTGCCGCTCAATGTCACCACCCGCTTCATTTAATCGTTGCACAAGCTCTGCGCCTAGCAACTCAAAATCCGGCTCAGAATATAAAGTACGTGCGTCTAATAACTCGTCTAATAATATGGGATGCTGCACTAAATAATTACTTAGCCACGGACTACTGCTACACAATTTAACCAGCAAGTGCATGGCTTGGCCGTGTTCAGCCAGCAAGGCTAAATAACTGGCGCGACGGCAAATGCTTTCTAGCAAGTCAGTAACACGAATCAAGCTGATGTCAGCATTGGGCATGGTAGCGGCTTGCGAAATAGCCAGCGGCATTAAGGCATCAAAACGTAAGCGGCTCACTTCTGGCAACTGTAAATAACGGCTACTTTGATGCAAACTATTTAAACGGCGCAAGGTTTCTGGTGCTTCGGCAAAGCCTAATGTTTGCAAAGCTAATGTTGCCTCTTGCTCAACCAAGGCGGCATTCCAGATGGATTTTTCAAGGTCTAAGGCTTCGTGACTGGTGTTTGCATCGCTAAAGGTTGCATCAAAATGTTGTTGTACTTGCTGACGATAATGATTTAATTGGGCTAAAAATTCCTGCCAGCCATAGCCTTCAACTTGGTTGAGGTTCATGGCCTTTGCAATGCGCGCTTTGGCTTCGTCTGATTTTGGTAATTCTTGCGTCTGTGCATCTTCTACATACATTAATCTATGCTCTAAATTTCTTAAAAAAATATAAGCTTCTGTCAGCTCAGAGACGGTTTTTTCTGGCAACAAGCCTTTAGTTTTAAGTAAATCAAGCACGGCTAAAGTCGGTTTTATTTGCAAACTGACATCTTGGCCGCCGCGTATTAACTGAAATACTTGGGCAATAAATTCGATCTCACGAATACCGCCACGACCAAGTTTAATATTGTCGTGCATGCCTTTGCTATTTACATCGCGCTGAATTTGGATTTTCAAATCGCGCATGCTAGCGAAAGCACCAAAATCTAAATATTTACGAAATACAAAGGGTTTTAATAAATGAGAAACTTGCTTGCCGCCCGTGACTTCATGGCCTTTAATCCAAGCATAACGTTCCCATTCACGACCGTTATTTTGGTAGTAATCTTCCAGCGCGTCTAAATTAGAAACCAACGCGCCTTCACTACCAAATGGCCGCAAACGCATATCGACTCTAAACACAAAACCATCTTCGGTAATTTCATCAATGGTGGCGATAAGTTTTTTAGCTAAGCGAGTAAAAAACTCTTGGTTACTAATTGGCGCTTCACTTTGCGTCTCACCTTCCGCCGCATAGGCAAAAATAAGATCAATATCAGAAGAAACATTCAGCTCACGACCGCCTAGTTTGCCCATACCAATAACAATAAAACTTTGTGCAATGCCATTTTGATCGACAGGTTGGCCATATCGCTCAACTAACCAGCTATTTAAGTAATCAATTGACGTGTTAATCACACACTCTGCCAAGTGCGTAATGGTAAGCATCACTTCATACAGGCCATCGGCAGATGAACCTGCCAAACCATTCAAATCTCGCACAATAATGCGTGCCATAACTTGCTGGCGCAAAAGCCGTACCGCAAGTTTTAATGAAATTTCATCCTCAATTTTTTGTTGCATCAAAAAATGTTGCATATCATTCAATAAATACTCTTGATGTAGATTTACTAGCAAATCATTGAGTAAACCGGCATCTTTTATGAATAACCTCCTAGCAAAAGGGCTACAACTTATCGCATGGCGCAGATAAGCTTCATCGCTAGACGGGGCGCGGTTTTCAGATAGCAAATTATCGAGTGAAAGCATAGTTTTTTTAAGGTAATATGACGATTAACATTTAATTACAAATCAAATTTTACAAGTACAAATTAAGTTTTAACAAACCTAATTATAAAAGTATAAAAGCAATTTAAGGGGATTTTAAGCATGTCAATTGAATCAGTTCTTCAAGAAAGCCGTGTTTTTGCACCAAGTGCAGAATTTGTAAAATCAGCGAACATTTCAGGTATGTCTGCCTACAACGCCTTATGCCAAGAGGCTAGTGATGATTACGAGGGTTTTTGGGCAAAGTTAGCACGCGAATTATTGATCTGGAATAAGCCTTTTACTAAGACACTCAACGATGATAACGCGCCGTTTTACAAGTGGTTTGAGGATGGTGAGCTGAATGTTTCTGTCAATTGTTTAGATAAACACTTGAATACAATTCCAAACAAAGTGGCGATTATTTTTGAGGCTGACGATGGCACGGTTATAAACGTGACATTTAAAGAGCTTTATCACCGTGTTTGCCAGTTTGCCAATGGCTTAAAAAAACTTAATCTTACGCTTGGTGATCGCGTTATTATTTATTTGCCTATGGGCATTGATGCCGTGGTTGCCATGCAAGCCTGTGCGCGCCTTGGTTTAATCCATTCCGTGGTATTCGGCGGTTTTTCAGCCAAAAGCATACATGAGCGCATTTTAGATGCAGGCGCAGTTGCGATTATTACTGCTGATGGCCAATATCGTGGTGGCAAAACCCTAGCGCTAAAAAATGCTGTCGATGAAGCGCTTGCCTTTGGCAGTTGCGAGTCAATTAAAAATGTAGTGGTACTTAAAAAAACCGGCTCAGACATTGAAATTAAATCGAATGACATTTGGTGGCATGACTTAATCGCCAACGTTAGTGACATCTGTGAACCTGTAATGGTCAATGCAGAACATCCATTATTCTTGCTCTACACCTCAGGCAGTACCGGCAAACCAAAAGGCGTACAACATTCTTCCGCTGGTTATTTACTGCATGCCATGAACAGTATGCGCTGGACTTTTGACATTAAGGACAATGATGTATTTTGGTGTACTGCCGATGTAGGCTGGATTACCGGCCACACTTATGTAGCTTACGGCCCGTTAGCAACGGGCGTAACGCAAATTATCTTTGAGGGCATTCCTACTTATCCAGATGCTGGCCGCTTTTGGCAAATGATACAAAATCATAAAGTATCTATTTTTTACACCGCGCCAACGGCTATTCGCTCATTGATTAAGGCAGCTGATACTACGCCAGAGACACATCCTAAAAATTACGATTTAACTAGCTTGCGTATTTTAGGTTCTGTGGGTGAACCGATTAACCCGGAAGCTTGGATGTGGTATTACGAAAATATTGGCGGCAGCAAATGTCCTATTGTCGATACTTTTTGGCAAACTGAAACTGGCGGCCATGTGATTACTCCGCTTCCAGGCGCAACAGTCTTGGTGCCTGGTTCTTGCACCCTACCATTCCCAGGCATTGATATTGCCGTGGTAGACGAGACCGGCCATGATGTGCCTTGGGGAACGGGCGGTTTACTGGTCATTAAAAAACCTTGGCCATCCATGATACGGACTATTTATAACGACCCTGAACGTTATAAATCAAGCTACTACCCAGCTGACTTGGGTGGCACGACTTATCTTGCTGGTGATGGTGCGATACGTGATGCCAAAACGGGAAATTTCACCATTATGGGCCGCATTGATGATGTGTTAAATGTTTCGGGTCACCGTTTAGGCACTATGGAAATTGAATCAGCGCTGGTTTCAAACCCATTAGTGGCAGAAGCCGCTGTAGTGGGCAAACCGCATGACATTAAAGGTGAATCTGTAGTCGCGTATGTGGTGCTAAAAGGTCCACGCCCTGAAGGGGATGAAGCGAAAAAAATAGTCGCACAATTACGTGATTGGGTGGGCAAAGAAATTGGCCCTATCGCTAAACCAGATGAAATTCGCTTTGGTGATAACTTACCAAAAACCCGCTCAGGTAAAATTATGCGTAGATTGTTGCGTAGCTTGGCTAAAGGCGAGGAAATCACTTCCGACATTTCGACTTTAGAAAATCCAGCCATTTTGGATCAACTGAAAGAAGTAGTTAAGTAAGGTTTTGGTTAAAAATGTGATTAGCTAAGACTTTGCACAATTCCCTTTTAATCATAAAATTCATTAATCTCGTCATTCCCGCGAAGGCGGGAATCCATTTTAAAAACTCGTGAAACAAGCTTGTATCTATATTTTAGCGAATAAATCTAGAGGCACTTTATACATTGGTGTAACTAGCAAATTAACTGCCCGCGTTTAGCAACATAAAAATGATTTAGCTGCAGGGTTCACTGAACAATACCAAGTGCACATGCTGGTTTACTATGAAATACATAAAACAATGCTAGAAGCAATTCAGCGCGAGAAACGACTTAAAAAATGGACTCCCGCCTGCGCGGGAATGACGAAAGTAATAAAGAAATACAATGAAAAAATTCAGAACCTCAGTTTCATATAAATACCTGCTAGCCCTTGGCTTTACAACAGTTTTTCTGAAGCCAGCTTTCGCTAGCGAAAATCTACAAAAACTCACCCAAGATGACAGCCAATGGGTGCATCCGCGCAAAGATTATGCAAATACTGGCTACAGTAGCCTTAGTCAAATAAAACCTAATAATATCAATAAACTAGCACTGGCTTGGACATTTTCTACTGGTGTCAATCGTGGCCATGAAGGCTCACCGATTGTGCTGGGTAATGTCATGTATCTACACACAGCTTTCCCAAATAATATTTACGCCTTAGATTTAAATAATAATCAGAAAATACTTTGGTCTTACTTTCCTAAACAAGATCCACAAACACAGGCTTTACTCTGTTGCGATACGGTTAACCGTGGGCTCGCTTATGGCGATAGCAAGATTTTTTTACAACAGAATGATGGCGTGTTGGTGGCCTTAAATGCAAAATCAGGCCAGCTAATCTGGCAAACAAAAGTCAACGATATTAAAACTGGCGCCAGTAATACTAATGCGCCTCATGTAATGAAAGACAAAGTCATTACCGGCTGCAGTGGCGGCGAATACGGCGTGCGTTGCTTTATTGCCGCATACAATATTAAAGATGGTTCACTGGCGTGGAAAGCTTACAGTACCGGACGGGATAGCGAAATACTGATAGGCAAGGACTTTAATGCATCGAATCCGCATTTCTCTGCGCTTTCAAGTTACCAGGATGTGAATGGCGGCAATAAGGAAGATGGCTCGTTTAAAGCACTGACAAAAGACCAATTGAAATTTCCAGAGGCGGATTTAGGCATTAGAACATGGCTAAAACCACAAGCCAACCAAGACGGTTGGCAACACGGTGGTGGCCCTGTTTGGGGCTACTTTTCTTTCGACCCAAAGCTAAATCTACTCTATTACGGCACGGGCAATCCATCGGTATGGAACGCCGATGTACGACCTGGTGACAATAAATGGGCCATGACGATTTTTGCCCGTGATGTAGATACTGGAATAGCCAAATGGGGCTACCAAATGACGCCGCATGATGAGTGGGATTACGACGGTATCAATGAAATTATTTTATGGGATGTCCGAGGCAAAAAACTCGCGACCCATTTTGATCGCAACGGCTTTGGCTATACTTTTGAACGTAGAAACGGTAATTTGCTGGTGGCTGAAAAAATGCACCCGTTTGTAAATTGGGCGACTAGTATTGATTTAACTACCGGCATTTCGCAAAAAGATCCAAAATACTCTGCGCATCAAGGAACTACCACCAAAAATATTTGCCCAGCAGCACTTGGTGTTAAAGACCAGCAGCCTGCAGCTTATTCACCAAAAACACAATTATTTTATGTACCGCTGAATCACTTGTGTATGGATTATGACGTTGTGGAAGCCAAGTATACTGCAGGCCAGCCTTGGGTAGGCGCAGGCCTAATCATGCACCCAGGGCCAGATGGCGTGACTGGTGGATTTATGGCATGGAATGGCTTAACAGGCAGAGCAGCTTGGTATAACAAAGAGACCTATTCTATCTGGAGTGGTGCTATGGTCACTGGTGCTAACTTGGTCTTTTACGGCACGCTAGATCGCTGGTTTAAAGCTTTAGATGCGCGTACAGGTCAAGCATTATGGCGATTTCAGGTTGGTTCCGGCATTATAGGCAACCCTTTTACTTATGCGCATCAAGGTAAACAATATGTAGGCGTACTTTCTGGTATTGGCGGTTGGGCAGGCATTGCCATTAACCTAAATTTAACTGAGGATGCTGATGGTGCAGGCGCTGCTGGTGCTTATAGAGAACTGACTAAGTGGAATGCCGCGCCAGGTGCTGGCGCGCTCAATGTATTTAGTCTTTAACTACTTACCAACTAAAAATTTAGATTTATTGCCATCGAATTTTTTGTCGGCATAATATTGTTACTGCTAGGCGTAGTTATTGAGTTGCTCGGCATCACCATTAAGCATAAATAAACATTTAAGGTAAAATAGCGTTTTACCTTAAATATCTCATCAAATGGCATCTCTGCAAGAAGAAATCAAACGCCGTCGTACCTTTGCAATTATTTCTCACCCGGATGCGGGTAAAACCACCTTAACCGAAAAATTATTATGGTTTGGTGGCGCTATTCAAGTGGCGGGTGAAGTACGCGGCCGTAAAGCCTCACGCCACGCAACCTCAGACTGGATGGAACTTGAAAAGCAACGTGGCATTTCAGTTACCTCATCCGTTATGCAGTTTCCTTACCGTGAACATATGGTGAACTTGTTAGACACCCCTGGCCATGATGACTTTTCTGAAGATACCTATAGAACATTGACGGCTGTCGATTCGGCGGTGATGGTGATTGATGCGGTCAACGGTGTAGAAGCGCAAACGATTAAGCTACTCAACGTGTGCCGCATGCGCGATACGCCTATCATCACGTTCATCAATAAATTAGACCGCGAAAGTCGCGAGCCGATTGAATTGCTCGATGAAATTGAAACCACTTTAGGCATGGAATGTGCACCTATGACTTGGCCGATTGGCATGGGTAAAGGTTTCAGAGGCGTTTACAATTTATACACAGATACCATTTCATTTTTTGATCCGCGAGCAGATAAAGGTACGTCGGAAATTATTCAAGGTTTAGATAATCCACGTTTAGATGAAGTGCTAGGCCGCGTTGCCGATGATTTACGCATCGATATTGAATTAGTCCGCGGCGCTTCTCACACGTTTGATCAAGCACGCTTTTTAGACGGCAAACAAACACCGGTTTATTTTGGTTCTGCCATCAACAACTTTGGCGTGCAATCGTTGCTAGACGCGGTGGTAGATCTCTCGCCTGCGCCTTTAGCACGCAATACTTCAGCACGTTTGGTGAATCCTAACGAGGCTAAATTTTCCGGCTTTGTGTTCAAAATTCAAGCCAATATGGATTCGAAACATCGAGATAGAATCGCCTTTTTGCGAGTCTGTTCTGGCCGCTTTGAACGCGGTATGAAAATCAAACAAGTTACCACTGGTAAGCTCATGGCAGTCAATAATGCCATTACATTTATGGCACAAGATCGTATCACCATGGATGAAGCATATTCAGGCGACATTATCGGCATTCCTAACCACGGTACAATTAAAGTTGGCGACACTTTTAGTGAAGGCGAAGAACTCAGATTCACTGGCATTCCATCGTTTGCACCTGAATTTTTCCGTCGTGCGCGCTTAAAAAATCCACTTAAAATGAAGCAACTACAAAAAGGCCTGCAACAATTGGCCGAAGAAGGCGCTTCGCAGTTGTTCCGTCCTTTGTTATCAAATGACCTGATCTTGGGCGCAGTCGGTATGTTGCAATTTGAAGTAGTAGCGCACCGATTAGAGCACGAATATGGTGTAGATATTGTGTTTGAAAATTACGATTGCTACACGGCCAGATGGCTACGCGGCAAAGATGCTGACTTAAGCACCATTGCCGATAAATACGGCTTTAATGTGGCCTTGGATGGCGCCAATGAATATGTTTACCTAGCGCCAAACCGAGTGAATTTACAAATGGCACAAGAGCGTTACCCAGATATTGAGTTTTTAGAAACGCGTGAAATTATCTAATTGCGTTACCCCTAAAGTAATTGAAATCTAAAGCGATTGAAATCTAAAGTCAAAATGGATTCCCTCCTAAGGCGGAATAACGGCATTACTGGAAAGCTACCGGAGAGACTTTGCCCCTGTGAAAGCGGTAAGTTTTACAGCGCTTGCTGCGAACCCTATCACATCGGCCTAGCCGCACCCACAGCAGAAGCCCTCATGCGATCGCGCTACACTGCTTTTGTTCTAAGTTTAGATGAATATCTATTACAAACATGGCACGCCAAGACTCGCCCTGTCGTACTGAATCTAGCCGAAGATTCAGCCACCAAATGGCTAGGTCTGCAAATTAAAAATACTAAAAAAATTAGCGAGAAAAGTGCAAGCGTTGAGTTTGTCGCGCGCTATAAAGTAGCTGGTAAAGCCGAACGCTTGCATGAACTAAGTGAGTTTGAATGGATAGACGGCCGTTGGTATTATTTGACTGGCAGCGACCCAAGATAAGTGCCCTGCATCATACAAAACCCTAAACCAACATTAAACGTTTTCAAACGCTTCGCATAATTGGCTTAACAATTGTCCAAACAATGGAATCACTTCTTCTTTGTCATGCGGGCTTTCGTCGTCTGTGCCGGCAACAATAAAAGCAATCGCCAGTTTATCTAGATTTTCTCTAAACTCAGTCCAATGTTCAGTTTCTGCATCACCAATTAATTTGAATTTATTAAAGCCAACATCAACAATTTCGATTAATTCAGCGTCTGATAAACCAGCAAAAAGAGTTTTGGCTATGGTAATTTGTGCCGCTTGCAAATTAGGCATAATATCCTCTTGCGCGAGCGGTCGCGCCAAAAAGGCAAACACCAATAGCGCGTAAGCTTGATAGACGCTCAGCATATCAAAATTATCGCTACGCTCTGCCAATGGCGAACGCTCTGCAGCTTGAATGGCTTTAAAGGTAATGTAACAGCTCACATAGTCCGCCGCAGCCAGCGCCTCATAATCATCTAAATTAGTATTTGGCGCCGCCTCATCGTCATGCAAGGCTTCGGCTAAACATAAAGCATGCATTAGTTTGATATGTGTTGAGTATTGAATTTCCATATTGAGTCCTAGCAGTTGTTCGGTTTAAAAATGGTATTTAGGGAAACTCTATTAATTCAAGTTTCTATCCGTAAATGGCATCACCACCAATCTAAGCCGCTAAAGCGACAAGATTGGTGCGATAAGCTAGACAAGGCGCGAATAAAAAATTAATACATAGCATATGTTTGATATGTAGGGAATAATTTTTTATGAGCAACGCGGTATAGCGACGAAAATTTAATTAATAGTGGTACCCTTTAATCTAATGCTGGTATGGCTTCTAACAACTCATGCAATTCTAACCAACGTTCTTCAGTTATGTCTAGCTTACTGACTAAGTCTGCCTGCTTTTTAAGCAACTCTTGCAACTCAGTTTTGTCGCTGGAGGTATAAAGTTCACTGTCATTCAATCTATCGTCATATACTTTTTTATCGACATTCCACTTAGTAATATTCAGCTCAATTTGCTCCAACTCCTTGACTAAAGGTCTGCGTTCTAAAATTCTAGCTTGCTTATCAGCTTTATTCGCGGCACGATCATTCTTGTTGGGTTTATCCGTGGCAATCACTTGCGTAGCTTGTTTTTCTTTTAAGCGCTGCTCAGCTAACCATTGGCCATAATTTTCTAAATCGCCATCAAATGGTGCGGCTTTGCCATCTGCGACTAATATATATTCATCGCAAGTGGCGCGCAGCAGTGCTCTATCGTGAGAAACCAAAATTACGCCGCCTTCATAATCTTGTAGCGCTAACGTTAGCGCATGGCGCATTTCTAAATCTAAATGGTTGGTGGGCTCATCTAGTAGCAATAAATTAGGTCGTGTCCAAATCAGTAAAGCCAAGGCCAAGCGTGATTTTTCACCGCCAGAAAAATTTGCACAAGGCGACCTAGCCATTTCGCCTTTAAAATCAAAACCACCTAAATAATTCATGTGTTCCTGCTCGCGCGTCAGCGGGTCCAACTTCATCATATGTTCTAACGGCGAATCATCAGGACGCAGTTGTTCAAGCTGATGCTGGGCAAAATAGCCAATATTTAAGTCTTTGCCTTCTACGCGCTTTCCGCTTAAGGACTGTAACTCATTCGCCAGCAACTTGATTAAAGTGGTTTTACCCGCGCCATTACGGCCGAGTAAACCTAAACGCTCACCTGGACGAATGGCTAATACAATGTCTTTAATTAAGGCAACATTATTATAGCCAACCGACATATCATCCAACACCAATAAAGGATCAGGCGCGGAAACTGGCGCTCTAAATTCAAAGTTAAACTGTGAATCCACATGCGCAGCAGAAATCATCACCATACGTTCTAAAGCTTTAATTCGACTTTGAGCTTGGCGCGCTTTAGTGGCTTGCGCACGAAAGCGATCAATATAGCTGTGTAAATGCGATACTTTACGCTGCTGCTTTTCAAACATAGCTTGCTGCAGTGCTAGCTTTTCAGCACGCTGACGTTCAAAGTCAGAATAACCGCCGCGATACAAAGTTAGTGTTTGTTGCTCGATATGCGCAATGTGATTCACAATCGCATCTAAGAAATCTCTATCATGCGATATTAATACTAGCGTGCCGCGATAACTTTGTAGCCAACCTTCTAGCCAAATTACCGCGTCCAAGTCCAAATGGTTGGTCGGCTCATCTAGCAGTAACAAATCTGAACGGCACATTAAAGCGCGCGCTAAGTTTAAACGCACACGCCAACCGCCAGAAAACGTAGAAACCGCTTGCTGTAAATTAGCCTGACTAAACCCTAAACCACTAAGCAATTCTGCCGCGCGTGCCTTCGCACTGTATCCGTCAATATCCATCAAACGATGGTGTAATTCGGCGATTAATTCACCTTTATGATTCGCCTCGGCGTCGGCTAATGCCGCCTCAATAGTGCGTAATTCGACGTCGCCATCTAATACAAATTCAATGGCAGGCATAGAAAGCGCTGGCGTTTCTTGCGCCACATGGGCAATTACCCAACTGGTTGGCATGTCTAAACTGCCAGATTCCAAATGCATTTCGCCACGCAACAAGGCAAAAAGTGAAGATTTACCCGCGCCATTTGCACCCGTTAATCCGACTTTATGACCCGGATGCAGTTGTAGCGAGGCTGCTTGAATAAGGACTTTTAAGCCCCGAACTAAGGTAAGTTGTTTGAATTGAATCAAGTTAAAACCATCACAGATAATAAAAATAAATAATATTTTTTTAGACCGATTTTTTACAGCAAGTGCGGTGACTAAAACCATGTCAGCACTTGGCTTTTAGGTAGAATATATGAGCTAGAGCTCATTATTTATACGGCAAATACCGTTATTCTAAATGATTAGTGCCATAGTCATAAATATCTTTGACTTTTAGCGCGATATTGCCAGTCAAATGACTAATAGATTAATTTAAATGGCAAATATTGCAGTAAAATAGTATGACTAAACATCCATCAAATTAAACTTGCCTAGCTACAATTTTCATAGGCAAAAATATAAAGTCTCAGTCCAGCCAATATGGTAAAAAAATCACTACTTTTGGTATACCGCCTTGCGTTTTGGCTGACGTGCATTATTGTCGCCATCGTGCTGCTGACCGCCTTATCAGTACAGTTTTTATTATTCCCTAATATTGATCAATATAAAGAAAAAATAGCGACATTTGCCAGTAACGCCTCCAAACAAAGAGTCGTTATCGGCAACATTAAGGCCGACTGGCAAGGCATCAATCCACATTTATCTTTATTAAATATTGATATTTACGATGCACAAAACCGCCCTGCTTTGCAACTTAAAAATACAGACCTAAGCTTATCATGGCTCAGCATAGGCATGTTTGAGCCACATCTTGCTGCGTTAATTGTCCATTCTCCAGAGCTTACGATTCGTCGCATGGCGAATGGTGAAGTTTTTGTCGCTGGCATTAGCATGCGCGGCGCGGCTAAACCTGATTTACCCAATTGGCTCCTACGCCAAAGTAAATTAGAAGTGGTAAACGCTAAGGTGGTTTGGTTAGATGAAATGCGCGGCGCCCCGGCACTAAGCTTAAATAATCTTAATTTACAAATAAAAAGTCCGACTTGGAAGAGTTTACTTAAAAGCCATCAAATCACATTGACTGCGATGCCTTCTGTTGGCACAAACAACCCGATTACCTTAAGCGGCACTTTGCATGGAGGTGATGTAAGCCGTATCGAGCAATGGAACGGCAGCATCACCACGCAGCTAAAAAATGCCAATATGGTGGCATTTAAGCCTTGGTTAGATTACCCGATTGATTTGCAAGCCGGTATAGGTAGCGCTGATATTGCTGTTGATTTTGCTAACCAACAACTCAAATCTATTTCCAGCAATGTCAGCTTAAGCAATGTAATGATTCAACTCAAAGCTGATGCTGAGCCTATTTTTCTCAATAAATTAGCTGGAAAACTTAGCTGGCATAACCTAAGTGTAAGTCAGTTAATCTCAGCACAGCATCTAATTAGCAGCCAGTTTTTTAGTGGTGAGCACTTAACTTTAGTCACCAATAATGGTTTGAATATACAGGATGCCAGCGCTAGCTATCGAGAAAAACCGCAAGGATTGAAGGCATTAAGCGTTAAATTAGCCCATGTCAACCTAGCGACTATGAATCCCTACCTAGCCCAATTACCACTGCCGACTGCAATGCTAGAAAAAATTGCAGGGCTAGCAACTACCGGCAACCTAGATAACTTAGTGCTCAATTGGGAAGGTAATCAGTTAGCCACAAAAAGCTATCTACTCAACAGCAAATTTAACGGATTAAGCATACAAGCGCACGACAAGATGCCTGGCTTCAGCAATTTAACCGGAGAAGTTTCAGCAAATCAAAATGCAGGCAAGCTTATCTTGCAAACAAAAAATGCCAGCTTAGACTTTAAAAATACTTTGCGCTGGCCTCTTCCTGTTGACACATTAGAAGGTGACATCAGCTGGAATGTCAAAGGCATTGAAACTAAAATTAGGGTTAGCGACATTAGTATTAGCAATCCACATTTAGCGGGTACGATTAACGCCGATTATTTGTTGGATGGCAACAAAGGTGGCTACCTTGACTTAAAAGCAAAATTTTCCCACGGCAATGCTAAATATGCCCTATTTTATTATCCAATCTCGCTGGGTAAAGATACTTTGAATTGGCTAGATACCTCCATATTGTCTGGAGACGTTGAAAATATCAACGTGATTACTAAAGGTCGCTTGGCCAACTTTCCGTTTGTCGATAACAAAGGCAATCTTGATAGTAAGCTAGGTTTATTTAGAGTCACTGCAAAAGTTAAAAATAGTGAAATCGAGTATGGCTTAGGCTGGCCGAATGTTGAGGCGCTAGGTTTAGACATATTATTTGAAGGCACACGCATGGAGCTTAATGCAAATGCTGGGCATCTCTTAGGCAATCAACTGCTTAAAAGTAAAATCATCATCGCCAAATTAGATACCACTGAACCTATACTGAGCATGGAGAGCGAGCTAAAAGGATCAGTTGCTGAGGGCATTCATTTTGTGAATAAAAGCCCAATAGCACAAGTCGCACAAGGATTTACTACTGACCTTAAAATCAGCGGTAGCGCTAAGTTGAATCTGAGCTTGAAAATTCCACTGAATAACGCAGATGCAGCAATCATTAAAGGTGCTTATCAAATCAGTAACGGCCATATGGAAAGCGCAACAATGCCAGCGCTAAACCAAATCAATGGACTGTTAGAGTTTACCGAAAGTAGCTTAAACGCAACCAATATAAAGGCCAATATTTTTGGTTCGCCTTTGGTTTTCAATCTAAAATCTGGCAAAGACAAAATTGTTAGAGTCACGGCTAGAGGAAAACTAAACGACGAAATGCTTAAGCAAACCCTAGGCAAAGCGGCCAATTATATTAGTGGTAGTACTGACTGGGTCGGTGACATTCTTATCCAAAAACCACGTGTCAATATTGGTATACGCGCAGATTTGTTCGGCGTTACATCGCGATTACCTGTGCCGTTTAATAAAAATGCGAACGAACATTTGAATATTCGCATAGATAAAAAACAAGATGATAATAGCGACACATTTATCATCAATATTGGCAATAAAATTGCTGCCAAAGTGGTACGCACTGGCGAGCAAGGTAAATTGCAAGTAGATCAGGCCAGCATTCATTTCAACAGCGTCAATAATGGCGCGGCTATGGCCAGTTATTTAAACAACAATAACGAACCAAATAAGCCTAAAGGTTTGCAGATAACAGGAAATTTAGATTACCTAGATGCTGACGCATGGCGCACAGTAATGAATAATTTATCTAGCGTAACAAAACAAAATGATGCTTTATCTATTCAAAAAGTAGACTTAAAGGTCAATACCTTAGATGTTTTCGACAGACGCATCAATCAACTTAAAATTAGCAATAAAGCCGGAAAAGATAGCTTACAAGCCAGCATAGAAAGCAGTGAAATATCCGGTGATTTGCAGTGGCAAGCACAAAATAATGGGAAGTTAACAGCGCACTTAACAAACTTAAGGATTCCAGACGCTTCGCCAAACCGCACTAGATATTCAGTGCCACCCAATGCTAAGGATCCTAGCTTAATAGATACAGAAACGCCTAATCAAGCTTACCCAGCGCTTGATATTACTGCAGATAGCTTTGAATTTGATAAGAAGAAAATAGGCGGATTAGCCTTAATTGCTTTTCCACAAAATGGTAACTGGATTATACAAAAACTTAAGTTAATTAATCCTGAAGGCACTATCAGCGCGGATGGCATTTGGAGCAAATGGGTGCATAGCCCAAATACCAAAATGAATGTTAATTGGGCGATTAACGATTTAGGGAAAACGCTTAATCATTTTGGCTACGTAGATGCCATTAAGGGCGGAGAAGGCCTGCTCAGCGGTCAATTGAACTGGGCCGGCAGCCCACATGAGTTTGATGCTTTAGCGTTAAATGGTAATCTGCAATTTGAAATGCACAAGGGGCAAATATTAAAAGTACAACCTGGCGTAGGCAGATTACTTGGGTTACTGAGCTTGCAAAGCTTGCCTAGGCGCCTCACATTAGATTTTAGAGATCTGTTTAGTAACGGCTTTGCCTTTGATAAAATCAACGCTAATGTAAAAATTGAGCATGGCGTGATGCGTAGCGATAACTTTTTAATGTCTGGCCCTGCCGCTAAAGTAACTATTAAAGGTGAAACTAATCTACAAAAAGAAACACAACAACTTTACGTTAAAGTGATGCCTAATATTAGTGATAGTATTTCATTGGCAGCCTTAGCCGGCGGTCCATTGGTGGGCGCAGTAGCCTTTCTAGCGCAAAAAATATTAAAAGACCCGCTGAATAAAATAGCGTCATCGGAGTATGAAATTATTGGCACTTGGGATAACCCGCAAGAAGTCAATGCAGAGAAAAACAACCCAGAAAGTATTAAGGATTCACCAATTAATTAATAAAATTTAAAGTCTTTCGAATTCAAAAATCAACAAACCTGTTTGGATAACATATGGCCATCACCTCACGCTTAAAAACGACAAAAGCTAAACTTAGCAACTTAGAATCTAACAAAGACATGGTTAAAGTAGCTGCTATTCAAATGGCCTCTGGTCCTTATGTGGCAGCTAATTTAAGTGAAGCTGAACGACTGATTGAGATTGCCGCCAATCAAGGCGCTAGACTAGTGGTATTGCCGGAATACTTTGCGATTATGGGGCTTAAAGAAACTGATAAAGTTGCAGTACGTGAGGAAGAAGGTAAAGGCCCGATACAAAGCTTTTTAGCAAAAATGGCCAAAAAACATAAAATATGGCTGGTCGGTGGTTCTATACCACTAGTCAGCAATTTTCCTAATAAAGTGCGAAATAGTTGTTTAGTTTTTGATGACAAAGGTCAGTTAGCCGCGCGTTACGATAAAATTCATTTGTTCGGCCTAGATTTAGGCAATGAACATTACCATGAAGAAAAAACTATTGAATCAGGTGATGCCATTAAAGTGGTAGATACACCATTTGGCAGAATTGGTTTGTCAATATGTTACGACTTGCGCTTTCCTGAATTGTATCGCGCTATGAAAGATGTCAATATTATTGTTGTACCCTCAGCCTTCACCGACACCACCGGCCGCGCGCACTGGGAAACGTTGATACGCGCACGTGCCATTGAAAATTTAAGCTATGTGATTGCATCGGCACAAGGCGGCTACCATTTATCTGGCCGTGAAACGCATGGTAATAGCATGATTGTTGACCCATGGGGCGTAATTTTAGACCGCCTACCGCGCGGTTCCGGCGTGGTGATTTCAACCATTAACCGACAGTATCAAGCCAGCTTAAGAAAAAGCTTACCGGCACTTAAGCACAGAACTATTAGTGCAATTTAACTACAACTTCCATGTCTCAATTATTTCTATATTAAGCAGAAGCAAGCAATGAAAACTGAACAAAAATCAACTAATACCAGCAAGATATTAGGCTCACATTTTACTGCGGCGACAGAAACATTACTGTTGCCTGCAAGCCTTGATGTCGCTAAATTGCAAAACGTGTTGGGCGATATGATGTCGCACAAAATACATTATGCTGATTTATATTTTCAATACAGCCGCAGTGAAAGTTGGGGCTTAGAAGAAGGTCAGGTTAAATCAGGCAACTTCTCTATTGACCAAGGTGTGGGCGTGCGTGCCGTAAGTGGTGAAAAAACTGCTTTCGCCTACTCAGACGACATTACCTTAAGAGCTTTGCAAGAAGCAGCAAAAGCCACTAAAGCGATTGCCAGCTTGGGTGGTGAACAAACGGCCAGTCACACCGCCATCAAGCGTAATGTACCGCAGCTTTATGTGCCACAAGATCCAATTGCCTCACTTTCTGCTGATGCGAAAGTAAAATTACTCGAACGCCTAGAATCTTTTGCTAGACAAATAGATCCGCGCATTTCACAAGTCACCGCCTCTGTCGCCGGTGAATATGAAGTGGTCATGGTAGTGCGCCACGACGGGGTAATGGCGGCAGATGTACGCCCATTGGTACGCTTATCCATTAACGTAATCGCCGAAAGTAATGGCCGCCGTGAGCAAGGCTCTAGCGGTGGTGGTGGCAGATTTGATTACAGCTATTTCACCGATGATGTCTTACACGATTACGCAAAAAAAGCCGTACATCAAGCACTAATCAACCTAGACGCCCGCCCTGCCCCAGCCGGTAGCATGACGGTGGTTTTAGGCGCTGGCTGGCCTGGCATACTATTACACGAAGCCATCGGTCACGGTTTAGAAGGCGATTTTAACCGCAAAGGTAGCTCCGCTTTTAGCAATATGATAGGCCAGCAAGTGGCGGCACGCGGCATTACCATTGTTGATGACGGCACCCTTCAAGATCGTCGCGGCTCACTAAGTATGGACGATGAAGGCAACCCAACTAGCCGAACTGTGTTGATTGAAGACGGTATATTACGTGGGTACATTCAAGATACGCTCAATGCACGCCTAATGAATATGCCAGTCACAGGCAATGCGCGGCGCGAAAGTTACGCTCATATTCCTATGCCGCGCATGACCAACACTTATATGCTGAACGGCACAATACCCCCTGAAGAAATTATTAAAACGGTTAAAAAAGGCTTGTACGCGGCTAATTTTGGCGGCGGCCAAGTCGATATTACCAGCGGAAAATTTGTCTTCAGCGCCTCAGAAGCCTACATGATAGAAGATGGCAAAATAACCTACCCAGTCAAAGGCGCAACTTTAATCGGCAATGGTCCAGAAGTACTAAAACGCGTATCGATGATAGGCAACGATATGGCACTAGATAGCGGCGTAGGCACTTGCGGCAAAGAAGGCCAAAGTGTGCCGGTCGGCGTAGGCCAGCCTACGCTTAAAATTGATGCTTTAACTGTTGGTGGAACTGCTTAAATTTTGCACTTAAAATATCAAACTATAACGGTTAGATCTTAGAAATTAACAGCAATCGCTATAACCAAACGCCTAAATATTGCATCTCAATTTAACCAGTAGTATTCAAAATTTTATCTATGACGCAAACTTCGCTAGCCATTCCAAAAACAGGTCAATTAAACCGTGTTGAGCTTTCTACCAATGGTGAAGATGGTCTCGCACTGGCTGAATTAGCGCTTAAACTTAAAGCTACCAGTCCAACAAAACCGCTGGTGATTATCACTGCCAGCGCGTTTGATGCTCAGCGCTTGCTGGAAGAAATCCCCTATTTTGCGCCTACGCTCAAAGTCAATTTATTACCAGACTGGGAAACGCTGCCCTACGACCAGTTTTCGCCGCATCCAGACTTAATCTCAGACAGATTATCCACGCTTTATCTGATTAGCCAAAATTCCTGCGATGTGATTATTGTGCCACTTTCTACGGCGCTGATACGCTTAAGCCCAAAAGCCTACTTAAGCGCGAATACTTTCATGCTCAAAAAGGGCCAGATACTGGATACCGAGGCGCTGCGACGCCAATGTGCTGAAGCTGGCTATCATCATGTGAGCCAAGTAATTTCACATGGTGAATTTAGTGTGCGTGGCGGTTTGGTGGACTTATTTCCTATGGGTTCTGCGCTGCCCTACCGCATTGATTTATTTGATAACGAGATTGAATCGATACGCACATTTGATGTGGATACGCAGCGTAGTCTTTATCCGGTACCAGAAATCAGGTTATTGCCAGCACGTGAGTTTCCTTTAGATGAAAGCGGCATTGCGCAATTTCGAGGCCAATTTAGGGAAACTTTTGAAGGTGATCCGCAGCGCGCCAAGATTTATAAAGATGTGAGCAAAGGCATCGCCACTGGCGGGATTGAGTGGTATTTACCGCTATTTTTTGAGCAAACGGCGACTTTTCTTGATTACCTACCAACAGATTGTTTGCTGTGTTTGCATGGCGATTTAGACCACAGCGCACAGCAGTTTTGGCGTGAAGCGCAATCGCGTTACCGCAACTTGGCGCACGATGCTGAACGACCATTAGTAATCCCTGAAAAATTAATCATTAAAACAGAAGATTTTTTCAGCGCTACGCATCAATTTAGCCGTTTATCACTAAGCACAATTAGCCAGTCAACTGGCCTGCCTGCACTCGACATTGAACGCCGTGCCGACCAGCCTTTGCATAAACTGCAAGCTTATATTGCTGATTTTTCTGGACGCATTTTAATTGCAGCCGAAAGCCTAGGCCGCCGTGAAACCATCTCGCAGCTATTTGCTGACCACGACATTAAGCCCGCTATGATAGAGACTTGGGCGGAGTTTGTTGATTCCAAAGAAAAAGTGATGCTAGGTGTTTCGCCATTGCATCATGGCTTTAGGCTTGAAAGTAAAACGGCCAGCAAATCAGTCGCGGTTATCACCGAAGCCGAGCTGTATGCCGCTACTGTGCGCCAACAGCGTCGCCGTGAAAAAGAAAAAGCGCGTAGCACTGAAGGCATGCTTAAAGATTTATCTGAGCTGCGTATGGACGACCCAGTGGTGCATGAGCAACACGGAGTTGGCCGTTATAAAGGCTTGGTAAATTTAGATTTTGGCGAAGGCGAAACTGAGCTTTTACTGCTGGAATACTTTGGCTACGATAAGCTTTACGTGCCAGTTTCGCAGCTATTTTTAATCTCACGTTATTCAGGTGGGCCACCAGAATCTGCACCGCTACATCGCTTAGGTAGCGGTAATTGGGAAAAAGCCAAGAAGAAAGCCCTTAAACAAATTCGCGATACTGCTGCTGAGTTATTGAATTTGTATGCACAACGCGCGTCACGCCGTGGTCATGCATTTACTTTAAGTTTGCACGATTATGAATCGTTCTGCGAAAGCTTTCCGTTTGAAGAAACGCCAGATCAGTTAGAAGCCATTGAAAACGTCATCAAAGATATGCAATCAGGTCGCCCGATGGATAGACTGGTTTGCGGGGATGTGGGCTTTGGTAAAACTGAAGTAGCGCTACGTGCCGCTTTTGTCGCGGTAATGGGCGGCAGACAAGTAGCGGTGCTGGTACCAACTACGCTGCTGGCTGAGCAACATTTTAATAACTTTAGAGATCGCTTTGCCGATTGGCCAATTAAGATTGCGGAAATCTCACGTTTTAGAACAGCAAAAGAGCAAAAAGAAGCGTTGGCTGGTTTAGAAGCTGGGCAAATCGATATTATTATCGGTACGCACCGTTTGATTCAAAAAGATGTAAAATTCAAAAATCTAGGTTTAGTGGTGCTAGATGAAGAACACCGTTTTGGGGTGCGTCAAAAAGAGCAGTTAAAAGCCTTACGTGCTGAAGTTGATATTCTAACGCTAACCGCTACGCCGATACCGCGAACTTTGAGTATGGCGATGGAAGGCTTGCGTGAATTTTCTATTATCAGCACACCGCCGCAAAAACGCTTAAGTATCAAAACTTTCCATACAGACTATTCTGAAGGCATTATTCGTGAAGCGGCTATGCGTGAATTCAAGCGTGGCGGCCAAGTGTATTTCTTACATAATGAAGTGGATACCATCCATTCTATGCGTGAGAAACTAGAGCGTATTCTGCCGGATGCACGCATTGCGGTTGCACATGGCCAGTTACGTGAACGCGAACTTGAGCACGTGATGCGCGATTTTTATAATCAGCGTTTCAACCTATTACTTTGCACCACTATTATTGAAACAGGCATCGACGTACCAACGGCTAATACCATTATTCTGAATAAAGCCGATATGTTTGGCCTAGCGCAAATGCACCAATTACGCGGTCGTGTCGGTCGTTCGCATCATCAAGCTTACGCATATTTACTCACAGATCCGGATCGTAAAATTACCATGCAAGCGCAAAAACGCTTGGATGCCATTCAACTGATGGAAGACTTAGGCGCAGGTTTTCACCTAGCCATGCACGATTTAGAAATTCGTGGTGCGGGTGAATTATTGGGTGATAGTCAAAGTGGTGAAATGCAAGAAATTGGTTTTCATTTATATTCAGACATGCTTAACCATGCGGTTAAGCAGCTAAAAGCAGGCAAAGAACCAGACCTGAATGCGCCATTAGGCGTCACAACTGAAATTAATCTGCATACACCAGCATTATTGCCCACCAAATATTGCCAAGATGTGCATGAGCGCTTGGTCATTTACAAGCGTTTGGCCAATTGTAATGATGATGAAGCGCTGGATAATATGCAGGAAGAGCTAATAGATCGTTTTGGTTTATTACCTGAGCAAGGCGAGGCGCTAATCGCCTGCCACAGACTAAGAATCGCCGGAAAAGCGATCGGCATTGTGAAAATTGATGCGAGTTCTGAGGCTATTCAATTACAATTTAACACGAATGCAGATTTAGACCCAACCAAGCTCATTGCCTTATTGCAGCGCGACCGACGCTGTCGCATGAATGGGCCAGATAAATTTAGAATGACGGTGAATTTAGAAGATATTAATCAGCGGGCTGATTTTGTAAAAGTATTATTAAAAGAATTTGTTTAGTAGGTAAAAACTAACAATTATAAAATTAGAAAGAAGCTATGTTAGAAAAACTAATCACGATTATCGCCGCTTGGATTATGAGCGTCATCTCAACCATGGGTTATGGTGGTATCGTTTTACTGATGGCCATAGAGTCGGCCTGCATTCCGCTGCCTTCTGAAATCATTATGCCATTTGCCGGCTTTTTAGTGTTTAAAGGTGAAATGAACTTATGGTTAGTGGCCTTAGCCGGTGCCATAGGCTGTGTAGCAGGTTCTATTCCGGCTTATTATGTGGGAATGCTTGGCGGCAGGCCGCTAGCAGAAAAGTATGGAAAATATATATTGCTCTCTAAAAGAGATCTTGATTATGCGGACCATTTATTTGAGAAACATGGTGAAATCATTATTTTTGTAGCGCGCATGCTACCGGCCATACGGACTTTTATTGCCTTCCCAGCTGGAGTGGTGAGAATGAACATGCCTAAATTCATATTTTATACGTTTGTAGGCTCATTTATTTGGTGCGCTTTACTGGCTTATGCTGGCATGAAATTTGGTGAGAACTGGGCAAGCCTAAAAGTGTATTTCCATGAGTTTCATTATTTAATTGCTGCTGCTGGCTTACTATTTATAGTTTGGTATGTGCGCAGGCACTTTAAGCAAGAAAACTAATAGCAGTTTATTTTTGCTGAATATTTTTATAGCCACGGCATAGAGCTGTGCCTATAAAAAACACTCACAGCACAAACAGTTCTCCAGAACTTAAAAATAATACAGCAGTTTTAATTTCCCAGCCTTCACCAATAAATAAACTTTCATAACGAGCTAATTGCGGACGATGTTGTTCTGCCGCCACTGGTAAATCTAGCTTTTCACCTGAAATACTGAGTTTGTAATCAATAATCCAGCGTACGTTTTCACCATTAACACACTCAATAAACGTCCGGTCTATCACATGAGTTTTAAGGCCGCCATCAGTTGCCTGCATTACACTGAACTCACTGGCCGCATTCGTGTGTTTTTGTAGCACCCATTGCCCTGCTGCGCTCGCTAAGGTTGTTTGTAACGCAGCCAACACCTGTGCGGCGGATGACTGGCACACACTTGATGCATGACCTTGTAGCATCAACCATTTTTGCATCGCTGGCAAACAAGCTGCAAGGCGTTCGGCGTGCCAATCTTCTAAACCACTGGCAGAAAATAAGGCCATATAAAGATGCGCCAGTATGCCGCAATGCCTTTGCATATCGGCGTTAATATTTTTACTGTCGGTTGAGGAAGCTTCACTATCATATGGCGACGTGACACTATTCTTAAAAATGCTGGGTTCATCACTAAATGTGGCTAGGAAATTGCCACATGATTGGCCAGAGAATTCACTACTATCCAAACGCTGTAATTGTGGCTTAAATTGGCTCATATTCAACACCTCCGAATAGCGAGCACTACTTGCAATTGGCGCCGTGTTAATAAACTCAGCTTCTACCGCTGGCCACAATACTTTAAGCAAAGTTCTTGCGGCAGGTTTTATTTCACCTTTCTGATTAATTTTGACGCTGGCAATTAAATGTAATTGCCGCTGTGTACGGGTAGCTGCTACGTACAATAATCGCACTATTTCATTATTGTTACGCTCAGCCTCTAGATCTTTAAGAAATTGATAAACACTAGGTGTGTTAATTGGCTTTACTATAGCGTTAGAGCCCGATTTAGAACCAGATTTATAGTCAGATTTAGACACAATCCGGTTGAGCATTAATGGCGCTGCAATTAAATGCGTTTGTTTATCTATAGTAACTTCTTGCCATAATACCAATTCGTTATCCGGGTTTCTTGGCGGGCGATTTAGCGCTGGTAAAATTACCGTATCAAACTCTAAACCTTTCGATTTATGGATGGTTAAAAATTGCAAGCTGTCATCAGCATCAAGATCAGGCTTAGCATAGAGCTTGGTCATACTGACTTCTAGTGAAGTAATATCCAAATGTCCAATGCGGCTGATTTTTTCAACCAAATCAAAAAAAACCTGAATATCGCGATTATCACCGGCTTCAACCAAACATTTTCCGCCACCTAATTGCAGCCAAGTACTTTCTAGCCAGCGGCGAGTAGGCATACGACCTTGATGCTTAAAAGCTTCGGTTAGAATATTCTTCACATGCCTCAAACGTAGAAGGCCATCGGCAGTTAGTTTTTGCAAGCGCGTTTCATCTTGCATCAGTTGCCAAATAGTGGCGCGATGATTATCAGCCGCCAGCGTGTGTAAGTCAGCCAAAGTTAATCCACACCAAGGTGCTCGTAGTATATTCAGCCAATGAATTCTATCGGCTCTATGATGCAACGCACAGGCCAAAGAAAAAGCATCTTGTACCGTTTGCCTATCATTAAGATGTTCAATTTCCAATGCCTGAAATAATAATTTCGGATGATTGCGACGAATCTCAGACACTAATTCTTTTAAATGGCTACGACTACGCACCAATACTGCAATTTTCTTTGCGGAGTTATCTGCACGTAATTTTACGATTAAATTAGCGACATAACTTGCCTCTATTAGTTTGGCATTAACACTTTCAGCATCATCCTCGTCCTCATTCGCCTCAAGAATAATGGGATGCAAATGCATATCATCACCGGCAATTTCTGGACGTGTAGCGGTAAATTCTCGATAACTAATGGCGCCTTGGCGGATATTGTCATTTTCTGGAAAAACTTGTTGGAATGCTTGATTAATCCATCGCACCACCTCAGGATGAGAGCGATTATTGCGGCTTAATTGTAAACGTGTCAGCGGTAAATGGCCAATACCAAACTGCGTAGCTTGCAAGAACAAGCTCACATCAGCTTTACGGAAACGATAAATAGATTGCATAGGATCACCTACACAAAATAAAGTACGGCCATCATCAGGTTGCCAGCCATCGACAAGTTTTTTTATCAATTGCATTTGCACCGGGCTGGTATCTTGAAACTCATCTATCAATAAATGCGATATTTTATAATCAAGCTTAAGCGCCAAATCAGTCACGCCATTTTCATCTTCAAGCGCTTGTTGAGCGCTTTGTGCAATTGCCACAAAATCAACTTCGCCAGCCGACTGAAACACCGCCCACAAATGCGTAGCTGCAAGGATTAAAAGCTTGGTGAGTGCTTGTATCACCAGCTGATTTTCTGCCACAGTGGTGATAGAAGGTAAATCTAAAATAGCGGCAATAGCTTGGTTATTTTCTAGCGTATTGGTGATAGCGTAATAAGCATCTTTTTGGTTTTTACCTTCATCTGTCGCTGGGAAACCATTGGTTTTATTAATAGACTTTCTAAAAGTTTTATCAGTTTTAGTCAGTAAAAAATTAGCCAGCGCTTGCCACTCAATAAGATCTTCTGCATCCGCATGCAATGCAAACTGCCAATCCAGCAAAGGGGCAATGTCGGCATCTTCTGATAAATTAGCCGCCGCGTAACGTGCTAGCGGCATCAGTGCAGATTGAACGTTTGACGTTAAAATACCGAGCACCGCTTGCAAAGCTTCTGCTATTAAATGCTGCAAGGCGGCTTCAGTATTGCGTGACATCTCTTCAACGTCTAAGCCATGCATTTGAACGGCAAGCGGCAACCATTGGTCACGTCGCGCCAGCATTTTTGCTAGTAGCGCAATCAGCTTTTCGCTATTATTGTCAAAGTATCGCAGTGCGGTGGTCACAACATCGTCAGGCTTGGTTTCCTGCATAATGTGCGCAATAGCACGACGCGCAGCATCTAGATAATGCGATTCGGTATCATCGCTCACCACAGGCTGGCCACCGAATTTACTCAACAACGGCATTTGGCGGGTTAAGCTGCTACAAAGCGCATCGATCGTTAGAATCCGCAAGCGACTAGGCTGTTCGATAATATCCCATTGCTTTGCCTGAGATTGCCGAAGTGCATCATTGGCTAAACCACGCGTTACCAGTTTGTGTGCGGCAGTCTCAGGTGTTAGACTTTGCGCATGCTCCAAACTCAATAAAATACGGTTACGCATTTCCGTAGCAGCTTTATTGGTAAAAGTGAGCGCTATAATTTCTTCAGGCTCATTAACAATAGCTAATAATTTTAGGTAGCGCTGCGTTAATAGCTCAGTTTTTCCGGCACCCGCTGGCGCTTCCACAATAAATGAGCGCTTGTGATCTAACGCGCTTATGCGGTTAAGGCTATCTAAAGCATTGAGGTCAGTCGTGTTTGAATCAGTTAAATCGACATCAACAGTCATGCTTTATCACCTGCATTTACGGCAGACTGTAACTTTTCAAACTGCATACTGCGCTCAGGTAACCTTAGTAAAGGCAAGACTTCACAATAGTTCAAATCAGTCTCTTTATTAAAAGTGGTGCTGGCAACTCCCGATTTAATTTCATGCGCAATGTTAGTCAAACTGGTATACCAGTGTTCTAGCAAAGTATCCCAATCTACGAATTTTATAAAGGCAGAGCTATTTTTCACTTTGTGTAAGGCAGTCACTTCCGGTAATACGCCCTCTTCAACAGATAAACCAATAAACTTACTTCCATCGGTGCGCACCTTGGCAAAACACACGGCCACGACAGACTCATATTTAAGCGCCAGTGATACATAAATCGGCAATTGCGGTTCAGAAATCCTGTCATCTGCCCAACTTTTATTGGCCACCACTGCGCTAGTTTTGTAATCAATCACCACTAAACCGCCATCGGCTAAAGCGTCAATTCGGTCTATAGTAAATTTAACAGGCAAGCCTTCAACTTCAATGGAATGCTTTTCCTCGCAGGCATGTACTTTAAAGTCGGCGCGTTCTAATTCTAAATTAAGCCAAAACTCTAGCAATTGCTGCAGTCTTTGTTGTTCGATCTGCATGACTTGCGGAGGCAAATGCACGGTAATTTCTTGACCTAATTCCAATATACTTTGGGCGATTGCACTCGCAATCGCCAATGTCCGCCGCTTATCAGTCATGGCTTTTAAGTTACTTAAGTTTTGACAATCTTGCCAAAAAATTTGCAATACTTTATGTAGCAAACTGCCGCGCGACATATTATCTAGCCCATCAATTGGCGTTTCCAGCTTACTAGCGCCTAACCGATACTGATAAAATGCCCAAGCGGGACAAATTGCCTGCGTAGCAAAAAGTTTAACGCCTCCATGCACTTTCTCATCAACGCCTATAGCCGGCGCCAAACTGTCATCGAGCATTTGCATGATTGCCGGCTGGGCTAATTGTTCGGCTAGGGTTTGAATAATTTCTGACTGTGAAGCTAGAATTTTAGGCAGGTTATCACTTAACAAAGGTGACGGGCGTAACTCACGCTCATCTTCTTTAAGCGAGTACGAAAAAACAATTTCAGGCGCACTTAGCATTAATCGCTGATGCACCAAGCTGGCAAATATACTTTGAATACCTGCGCTGGCATTTGGCGTGCCACGGTTGCGCTGTAATTCGGCCGGCAAGAGCGGGTTAAGCTTTACTGGTGGCGGCCAATCTTGGTCGTTCATATTCACCGCCCACACCGCGTCTAATTGTACCGCAGGCGTTTCTAACAAGCCCAATAATTGAATATGCACATCACCGGTAGATTCAGCTTGAAACATCGTTGCGCTACAAAGTTCAGTGATTTTTTGCACCGCCTCCCTCGCACTTATTTTGCCCAGTATAAAGTCTAGCGTAGCCAACTCCTGCAAGCGTTCATCTAAAGATTTCTGCGCCTGGAACTCATGACTAGAGAGATCTCTACTTTTTGCCCACTGAATTGAATCGAGTAGATTTTTTAGCGAAACTACCCACAAAGAAGGCACTTGCCGCAGAAGTGCTTGCTTTTGGAATTGGCTGATAACAACTAAATGTTGTACTAGAAATGTTAATTGCGCACCTTCCGCCTGCAATTTACTCGCCTGAGCTATCAAGGCTTCTATACTATAACTCGCATTCATTTTTTTGCGTAAATAAGCATCTAACAAGGCCCGAGAATCAATTTCGAATGCACTTCCCCAATATACATCTTGCAATATTGGCGTTACTTCCTCAAAAGTAACTTTGGCTTTACTGGCGGCTAATCTTAAAAGCTGCAAAGCACTATGCACAATAGGATATTCGGTTAGCGCTAGACCTAAGGAAAAATCATAACAACGCGGCTTTTCACATTGGCTGGGCTGCAAAGTTTCTGGGTGAAAGGTATCATCCAGTAAATCAGCGAGTTCACGACGTATATCACCTAATACCGGACTTATAATGGCCAATTGCGCACTGGGATTTTCTAACAACTTTCGTTTAGCCCAAGCCACCGCTGCGCGACATTCGGAACGACTATCATTTAACGAATAATATTGGATATTCGAATTTTGGCTAGTATTAAGTGTAGCCATTTCAGTCACCACACCACAAGTTTTCAGCAACTCAAATAAATGCTTTTCTAATGGAGTAACTCGGTCAAAGCCGGCCAATAATATTTGCTTAGGCAAGGCTATAGCTAGGCTTATAGCATCTCTATACTTTTCAATTAAGTTGATTTGCAAGGCCATCAGGCGCGCAGGTTCTAAAGCCTGCTGTTTGGCACAAAGGGCTTCAAACGTGTGCCGCCAACGCAAAAACTGGCGGGTTTCTTGAGTCATAAAATGCTGATTAATATCAACTTCGCTGAGCTGCCAATTCAGCATTAAATTATTAGCTTCAATCGCAGATTTTGCTAGCGCACGAATATCAAATAAGGCCGCCGCTTCGTGTTTGGCTAAACAGGTTTCAATAACCTGCTCCCACAAATAAGATTCTGCCACCTGACTTAAAGTTAACACAGGTAATGCATCGCTAGGTAATATGCCTAACAAGCTGGCATGGCCAACTAAAGTGTCTAGCCACACGGCTAAGGTACTAACTTCTGCTGTCTGCCACTGAGCAATGCCAGCGTTTATTTGCTGTTGCTGATATTGCATATGAATGCCGCGCATAAGGCGAGTAGTTGAACAAATGGTGACGATTTTACTGAAGTTTGGCATGCTATGATTGTAGCGTTTGCTAGAAATTTAGTAGCTATTTTTTAAAATTAATTTCAGAAAATATAAATACAACGTCGTGTTTAATAGACTAAGGTTCGTCATCTAAAATCCTACTGCGGGCAAACGTGCTCGTGATTAATATCAATTATATTAAAAATATGATCTCGTTATCGTAGACTAAAATCAATTATTATTTTAATTTTGATTATTAAAATAATAATTAATGATAATAAAGTGATACCATGCTTATTTAGAAGTACAGATTATAATAGTATATTAAATAAATTTAGCAAAAGTACATGAGGTTATAGCCATGGCCGTAAAGAAAATAGCACTGAAAGCCTTAGATTTAATGACTACCAGCGATGTCGCTAAGGAGCTTGGCGTAACAATACGCTCAGTGCAACTTTGGGTTGAGCAAGGAGTATTAGAGGGATGGAAAACACCTGGCGGCCATAGACGAATCACGCGGGCATCATTCAACCGTATTGCTCTAGGCCAAGTAGACCAAGACCAAGCACGCGCTGATGAATCTCAATTAAAAATAGTGATTATCGAAGATGATCAAGCCATGTTAATGCTTTATCAGCAAACGATAGACTCATGGGAATTACCGATTGATGCAAAATTAATCAGTAGTGCATGTGAAGGTCTTGTTTACATCTCAAAAAATACACCAGACTTATTAATTACTGATTTAACAATGCCTGAAATGGATGGCTTTGCCATGCTGAATGCGCTGCGAGGCCTAGAAGATTTTGCAAAAATGGCAATTGTAGTCGTGACAGGATTAGAAGCACGCGAAATATCTGCAAAAGGTGGTCTACCCAAATCAATCCGCTTATATGGCAAAAACCCTATACCATTCTGGGAAATGCGAGAATTGGTTCGTGGCTTGATAGACAAAAAACTGAACAACTAAAATTGTTCAATTGACCTTAGAAACACCCCACATTTAACAGAAATAGCGAATCAATTAAAGTGTGGAGTTTAAATAAACAAACGAAAATTAGCGCTAGGTATTTTTTATAATGAAATCCTTAATTGACAATACATCAGCATCCATCACAAGAAACTTTTGCGGCAGGTCCTCTATACCATTAAGCACCGCCGGACGTTCTGGCAAATGACCTAAAGCTTCAACAATCGCATCTTCAAATTTAGCTGGCAAGGCAGTTTCCAACACTATCATAGGCACCTTAGCCTCACGATATTCTAGAGCGACCTTTAAACCATCAGCCGTGTGTGTATCAATAGTAACGCCATATTTCTCATGGGCTCCGCGAATAGTCTGCATACGATTTGTGTGATTACTGCTACCAGAGACAAAACCATAATCGGCTAATTTCGGTAGTAGTTGTTTAATATCAAAAGCACCGCCTTGGTCTACGCTTCCCCAGAGTTCACGAACTTTTGCGCTATCACGCCCCACTAAATCAAATACAAAGCGCTCGAAGTTTGAGGCCTTGCTAATATCCATAGAGGGGCTACTGGTATGATATGTGTTGGCGGAACCGCGTGGCCGATAGGCACCGGTTTTAAAAAACTCATCCAGCACGTCATTTTCATTTGTAGCAACCACCAATTTATCAATCGGCAAGCCCATCATACGGGCAATATGACCAGCACATACATTACCAAAATTACCTGATGGCACGGCAAAACTAACTTTTTGTGCATTGCTTTGTGTCACAGCAAAATAGCCTTTAAAGTAATACACGACTTGCGCAATAATACGCCCCCAATTAATAGAGTTTACCGCGCCAATTTTGTATTGCGCTTTAAAATCCGCATCGTTAGACACTGCTTTCACCATGTCTTGGCAATCATCAAATACACCATTTACAGCAATATTGTAAATATTGTCATCTTGCAAGCTAAACATTTGCGCGGCTTGAAAACGACTCATCTTTTTATTGGGCGACAACATAAACACACGAATAGCTTTTTTTCCGCGCATTGCATATTCAGCCGCAGAACCTGTATCGCCAGAAGTAGCACCTAAAATATTGGTGGTTTTACCAGTTTTAGTCAGTACGTATTCAAACAAATTGCCCAGCAACTGCATCGCCATGTCTTTAAAAGCCAGCGTAGGTCCATTTGAAAGACTAAGCAAATACAGATTATCTTCGAGCTTCAAAGTCGGCGTGATATCTGCCGCATTCTGGCCTGCACGTGTAAAGCTATAAACCTCAGCAGTATAAGTTTTAGCAATAATGGCTTTCAAATCTTGAGCAGGAATGTCATCTACTAATCGACTATAAATGGCAAAAGCTAAATCTGCATAACTCATGTCGCGCATCGCGTTTAAGTCAGCATCATTAAATTGTGGATAGCTTTCTGGCAGATACAATCCACCATCTGGCGCTAGGCCACCTAATAAAATTTCGCTAAAACTTAAAGCAGGCGATAGCCCGCGTGTCGATATATATTTCATTTAATCTCTCTGACTCATTCACACACTTATGTCATGCCGACGAAAGTCGGTATCTAGCCACTCTGCAATATCACTTAAAAAGCCGCTGGATTACGTGGCTAGCACAGAATGACTATCATTAATTAATAACTATTTTTAATTAAGACTATGTTTAATAAAAACTAGATTTAATACTATCAATAAAACTACTTAGCCAATTCTTCCATACGAATCTTAACTAACTTTCCAACGATGGCTGGCAAGGCTTCAATTTCTGCAATACCTGCATCCATATTTTTTTCAACCGTGACATGCGTCAAAATCACAATATCCGCTTCAGTTTCGTTGTCATTGGGCTCTTTCTGTAGCATTGCATCAATTGAAATATTACGATCTGCTAGAATCTTAGTCACGCCAGCAAGCACGCCTGGTTTGTCTGATGCACGTAAGCGTATGTAGTAAGCGCTATTAATTTCACTGATAGGTAAAATCGGCAAATCAATGAGCTGATCGGCTTGAAAACCTAAGTATGGAACACGTTGCTCAACACTGGCGCTAGTCATGCGAGCCACATCCATCAAGTCTGCAACCACGGCACTAGCGGTTGGTTCTGCGCCGGCACCAGCGCCGTAATAAAGTGTAGGGCCAACGGCATCGCCTTTTACAACGACAGCATTCATGGCACCATTCACATTTGCCACTAAGCGTTTTTCTGAAATTAATGTTGGATGCACGCGCAACTCAACACCAGCTTCAGTGCGTTTTGTAATACCTAATAGTTTTACGCGATAGCCTAACTCTTCAGCATATTTAATATCAGTTTGTTGCAGTTTAGTAATGCCTTCTGTGTAGGCTTGGTCAAACTTCATTGGCATACCAAAGGCGATGGCGGCCATGATAGTAAGCTTGTGCGCGGCATCAATACCTTCAACATCAAACGTTGGGTCGGCTTCGGCATAACCTAAACGTTGCGCTTCACCTAACACATCGCCGAAAGCCAAACCTTTTTCACGCATTTCAGTCAAGATGAAGTTAGTTGTGCCATTAATAATGCCGGCGACCCATTCAATACGATTAGCACCTAGACCTTCACGCAATGCCTTGATAATAGGAATTCCGCCTGCTACAGCCGCTTCATAAGCCACAATAACGCCTTTGGCTTGTGCTGCAGAAAAAATTTCATTGCCGTGCGAGGCTATTAACGCTTTGTTTGCGGTGATGACATGCTTGCCATTGGCTATGGCTTTTAAGACTAATTCTTTACTCAGTGTGTAACCACCGATTAACTCAACAACTACGTCTACCGATGGGTTATTCACTACGGCAAAAGCATCATCAGTGACATCAATTTTGCCGGTCGTAATCGTTTTTGCATGCTCTACATTTTTATCTGCAATCTGCACTATATTAATGGCACAGCCAGTACGGCGAGTGATTTCAGCAGCGTTGCGGGTTAATACTGTATAGGTGCCACCACCAACAGTGCCTATGCCCAAAAGACCGACATTAAGGTTTCTTACATTAAGTTGCTTCAAACTTTTGCTCCAATATTGTCTATGCTATCGCATTTTGAATCATGCTTTTTTCTATAATTTTCTAAAAACCGAGCGATACGTTTAATGGCTTCGATTAAATCGTCTACATTTGGTAAAAACACTACGCGAAAATGATCAGTGGCTTTCCAATTAAAACCAGAGCCTTGCACGAGCAACACTTTTTCTTCTAATAACAAATCCAAAATAAACTGCTGATCATTTTCAATCGGGTATATTGCGGGGTCAAGTCTAGGAAACAAATACATAGCAGCCGCAGGTTTAGTACAAGTCACGCCAGGAATGGCTGTAAGTAACTCATACGCTAGGTCGCGTTGCTTGCATAAACGGCCTTCTGGTGCGACTAAATCATCGATACTTTGGTAACCACCAAGCGCAGTTTGAATGGCCAATTGTCCCGGCACATTGGCACACAAGCGCATAGACGCCAACATATTAAGGCCTTCAATATAATCACTTGCGTGTTTTTTCTCACCACTAAGCACCATCCAGCCTGCACGATAACCACAAGTACGATAGTTTTTTGATAAGCCATTAAATGTTACAAATAAAACATCCTCTGCTAGAGAAGCCATTGAGGTATGCGTATTACCATCGTACAAAACCTTATCGTAAATTTCATCGGCAAAAATCACCAAATCATGGTGACGCGCAATCGCAATAATGCTTTCTAAAATTTCTGGTGGATACAATGCGCCAGTAGGGTTGTTTGGATTAATCACCACAATACCGCGAGTATTAGCGGTAATTTTAGCTTCTATATCTTTTAAATCTGGCATCCATCCGGTGGTTTCATCGCACAAATAGTGGCGCGCTGTGCCACCAGCTAGCGTCACAGCAGCAGTCCAAAGTGGATAATCTGGCATAGGCACCAAAACTTGGTCGCCGTTGTTTAACAAGCCCTGCATAGCCATGACGATTAACTCAGAAACGCCATTACCAATAATGATATCATCAACTGTTACGCCATTAATATGCTTAGATTGCGTGTAATGCATAATAGCTTTGCGTGGCTCAAACAGACCTTTGCTATCGGTATAACCGCCGGCTTTCGCCATATTGCGGATCACATCCTGCTGAATTTCTTCAGGCACTTCAAAACCAAAAGCGGCAGGATTACCAATATTAAGCTTAATAATGCGCTGGCCTTCTTCTTCCATTTGGCGCGCGCGCAACAGTACTGGGCCACGAATATCGTAGCAAACGCTAGCAAGCTTATTTGATTTTTGTAATGGTTTCATATTCACGTTGGTATCTGACTGGCTCAATGACATCGCCTTGGGTTAAATCGCCTTTGCTTACATCAAACTAGATAAGCACTTGTTTTTAGGCTTAGTTTTAGTCAGCTTGAGCTATCTTTATAAAGTATGCTATCTTACATTGCTAGCCCCTTGGGGGCAATAAAACAGTATGGATTTACGCAGCACAAGCTAAATATAGCGCAAATTTTTGCGATACCAAAACTTCCAGATAGATTGATCAGCCACCACTATGAAACTACATCTTACTCACGGCGAAGGCCTAAACCTCATTACCGGCTACACGGATGATACCGTTGCGATTAACCATAGGCATTATTCAGAAAATTTAATTGTATTGCCAGAAACGCTGGTTAGCGATTGGCTGTCGATTTCTAACGAAAAATTAAGTATGGATAATTTAACAGAAAAAGATTTTGAAAGAATTGTCGCATTGAAGCCAGAGGTAGTATTACTTGGCACAGGTAAAACACATCGATTTTTACACCCAAAAACCAGTGCGTTACTGACTAAAAATGGTATTTCTTTGGAATGTATGTCTACCTCAGCAGCCTGTAGAACTTACAATATACTAATGAGTGAAGGCAGAAAAGTAGCAGCTGCCTTACTGCTTAATTGACTCAATCAGTAATGTAAAGTAATGAATCAGAGAATTGAATAAACGAGATGAATCAAAGAAATGTCGTCAATAATTTATAGATTTTTTGTTGAAAATGTCAGTGATGCATTCGTGCCACCAAAGCCAAAACTATTGGATAATGCAGTCTCAATCTTAACGTTATCAACCCGTTTTTGTATGATATTTAAACCTTCTGCGGCAGGATCTAAAATCTCAATATTGGCTGATGCAGCAATAAAATTATTCTTCATCATCAGCAAAGTATAAATGGCTTCATTTACGCCTGCAGCACCTAAGGCGTGGCCTGATAACGATTTAGTTGAGGCAATCGCTGGGTTTTGCTTCAATCCATTTTCACCAAAAACTTGGCGAATTGCCTCTAGCTCTTTGGTATCACCCACTGGCGTACTTGTACCATGGGTATTGATGTAATCAACATTACCTGCAACACCATCAAGCGCTAGCTTCATGCAACGCACAGCGCCTTCACCGCTAGGTGCAACCATATCGTAACCATCTGAATTTGCACCATAGCCCACCACTTCAGCATAAATTTTCGCACCGCGTGCTTTAGCATGCTCGTACTCTTCAAGCACCAAAATGCCGCCACCGCCAGAAATCACAAAACCATCACGATTTGCGTCATAAGTACGTGAAGCTTTTTCAGGGGTATCGTTATATTTACTGCTTAGTGCACCCATCGCGTCAAACATGAAGGAAAGCGTCCAGTTTTCTTCTTCTGCGCCACCGGCAAAAATAATATCCTGCTTACCTAGTTGAATCTGTTCTACGCCAGCACCAATACAATGAGCGCTAGTAGAGCAGGCAGAACTTATGCCATAGTTAATACCTTTAATTTTTGCACCAGTCGCCAGGCAGGCAGATACACCACTGGCCATGGCCTTAGTTACCATGTAAGGTCCAACACGGCGGATACCTTTATCGCGCAAGGTATCAATACCCTCAAGTATGCTTTCGTGTGAAGCGCCACCAGCACCCACTATGATGCCGGTACGAACGTTTGAAACCATCTCTTCTGGCAAGCTAGCATCAGCAATAGCCTCTTGCATAGCTACCCATGCATAAGCATGACCTTTAGCCATAAAACGCAATAATTTTCGATCAATAAGCGCTTCAACATCAAGATTTTTGATGGAGCCAGCCACATGTGAGCGCAAACCGCGCTCCGCATATTCAGGTTGAAAAGTTATGCCAGAACGGCCATTCTGTAGGCTATCTAAAACTTCTGATTGATTGTTTCCTAAACTAGAAACAATGCCCAACCCAGTAACAACAACACGACGTATCATCGTGCACTCCTATCAAAAAAGAAAATAATCATAAATTTCATTCAATTAAACTTCATTAAAATCAAACTTCATTAAATCAGTCAAACTAAATAGTATGTACAGTAAAATAAAAAAGCTTAAAAATTATCTGTGCGCGTAAACAACCCTACCCGCAAATCTTGTGCAACATAAATCACACGACCATCAACTTCCATACGAGCATCAGCAATACCCAAGACTAACTTTCGCATAATCACACGTTTTAAATCAATGATATAAGTCACTTTTTGATGCGTAGGCAATATTTGGCCAGTAAACTTAACGTCGCCTGCACCTAATGCACGACCACGTCCTGGACCACCCATCCAACCTAAAAAGAAACCTACTAATTGCCACATAGCATCTAAGCCTAAACAACCCGGCATGACTGGGTCACCAGGAAAATGACATCCAAAAAACCATAAGTCTGGTGTAATATCTAATTCAGCCACAATTTGTCCAGCGCCATGTGCGCCACCATCGTCGGTAATGGAAACAATGCGATCAAACATTAGCATTGGTGGTAATGGTAGTTGTGCATTGCCTGCACCAAACATTTCCCCACGGCCACATTTGAGCAATTCTTCTTTAGTAAAGCTATTTTGTTTTTGCATGATTTTATTTTTTAAATTAATTAACATTAAATCTAACTTTCGATATTTTCGCTGGAAATCCAGTTTAGTGAAAGCATTATTAAGTTTTACACGGCTTTATTTAATGCTTTTAAGGAATTAATGTTCAAATTATCGTACTAGTGCTTTAAATAAAATAAATTCACTAAGGGGTATACAGATCTGTTTACCCCCAATCAAAAAACGTTTATTATTCGGTATAAATCATTTCAACAATTTCAATAATTTTAGAAGAGTCGAGAAAATTCAATGAGCGATCGTCAGCTGACCGATTGGCGCAATCATGCGCTTAACTTAGAATCAGAAGTGAATAAAGTCGTTGTAGGTCAACAGACACCAATACGGCTGATCACCACTTCCATTTTTGCGCGTGGGCACGTCTTACTTGAGGGCGATGTGGGCGTTGGTAAAACCACACTACTGCGCGCCTTTACTCGCGGCATTGGTGGTGGCTATCAACGTATTGAAGGCACTATTGACTTAATGCCTAACGATTTGGTTTATCACACGTATCTTGGTGAAGACGGCAAACCACACGTAAGCGCTGGTCCGTTATTAATGTCCGGAGAAAACTTATCAGTATTTTTCTTCAATGAAATCAACCGCGCGCGCCCACAAGTGCACTCGCTATTATTACGAGTAATGGCGGAACGTAGCTTATCCGCCTTCAATTCAGAACATTACTTTCCACACATGATTGTGTTTGCAGATAGAAACCAAGTGGAAAAAGAAGAAACTTTTGAAATCCCATCGGCTGCACGCGACCGCTTTATGATGGAAATTCCAATTGTAGTGCCTAACGATGATGCCATTATGGAAGCATTGGTATTTGACACCAAATTCCACAATGTGGATACATTAGTCAATACAGTTCAAGCCGAAGTATTGCAGTTTGACCAATTAAATGCATTCTCAAGAGTTTTACAAAATAGTCTCGAATCTAGCGATGCACTTAAAAAATACGCATTAAATCTTTGGAAAGCAACTAAATCACCACTAGATTATGGCGTTAAAGTTTCTGGCGTTGATATGAATCGCTTAGTATTGTCAGGCGCCAGTCCTCGGGGTATGAGCATGATGTTAGCTGCCGCTCGGGTTAATGCTTGGCTAAATGAGCGTACAGCGGTATTGCCAGAAGATATTCATGCAGTATTCCATTCAACGGTTGCGCATCGTTTGGTATTCAGCCCTGTGTATGAAATGCGCCGCACTGAAATTGCCCGTGAAATGCTAGCAGGCATCATTAACGCGGTTGCTGCGCCATAATTACGATTAATACCCAATACAAGCGATCAGTAATCAATCATGATTGAAGACATCAAATCATTTAGCTACCACATTGGTTGGCGTTCTCGCGGACGACATCCTGGCCGACATGCCAGTACGCAACGCGGTATGGGCATGGAGTTTCGTGGACACACGACCTTGCTGTCTTACCCGGATCCACGTCGGATTGATATTCGACAAACAATACGTGATCCGCTAGAGCAAGTATATGTAAGACTTTTTAATCAAAAAAGTGCTACGCCGGTTTATGTGATTTGCGATTTATCAGGCAGTATGAATTTTGGTGCAAAAAAGAGAAAGATTAAACTGGCTGCAGAAATTGCCGAATCAATCGCTCAATCTGCCAGTCAACATCGTGATCCATTTGGCTTTATTGGCTTTGATGAGATTGTCCGTGAAGATTGGATTAGTACCTCTTCGTTCAAATCTTACCGCGCAATTGCGATGGCAGAAGCCTTAAAAGACTTTCATCCGGCACCGGTTAATTGCAAAGGCATTACTGAAGTTTATCGTTATTTGCCACGTGAACGCTCCTTAGTATTCTTGATTTCTGACTTTCACATTCCAAATAAATTACTTGAAGAGTCACTGTCAAACTTGTTGCGCCACCATATTGTGCCAATTGTATTATGGGATTCTGCTGAATATAAAAACTTACCAGAATTTGGTTTAACCAATGTATCTGACGCTGAAACCGGTAAGCAACGCACGCTGTTTTTGCGTAAAGAATTACGAGAAAAAATCATTGCATCGTTTGAAAAACGTCGCAATGAAATTTACGAACTGTTTATGCGTTTTGACATGCCACCATTTTATGTTGAAGGTGAATTTGATGCAGATTTACTCACAGAATATTTCCACCAATTTGTAGCCGCCTAACACCCTAAAAGCTAACGCCATGAAAAAACTTATTCGTATTGTTTATATCGCGCTCCTCGTCAATCTAGCGCCACAAACTGCCTTTGCTATCGACAGCCAGAATCTGCCGGATGTACCAGATGGTATCGTTTCGATTAGCACCATTGACCCAGTAAGATTGGTTGGCTATACGGTTGGTGACATTATTGAGCGCGAGGTGACATTAACCATTAAAGCGCCCTATAAATTGATTGAAACTTCGCTACCGATTACCGGTTACGAGAAGCGCTACAAAGGCCAAGTGATTGGCATTGAGCTAAAAAGTGTAAGCCACACGAAAAAAGAAAATAAAGACAGTAGCACTTTTAATATCAAGCTGGCTTACCAAGTTTTTACCAATAACGTTGTGGCAAAAAATGCGGCTTTAGGGCCTGAATACCTCAATTTAATCAACACAAAAAACAGTCAAGACTTGGTCAAATATCGCATACCTAGCCTAGATATTGCCATTTCACCGATTGCAATTTTTGGCCAAGTTAAAATTGAAAATAATATGAGTCCGCTACGCGGACCACTATTGTTGAGTAATGTTAAGGAAAATAAAACATTAAAAATATCTATAGGCTTTCTTGCAATTAGTTTGCTTGGTTTACTTTATATTCTAGGCCAACGTGCTTGGTTGCCACGCATGGGCGGTACTTTCGCAAAGACCTATCGTGCACTTGGTAAGCTACCAGCTACGCCAGAAGGTTTAAAACAAGCTGTATCAAAAGTACACGCTTCAATCAATAGCAGCGCGAACATGAGTGTATTTAGCAATAACGTAACGCTGTTTATTGCTCAGAAGCCCAATTTCTCACCAATGGCTGATGAGATTCAACTATTCTTCAGCCTATCACGCCAAGTATATTTTGAGCCTAATTCGGCGCATCAAGTCGGCAATAATCCACAGCAATGGCTAAAAAGTTTTGCTCGCCGTTGCAGAGATTGTGAGCGTGGTTTAACGCCAGAAACACCCAATCAAGCTTCAGGAAAATAACTAATGGCGTTCTCACAACCATGGCTACTTTGGCTACTGCTGCTGGCTATTTTGCCATTGCTACTGCAACGCGCGCACGCCAAGCACTATTCTTGGATAGACATGCTGCCAGCAGACCGATTTTCTGATTTAATCAGCTTATTGTTAAAAGTGCTGGCGGTATTAACACTGATATTTATTATTATCGGAATGGCTGCACCGCATACTAATGAGCAAAAAATTGAGCGGATTGGTGTTGGTGCTCAAATCACCTTAGTGCTAGACCGCAGCGCAAGTATGGATGATCCATTTTCTGGTGGTAGTAGTGGCACAGGCAATTCAGTTGTTGGCGAAACAAAATCGGTTGCAGCTGCCAGATTAGTAACCGAATTTGTTAAGTCTCGTCAACAAGATATGTTTGGAATGATTACCTTTAGCAACTCGGCTATGTATGTTTTACCTTTAACTGAAAATAAAAAGGCGATTATTGCCGCTGTACAAGCAACTAGTGGCAATTCACTTTTTCAAACAAATATTGGTAGCGGACTAACCAGTGGCGCAGCGTTATTCGACAAAATACCAGATTCTGGTTCGCGTGCATTGATCTTGATTTCAGATGGTGCTGGCAGAATGGATGCCAATACTCAACAAAAAATAAAAGATTGGTTTGATCGGCTGCATATAAGTCTTTATTGGATTGTACTCCACCAACCTGGAGGACTTAGTATTTTTAATTCCAAGTATGTACGTGTGGAAAATGCCGCATTACCACCAGAAATTGAGCTTAATGATTTTTTCAAAACATTAAGATCGCCTTTCAAAGCTTATGAAGCGGAAGATCCAAAATCATTACAATTAGCAATGAACGACATTAATAATCGTGAAAAGAAAGCCATCAAATATTTTGAAAAGATTCCTGGTCGCGATTACTCGAATTTTTGTTTTATGATTGCGGCGCTTATGATTGGCTTATTATTGGGCGTGAAATATTTAGAGGTTAAAACATGGCACTAAACTCAATAAACATGAACGAAAAATCAAGCGGGTCATTTAACCAGCTTTCCTTGGGAACATGGCTAGCTAAAATCAGCCGTTTCTTTTCAGTTAAAAAAATCACCTGGCTACTGCTTATTATCAGCATAATTTCGGCGCTAAACGCGGCTTACCTAGTTACGCGGATTAAACAAATCAATGCGTTTAATGCTGCGGTAAGTGTTGGACTACCTCCTGAAACAGACAGACAAAGTTTTGAAGCTAAGTTTTCAACAGCATTTTGGCTAGCTAAAAATGAACGCTACAAAGAAGCGACATTATTATTTAACAAAGCAATCAACCAAGCTAACAACACTCAAAAATCGGCGATTCAATATAATTTAGGGAATATTTTTTTTAGACGCGGACTAGTCATTAATGGTGCAAATATGACTGTTCGTGATGAAGCTGAATATTTGTTCCGCCAAGCAAAAACAGCTTATCAGCAATCTTTACGCTTAGAAAGTTCATTTTGGGATGCGCGGCATAATATGGACAGAATTTTAACCATGCTACCAGGTACACCTACCCCAGGCGTTGGCGAAAGTGACACGCCAGGTTTGATTATGGGAAGCATCCCAATTGGATTACCATAATGCATAAATTATTTAATTATTTTAGACATAGGCATGATGCTGCCCTGTTATTAGGTGCATTGCTGTTACTGATTATTGCGTTATTTAATCCAAAAATACCGATTAAACGCGATATTTATAGCTATATGTTAGTGGCAGATATTTCACAAAGCATGAATGTGATTGACAAAAGTTTAAATGGCAAACCAGCTAGCCGCATGGAGTTTATGCAAGACACACTTCACAAACTCATCGGTGAATTACCCTGCGGCACTAATGTGAGCATTGGTTTATTTGCTGGTGTTAGTATTGCTGCGTTATACACACCCATTGAAGTTTGTGAAAATTTTGATGCGATCAATGACACAGTAGATCACCTCGATTGGCGTATGGCTTGGTCTGGCAATAGTCGCATTCGGAGTAGTTTGCTAAATTTAGCCAGAACCATACGCTCCCTACCTGAGCCAGCTCAGGTAGTATTTTTTACTGATGGTGAAGAAGCACCTAAATTACATGTGTTTAACACACAAGATTTAACCGCTTTTCAAGGCGGCGAAGGCTGGCTTATTGTTGGTATAGGCGGCGACAAGGGCTCACCTATTCCTAAGTTAGATGAACATAATCAAGTAATTGGCTATTGGTCTGGTGAAAGCTTTGCCATACAACCAGGTATGGCACAAATTAGTGAGGCTAACATCGGCACACGTAATGACAATGTTGCAGGTGGCGAAAGTGATCGCTATATGTCTAAGCTAGAAGAAACTTATTTAGCAACACTAGCTAAAGAAGTAAATGGATTTTATGTACGCGGTGATGGTGTACAGGATGTTTTAACGGCAATGAAAAAACAAAAACCAGCTAGGCGCGATAAAGCTGGTTATGAAATTCGCTACCTTTTAGCTGGACTAGCTGCCCTGTTATTCATATTAGCTTATACGCCTAAACATCCAATTAAAGAACTCTCAGCGCAATGGCGTGTTTTTATAAATAAACGTAAATCAGAGAAGACTAAGCGACTAGCTAATTAATTTATTAATAAAATATAAGAAAAGTATCAGTCTAGTTGCCAAGCATAAGCCCAGCGCAACCAAACACGCAAATGACGATAATCATCTGAGTCCACAGCATCGACAAAGAGCACTAGATGCGGATAATATAGCTTATGCATTAGCTTTTGTAATAGGTTGATCTCTGTTACCGCGTAATTTATTACTGTTAGATATGGCGTTACCACACTATTTGCTTGCACTATCACGTCCAATATTTTTCCATTTTTGAATACTAGTTGCAGCTGGCTTATCGTATTAACTTGCAGCGCAATACATGACAAAGGTAACAACAATAAGCCGTAGCAGAGCACTGCATAAATTGCCGAAAGTACAATCATTACAATTAACAGCAACTTAAGCTGCCAAGAAAAAGCCAACAGCATTACAATATACCAAGCATCAGCACTCATTAGTGTAAACAAGCAACTTGCCAGCATAGAAGGCTTAATATAAAGCTAGATCGGCTACATATTACTCTCGTATAGTTATTTCAAATAAGGTTAGCACGCACATGCAACAATGGCATCAATTTCTTCAAAACGCTCACTCAAACAATACCCTAACAAGCAAGCAAGGTGTAATTATCGAGGGCGGCAAAGTCATGCGATTTGACGACCCGATTGCCGAGCGTCAAGCGCTTATTAATGATACTGTTATTTGTGACTTATCGCACCTAGGATTGCTGGAATTAAGAGGCGCTGACGTAATCACATTTCTGCAAGGTCAAGTAACCAACGATGTTAATTTCTTAGATGGCAATAATGCCCATTACACGGGTTATTGCAGCCCAAAAGGTCGCTTATTAGCGCTGTTTTTCGCATTTTCTCACTATGATCACGTGCATTTGCAAATGCCTATAGAGTTGATTGAAAGTATTGCTAAGCGCCTCAAAATGTATGTCATGCGCAGTAAAGTTGAGATTACTGATGTAAGTGAATCCATTATTAAATTCGGTATCAGCGGGGTTAACGTGGCTGAATCATTAAAGCCAATATTCAAAGACTTACCTGAAACAGATTATGCACTAGTCAGCATGAATAATGGCGCTGTTATCAAACTGCCTGGTACTACTCCTAGATATGAAATTTTCACAGATGCGCTCAACGCACCTGACATTTGGAATGCTTTAACTAAAACGGCTAAGCCAGTTGGCGCAGACTGCTGGGAATGGCTGGAAATACAGGCTGGAATTCCTGAAGTTAGGCTTAAAACCCAAGAAGAGTTTGTACCGCAAATGCTGAATTTAGATGCACTCAATGCGATTAACTATAAAAAAGGTTGTTATACAGGTCAAGAAATTGTAGCGCGTACCCATTATTTGGGAAAAGTTAAACGTCGTACTCAACTTGCCCATATTGCTAATAACGTCATGCCCGCTATCGGTGACGATGTGATGAACGCTAACAAACAAGCAATTGGTAAAATTGTACGTTGTGCACCTGCGATTGACGCAGGCTTTGATGTTCTGGTGGAATGTAGATTAGAGAATTTGACTCAAGACGGCATTTATTGGCAAGACATTGCATTAGCGATAAAGTCTTTGCCTTACCTATTAGAAATCAGCACTTAGGATTGTTCAATAGAAAGGGAAGTCTGACTACTTTTTAGCAGGCTTCTCTAGCATTGGATTCGCCGGTGCTGATGAAGTGCTTGTTGCTGCAGATGTGGCAGCACTTTGTCTGCTGATAGTGGGTGTGCTGGTAGAAAGTGTTTTTGTGGTGGTATTCTCCAGCAGCTGATAAAACACTTCATCTTGTTTTACCATACCGAGCTCACTTCTTGCGCGCTCTTCAATGGCCGCACGACCACTTTTTAAATCTAGCACTTCGGCATTTAGCGTTTCATTACGCGCTTTTAGGCCATTATTTTTTTCTTGCTGTTCAGCTATTTGACGATTTAAATCCCAAACACGCAACCAACTACCCTTGCCTAACCACAGAGGATACTGCAGCAAGGCAATCAGGATAACAAATATAAGTGTTAAGGCTTTCACCTAGGCTAATGCCCTTTAAAACTTACTTGAATAGTTGATAAAATGCTGACATTCCGGCATAGCTAGAAGCATCGCCTAATTCTTCTTCAATACGTAACAGTTGATTGTATTTAGCAATACGCTCTGAACGTGAAATTGAACCTGTTTTAATTTGCAATGCATTTGTTGCCACCGAAATATCAGCAATGGTCGTATCTTCAGTTTCACCTGAACGATGTGAAATGACTGAAGTGTAGCCCGCACGCTTGGCAGTTTCAATGGTTTCAAAAGTCTCAGTAAGCGTACCAATTTGGTTTACTTTGATTAACACCGAGTTAGCAACGCCGCGTCTGATACCTTCACGCAGAATTTTTGCGTTTGTCACAAAAAGATCATCACCAACTAATTGCGTAGTTTTACCTAGGCGTTTAGTTAAAATATCCCAACCGCCCCAGTCAAACTCAGCCATACCATCCTCAACACTGATAATCGGATATTTATCGCACCAAGTAGCCAAATAATCAGTAAATTGTGCTGAAGACAACTCCAATCCTTCTGAAGTTAAATGATATTTACCATTTCGGTAAAACTCGGTACTAGCACAATCTAAACCTAAATATACATCACGGCCTGGCTCGTAACCGGCGTCAGATATGGCTTCCATAATATATTGAATAGCCGCTTCATTTGATGGTAAATTAGGCGCAAAGCCACCTTCATCGCCCACTGTTGTGGCAAGACCTTTTTTATGTAAAGTCTTTTTCAAAGCATGGAATACTTCAGCACCGCAACGCAAGGCTTCTCTAAAGCTAGGGCGTCCGGCTGGAATAATCATAAACTCTTGCATGTCCACACTGTTATCAGCATGAGCACCACCGTTGATGATGTTCATCATTGGTGTAGGCAATTGCATAGCACCAGAGCCGCCTAAATAGCGATACAAAGGCAAACCAGACTCTTCTGCCGCTGCACGAGCGCAAGCCATTGAAACGGCTAAAATAGCATTTGCGCCTAAGCGATCTTTATTTTCCGTACCATCTAGCTCAATAAGCGTTTTGTCGATAAAACTTTGTTCTTCCGCGTCTAAGCCTATGATGGCTTCTGTGATTTCAGTATTGACATTTTCAACCGCGCGCAACACGCCTTTACCTAAATAACGACTGGCATCACCATCACGTAACTCTGCCGCTTCTTTAGAGCCAGTAGAGGCGCCTGAGGGAACCGCAGCACGACCAATCACACCACTTTCAAGCAGTACATCCACTTCTACCGTTGGGTTACCACGTGAATCTAAAATTTCACGGGCGATAATATCGACAATTGCACTCATCACTCACACTCCAAAATATTAAAATTTTTCTTTTATACGAAACTATTGCAAGGTTTTCTAGTTTTTATAAGGTTGATTCAATAAAACCAGCTTTTTTCACTAAGCGATCTAAATCGACCAATACTTCCAATAACTCTTTCATTCTATGCAAGGGCCAAGCATTGGGCCCGTCAGATAATGCTTTTGATGGATCAGGATGAGTTTCCATGAAAATACCGGAAATACCGCTTGCCACCGCAGCACGCGCTAACACAGGCACATGCTCGCGTTGACCGCCGCTTTTGTCGCCTTGACCACCAGGTTGCTGCACTGAGTGAGTCGCGTCAAATACCACAGGACAGTTAGTTTCACGCATAATTGCTAGACCGCGCATATCAGACACTAAAGTATTGTAGCCAAAGGATACGCCACGTTCACAGACCATAATGGTATCTTGATTACCGTTCGCTTCACGGGCTTTTTGCACGACATTACGCATGTCACCAGGCGCCATAAATTGGCCTTTTTTAATGTTCACCGGCTTGCCAGATTTTGCGCAGGCGGTAATAAAATCAGTTTGGCGACACAAAAATGCTGGCGTTTGCAATACATCAACTACGGCAGCCACATGCTGTACTTGCTCTTCCGTGTGTACATCAGTCAAAATTGGCACACCAATTTGACGACGTACTTCATCTAAAATCTTCAAGCCCTGCTCCATACCAAAGCCACGGAACGTGCTATTTGAGCTACGATTAGCTTTATCGTAAGATGATTTATAAATAAAAGGAATGCCTAAAGCAGTAGCAATTTCTTTAAGCTGGCCGGCAGTATCAATCGCCATTTGTTGCGATTCAATCACGCATGGACCGGCAATCAAAAATAGCGGTTTATCAAGGCCAACTTCAAATCCACATAACTGCATATCTATCCTTTTTTATTTTCTTTAACTAATACTGGCTATTTAATAGCTTGATGCGCCAGCGCAGCTTTGACAAAAGCAGTAAATAGCGGGTGACCGGTGCGTGGGTTAGAAGTAAATTCCGGATGGAATTGGCAGGCCACAAACCATGGATGCACATTCTGTGGCAGCTCTATCATCTCGCATAAATCTTCAGTTGGCGTTCTGGCAGAAATCACCAAGCCTGCGGCTTTTAATTGCTCAACATAATTATTGTTTACCTCATAACGATGGCGATGACGCTCGTTCACCTGCTTGCCATAAATACTAGCAGCCATCGTATTTGGCACAATTGGGCATGCCTGTGCGCCTAAACGCATAGTGCCGCCAAGGTCAGAATCTGTAGTGCGCGTTTCTACACTGCCATCTGCCGCTTGCCACTCAGTGATTAAGCCAATCACTTGATGTGGGCTTGCTGGGTTAAATTCAGTACTATTAGCATCAGTTAAATGCGCTTCATTACGGGCAAATTCAATCACGGCCAACTGCATACCCAAACAAATACCAAGGTACGGTACCTTATTTTTTCTGGCATAAGCAATTGCGGAAATTTTGCCTTCAGTACCACGTACACCAAAACCGCCAGGCACTAAGATAGCATCCATATTTTCTAATGGTGCGGTGCCATTCTGTTCAATATCCTCGGAATCAATATAATGCACTTTAACTTTAGATTCAGTATGAATTCCGGCGTGTATCAAGGCTTCGGTAAGCGATTTATAAGAATCGGCCAAATCAATATATTTACCAACAAAGGCAATATTAACCAGATGTTTAGGATTGCCTAGCGCGCAGGCAATTTTTTCCCAACTAGATAGATCTGCTGGTTTAGCACTAATCTCTAATTTTCTACAAACGATTTCATCGAGCATTTGTGCATGTAAAAAACCTGGTATTTTGTAAATTGAATCTGCATCGATCATGCTAATAACAGCTTCTAGCATGACGTTGGTGAATAAGGCGATTTTCTTGCGCTCTTCATCAGGAATGTTACGGTCTGCGCGGCATAGCAAAATATCTGGCTGTATACCGATCTCGCGCAATTCTTTGACAGAATGCTGGGTAGGTTTAGTTTTCAATTCGCCCGCAGTAGGAATCCAAGGCAGCAAAGTTAAATGAATGTAGCAGGCATTGTTGCGGCCTTCTTCAAAACCCATTTGGCGAATGGCTTCCAAAAACGGTAACGATTCAATATCGCCCACAGTGCCGCCAACTTCTACAATCGCAACGTCAGCACCTTCAGCGCCACGTTTAACGTGCGCTTTAATTTCATCGGTAATGTGCGGAATTACTTGTACGGTTTTACCTAGGTATTCACCGCGACGCTCTTTTTTAATGACGGTTTCGTAAATCTGGCCAGTGGTGAAGTTATTACGTTTCGCCATACGCTGGGTAATAAAGCGTTCGTAATGACCTAAATCCAAGTCAGTTTCTGCGCCGTCTTCGGTGACAAATACCTCGCCGTGCTGAAAAGGAGACATGGTGCCAGGATCCACATTGATGTAGGGATCGAGCTTCAACATAGTCACTTTAATACCACGGGATTCTAGAATTGCGCCTAGGCTGGCGGCGGCAATGCCTTTACCAAGAGAGGAAACTACACCGCCAGTTACGAATACATATTTAGTCATGGAAAGACACTTAATTATTTGTTGCAGACGGGTTGAGATTTTACCGCAAAACCGAAGCCGTTCAAAACGTTATGCCAAAATAAAAATACTTAATTGCCCTAGCTAATATTTAAAACTTAAGCGTTTGCAGCCCAAGCTCCATAGGTTTTAAATTTTTCTTGTACTTCCAGCATGTCTTGCTGGCTTAAAATATACGGCTTACCCACTTGCAAGGCACGCAGGTACTGCTCGCATAAGGTTTCAACTTCTTGCGCAATGCTGACTGCTTTTTCCAAGCTGACGCCGACTGCTATCATGCCGTGATTCGCTAACAGGCAGGCTAGACGATTTTGCAATGCGCTTACCGCGTTGTCCGACAGTTGTTGAGTGCCAAACAAAGCATATGGCGCACAGCGTATGCTATCACCTCCACATAAGGCAATCATGTAATGAAAGGCCGGCATATCAAGCCGGAATGTGCTTAAAGTACTGGCAAACATGCTGTGGGTATGAATGACAGCCTGAACTTCCGGTCGATGAATGTAAATATCTCTATGAAAGCGCCATTCTGAAGATGGATTTTTATTTGCGGGATAACTTCCGTCTAATTGCATATGCACCAGATCATTGACTGCCATAGCTTCAGTCGCGATACCTGACGGCGTGATCAAAAAGCCATCGTCACAGCGCACACTAGCATTGCCTGACGCACCTTTATTCAGCCCCAGCACTGAAAGTTTTTGGCTGGCTGATAATAATTGCTCGCGTAATTTAAATTCAGCTTGAGTTTTCATGCCTATATTAGGCTCATCCAAATTATTCATATTTAACCAATTGATCTGGCGAGAATACGCCATACTCAGTGATAATGCCAGTCACTAATCGTGCTGGCGTCACATCAAAAGCAGGATTCGCAGTGGCTGACTCTGACGGTATGACGCGTACACTCTGCAAGCTGCCATCAGCCGCCAAACCTTGCATATAAGCCACTTCATCGCCATGCCGTTGTTCAATTTCAATTTCTTCCAGACCATTAGCAATAGCCCAATCTATGGTTGGGCTTGGCACGGCAGCATAAAACGGAATATGGTTATCAAAAGCAGCTAATGCTTTTAGATAAGTGCCAATTTTATTGCAAACATCACCAGTACTGGTCACGCGGTCCGCGCCAACAATCACCATATCAACCAAACCTAGCTGCATCAAATGACCGCCAGCATTATCACTAATCACTGTATGTGGCACGCCATGCTGCGCCAACTCCCAGGCAGTAAGACTTGCACCTTGGTTACGCGGGCGCGTTTCATCGACCCACACATGCACCTTAAGGCCAGCATTATGTGCGGCGTAAATAGGTGAAAGTGCCGTACCGAAATCAACTGTTGCTAACCAGCCGGCGTTGCAATGCGTGAGGATGTTAAAGACTTGAGTTTGAGCAGCATCCTGACATGCATTCTTTTGTGCACTTTCAATCAAAGCCAAACCGTGCTGCCCTATCGCTTGATTTAGCACAACATCTTCATCACAAATAGCTGCGGCCTCTGCCCAAGCGGCTTGATTGCGGCTAGCAATACCAATCGGCGATAAAAGCGTTAACATGCGCTGTACAGCCCAATGTAAATTAACCGCTGTCGGCCGACTTTGAATAAGTTGAGTAGCGGCATAATTTAAATAAGCATCACTAGCATCGTGCTGCATTGCCAACGCTATGCCATAAGCAGCTGATGCACCAATTAAAGGGGCGCCGCGAACCTGCATAGTTTTAATAGCCACCACCATCTGTGGTAAATCAGCAATATGTGCAATGACTAGCACATGAGGCAATTTAGTCTGGTCGATTATAGCCACGGCTGGTAAATGTTGACCTGAATTTTCAAGCACCCAAATAGTGCGATATTGCCGTTGACCTATTAACATAAAAATCAATAATCCTTAGTATTAAAAAAAGCTATTAAGCAAAAAATAAATCATTCAAAAGTTGACTTTCACGCACGAATAATCTGCTTTAACAGATATATTCTGTGGGGATGTCAAGCATTGGCATAAAAAAGTTCCTTATACTCAAAAATATTTTCCACAATATCTGTGGATAACTCTGTGAATAATTGTGACATAAAAATGTAACGTCTCAATTTATAAGGCTTTTTTAAAAATGATTAAAAATTAAACTAATTTTTAATCATTAAAAATCAATAACTTACATGATAGCCTTTGATTGCTAAGGGTTTTTTAGCAACAGTTAATGTTGCACCTTAGGTAGTGTGTATAAGTGAGATAATTTTGGCAGAACTTTCAAGGCATTAGCCCCTGTAATCTCAAGCACTTCGGTGATATTTAGCTGCCTTAAATCAGCTAGAACCTGAGCGATTTTGGCTATTTCCAATGGGCTATTCCTGCCTCTATGACCTAGCCATTCAGGTGGAATGTCGGGCGCATCGGTTTCCAATACAATCGCGTTCAAAGGCAACTTTACGGCCAGTTCACGAATTTTCAAGGCGCGACTATAAGTCATTGCGCCTCCAAAACCCAGCTTAAAACCTAGCGATATAAATTGCTCTGCTTGTTGAAAACTACCATTAAATGCATGGGCGATGCCACCCACCACCGTATGTTTCCGCAGTTGTTTTAAAATATCATCAATCGCATGTCGCACATGCAATATCACCGGCAAATCATATTGTTTGGCAATTTTAAGTTGCTCGATAAAAAAATAACTTTGTAAGTCAAAATTATTACTACCGACTATATTTTTAGCGTTTTGAGGGTTGTTTGCGAAATAATCTAAACCAATCTCACCTATGGCTACCGGATTGCTGTGATGAACATAGCTTCGTAACACTTCAATATCATCCATAGCCGCACCATTCACATACATAGGATGAATACCAAGCGCGTAGGCGCAATTTTCGTGCTGATTACATAGCTCATGACCGCATCAAAATTACTACGCGCTACAGCCGGTATTACTAACTTTGCAATCCCTTGCCGTAAAGCCTGCCGCGCAATATCATTTCTATTTTCATCAAACTCTGTAGCGTCAAGGTGACAATGAGTATCTATAAGCATGTGAATCGACTATAAAATTTTATGAATAGACTTAGCAATAGGCTGGGCACGTAGACGAACATCCTGCCCAATTTGACGTATATCTAGAATATGTAAATCAGTCACTTCCTGCATTTCGGTTAATTCTTGAATGGCAAACATGCCACTTGCATCAGTACCCATGAGTTTTGGCGCGTAGTAAAAAATAAACTCATCGATCAAATTGGCCTGTAAAAATGCGCCGTTTAAGCCCTGCCCTGCTTCTAGCAGCACTTCATTAATGCCTCGCTGCGCTAAATTTTCTAGCAAAGCGCTTAAATCTACCTGGCCGTTTAGTTTGGGAATATGTAGCAGTTCTGCGCCTAGAGCTTTTAAAATATGTGCCTTACTAGAAGGGTCACTGGCATGCGCGATAAGCACCGGGCTAAACACCAATTTGCTAGCGTCTAGCATCTTACAATCGGTAGGTGTCTGCAATTGATTATCGACGATCACGCGCAACGGTTGGCGACCAGCAGGAATTTGTAAGCGTACATTCATGGTTGGATTATCGGCCAGCACCGTACCTATGCCGGTGATGATAGCGCAGGATTGCGCCCGCCAATGTTGTACATCTAGCCTTGCAGCCTCAGCCGTTATCCACAAGCTTTTACCATTTTTAAGAGCAGTACGACCATCTAAACTAGCGGCGATTTTGCTGCGTACATAAGGCATACCGCGCGTCATACGAGAAATAAAACCCGGGTTGAGTGCCCACGCCTCGGCTTCCATAAAACTAGTTTCGACTTTTACGCCCTGTGCTAGCAAGCGCTTTAATCCACTGCCTGCCACTAAGGGGTTTGGATCCTGCATAGCAACTACCACACGCTTGATACCAGCATTAATTAGCGCATCCACACAAGGCGGTGTGCGGCCATGATGATTGCATGGCTCTAAAGTTACATAAGCATCAGCACCCTTTGCAGCTAAACCGGCCTGACGTAAAGCAAAAACTTCTGCATGCGGTTCACCCGCTTTAAGGTGCGCGCCCTGACCTATAATTTGTTGGTTTTTAACAACCACGCAACCGACCCGCGGATTAGGCTGCGTTGTGTATAAGCCCTGCTCTGCTAATCGCAGAGCTTGTGTCATGTAAAGATGGTCAGCGCTTGAAAACAAAGTAGGAGAGGAGTATTTTAGGAAAAAATAGTCGCGACTAAATATGCCATGTACTGTAATTTAGAGCATCATTTAAAATTAATAGCAATTTTCTGTGCATAGTAATTTAGTGCGAAGAAATGCGGCTATTCGCTAAACGATTATTTTCGTCAAAATAAATCAATAGACCATGATAAACATGCATGCACTTGCCTAAATCATATTCAATACTGCGCGTATCCTCGTAACTAGGGCGACCTAAAAGCACAGTAACAGCTTCTTTTGGTGATCCTGTAGCAAGTATATGCTGCTGTAAATCATACGCCATATCCCCGCGCTTGCATTCTGTTTGAATAGTCGACGAGGCCTGCATCCACTTCACTTGATCAAATTTTTCACCGCCAAATGCAATGCGATCTTTCATCATCCACCAAGCAAAAAAAACAATGGTTAACACTATGGTAAATACGGCAAGTGCTGTAGATAGCCAGTTAATCAATTTCATGAAGCGATTCCTTAATTTTTGTAGCGAATTTAACAGCCATTATATTCTTCAACTTAAACTTAGTGACTTTCATTTTTGTACAAAAAATAGCTTAGGAATAGTAGAGGCAAATTATAGGTCTCGAATAACATCACTAAAATCATCGACATCGGAAAAACTACGATATACCGAGGCAAAACGAATATAAGCCACTTTATCCATTAATTTAAGCTCGTGCATTACACTCTCGCCCAAGGTTCTGGCCGGTACTTCACGCTCGCCTAAACTGAGTAATTTTTGTGAGATCTTATCTAAAGCACGATCTACATATTCGATAGGCACCGGGCGCTTATGCAAAGCGCGTGAAAAAGATAAACGCAATTTTTCACGGTTAAACTCTTCACGCGTGCCGTTGGTTTTAACCACTTGCGGCATGTGTAACTCTGCGGTTTCATAAGTGGTAAAGCGTTTATCACAGCCACCACACTTACGGCGGCGGCGTATAGAATTGCCCTCGTCATTAACTCTAGAATCAATAACTTGCGTATCGTCTACTCCGCAAAAAGGGCATTTCATTACTTATTAGCCTTGGTACACTGGGAAACTAGCCGTTAAAGCATGAACTTTAGCTTTAGTCACTGCAATCACTGCTTCATCTGTTGGATTATCCA
>JBBAOU010000003.1:0-82412 GCA_040401175.1 Methylotenera sp. | reverse complement strand
GTCATATTCGGCTCATTTGCGCTATCCGAAAATTTTACTGACTGTCGCCTAAGGGACAAAGCTGCCGTACAGTTTTACAACGTCAATGAGTACTATGGGCCAGAAGCAGTCATTGAGACCTTTTATACTATGCTTTTAGGTGCAGAACCAAATAGTTGTTTGATGAGGTTAAAAATAAAGTCTTTATGTTTTTCTGAGCCCGCTATTGGTGAGCCATGTAATATGGGTGAATAAACATTCATTCCAATCGCATGAAAGCTAAACCTTATTTCTTCTTGAGAAATTATCTTAAATGTCTTAGTCTGATTTGCATTCTGAATGTCGGAAATAAGAGGGGTAGCCATCTTAGCGCCAAGAGAAAGAAAGTAATAATGCTTCTTAGTGTGTCTTCCCACATATGGCATTAGATTACGCATTAAACTTAGTTTTATTTTACTGTTTAAATTATCAAATATCATGTCAGTAATAAATAAAGCAATTTCATCAATATTTTGATGGGGTTTGATGCTTTTGTATTTATTAGCCCTGCGTTCTAAAACCTCTAGCAAGCACCTGTCAAAAGCATGAAAAATTAGTGCATCCACATTTTTAAAATAGCGATAAATGCTACCTATCGAATAACCTGATTTCTCCGAAACTTGTCGTATTGTAGGCGCTTTCAGATTTGAATTAATTTCATAGCGCGCACTTTCTAAGATTGCATCAAAAGCTAAATCAGACTTCTTTGTTGTTTTCATTGGACGCTATCATTAAATAAACCATCAAATACTGATTGAAAAGTAAACATTTCGTTTTACCAAAAACTATTTATTGAAACCCAGTCTGGGCTTGCCTTTCAAGGTATATGAAATTGATAAAACTGAACATGTAAATCATTAATTAAAATATAATGTTAAATAAAATAAAATTATATTATGAGACCTTTGCAAGAGATATAACTTTCCCAGTAACTTAGTGTGAAATGAGATAATAGAGGCTGTGTAACTTAGCTGAGAACCAACATCATGGCCTGGAAGAATCTAAAGCAAAGAAGTTTAGCCGACGCATTGATTGTAGAGCATGCGGCACTAACAGAACTAGATGATGTGCATGCACTATTGGACTGGTCAAAGCTTGAAGCGCATTTAGTTAGCATTCACAACAAAGCCGCTGGCGAAAAGGCTTGGCCACCGCTGATGATGTTCAAGGCATTGCTGCTTCAGTCTTGGTACAAGCTATCCGACCCACAGTTAGAAAAGCAATTGGCCCGTGATTTACTGTTTCGTCGTTTTGTTGGCTTAGGCTTAGACCAAAGCGTCCCAGACCACAGCACACTGTGGCGCTTCCGCCAGAAGTTAGCGGATGGCGTATGGGATAGGTTGTTACAAGAAATCAATGCGCAGCTGAGCAGTCAGCAACTGTATATTAAGGCCGGAGAAATCAGCATCGTGGATGCCAGCGTGATTCAAGCCAAACAGAATCGTCCGAATAAAGGCGTGGATGGCAATCACACGCAAGACCATGAAGCCGGTTATAACGTGAAGGCAAGTTCAGACGGTAAGCGCAAGACCACGTATGGATTCAAGGCGCATATTGCCGTAGAGGAAGATGGCTTCATCAAAGCCAGTGTGTTTACGGCAGGCAACATTCATGATTCACAGTGCTTGGTGCCTTTGCTATCAGGCACGGAAGCTGCGGTCTACGCAGACAGTGCCTATAAGAGCGAAAAGCATGATGCACTACTTGCAGCACATGGCAGTAAGAACTGTATTCTGGAAAGAGCCTATCGCAACACACCGTTGACGGATGAACAAAAGCAACGTAATCGGCGGCATTCAGGGATACGCAGTATTGTTGAGCGTGTGTTTGGTGTACTAAAGTTACATTACGGTATGGGACAGGCAAGATATCTTGGATTGGTGCGTAACTTCACGCGATTTGGCTTGATGTGTATGGCTTACAACATCAAGCGAGGTGTTGCGGTCCAACGGGATTTACAGACTATGCAGCAGAGTTGCGTCTGAAAGCAGGTAATTGGGATGAAATTGCCCTATTATTGGCAGAAATACGCTAAATAAAGACGGTATTAAGAGAAAACGACTCAGGAATGAGTGAATTTAAATTCAAAAAATGGAAATTTACCTAAGTACAGATGTTTAAACGCTTAGTGCAAAGGTCTCTTATAAACTATACAAGTAAGTTTTCTAGAAAGGTCGTTCAAATTGATAATGCGTTACCCACCACTCCTGACCGTTTTTATAGCCGAATAATTCAGCACAAGCCATATAGAAAATGCGCCAGCGGTTACGCCATTTGGTCACCTCACCGGCACCATAAGTGGTGGCTAAAATCTCTGTAATGGCCGCTTCTTCTCGGTCCATATTCTCCAGCCATGCATTAGCGGTTTTTTCGTAATGCGTGCCATCCCAGCGCCAACGCTGTGTCAGTTTTAATTTTTGCTGAAAACGTAGAGGCAAGTCGTCACTTGGCATCATGCCCCCTGAAAAGAAAAGCTGGCTCATCCAATCGTCATCACCTTGCACTTCAAACGCATAAGGCGTTGAGCGATGTACAAAAATATGCATGAAGAACTTACCACCAGGCACTAACCAATCATGCACTTTGCCATAGAGCAATTGATGATTACGCATATGCTCAAACATTTCGACCGACACAGCCCGATCAAACCTTGGTTGAGATGGCAGGGCTCTGGCATCAAAGTTATTCATATCGCAAGTAATCACATTAATATTGCTTAAATTACGCTCTTTAGCGGCACTATTAATATATTCTCTTTGCGAGTTTGAATTTGAAATCGCGGTAATTTGGCTATTAGGATAGTGCGTTGCCATCCATAAAGTCAAAGAACCCCAGCCACAACCTAGCTCTAAAATCTTTTGCCCATCCTTTAAATCGGCGTGATCACAGCTAAGTTGTAAGGCGTTCGCTTAAGCTTCATCTAGGTTTTTGGTGTCCGATAGCCAAAAACAACCACTATATTTACGATGCTGGCCTAAGCAAAGCTGAAAGAATTTAGCTGACACTTCATGGTGTTGTGCATTGGCTAATTTTGGAACTAATGCGATAGGTGACTTATTCATTTTAGCAATAAAGTCAGTCTCAATTTCCGCGCCCATTTCGCAATTATTAGCGGAAATCTCATCCAAGCGGATCTGCGCTAAATCACGAATGCCTTTACGGATTAAGCTATCTGGCACTAGGCCTTTTTCCGCCAAATTAATGGCTAAACTTGTTAATTGCATGACTAACCTTTTTACTTAATTATATTTGTTTTAACTTACCTTGGTACAACACGGCGCCGGTAGGCTTTCCTGTTGGAGAACCACCTAGCGGTTCAACACTGACAGCTAAGCCGCTTTTCAACAATAAAGCCGCTGTTTTTTCGCTGACAAATACATGGCTATTGCCTTTTTGCGGTAAAAGTCCAACCGAAACAGGTGCTGATCTGTCTGGTGGAAGTATCCAAAGTTCAAATGATTTATCTGAAACTTGTTTTAAGCTTGTTAATGACGTGACTCTCACCTCATTTTCACCCGCTTTATTTTTAGCTAAAGCTAATATCCAGCCTGGCTTTTCATTTTCATCAGCGAGTAGGGCTACGGTAGCGGGAACCTGCACTTCAACTGGCACTTGTACTGCAACTCTAACCGGTATTTCAACGATTTCTGGCTGCCGAGTAATCATAACAACCACTAATATCGCGGTAAGACTTGCTGAGCCTAGCGCTAATCCGCGCCACCAGTCAAAGCTATTCCACCATAAAGAGCTAGTGTTTTGCTTGCCGTATAAATGCGTCACAATTTTGTTCCATACTTTTTTAGACGGCGTTATAGCTGGCACTGTATCGGCCAAAAGGTGTAATCGATAACTCCACCAATTAACGGCTAGATTCCAGTCAGGGCGCTTGGCAGCTAAAGCTTCAAAACGTTTCCGCGATAATGGGCTTAAGTTACCAAGCACATATTCCGAGGCTAAAGAATCACGTAAATTTGGGTTGTCATATCTCATTTCACACCACCCATACAATTTTTAAGAGTATCTAAACCACGTCTCAACCATGTTTTAATGGTGCCTAATGGTTGCGCTAATTGCATGGCTAGTTGATCATGCGCTAAACCATGAAAGTAATTTAAAGCAAAAGCTTGTCTTTGTAATGGCGCTAGTTGCTTCATACATTGAATCAAAGCTCTGGTATCACTGCGAGATGCGGCTTGCTCCATGGGTCCTAAATCATCCGAAGCCCAGTCATCAAAACTTTCCTCGTCATTTAGTCGTTGCTCTTGCGGTGAAGCGCGCAATAAATCTAGACATCTATTTCTGACGATGACCGTCATCCACGTCATCACTGCAGCTTTATCTGCCTGATAAGTATCCGCGTTATGCCAAATCTTTACAAAAGCATCTTGAAGTGCTTCTTCAGCTAAGTCACGACTTGCCAAAATTCGTAAAGCAAGTCCAAATAATTTAGATGAAGTTGCTTGATAAAGTCTTTCAAAAGCTAAGCGGTCACCTTGCCCGGTGCGGGAAAGCATTTCCAGCAACTCTGCGGGGGTGTTCATTTGATTCATTGCCATTTTCAACCCGATTCACTTTAAATTAAATGGAGAGTAACCCTTGAATAAATACATCGATAAATATCACTTATTCTTTAGTTTTCCACAAGATTTTTTAAACATCTTGTGGAAAAATTATCATTATTTTCTATTGTTTACTTATTACTGTCCATTTAATTTCGTTGGTGCCATAGCAATACCATCGGTAGTTTCAATTGCTCTATACATAGGCGCTAATTTTGCTAATAGCTTGTTTTGCGCCGTAAAAGGAATGTTATTTTTATCCATTGCAAATTGAAACTGTTCAACTAAGGCATTAAATGCCTCACGATTAACCTTCATATTTGCATGCGAACTAGCCATATCACGGCCAGCGTAATGACAACCACCGTTCATTAACTCACACATTTGTTCAACCAACATAGCTTTAATATAGGTTTGTTTATTGTTGTCAAAAAATGGCTTTGTACGAGCATCCGCCACAAGTCCAACCATAAAATCATCCATTATTTTGACTAAACCAACTTTACCTCCAAATTTCTCAAAAGTTTCAGCACCTTCCATAGGTGTATTACCTAAGTTAGCGCTATTTTTCATTTCCATCTCAGCGGATGCTGGTATCGCTAGCGAGAAAAGTGCGCCAACCATTAAAACTGTTAATAAAGTGCTTATTTTGTTAATCATCTTGTATTCCTTGTAAATGTGATAGCTTGCTTATTTTTGTTGGTTATTTAGAAACCAACCTGGGCTGATAAATAGATAGAATCTTGTCTACCGTAATCGGCGCCAACGGCTTTAACTGTGGCAATATTGCCTAGGTTAACGTAAGCAGCTGTGAGGGATATATTTTTAGTTGGGGCATAGGCTACAAAAATATCAAAGGCATCGTCTTCTTTAAGATTTACAGCACCTCCAACAGTATTTTCAAGATTGTTAGGTTTCATACGATACTCAGCACCTATAGCGATATTTTTTGACAATAAATAAGCCGCTGATAGCTCTAACTCGGGTCTGTAGTTATCATTTTTAGCGCCACCGAAACCTAAAAGACCGAACTGATTGGCTTTTGTTAAACGTAAAGTGCCGTTTAACAAAATGTTTTTATCTAATAGCAACTTAGTAGCTGCAACATAAAAGTCTGTGCCATGATCTTTTTTAGCGCCAATTACACCGCCGGTAACAAAGTCACCGTCATGATTTTTTTTATATTGTAGGCCAACGGCTACCTGAGGCATCCAAGTATCAGCATCTAATACAGCTTCGCCAAGTACGCGTACTTTTGCACCGATAATAGTTTGTTCAATCTTATTACGACCAATTGCATCAGCACCTAGACCAGTACTTACTTTATTTCTTAAATCACTCACATCAAATTTTTGCTGAGCCACTGATAACTCAACACGGTTGTAAATTCCTATAGTTACACCATAAGAATCAAGTTTGAAATCGTTGGTTTTTGCATAGGCATAATGCACATTACCGCCAATTTCGTTATTAGTACCATAACCACCAATAACCGCCCAAGGGGTTAAGCCGCCACCAGCCGCGCCTTCAACCTGTGACACTCCGCCAGTTAATAATAACTTGTTGCTATATGACATTTCAGCAAAGGCTACATTTGCGCCTAAGCTTAAGAAGGTGGCAACAATTGCAGAAGCTGTAAATTTATTTTTATGCTGTCGCATAGGTACTCTCCAGAATATTTAATCAATTTTAATGAAACAGATTTAGGTTTCATATACATATACGATGGGAAATTGATATAGATTCAAATAATGTATAATTATTTTTAATTAGCATTTATTTTGTTTAATGATGTGATTTGGATGGTTAGCTTCTTTATAACGATGCGGTAATCGAATGGTTTTTGGATAGGGGCTTGAAAGTCATAAAAGACTGACTTACTGTAAATAATTATTGAATAACAATTTTACATAATATAAATTATACGAAGTAAATAAAAAATAATAAAGCCGAGAGTAACTCGACTTTATTATTTAAACTGCAGTTAATCTTAACAAGTATTTATCTGTTATTAAAAAACGCTATATTCATCGCTCTATCATTAACAAAAGTAATCTCTGTTTCTTTGTAGGTATGTTTAGGATCATAGTTGACAATGTTTTTGTAATACCACATTTCAACAGTGACTCTTTTTGAGTTCTTTTCATCAGCGCCAACCTTACCTAAATAACCAGAAGCACCTTCAGGTTTCACAGACAATTCTTTTTTGACTGGCGCACCTAATTTATCGGTAATTATTTTTTTTGATTTACCGCTGAAGGCTGATAAAAATTGATCTTCTGTATAAGATTTTTTATTTAAAGACGCTGCATTAGCTTCAGTAAAAGCAACGGTTAAAAGCAAGGAAGCCGCTAAAGCTAAGCTAATTCTTTGTATAGATTTCTTCATAGGATTCTTCATGTTCAAATTTATATTAAATTGCATTATATTAGTATCTTTAACTGACTGTTGCATTATCTCATTTTCCTCAAAATAAGCCTATGCGTAAAATTTCGAATAAACGTACTTGATGGTATTTTTGTCTTAAATAGGAAACACCAGCAATTAATCAATAAGCTTAATCTGTTAATCCAGCAAATTAATAGTAACTACAAGCTTAATCAACCGTTATTTTCAAGCCGTCATAACCAACATAAACACCATCAGGTAACTTCGTAGTTAATTCAATGTACTCAAGTTCATGCGTCATATGAATTAAATAAGTTTTTTCAGCAGCAATTTGACTCGCATACTGCAAACTTTGTTCCAAATTTATGTGCGTATAGTGCGTTGTATAGCGTAAGCAATCTAAAAGAAGTAACTTTAGGTCTTTTAATAGTGCAAGTGAACTGTCTGGAATAGCAGATACATCGGTCAAATAGGCAATATCACCTATACGATAACCATAAATTTCACTATTACCATGCTGTAGCGGAATAGGCGTAATTGTCTGATCAAAAATCTCAAACGGGCCGCTCACTGGATTAATTTTTAGGACTGGTAAATCCCAAAAGTTGCTTGCTTCACGTAAGGTATAGCCAAACTTCTCCTTAATATGCGCCATGGCTTCGGCACTACCAAACAAGGGGATTTGGCTGCGCTGAAGTTGACAAAAGCCCCGTAAATCATCGATTCCATGCAAATGATCCGCGTGCGTATGCGTGTAAAGCACAGCATCTATGCGCGTGAGTCCTTCTCTTAATGATTGATTACGTAGATCTGGGCCAGTATCAATTAATATAATTTTTCCGTTATCAAGCGTGATTAAGCTAGAACAGCGCGTTCGGTTATTACGCGGGTCGCTAGAAGCACAGGTCGTACAATTGCAACCTAGCATCGGCGTTCCTGCGCTTGAACCTACGCCTAACATTGTTAGTTGCATGTAGTGCCTTGTTTTATATTAGCGTATGTCGAAAAGTAATGAATGCTTATGCTCGCGCATGTTTAAATAATCGGAAGAAATTTTCGGTAGTCGCCGCAGAGATTTCTTCAAAAGAAATACCGCGTAGTTGTGCAATTTCCTCAGCAACATATTTGACATAACTCGGCTGATTAGTTTTACCACGGTATGGAATAGGTGCTAAATACGGTGAATCTGTTTCAACTAGCATTCTGTTCAACGGCACTTGTTTTGCAACATCTTTAATTGATTGTGCATTCTTAAAGGTTACAATGCCAGAAAATGAAATATAAAACCCAAGCGCAATCGCCTGCATGGCCACATCTAGATTTTCGGTAAAACAATGCATAACGCCACCCACTTGTTGAGCATTTTCCTCACGCATAATACGTAGCGTATCTTCTGCGGCGCTGCGGGTATGAATCACTAACGGTTTTCCACAAGCAGTAGCGGCACGAATATGGGTACGAAAGCGAGTGCGTTGCCATTCTAAATCGCCAGTGAGCCTGAAGTAATCGAGGCCAGTTTCACCAATGGCAACCACTTTAGGATGATTAGCTAGCGCCAATAAGCCGTCTACTGTAGGTTCTTCAATATTTTCATAATCTGGATGCACGCCGACTGAGGCATAAAAATTATTGTTATTTTCAGCCAGCGCCAAAACTTGCGGAAAGTCTGGCAGCGTCACCGAAATACAAAGCGCATGCCCTACTTCGTTGTCTTGCATAGACTGCTTAATAGCCGGTAAATTTTCTAAAAGTTCAGGGAAATTAAGGTGGCAGTGAGAATCAACGAGCATAATGGGTCTTAAATAAGTGAACAAAAATTACAAGGGATGTGGATGCTAACAAGCTTTCAATGCGTCGCTAAAGCTGTTTATCAATAACTTTAATTAGTTATAAATGAATCTCATGCATCAACATCATTAAAATTATCAGAATTATCAGAATTATCAGAATTATCAAAATTATGCGTGAAAAATCTTCGTATAATCAACCAGTAAGCTTTCCATTTGTAAGTCATGGTTTAATGGATGCGCGGCCAGTTTACGCAACTCGTCTGCTTTTCTTTGCAAGTCAAACAAACGGCTTAAGTTTACTTTATCAGCCAGTACTTGCAAAGCGTTAGTCTGCTGCATATGGTAGCGTACTTGCCTGCCAAATTTCATTGCAACAATATCATAAATCCATTTCTGTATCGCAATTACGCCAGTTTCAACCGAATTTGCAATTAAACAAGACGCTGCGATACTGGGTTCTAGCTTGCGGCCTAAAGCCAACATCCGCCATATTTCAGTGAGCTGGCCAAATTGCAATTGCTCATTAAATACCTTAATTGGCGAGCCTTCTAAATAAGCTAATTGCTGAGCTGCATTTTTTACACCATGCTCGACTAACCATGCCAGTGCTTGGTTTTCATCGGGCATAAGCATGCTAATTTTTTGACAACGACTAATAATGGTAGGCAATAAGCGTTGTAATTGGTGCGCGACTAAAACAAAAATAACGCCTTCGGCTGGCTCTTCTAACATTTTCAAAAGTGCATTAGCTGCAATTGGATTTAGCGCCTCCGCCGGATAAATAAGCACTACGCGCAGACCACCACTTCTGTGGCTAGACATGCTTAAAAATCCGCTTAAGGCTCGGATTTGAGCCACCGATATTTGTGTTTTCTTTTTGGTTTTTTTGGTTACTGTAGTTTCCTCTTCAGAATCGGTATCTTGCTCTGGACTTAATATTCGAAAATCTGGGTGACTATTGTCTTTAAACCAATTACAGCTTGAGCACTGACCACAAGCTTTACCTTGCTGATTTTTATCAGCACACGTTTTATCGGCGCACAACAGTGATTGACTAAAATAGAGTGCGAAGTCATATTTTCCTGTCCCCGCACGACCGTTTAATAAGAGTGCATGCGGCATTTTTTGGCTATCTTGGTTTAGATGCTGCCAAACATTAAGTTGCCACGGGTAGATATTAGCGGATATTATCATTTAAACAAAATTAAAATTTATTATATTAATCATAGTTTTGAAATAATTTCTTCAACTGTATTCTTAACTTTATCGAGTGATTTGCTGCCATCTATAATTCGAAACCTGACTGGGTTTTGCTGGGCACGCTGTAAATAGGCCTGACGAATCCGTGTGAAAAAAGCAGCATCTTCACGCTCAAATTTATCTGGAGATCGCGCGGCCGCAAGGCGTTGCATACTAATCTCTACTGGTACATCAAACAATAGTGTCAGATCTGGCTGCAAATCGCCTTGTACCCACTGTTCCAAAGATTCAACTTTAGATACAGATACGCCTTTTGCGCCACTTTGGTAAGCAAAAGTAGCATCGGTAAATCGATCTGACAACACGTAAGCACCTCTAGCTAGCGCAGGTGATATTACCGTTGCGATATGTTCTCGTCTAGCGGCAAACATCAGTAACGTTTCAGTTTCAGCATGCATATTTTCATGTAGCAAAAGCTCTCGCAACCGCTCACCTAAGGCTGTTCCTCCGGGCTCGCGCGTTGAGACAACTTCATGGCCGCGCGCCTGTAAAGCCGCAATGATGGTTGGGATATGCGTGCTTTTACCTGCGCCATCCATGCCTTCTAAAGTGATAAATTTAGCTGTTGTCATTGCTCTAATCTTTGGTTTATTATTCAATATTGCTTTTTCAGTTGATACTTAACAACGGCACGATTATGCGCTTCTAAGTTATTAGAAAAAGCATGACTACTATCGCCCTTACCTACAAAGTAAAGTGCTTTAGTGGTATTTGGGTGTAGCGCCGCATCAATCGCGGCGGCACTAGGCATCGCAATTGGGCTAGGCGGCAAACCATTTCTAGTGTAAGTATTGTATGGTGTATCGTAAAGTAAGTCTTTTTTTCGAATATTGCCTTTGTATTGTAACCCCATACCATAAATCACTGTTGGGTCAGTTTGCAAACGCATCCCTAGGCGCAATCGGTTAATAAACACACCCGCAATCATTGCCCGTTCACTAGGTTTTCCGGTCTCTTTTTCAACAATAGAGGCCATAATAAGCGCCTCGTAACTGTTCTTGTAAGGTAGATTAGCGTCACGCGTTAGCCAAGCTTTGGCTAATTTATTTTGCATCGCATCATAACTGCGTTTCATCATTACAGTGTCTGCACTATTGCGATCAAAATAGAACGTATCAGGGAAAAATAAGCCTTCGGCCACTTGGTATTGCGAGCCCATAAGCTTTAATATTTCAGATTCAGATAATCCTGTAATCGTTTGTTTTACCGCATCATTATTGGCTAATTTTTCTCGCATTTGTGCAAAGGTATGGCCCTCAATAAAAGTGACGGCGCCTTGCGTTGTTTTGCCGTGATTAAGTGACAATAATAGCTGGTAAGGCGAAATATTTTTATTGAGCGTATAGCTTCCGGCTTGCAAAAATGATTCTTTTTTAAACAGTTTAGCCAGTAAAATAAACCGCCAAGGTTCTTTTATAACGCCCTGCTTAACCAATTGATTGGCAATACTTCTGAGACCACTCTTAGGCTGAATATCAATTTCCTGACTATTTGGCCTAAGTTTCAATGGTGTTATTGCATAATAAGCCAGCCAAACTGCCAGCAATGCGGAGGTCAATAAGCTTAATAGCAGCCATTTTTTTATTTTTTTAATCATCAGCTTTTACTTCAATCACAATGCAAGTGCATTTCTGATTGTTTTAGCTAAACCTTGTTTGGGCATTATTGTATTGCCAATTTTACTCACTTGAAAAGCACCAAATAAACTATTACATATCACTACTTCATCAGCTTTTAGGAGTTCATCTAAGCTAATATTAGAAATAACAACATTAAGTTTAAGCACTGTAGCTAAGCCAATAATGCGCTGGCGTGTAATACCAGAAACCCCACACAAACTAAGATCAGGTGTCATTAGCGTATTTCCAACACGCGCAAATACATTACTCATCGTACATTCAATAACGCTGCCTTGCTGATCCAGCAATAAGCCGTCAAAAATAGTCTCATCATGCCACTCCATACGCGCCATTACATTTTCTAGTCGATTAAGGTGCTTAATGCCAGCCAACTTTGGCTGATGCGCAATTTTGAGATCACATAAGTGCAAATTTACACCGTTCACGAGTTGATTCGATTTATATTGCGGCATGGCGGATTTAATCACAACGCGCATCGGGGTTGTAATAGCTGGTGGCGCGTATCCACGTGCGCCTTCGCCGCGCGTAATAACTATTTTCGCTACTGCAATTTCATCAATGGCAAATAATTGCTGCAGATCACTCATCAATAATTCAGCGCTTGGGCAAACTATACCAATAGCAGCGCAATCAGCGACTAATTTTTGGTAATGCTGAGGCCAACAATCAGGCAGGCTATTACTCATACGCATGGTACGAAAAATGCCATCTCCATAAGCAAAACCGCGGTCCATTGGCGATATGACTTGATCAAAACTTCCATTAACCAGATATTTATTAACGCTTTTCATAGCCTACAATTAAACCATAGCCTAACTTAATAAACTAGCTGAAAACGAGATTATGTTTATTGTAGGTTGTGACTTTACAAAGATACTTAATTTAACTATTTAACTGAAATAGTTAAATTAAGTATGCCAAAAATCAATTTTTGTTACCCAGATTATAATCAAATTACAATAGTATACAGTGGGGTATTTCACTACTATTACATGTCCTACAATATGACATGTGCTAGCGTCTTTTTTTGTATCCTCTTAAGTGCATGATATTCTGTCATCTTTTCCTATTAATACTTTCCCATAAAACTCACATGCAACCCAAAACTAGCAGCACAGAAACTTTCATTTCCCCTAAAACTGGGCTAATCGATACATTTATACCGAGCAAAGATGCTTCGTTAGAATCCTCTATCGCTACGCTGCAAGGCAAGCTAGAGGCCCTTGGTATTCATGTAGAAGAAAAGTCTTGGCTGAATGAAATTGAAGGTATTTGGTCTGTGCATGTAATTGATAAGGATTGCACGCGCTTGTTTACCAACGGCAAAGGCGCATCACAATTAGCCGCTCGCGCTAGCGCACTGGGTGAATATTTTGAACGCTTAAGCACCAATTATTTTTGGACGCATTTTTACTTGGGTGAAACTATTGCAAATGATGCATTTGTGCATTACCCAAATGAGCAATGGTTCAAGCTAAAGGGTGATAAATGGCCAAAAGAACTGCTTACGCCTGAATTGCAAAAATTCTACAACCCAGAAGGCGGCGCAATCGCCAGTCAACTGGTGGATTTAAACTCAGGCAATGCTGAACGTGGCATTTGCGCCATTCCTTACACGCGTTTACGCGATGACAAAACCGTATTATTTCCAGTGAATCTTATTGGTAATTTATATGTCAGCAACGGTATGTCTGCCGGCAACACCATGATGGAAGCACGCACGCAGGCCTTGGCAGAGATTTTTGAGCGCGACATCAAATTTAAAATTATTCGCGAAGGTATTTGTCTGCCTGACGTGCCAGAAGCTGTGATCAATCGCTTCCCGCGCATCGCCGCAGGCATTAAAGGTTTACGCGATGCCGGTTACGGAATTTTAGTCAAAGACGCTTCATTAGGCGGCCAATATCCAGTGATGAGCGTCACCTTATTACACCCAGAAGACCAAGGTTGCTTTGCTAGCTTTGGTGCGCATCCACGTTTTGAAGTGGCACTAGAGCGCGCTTTAACAGAATTATTGCAAGGCCGTGCGATTGATAACCTGAAAAACTTTGTGGCGCCAGGCTTTGACATGGAAGAAATCGCCGATTCACAAAACTTAGAGATTCATTTTGTGGATTCTAGCGGCGTGATTAGCTGGGACTTTTTACGTAGCACGCCAGATTATGACTTTGTAGACTGGAACTTTGGCACTTCCACGAAAGAAGATTACGACTGGTGCGTGAACACCATACACGGCAGCGGTCACGATATGTATATCGCCGACTTTACTCATTTAGGTGTATATGCCTGCCGCATTTTTGTACCCGGCATGTCTGAAATTTACCCAGTAGAAGAATTACAGTGGGAAAACAACACCGTGGGTAATTTGGTGCGCCCTTTTGCAATCCAACTGCCAACCCTTAAACAGGAAGAGTCTGCCGAATTATTAGAAACGTTGCTAGACCTTGAGTTGGCTGACGAACTTCCAGTAACAACGCTAATCGGTTTATGCGCAGACGCCAATACCACCTGGGTAGATTTACGTGTAGGAGAACTTAAAACGCTGGCGGCATTGGCTTGTGGTAGCGCCGATGAAATTTTAGATGGCTGCGCTTGGATTGCTCAATTTAACGAGCTAAACGCTGAACGCGCTAAAGTTTATCGTTGCGTTGCTAATTTAGTGCAAATAAATGAAGAGTTAGAGCAGTCAAATACGGCGCTTTATACGGCTAATCTAGCATTAATGTACGGCGCTGCAACCTTGCAGCAAGCGCAGCGCCTAATCGATCAAACTGATCAGTATTTTGGCCTATGTCATTTAGGCACCAATATGGAAGGCAGTAAAATGCACCAACAACTATTGGCCGCTTATCGCAAAGTGTGGAAATGATCTGCCATGATATTAGATACGATTGCAAACATGGAGCGCTATTCAGTCCTGCATCCAAGGTTTGCAACGGTATTTGAATACATTAATAAAACAGACTTATTAGCATTAGCGAATGGCCAGCATGCAATTTTAGGTCAAGATTTATTCGCAATTGTAGAACGCGTGCCGGGCCGTTTAAAGTCAGATGCAAAGTTGGAATGTCATCGAAAATATATTGATATTCAACTGGTGTTATCTGGCGTGGATACTATGGGCTGGAAACCACTGGTAGATTGCCAGTTAGCGGTTGACGATTACAACACCAGTACAGACATTCAGTTTTTTTATGATGCACCAGACGCTTGGGTTACTACACCGGCAAATGCCTATTGCATCTTTTTTCCAGAAGATGCACATGCGCCCTTAGTTGGCACGCAAAATATACATAAAATTGTTTTCAAGATCGCTGTGGATGCTGATTACCAATAAAACCAGCTCTACAAGCCAAGTTGAATGGAGCCGCGTAGAATGGAATCAAGGCCAACCCTACGCCAGCGCCTTTCAAGATGTGTATTTTTCTAGCGACAATGGCCTACTTGAAACGGAATATGTATTTTTACAAGGCAACCAATTAAGCGCACGCTGGGGAAATTTAAAAGCAAATACATTTACCATCGCTGAAACTGGCTTTGGTACTGGCTTAAATTTTTTATGCGCAGCAAAACTTTGGCTAGAAACGGCGCCTCAAGAGGCTGTTTTACACTTTATCAGTCTAGAAAAATATCCTGTCAATATTGCTGACCTTACATGCGTCTTGCAGTTATGGCCAGAACTACAAGAATTTAGTAAGCCATTTCTGGTTGCATATGAAAATCTTTTACTAACAGAATTGTTAGATAGAGAATTGACGTTAAATAAAGAACTGCTATTAAATAAGATTCAGGATTTTAATCAAAGACAATCCGTCATACTTTTTGATAAACGTATTCAGCTAACGCTTTTAATTGGTGATGCAACTGACTGTTTAAAAAAAATTAAATTAGAAAAATTTAGCATAAAAAATTCAGGCAGTACCGCAGTAGATGCATGGTTTTTAGATGGCTTTTCACCCGCTAAAAATCCTGAAATGTGGCAATCCGAGTTATTTGAACAAATGGCTAAGTTATCTAATGAAAACACAACTTTTGCCACATTCACCAGTGCCGGAGTAGTCCGCAGAGGTTTGATCGCCGCAGGCTTTGCCGTCAATAAAAAGATCGGCTTTGGCAATAAACGTGAAATGTTATTGGGATATTTTTTAAACAATAATCACATAACTCAAAAATAATGCTAGAAATACTAAACTTGCCCATCATCCCGATGAAATTCCGGATCTAGTGACTTATGACACCTAAAACCGCAGTCATCATTGGTGCCGGCATTGCTGGTTGTAGCACGGCTTATGCGTTGGCTAAACGTGGTGTTCAGGTCACATTACTAGAACGCCATGCCGAAATTGCCAGCGAAGCTTCAGGCAATCCACAAGCCATGCTGTATCCACGCATAAATGGTGATGATGCAGCCAGCCAATTTGCACTTGATAGCTATTTGTATAGCCTAGCTTTTTTTAAATCACTCAATTTAGAGCCTGCAGACATCAATGTTTGCGGTATGTTACAGCTTGGTTTTAACCCTAGGGAGCTAGCGCGCATTCAAAAAGTTGCGGCAAAGAATTATGCTGAAGATATTGTGCAATATATTAACTCAGACGAAGCCAGCCAGATTGCAGGCATAGACCTAATGCATGACGCGCTTTACTTTAAAAGTGCCGCCTGGGTGAATCCGCAACAAATATGCAAACAATTAACTACTCATGAAAATATCTCAATTAAAACTTTAATTAAAGCTGATAGTTTATTGAAAAGTAATGATTTATTTGAAATATTTTCGGCTGAAAAATTGATTGCTAAAGCCGACATTGTCATCATTGCCAATGCTAATGAAGCGCAAAATTTAGGCATTAATCTACACTTAAAAACGCAATCGGTGCGTGGGCAAATCAGCGTTGTTGAAGCTACCAATAAAAGCAATCAACTCAAAACGATTATCTGTAGCGATGGCTATTTAAGCCCCGCGACTAATAATCAGCATTGTTTAGGCGCGACCTTTTCGGTGGATAATTTAGACTCTGCATTAGATGAAGAAGATCACCAAGCCAATCTATTTAAGCTAAAAAGTTTTTCATTAGCGCTACACGAAAACCTAAAAAACAATATCAAATCCGGTCGAGTTTCATTCAGATGCACATCATTTGACTACTTTCCATTGGTGGGCGCATTACTTGATAATAATAAGCTAAAGGCCAGCCCTCCCTGGCTTAATGCCAAAGCTGAATCATTACCATGGATTAACGGCCTTTACATGAATATTGCACATGGTAGCCGCGGCTTCACCAGCGCACCGTTTTGCGCAGAATTACTGGCTCAAATGATATGCCACGAACCCATCACCATGAATATTGAATTGGCTGCGTTAATGAACCCTAACCGTTTCGCCCTACGGAAACTTGGCTTTAAACGTCTAGCAAAAATAACTATTTAATCCAGTGGTCTTTTAATTTTTAACTTATCAACAAGCTTTGTTTTCAATTAAAATCACACCATGCAAATAACTAACGAAAACGCACTTAAACACTATAGACAAGCACTATTGCATAACCCTAAAGATACCGTTGCGCAAATAAATTGTGGCAACTTATGTGTTGAACTGAAACGTTATGAAGAAGCTGCTGGTTATTTCAGGCGACTAGTACGTATATTTAAAACCAACTTAAATGTACGCGAGGCTTTATGCTACGCCTTACAAGAGCTTGGCAATGAATCTCATGCACAAGGTCGCTTTATAATGGCAGAGGCCTGTTTCGAAGAGGCCCTAGAAAACCAACCCGAAAATGCCGCTTATTTGTATAACTTAGGCAATGCACAACGCGAACTTGGCAAGACTAAAGAAGCCCTTTTGCATTATCAAAAAGCGATTAGACTAAGCCCGAATGATGCGGATATTTATAATAACTTAGGCAATGTGCAGCGCGAATTAGGTCAGCTAGATTTAGCTATTGCTAGCTATCAAAAAGCCTTAGATTTAAACCCTAAGCTTTATCACGCTAAAGTGCATTTAGTCCATCAAAAACAGCATATTTGCGATTGGCAAGGCTTACAGGCAGATATTGCCGAAATTCGTCGTTGGGTGAATACCGTACCACAAGCACAAATCTCCCCTTTTGCATTTTTGGCGATGCTCTCCACTACCGCTGCTGAACAAAAAACCTGCGCTAATAATTGGCTGACTAATCGTTATGCCACGTTGATTGAATACGGCAAGACGCTTAATTTTAAATATTCTTTAGCCGCTAGCTCACCAACCACCTCACAAAGTAAAAGCAAAAAAATTAGAATTGGCTACTTATCTGCTGATTTTAGACTACATCCCTTGGCATTTTTAATCAGCGAATTAATTGAACTGCATGACCGCAGCCAATTTGAAATTATAGCTTTTTCGTATGGTGTTAACGATCAATCTAGTGCGAGAGCAAGGTTAGAGAAAGCTTTTAATGAATTTCACGACATTCGCACGCTCTCTGAAATTGATGCAGCAATAAAAATACATGCGAGCAATATTGATATATTGGTCGATTTAACCGGCTTTACTCAAACCAGTCGCAGTGGCATTGCCGTCTTGCGTCCAGCGCCTATCAATATCAATTGGTTAGGTTTTGCTGGCACTATGGGCGAAATATCAACAGCCGGTGGACAACAAAATGTCAAGCAAGCGTTGTTTGATTACCTGCTGAGTGATGCGTTTATCACTCCAGCAGAAGCTGCGCCTGATTACGCCGAAAAACTATTTCTATTACCTGATTGCTATCAGCCTAATGACCGCAACCGGCCAGTGGGGGAAACGCCTAGCCGTGAATCTTGTCAGTTAGCTTTGGATAGCTTTGTGTTTTGCTGCTTTAACCAGACCTTCAAAATCACACCTGAGGTTTTTGCCGTTTGGATGCGCTTACTAAAAGCCACACCCAATAGTGTTTTGTGGTTATTGGATTGTAATCAATGGGCCAAACAAAATTTAATCATTGAGGCAGAAAAATCAGGGGTGTGCGCAGAGAGACTCCTGTTTGCGCCCAGAATCGCTATTGCCGACCATCTGGCCCGCCACGTACATGCCGACTTGTTTTTAGACACCTTATCCTATAACGCTCACACCACTTGCAGTGATGCGCTATGGATGGGCGTGCCTGTAATTACCTGCGCTGGCGATACTTTTGCCACCCGTGTAGCAGGTAGTTTATTGAGTGCAGCAGACTTAACTGAACTTATCACGTATACACTGCAAGATTATGAAAATAAAGCGCTTTATCTATCAAAAAATACTGCAAAACTACAAGAGATTAAACAAAAATTATTAGCTGAAAAAATGACTTCAGCACTTTTTGATACGGCCAATTTTGCTAAAGCACTAGAGGCTAGTTATCAAACAATATGGCAAATTTATCTTTCTCAATAAGAGGAAGAAAATGTGCTGGTCAATGCCGATTTTCGCAATGATTTGTCTTTAAAAATATATGTTGCGGCTTAAGGGAATTGTAACGCTAGCTTAATCTAATCATCATGATTTAATGCCGCAAATATCGAGGCGGCCACAATTAAACTGCCGCCTATCCACTCATTGATATCCATAGTTTCATGCGCTAAAAAATAAGACGTAACCGCAGCGACCACCAACTCAAACAAAAATAATACGGAAGCACGGTTGGCTGGCATTTGTGTAATACCGTATTGTGTTAGAAACGTTGCAGCAATCAGTGACATGGCAATTATCAATATTACCAAACCATCATTTAAAGTAAAAAAACTTGGTGCCGGAATCGTTTCTTTCACAAATGGCATGGCTAAAATCGACATTAACAACACGCCGGACCATACTGCAAAGGATTTACTGCGTATGGTTAAGTGGGTAGATTTTCTAGTAATCACATTGCTGATGGCAAATCCGATACCCGATGTTAAAGCAAACCACTCAGCCGTATTTCTAGGTAACGGCCAAGCGCTGGCTTTTCCTGTGATGTCATACAGCATAATAAACGCACCCATCAGCGATAATATCATCGTCGTTAAACCGCGTTTATCTATGTTTTCTTTAAGCCAAAAATGCGCCAGTATCAGTGTCCATAAAGGTGATAGGTAAAATAGCAACATCACACGCATCACTTCGCCATCTATCACTGCGAGTACATAAGCCAAGTTAGTCCAGCCCGCAGCCAAGGCTAGCCAAAAAATGCTCAACGGCAATTTAAAAATGCCTCGCCAATGCCTGATACAGACCATACCCACCAAAATTAGCACTGTCAAATAACTATAAAAGCTCGCAGTCACTGCCCCATAACCAGCTTGCGCCATAATACGGTATGGATACCAAACAACGCCCCAGCATAGCGCCGCTAACAACAGGCTGGCGCTATTAATAAATGCGCTATTGACTTCAGGTTTTGGGTAATTGACATTCATTTTTTTTCAACTTAACTTTTAATATTGTTATAGGCAGGAAAAATTGTTGTAACTTAAGCTTACTCATACTTGAGCGGCTAGTTTACAATATTGCCTATGAATTCAAATCTTAATTTACTGCAACCTTATCCTTTTCAGCGTTTACGCGACTTATTTAAGGGTACAACACCTAACCCAGTCTATTCTGCCATTAACTTATCAATTGGTGAGCCTAAACACGCCACTCCACAGTTAATTAAAGACACGCTGGTGAATAATTTGGCTGGTTTAGCTAGTTATCCAACCACGATAGGTTCATTGGCATTACGCGAAGCCATTTCTAACTGGATTTCTCGCCGTTACGCTGTGCCACAGCTCAATCCTGAAACAGCAATATTGCCCGTAACAGGCAGTCGCGAGGCGCTATTCGCCTTTGCACAACTAATAATTGATCAGTCAAAGCCCAACCCGGTGGTGATTTCGCCCAACCCTTTTTACCAAATTTACGAAGGCGCGGCTTTTTTAGCCGGTGCTGAGCCTTATTTCTTAAATACCTTGCCTGAAAATGACCATGCAATGGATTTTGAAAGCGTGCCGGTTGAAGTGCTTAAACGCACGCAACTGGCATATATTTGCAGCCCCGGCAACCCGTCTGGCAAGGTAATGAGCCTAGCGCAGTGGCAAACTATTTTTGAATTATCAGACAAATATGGTTTTGTGATTGCAGCTGACGAATGTTATACAGAGATTTATTTTGACGAAGCAAATCCACCACTTGGCGCGCTACAAGCTGCACATAAACTAGGGCGAGATTACAAAAACCTAGTGATTTTCAGCTCACTTTCTAAACGCTCAAATGTGCCAGGCATGCGATCAGGCTTTGTTGCTGGCGATGATAAAATTATCGAAAAATTTGCGCTTTACCGCACTTATCATGGTTGCGCGATGAACCCAGCGATACAAGCTGCCAGTATGACGGCTTGGAATGACGAAGCGCATGTAATCGAAAACCGCAGACTGTATGCAGAAAAGTTTGACATAGTCACACCATTATTAACTGACGTATTGCATTTTGAGAAGCCAAATGCTGCATTTTATTTGTGGGCCAAAATAAAACAAAGCAATGGCCGTAGGATCACAGATACTGAGTTCGCCTTAGCCCTGTATCGTGATTTTAATGTGACAGTATTACCCGGCAGTTATTTGGCGCGTGAGGCGCATGGCATTAATCCTGGCTTAAACTTTGTACGTTTGGCCTTGGTGGCAAGTTTGGATGAATGTGTGGAAGCGGCGAAGCGAATTCGGCAGCTTTAAAACTTTTAGCACTGGCATTTATCGTCATTTCGAAAGTAAATTCATAAACTTATCGGAATGACGAAGTAGGTAATTATTGCGCTTATTTTATTAATTTAATCTATTAATTAACACTTATAACAAATTGATTTATTAAATTAAATATCAGTTTATTTAAATCATATTTTAGACAATCTAGCTCAATAACATCATTCATGCCGCGTAACCAAGTGAGTTGGCGTTTGGCTAACTGACGCGTTGCAAATATACCTCTGTCACGTAATTCTGCCACATCATATTCACCGGACAAATGCTCCAAAGCCTGCCGATAACCGACGCAGCGCATTGCGGTAGATTCTGCTGTTAGTGATGGATATTTTGCTATCAATGCCCTTACCTCATCTACAAAGCCTGCAGCCAGCATTTGATCAAACCGTAAGGCGATTCGGTCATGCAGCACTTTTCTATCGCTAGGAACGAGTGAAATTTTTAGTAATTGGTAAGGTAGCGCTTGACTGGTTTGCTTGGCAAACAAATTCGACAGGGTTTCGCCGCTGATTTGATAAACTTCTAACGCCCGCTGAATACGTTGCGTGTCATTAGGCTCTAATCTTGCGGCCGTCTGTGGGTCAATCCCAGCAAGCTTATTGTGCATCGCTGGCCAGCCTATTTGTGCGGCATCTGCGTCTAAAGCTGCACGTATTAAAGGATCAGCCTCAGGCAAGCCACTTAAACCTTCTTCTAAGGCTTTAAAATACAACATGGTACCGCCCACCAATAATGGAATTTTGCCACGCGCGGTAATATCTGCCATTAATTGCAAAGCGTCACTTCTGAAGTTGGCCGCAGAATAGGCGCTGGTTGGGTCAATAATATCAATCAAATGATGTGGCGCTTTTTCTAAAATTACGGCCTCAGGTTTGGCTGTGCCTATATTCATGTCTTTGAATACTAATGCAGAATCTACACTGATTATTTCGACAGGCAGCTTAGTCATCAACGACACGGCTGCACCCGTCTTGCCACTGGCGGTTGGTCCCATGAGAAAAATGGCTGGGGGTAAAGGCTTATTATCTGTATTCATCAGACTATTATTCATAATGCGTCCATAAGCGTAGCACTTTTACGATCTTTTCCGCCTCTAAAACCTGATAAACCAAGCGATGTTGAATATTAATGCGACGCGAATACGCACCGAGTAAATCACCGATTAACTTCTCATAAGGTAGCGGATTTTGAAAGGGATTTTCGGCAACTATTGCTAACAGCAACAAAGCCTTATCTTTAAGGCATGCTGCAGTTAGGTTTTTTGCATCTTTTTGCGCTGCTTTTGTATAAAGCAGTTGATATTGCGACATGCAATTACCAATCTAAACTAGTAGAAAGTTCAGCTGAGGGTGTATTCATGCCCTCGCGAATAGACTCGCGCATACTGGGCACTGATAATAAAAACAAAGTCTCTTGAATGGCGGACCAATCTTCTTGTGATACTAACACCGCATTATTGCGCTTACCGGTAATGACAATCGGTTGATGCGAGCTGCTGGCCTCGTCAATAAGTCGATAAAGATTAGTGCGTGCAGTACTAGCAGATAAAGTTTGCATGGTCAACTCTGAGTGATTTAAATTTATGGTACGATATTACGTACGATAAATCAAGTGGGGAGTATTGTAATATTTTGATTAAATTGTGAATATTGCTATGTGTAAATTAAACCGTTTTGCAAAACTTGACCGTTATGTTTAATAGCTTTACTTTTTCTGCGATTACTTACCTCGCATAAACATCTTATCCAAGTCAGTCATGGACACTTGAAACCAAGTAGGCCGGCCGTGATTACACATCCCTGAGCGTTCAGTAGCCTCCATATCGCGAAGTAATGCGTTCATTTCTGGAATCGTTAATTGGCGATTGGCGCGTACTGCTGCGTGGCAAGCCATGGTGCCTAATAATTCGTTTCTGCGTTCAGTTAGGGCGCGGCTAGCACCAAATTCACGCAAATCTCGCAATACGTCTTTTGCCAGCACGACTGCATCAGCATTTTGCAACATGGTAGGCACCGCACGCACTGCTAAAGTGCTGGGCGACAATATAGCGATATCAAAACCTAATTGTTCTAAGCTGTTAACGTTGCTGGCAAGTGCTTCTTGCAATGTAGCGACATCTAATCTATCGGCCGTAAAACTAACGGGGATTAACAATGGCTGCATAGCGACCATTTTTGAGCCATCTTTACCGTCCAGTGCATTTTTAAGCCGCTCGTACATAATGCGCTCGTGGGCGGCATGCATATCAATCACGACTAAACCTAGCGAGTTTTGCGCCAATACATAAACGCCATGAATTTGTGCTACGGCAAACCCTAAAGGAAAGTCGTTATGCGAAAAATTATCTGCATTATTATTCGCAAAATTGGCACCGCCAGCAGACGCTTCGTTACCCAATTGCTGGTCGACTGCCTGTGCATTACTTTGCGAGTTTGCGAGCCCGATATTGCCAAATAAAGTTTGATAAAAATTATTCGGTTCATTCGCATTTAAATTAATCTGCGATTGATATTGAGGATAAGGGCTAGCTGAGTAATTTGCAGACTGCGAATTAGAAAATGGCAAATTTGAAGCCGAATTAGTAAACGGATTAAACGCCGCTTGATTGGCAGTAGAAGCATTTGATACGCCGGTAGGCGTGCCTAGCGCCTTGTGCAACGAATGAAAAATAAAGCGATGTATCGCTTGACCATCTCTAAACCTGACTTCAGTTTTACTTGGATGCACGTTCACATCCACTAAGCTCGGGTCTAGCTCAACAAACAGCACATAGGCTGGGTGTCTATCATGGTGCAGCACATCTTGATAGGCTTGACGTATGGCGTGTGAAATCAGTTTATCTCGAACAAAACGGCCATTAACGTATACATATTGCGTATCACTTTTGTGCCGATTAAAAGTCGGTTTGGCCACCACACCCCACAAACGTAGTCCCGCGGCAGATTCTTCTAGCTGTATCGTTTCAGCCGCAAATTCTGCGCCTAATACTTCACCAAATCTTTTTGCGGGCTCACTCACCGCATAACGGCTAAGCGCTCGGCCATTGTGTTGCAGTATAAATGCCACATCGGGTCGTGATAGCGCAACACGATTAAACGCCGCCTCGCAATGGCCAAACTCAGTACCTTCAGTTTTTAAAAATTTACGCCGTGCTGGCGTGTTGAAATATAAATCATTCACTTCAATGACTGTGCCAGCATCCAGCGCAGCAGGCTCTATGGCTGAAATATCACTGCCATCTGAAGTGATGCGCCAAGCGTGTTTACTGTCAGCAAAACGGCTATTGATTAAGGTCCGTGAAACTGAAGCAATACTGGCCAGCGCTTCACCTCTAAAGCCTAAACTTGCGACAGATTCTAAATCTTCTAAACTGGCAATTTTACTGGTAGCATGACGCGTTAGTGCCAGCACTAAATCATCTTGCGTTATGCCCTTGCCGTTATCAGCCACCCTTAATTGCTTCACACCGCCTTGTACCAATGACACTTGAATATCGGTACTGCCAGCATCTAAGCTGTTCTCTAACAATTCTTTAAGGGCAGAAGCTGGACGCTCTACCACCTCACCTGCGGCAATTTGGCTAATCAGTTGATCGGGTAAAAGTTGAATACGCATGATGATTGTTACTTTAGATAATATTTATATTCGTATTTGCATTAAAAGCGTAAGTTAATATAGCTGTTTTTATACAGACGTTTTGTGTAGAGATTTTATATATTGGTATTTTACCTGTTTTAAGCTAAATTCTTAAAAGTATGCATTCAAACACTACATCACTCTCGCAAAACGCTTACCTAGAAAGCTTCACCCAAGCACGCTTACTCAAGCGGCATCATCACTTTTACCTAGGGCCAACTAATTCAGGTAAAACTTACAACGCCTTAATTGCCTTACAAAATGCTAAATCTGGTGTTTATCTGGCACCTTTACGTTTGCTGGCCATGGAAATTCGCGACTGCCTAGTGGCCGCCGGTGTGCCTTGCAACCTCATTACTGGTGAAGAGCGCATATTGATGGAAGGCGCGCAACATACAGCGTCTACCATTGAAATGATGAACCAGAGCAAGCCTGTAGAAGTAGCTATTATTGATGAAATACAAATGCTACAAGACCCAGACCGAGGTAGCGCTTGGACAGCTGCGTTGGTTGGCGTCCCAGCTAAGCTAGTATTTGTTTGTGGTTCAAATGCAGTAACGGCGCCATGCCTCGCGGTGATTAAGCAAATGAACGAAACTCATGAAATTAGTTACTTGGCTAGAAAAACACCTTTAGAATTAGAGGATGAAAGTATCTGCGGCAAGCATTATAGTCGCCAGAAACTTAAGCCCAAGCTACAAAAAGGCGATGCCATTATCGCCTTTAGTCGCAAAGATGTACTGACTTTTTCTGCCCGTTTTAGGCAATGGGGATTTACCGTGGCAAGTATTTATGGGGCGCTATCACCTGAAGTTCGGCGTACCGAATCTGAGCGGTTTTGCTCAGGTGCGGCAGACATTCTCGTCGCCACTGACGCCATTGGCATGGGTTTAAACCTACCCATACGGCGCGTAATTTTTTCTAATATTCATAAATTTGACGGTGTGGCTAGCCGCCCACTCAATGCAACTGAAGTTCGACAAATTGCCGGTCGCGCTGGGCGTTTTGGCATTTACGCGACTGGCTATGTGAGTGTGCTAGAAAACGACGAGTTAATTCATATAGAGCACATGTTGAGCGTAGATGACACATCAGACTTAAGCAGGCTACCGGTAAACATAAGTTTTAATCAGTTGGGCCAAATCGCAACACAACTACATACTAAAAAAATTGCAGAAGTACTGACTTATTGTCAGCAAAGAAACCGATTTAAGGCAGAGTTATTTGCTCAAACACCACTCAACAATCAAATTAGTCAGGCGCTATTGGTTGATGAGTACGCGCCAGACATGTCATTAAAAGATAAATTTATTTTTGTCTGTGCGCCGATTTCACTCAATGTGGCCTATGAAAAAGACTATTACCTCATGTGCTTACAAAGTGTTGCACACTCCTTCCAGCGTAGCTTACCAGCGGCACCAGCTTGGCTAAGGGCGAGCAACCCAAAACACTTAGAGGCGGCGGAGTTGCTAAGCCATAATTTAAGCTTGTATGCTTGGCTTAGCTTTAAGTTTCCGCAGATTTTTTTGGATGGCGCTGGTGTTAAAGCTTTTCGCCAACAAGTTAGCCGTTATATAGAAAGCGCACTGCTCATCCAAGCTGGCTATGGAGATACCACCAGGGAAATTGATTATTTAATGACCAAAAGGCGCTAGTTTTCTGAGCATAGTTTTTTAAAAAAAGTTAACTAATTATCTCACTTAATTCAAACCCAGCTAATCCAAAACCACCGTTTCAAGATTCTCTGGCACAGACACCGACCAATGTAGTTTTTCTTCAATATGTAGCCGCATTGCATCTGCTGCCACTGACTCGCCGTGTGTAATGAAAGTCTTTTTCGGCGGAGCGTCAAAACCAGAGAGCTAATCAAGAATCTCTGAATAATCTGCATGTGCAGATAAATTAGAAATCAACGCTATATCCGCTTGTACTGGCAAATATTCGCCATGAATTTTGATGCTTTGTACGCCATCTAACAAAGCGGCTCCTCTAGTGCCGGCAGCCTGAAAACCTACAAACAAAATAGTGTTATTAAGTTTAGGAATAAAAGCTTTCAAATGGTGTACAACACGCCCACCTGAAGCCATGCCGCTGGCTGAAAGGATAATCATAGGACCGCTGGTGTCATTTAAGCGCTTCGATTCTTCTATGCTATTCACCATGTGTGCAGTGTGACAAAGTGCGCTAGATTGCTCAGGCGTTAAGTGATGCTCGCCACGATGATGGTTGAAGATGGCTGTGGCATTGACCGCCATTGGGCTGTTTAAATAAACTGGAATGTCATTTGATGTTGCGCCAGAAGATTTGAGCAAATAAATGTAATAAAGTAGTTCTTGCGCCCTACCCACGGCAAATACTGGAATAAGCACTATGCCTTTGCGCGCGACAGTTTTGTTGATAATTTCAGCCAACTTAGTTTTTGCATTTTCACGTTCATGCAAGCGGTTACCATAGGTTGATTCAAGCACCAAATAATCAGCCTGCTTAATGCGCACTGGTGCTTTCATCAAAATATCACTCGGCCGGCCAATATCGCCAGAGATCACAATAGACGTTTTTTTGTTGTGTATACGTATAAAAGCCGAACTTAAAATGTGGCCATTAGGCGAAAACCTTAGCGCCAAGCCATCACCCAAATCTACATCTTGCTCATAATTAAGTGCGTTCAGTAAGGCAAGTGTATCTAATGCATCTTCTTGCGTATAAAGGGGTAAGGCGGGATTGTGTTTTGAAAAGCCACGTTTGTTGGCATACTTAGCGTTTTCTTCTTGCAGGTGCGCTGAATCAGGCAAAAGAATTTCACATAAATCGCGTCTGGCCTCTGTGCAATAAACCTTGCCAGAAAAGCCATTCTTAACAAAAAGTGGCAGATAGCCAGTATGGTCGATATGCGCGTGCGTTAATACTACGAGATCAACTGTTGCAGGATCTATGGGTAATTTTTCTCAGTTTTTAAGACGTAATTGATTTAAGCCTTGAAATAGCCCTCAATCTATTAAAATGCGTTTTGAACCGCCATTGGGGGGCGCGCAAGTCAGTAGATATTTTCAGCCAGTAACGGTTCCAGTCGCACCAAGAAATGTTAATTCCATAGAGGAACCTCCTTAAATAACAGGCTCGCCTCGGCTAGAAACGTTAAATCACTCTAACGCAACCTTAGTTTTTGCAAGCGCAGGGTTAGTAGCGAAGTACTTTTTAATGCCGGTTAAAATAGAGTCAACTAGTTGGTCTTGATAAGCCTCGTTGTTCAATTTTCGCTCTTCTTCAGGGTTACTGATAAAAGCAGTTTCAACTAAAATTGAAGGAATATCAGGCGACTTCAATACTGCAAATGCCGCTTGTTCAACATGCTTAGTGTGTAAGGTGTTAATACTGGCTATTTGAGCAAGCACCGCTTTGCCTAACTTTAAGCTATCGGTAATGGTCGCAGTTTGCGATAGATCAAGTAATGTTCTCGCCAATACCGGATCCTTATCATCCAAACTTACACCACCAATTAAATCTGATTCATTTTCTTTTTTGGCTAAATAACGTGCGCTAGCACTAGTAGCACCTCGTTCAGACAGAGCAAATACCGATGAACCTCTTGCTGCAGAATTAGTAAAAGAATCGGCATGAATCGACACAAACAAGTCTGCTTGCATTTTTCGCGCCTTAATCACACGCCCATGTAACGGAATAAAATAATCGCTGTCGCGTGTTAATACCCCGCGCATATTTGGCTCGCTATCAATTTTGTCTTTAAGTCTTTTTGCAATCATTAAGGTAATGTCTTTTTCATTGCTACCATTGGCACCGCGTGCACCAGGATCTTCACCGCCATGACCAGCATCTATTGCAATGATAATTTGCCTAGCGTCTTTATTGCTGTATGCGCTACTAGACTGTTCATTTTTAGAATCAGCATTTTTAGGTTCAATATTGTTCGGACTAGTTTTTTTAGACTTAGTCTGAAGCTTGTCTTGGAACAACTCTGGATTGCTAGCATCGGTTTTGTCAGATACAGCAGGCGCAGATTGAGCCAGCTCAATCGCCTTCGTGTTGTTCACCTCTTTATTTGTCCCAGCATCATCCATTGGCATCGATTTTAATGCGTAAGAATCTGCCACTATTGGTGTTTTAGATTCAGTACTTAAAGCTAAATTACCATTACTGTTAGCGACGGCATCTCGCCCCGCAACCATGGCCATGAGCGGGTCTTTTAGCGGGTAAACATCCAACACTAAGCGATATTTATAATCACCGGTTGGCGCTAAAGTAAAGGCGTTAGGTTTGACTTCAGACTTTAAATCAAATACTAAACGCACAGCACTAGACTGATATTTAGCCACGCGAATTTGTTTAATGTAAGGGTCGCTGGCTAAGATTTTATCAGACAAGGATTTGACATTCTGATTGAGATCAATATTTTCAATATCCAATACGATACGATCTGGATTCTGCAGTGACTTCATTTTGTAATCGAATGGCAAACTAGATTCTAGTGTAATTCGAGTGTAATCTTGAGCCGGCCAAACTCTGACCGCCACCACGCTATTTCCCGCTTGTGCAGTTGAAAAAAGACCAGCAACCAGACTTATAAGAAGGCTTATAAAAAACTGTCTATTTAAAGCATGTAAGGCATTATTTATTGCCTCATACACTATCACTGTGCTGTTGATATTGCGCTTAAGCATTGCTGTCCTAGTATTGAATGCGCGGAGATATGAATGGCGCGGCCTGGTTCGCTAGACTTGGCGAATTGTCTAATAGAAAGTGTGACATTGAGATCTGGCGTTGGCAATACATTTTGCGCTTTTTCTGGCCATTCGATGATGCAAACACTTTCTGCATTAAAGTAATCTCTAAATCCAGCCAACTCCCATTCTTCATCGTCATTAAATCGATATAAGTCAAAATGATAGAGGTTTAATGCAGGCTGATCTAATCTAAAACCACCATTAGATTTAATTTGGTAGGGTTCAACCAGCGTATAAGTTGGACTTTTAACCTTGCCCACATGCCCAAGCGCATACAACAAACCGCGTACCAATGTAGTTTTACCTGCACCTAAATCGCCATGCAAATAAATGGTTAAATTTGGCTGTATGACTTTAGCCAAAACACTAGCAAAATTCAGCGTTGCTGCTTCATCTGGCAAATCACGTGTAAAATTGTTAGCCATGATTAATTCTTACGATTTCAAACAACTGAGTGCCGACATTAAAAGTTGGGGCTTGGCCTTGGGCTTTAATCAGGTTGGCATTACCGATACAGACTTGCAGGCAGCAGAAGTTAAGCATCAAGCATGGGTGGGAAAAAGTTTTCATGGTGAAATGGATTATATGGCAAAACACGGTGAGAAGCGCACCCGACCTGCTGAATTAGTGCCAAATACCTTGCGTGTAATTTCTGTGCGCTTAGATTACTTACCGCCCGATTCTTTGCATAGTGAAAGCGTGTTACAGGATCAGTCTAAGGCTTTTATTTCCCGCTATGCATTGGGGCGAGATTATCACAAAGTCATGCGTAATAAACTGCAAAAACTTGGCGATAAAATACAATCGGAAGTCACCAAACTTGCTATAACAGATTTTAGCTACCGCGTTTTTACCGATAGCGCGCCAGTGTTAGAAGTAGCGTTAGCAGAAAAAGCTGGCTTAGGGTGGCGTGGCAAACATACCCTACTCATCAATAAAAATCATGGCTCATGGTTTTTTATTGGTGAAATTTACACTAATTTACCACTTGTAGCCGATGAAATAGTGCCGAACAACCATTGTGGTACTTGTACTAGTTGCATTGATGTTTGCCCGACCAAGGCAATTACCGCACCTTACGAGGTTGATGCGAGGCGTTGTATTTCATATTTAACGATAGAGCTTAAAGGTAGTATTCCTCTTGAATTCAGACCTTTAATCGGTAATCGCGTGTACGGCTGTGACGACTGCCAACTTTTTTGCCCGTGGAACAAATTTTCTCAGAACACTACAGAAAATGATTTTCATGTTAAACACGGCTTAGATGACATTAGCTTGGTCGATTGTTTTAGCTGGAGCGAAGATGAATTTAAAGTAAAAATGGCCGGCAGTGCCATTTACCGAATTGGCTATGCACAATGGTTAAGAAACATCGCCGTCGGTCTTGGCAACGCACCAACTACAGTAGCGATTATTCATATGCTAAGCCAGCATATCAATCATGAAAACGAATTAGTACAAGAGCATGTACGCTGGGCATTAGCGCAGCATGTTTAGAGTAATCAGGTTGATTAGGTAGCTACAATCATCCTACTTAACTAGCCACCACATTGCAACTTATCAAGTTGTAAGCCATTAATTTGCAAGCCGCAAATATAACCAGTGCGAAAATCATCAAAACACTTCCCCATCAGAAATATAAGCCGTTCAGCTTAAATCGACTAATTTATTCTATTTAGTTATAACTATATAAAAACAAATTCTTTTTAATTGTTATATAGCTAATTTATAGTGCATGCATTCGCTCATTAGCGAGCACACATTAAGGGCTAAATCATGAAACTCCAAACCAATACAAAAAATAATAGTGATGTTTCACAGAAAATTTTGCGTGCCGTCGAAGCGTTGAGGTCTGGCTCTGGTTTTGGCTCTGTGGAAATAGTACTTCACGAAGGCCGTGTGACACAAATTGAAAAACGCGAAAAACTTAGGCTTACGCAAGAAAACATAAAAATTTCGTCGACTGCACCAGCAAGGGCAAAGTAAAAAAATACTTAAAATTAAATTTACGGGCCTACCAGAAAACTGGTTACTTGTATTCGGAGATAAAAATGCAATTTAAATTTACAAAATTCGCCACTGTGATGTTAGCCAGCGGCATTATTTCACTACCACTAGCAGCACATGCTAATGACAGTTCAGAGCTGGAAGAGTTACGCGCATTAGTGCAACAATTAGATCAACAAGTTAAAGTTTTGGCACGTAAGGGTGAAATTTCAAACGAAGAAGCTGCAGCTTCTAAAAAAACAACGCCAGTAGTTAAAGCCAGTGAAAATGGTTTTGGATTTGAGTCGGCTGACGGTAACAATTCAATTAAATTAAAAGGACTTTTACACATTGATAATCGCAATTACAGCAATGTAAATGGCTTAGGTAGCGACGGTAAAAACATCAGCGGTTTTGACTTTAGACGTATTCGTCCAACGATTGAAGGTACTGTTTTTGGCAAGTATGACTTTCGCTTTACGCCAGAGTTTGGTGAAGCTAAAACCACCAGCACAACCAGTACCAGCGGTATTGTAGATGCTTACATAGACGCACGTTTCCAGCCTTCATTTAAGGTACGTGCTGGTAAGTTCAAACCATTTATTGGTCTAGAAAGACTACAAAACGGCTCCGACATTAAATTCATTGAGCGCAGTTACGTTAGTAACAATATTTTGCCTAACCGCGACCTTGGCGCTGCGATTCATGGCGACGTACTAGACGGAAAACTAAATTATTCAGTAGGCATCTATAACGGCGTAGTTGATGGTGGTGATATTACAACGGTACAAGATACGAATGTAGATAAAGATTATGCCGCACGTGTATTCGCCACACCATTCAAGGGTAGTGATAGCGTACTTGCTGGATTGGGCTTTGGTCTTGCTGCTACCCATGGCAACTTTAGGGGTTCATCATCTGCCAGTGGTTTACCTGGATACAAAACTGCAGGACAGCAATCTAGCTTCTTTGCATATACGGCCAGCACAGTTTTTGCTAACGGCGCGCGAGATAGAATCTCGCCACAAGCCTATTACTACTATGGTCCATTTGGCGTAATTACAGAATATGCACGCGTATCGCAAGATGTAACTAATGGTACTATTTCTGACAAATTAGAGAACGATGCTTGGCAGATTGCTGGTTCCTACTTGCTCACTGGAGAAGATGCTTCATTTAAAGGCGTAAAACCTAAACAAGTCTTTAATACCGACGGCGGTGGCTGGGGTGCTTGGGAATTAGTGGCACGCTATCAAGAAAATAATATTGATAACTCGGCATTTACTACTAGCACTCAAACACGCTACGCAGACCCAAGAAACAATGCTAGTGCTGCAAAATCATGGGCTGCCGGTATTAATTGGTATTTAAACCAAAACGTAAAAGTAGTCTTAAATTACGAACAAACGAGTTTTGTTGGTGGCGGTCAAGTCAATTCTGCAAATGCAGCAACTGGTTTGTATACCAATATTGCAGACAGACCTGATGAAAAAGCACTATTCACTCGCTTACAACTTTCATACTAATTTAAAGAGATTATAAAAAATGATAAAATCATTACTCGTCATTGCGCTGCTAGTCGGAGCGTTTGGCAGCGCAGCACCGCTTACTGCGGTAGCTAAAGACATTAGCTTACTCAACGTTTCTTATGATCCAACGCGCGTGCTTTACCAAGATTTTAACGCTGCTTTTAGCAAATATTGGCTAGCTAAAACAGGCGACAAAGTGACTGTTAAATCGTCTCACGGTGGTTCTGGTAAACAGGCACGCGCCATTATTGATGGCTTAGACGCGGATGTAGCTACGCTGGCACTGGCTTACGATGTGGATCAACTATCTGAAAAAGGTAAATTGATTCCTAAAGATTGGCAAAAACGCTTGCCGCACAATAGCTCGCCTTACACTTCAACCATCGTATTATTGGTTAGAAAAGGTAACCCTAAAAACATTAAAGATTGGGATGATTTAGTCAAACCAGGTATTTCTGTGATTACGCCTAACCCTAAAACATCGGGTGGCGCACGTTGGAATTATCTAGCTGCCTGGGCTTACGCACAGAAGAAAAATGGTGGCGATGAGACTAAAACCAAAGAGTTCGTCGGCAAATTATTTAAAAATATACCTGTGCTAGATACTGGTGCGCGTGGATCTACCACCACATTTGTTGAACGCGGTATTGGCGATGTATTGCTAGCTTGGGAAAATGAAGCATTTTTAGCACAAAAAGAGTTAGGCGTTGGCAAGTTTGAAATTGTTGTGCCTTCACTTTCTATCTTGGCTGAACCGCCAGTGACTGTGGTGGATAAGTTTGCTAAAAAACATGGTACAGAAGCGGTTTCTAAAGCTTATCTTGAGTATTTGTATACTGAAGAAGGCCAAGAGATTGCGGCTAAAAATTACTATCGCCCAACTTTAGCGTCAGTAGCTAAAAAATATGAAGGTCAATTCCCAAAAGTTAATTTTGTGAAAATTGATGATGACTTTGGTGGCTGGCAAATTGCACAGAAAAAACACTTTTCTGATGGCGGTACCTTCGATCAGATTTATCAAAAATAGTGACTGACTGAACAGATGAGAGTTATTCAATATATTACAAATATGCATTTACTTGGCTTAGATCCTGTAGGTGCAAAATGAGAAACTATCATGGCCTTAATAGCAGTTAATGTTCGCAAACAATTGCATGGAAAAACCAAAGCCATTATTTCCGGTGATGTGGTTTCAGAAGTTGAAATAAGTTCTGGAATTATCAGCATGGTAATTATCAACCCGGTTATTACCACAAGATCTATTAAAGGTTTAGGGCTCGCCATTGGTTCTGAGGTATTGGCCTTGGTAAAAGCAACCGATGTTTCAATAGCACGACTATAACAATAATGGTTAACACGGACTAGCAATCAAACATGATTTTTAGCCCGTTTTAAAAGTGGAGTCACATGGCAAAACAAAAAAATGTACTTCCCGGATTTAATTTATCGCTAGGATACACCTTACTCTATTTGAGTTTAATCGTACTCATTCCATTATCGACAGCCTTTATTAAAACTACCGAATTAAGCTTTAATGAATTTTGGGCAGTTGTAACAGCACCTAGGGTATTAGCCTCTTATAAACTAACTTTTGGTGCTTCGCTACTAGCCGCTCTAATTAACGCCGTATTCGGCTTGCTGACAGCATGGGTATTGGTACGCTATCGGTTTCCCGGTAAAAAAATTATTGATGCCTTAGTCGACCTGCCGTTTGCTCTGCCAACAGCAGTGGCCGGTATCGCATTAACTGCGGTGTATGCGGGTAATGGCTGGATTGGATCATGGCTAGAGCCACATGGTATTAAGGTTGCTTTTACGCCATTGGGTGTGATTATTGCGTTAACTTTTATTGGCTTGCCATTTGTTGTGCGTACAGTACAACCTGTTTTAGAAGATTTAGAAGCAGAAACTGAAGAAGCAGCGGCCAGCCTAGGCGCTAATCGTTGGCAGACTTTTACTAAAATTATTTTCCCCGCTATTTGGCCAGCATTACTAACAGGTTTCGCCTTGGCGTTTGCCCGTGCTATTGGCGAATATGGCTCTGTTATTTTTATTGCCGGCAATGTGCCATTTGTATCAGAAATTACCCCATTAATTATTATTACCAAGCTTGAGCAATATGAATATGCCAGCGCAACAGCGGTGGCAGTAGTTATGTTAGTTATTTCGTTCCTACTGCTCTTTGCGATTAATGGTCTGCAGTGGTGGTTTAATTGTCATGCTAGTGCTGTGCGCTAGTACTTGTATTCAAGAGTTTATGCTAAACAAGAATGCTTATGACACTAAAAACCAGTACGCAAAAAATTTTATAGAGAATCAATAATGGCTTCAGAAAAAATGTCTTCAGCACCAATATCTCAGCACAGCAGTTATCTCAACAAAGTAGCGCGCAGTCGCGCAACTTCAGAACCTATTTGGGTACGCTGGTTGCTAATGTTAATAACATTAACGTTTTTAACTTTATTTTTACTCGTACCTTTAGCGGCAGTGTTTACCGAGGCTCTGCGTAAAGGTTTTGATACTTACATGACTGCTTTAACCGACTCGGACGCACTATCTTCTATCAAACTAACACTTATTGCAGCTGCTATCGCAGTGCCGCTAAATCTAGTGTTTGGTGTGGCTGCCGCTTGGGCGATTGCTAAATTTGAGTTCAGAGGAAAAAGCATCTTAATTACCTTAATCGACTTACCTTTTGCGGTTTCACCGGTCATTGCTGGTTTAATTTACGTTTTGATCTTTGGTATGCAGGGCTGGGTTGGCTCAACATTGATAGACCACGATTTGAAGGTGATCTTCGCCATCCCTGGTATTGTATTAGCCACGGTTTTCGTCACATTTCCATTTGTCGCCCGCGAGTTAATCCCTTTGATGCAGGCGCAAGGTAAAGACGAGGAAGAAGCTGGCTTAGTGCTGGGCGCTTCAGGCTGGCAGATTCTCTGGCGCATTACCCTGCCCAATGTGAAATGGGGTTTGTTGTATGGCGTTATTTTAACCAACGCAAGGGCTATGGGCGAGTTTGGCGCGGTATCTGTGGTTTCTGGACATATTCGTGGCATGACCAACACCATGCCACTACATGTTGAGATTTTATACAACGAGTATAACTATGCCGCGGCTTTTGCCGTGGCGTCTTTACTAGCTTTGTTGGCATTAGTGACATTGGCACTTAAAAGCTTTGTTGAATGGAATGTTGCACGCAATGCGCAACAGCGTGAACAGAGTTTTAATGAGTAATTTACCTAGAGTAAGTTATGTAATAGCCCCTTAAGTAAAAAAATTTAAATACCAGTAATTTTAAATTGGAATAAAAAGATGAGTATCGAAATACGCAATATTAGAAAAAACTTCGGCAGCTTTAGTGCATTAAACGATGTTAGCCTTGATGTGCCTAGCGGCGAGCTAGTCGCTTTACTTGGCCCTTCTGGATGCGGAAAAACAACGCTGTTACGCATTATCGCCGGCTTGGAAACGCCCGATTCTGGCAGCGTACATTTTCATGGTGAAGATGCTACCGTGCGCCAAGTACGTGAGCGCGAAGTAGGTTTCGTGTTTCAGCATTACGCATTATTTCGCCACATGACGGTGTTTGAAAATGTAGCTTTTGGCTTGCGTGTCCGTCCAAAAGAAACGCGACCCTCTGATGCGGAAATTAAAAGACGCGTACATGAACTGCTAGAACTGGTGCAACTAGATTGGCTGGGAGATCGTTATCCTCCACAATTATCAGGTGGTCAACGTCAGCGTATTGCTTTGGCACGCGCATTGGCTGTAGAGCCAAAAGTATTGTTGTTAGATGAACCATTTGGTGCGCTGGATGCAAAAGTACGTAAGGAGCTACGTCGTAGGTTACGCCGCCTGCATGATGAATTGCACATTACCAGTATTTTTGTCACGCATGATCAGGAAGAAGCGCTTGAAGTCGCGGATCGCGTGGTGGTGATTAACAAAGGTAGAATTGAACAAGTCGGCTCTCCGCAAGAAGTTTACGACCACCCAGTTTCACCGTTTGTTTATCATTTTTTAGGCAATGTAAATCAATTCCAAAGCCATATCCATCAAGGTGAAGCGAAAATAGGCGATGTTGGTGTGAAAATTGATGCTCATCATGACACGCAAAATAGCGCAGCATTAGCCTTTGTACGACCACATGATATTGAAGTATTCAAAAAGCGCCAAGGCGATAAGCCAGTGTTTGAAGCGGTGGTAAGTTACATACATGCCATAGGACCGTTGGTAAGATTGGAGCTAAAGCGAGCAGATCAGGACGAGTTAATTGAGGCTGAACTCACCCAAGTTCACTTCCGGGAGCTTGGACTTACACAAGGTGAACATGTATTTGTTTACCCGCGTAACATAAGGGTGTTTTTGGACAAGTCGGCTTAATATTTACGTTTAGAATAGATTGCTTGTTTGAGCACTTTAGCGAGTTAAAGTGCTTGATAAAAGCGCTGCACCTATAATGCCAGCCTGATCACCGGAGTTTGAGATTTCAACATCAATCTTACCGCGCAATACCGGGATCAACGCTGCATTAAGGGTGGCGTGAAATACATCTGCCATTAAATCCCAAGCGTGGCTCATGCCGCCACCAATCAAAATCAAGCGAATATCCAACACTGCAACAATATTAGCGATAGCAATCGCTAAATTGACGCCAGCAAGTTCATAGGCCTTAATCGCTTCAACATCCCCTGCCCTTGCTAATCTGGCAATTGCATCAACGGCGATAGCTTCACCAGTTAAATCTTGGTAACTCATTGCAACACCAGTAGCTGAGGCGTATTGCTCCATGCAACCATGATTTCCACAGCCACATAAGCGGCCATTAGGCACGGTAATCATGTGACCAATTTCCATTGCCATGCCATGCTGACCACCAAACGGCTGGCCATTTAAAATTAAACCACCCCCAACGCCAGTGCCTAAGCCTACATAAATCAGATCTTGAATGCGTGTTTTGGCAGAAGCTTTATCGTGAGATTTTAAACTGCAAAACTCCCCATAAGCAGCGACCAGCGCGTCATTTTCAACTAGCACTGGTTGCTTAATCATTGTAGACAATGCCGCACTTAAATCCACATTCAAAAGGCCAGGTAGATTAGGTGATTGAAGTATTATTTGTGTATTAGGCTCTATAAACCCTGGAAAACCAATACCGACAGCGCTCACATCAGGATGTTTTATAAGCATCTCATTAATGGCATTGGCCGTGACTTCTAAAATCTTATGCCAAGCAACATCGGCCGGATTATTTTTACAGATTTCAGAAAAGTTAGCTTGAAAGCGCATATCATCAATGACTAAGCCATGGTCTAAAATACCTAGACGCAAATTAGTGCCGCCAACATCGATGCCCATTAACATATTGATCTTACCAGTTTGAACCATAGAATTAGTGCCGATCCGTGCGTGCAATGGATTGTTTTATATATTGTTGCTGCGCCTCACTAAGCTGCGACCAACTAAAACGCCAATGCCAATTGCCAGACGATGTGCCCGGTGTATTCATACGATGGCTAGAATCTAGCGCCAACATGTCTTGCATAGGAATAATAGCTAAATTCGCCTTAGATTCGAGTGCCATATCAATTAAATCATTAGGCATATCTACGTTATGTTCAGCTGAACGATAGCCATGCAAATAAGCGTATAAATGATGGCGTTGCTGTTCATCCAAAGCGTTATACCAACCTACCGTCGTGTCGTTGTCATGCGTTCCGGTATAAACCACGCTATTTTCTTCGATATGATGTGGTAAATATGGATTATCTTCAGTGCCGCTGAAGGCGAACTGTAAAATCTTCATGCCCGGCAAAATGTATTTATTTCTTAAGGCATCGACTTCATCAGTAATAATCCCTAAATCTTCCGCCACCAGACTTATATTGGGTAGAGCCTTTGTAATTGCGGCTAGCAAAGCATCGCCAGGCGCTATTACCCACTCACCATTAATGGCCGTATTCTCATTGACTGGAATCTCCCAAGCAGCTTCCAAGCCTCTAAAATGATCGATACGCACAATATTAAATAACTCACTTTGCGTATGCATACGAGAAACCCACCAAGCATAGCCGTCAACGGCCATGGCATCCCAATCATAATGTGGGTTACCCCAGCGCTGACCTGTTTCAGAAAAATAATCTGGTGGTACACCTGCCACCACGGCCATATTTTTATCGGAATCTAACTTAAATAAATGCGGTTGCGCCCAAACTTCGGCGCTGTCGTAAGCCACGAAAATAGGAATATCACCGAATAAATAAACGTTTTTAGTGGCGGCATAGGCTTTAAGTTTTAGCCATTGGCTAAAAAAAACATACTGGGTAAATTGAATCACGACAATTTCTTGCGAGAGTTCTTTGCTAGCAAGTTTTAAGGTTTTCGCCTCTCTATTTTTGTAATTCTCTGGCCAATATTCCCAGCCCACTTGGTTAAACTTATTTCGAAGTGCTAAAAATAAAGAAAAATCATTAAGCCAATGTTTATGTTTTTTGCAAAAAGCAATAAAACTTTGACATTGCTCTTTGTCTTGAGATTGCGAAAAAGCTAAGTAAGCCTTTGCAATTAAGCCAGATTTATTAGTGCTTAATCCAGCGATGTCTTCTTTAGCTAATAAGCATTGTTCTTGTAAAGCCTCTAAGCTAATAAAATCAGCATTACCAGCATGCGCGGATAAACATTGATATGGTGAATTATCCGCATGTGGCATATTAATCGGTAGCATTTGCCAAACGCTTGCGCCAATATCCGCTAAAAAATCAACGAATCGATAAGCCTCAACCCCCAAATCTCCCACATAATTCTCACCTGGTAGCGAGCTAATATGTAATAAAACACCTGTGCGGCGTTGACTTAATGGTGATAAATTAAGAAGCTGTTTCATTTTGCGCCTAGCTTAAAATGGTGTTATTTAAAAAAAGTCAGGACACAAATATTAGCTGGCCTTGTGAACTAAGCTTGTCCTCGCCGCATAGTGCCGGCATTATCAGCGTTGCCAACACCTGCACTAATCGACTGATGCAACACCTCTGGCACTGGTTGCTGCAGTAGCGTGTACAAATTAATCAGATTACGTCGGTATAGCTGATCGAAACTTGCTACGCTATCGGATGAATTGTAATCTCCAAACCACCAAAACCAATCCGAACCTTCACATACCGCCAACTGGCGCTCACAAGCGGACAACTGAACCGCATCTAAACTAGCTTTAGACAGCACTTTGTCGTAAGTTTCTTTCGCAGCGCAGAGTAAATCCCATGCTAAATTTTTGTATTTACTGCCTATCCAAGTGCTAAAAGTACCATACACCCAACTGCCTGCCGCTACTTGTGGCAAGACTGGTGCCGATAATCCCTTAATTTTGTATTCATCAGATTGATACAGGTCAACAATGTCACTAAAAGTACTCATTTCAATATTAGGATTATTGGCTAAAGCGGTATAAAGTTCATTTAAAAAGTAATAGCCATTGTATGGGTAATATTCCCAAGCATTTTCACCATCTAAAATTACGCTGACGATTTTAGCTTGCTTGTTAGCACTGACGCCGGTTCGCTGAATACGTTCTAAGGATTGAATAAAGTCGTTCACAGCATCTGTGGCATTCATTTTGGCGTATTCAAAGCCAATTTTATCTGAGAGCTGATCGTCTCTAAAGAAACATAAAATGTCGTTTTTCCCGTTAGTGATACGATAAGGTTGATACAAATAGTCGTTAACATTATCAACGTTTAAGTGAGATTTTAATAAGCTGTTGGCTAGCACAGATTGCCCGGTGGCAGCCCATTCCAGACCATGTTCGGCCATTAATGATAAGGCTGCATGCGAGACACCACCCTCTGCTGGCCACATGCCTCGTGGTTTTGTAGCAAAGCGTGTGGCATGTGATGTTTGGGCTGAAACAATATGTGCAACCGCACGATTCTGTCCACCAGCATATTGCAACATTTCCGGCAAGGGAGCATCTGGCATGGCATCTAAAGTTGACTTAAAATCCAACAGCAAAGGCAATATTGGATGATAGTAAGGCGTGGTTGAAATCTCAATTTGCTTGCGGTCCATTAAGACTTTATAACGTGGAATTAACTGGGTAATAGTCTCACTAATCACCTTAAATAATTGCTGCCGTTCTTCTAAAGTAAACAGTACGCCTTTAGTCATCAGCGCTTGCACTACTTTATTGTTGCGACGTAGACTTTCACCACACCAAGCTAAGTGGTACCAAACCAATAAATCAGATTTATATTGCGGGCTTAGATAATGGAATTCGTCATTAGATGTCATCGATTCTACCAGCTGATAAATCTGCAAAAGGCGCTGGTAATGCGGAAAAGGGCTCAGCATTTTTTCGTGGTGACTTTTGAAGCAGCTTTGCACAATCAAATGACATTGGTCTTGATTAATGGACGCCAAATCATCTTCAACTAATAGCGCTAATAATGGATCGCGAATATCATTCGTTTTAAATTGCTCGCTGTAATCTTCGAGTTGATCTAACAAAATTGGCACAAAGTTAAAGCTGACACGCGCAGCAGGATTCGCCTCAAGCTGATAAGCCATGTCGCTGTAGTCTTTAATCGCGTGTAAATAGGTCCATGGCAGCACATATTCATTGGTGACGATGTCACGGTAATCTGGCTGATGCATGTGCCAATAAAGATTTAGATATAACTTAGGACTTGTAGACTTCACTTAAATACGCAACCTTAACAATAAAATTAACAACTATTTGATAGTCAATCTATCAACATCTAGCCCGAATATCGATTCACTATAAACATGGCACTATGACTAATATAGGACTAAATCACGCGGTATAAATCTTGCCCCAACATATCTGGCGTCACCAAGGTAATGCCTTTTTCAGACACGTAAAAACGTTTAGCATCTAAGGCTAAATCCACGCCAATTTGCATGCCTTCAGGAATATTACAGCCACGATCAATTACCACATTTTTCAGCACCACATGGCGGTTGATAGTTACTTTTGGCAAGACTACTGAACCTTCAACACTGCTATAACTATGCACACGCACATCTGAAAATAAAACTGAATTTCTGACGGAAGATCCACTGATTAGGCAACCGCCAGAAACCAGTGAATCGGTGGCTTCACCAGTTCTGCCATCGTCTTGAAATACAAATTTAGCCGGTGGCAATTGCTCTTGGTAGGTCCAAATAGGCCATTCTCTATCGTATAAATTAAGCTCAGGAATCACTTTAGTCAATTCCATATTAGCTTCCCAATAAGCGTCTATCGTCCCCACGTCGCGCCAATAGTAATTACCATTAATGGCACCAACGCAGCTATCGGTAAAGCGATGTGCTTGTATTTTATATTTTTTAATGATGTACGGAATAATATCCGCGCCAAAATCATGACTGGATTTCGAATCGCCGGCATCACGAATAAGCTGCTCATACAAGAATTTAGCATTGAATACATAAATACCCATGCTGGCGAATGCTTTAGTCGTATCTCCTGGCATGTGTTTTGGCTGTGCAGGCTTTTCAGCAAACTCGACCACACGATCTGTATCATCCACTGCGAGCACACCAAAACCTTTAGCATCTTCTAATGGCACATTGATACAGGCAACCGTCATGTCGGCATTACTCATCACATGTGTGGCTAACATTTTGCCATAATCCATTTTGTAGATATGGTCGCCAGCCAATACCAAGATATATTCGCTGCCACCTTCACGCAATAAGTCTAGATTTTGATAGACTGCGTCAGCAGTTCCTTTGTACCATTCTTCAGAAATGCGCTGCTGCGCTGGGATGATATTGACATATTCATTGAATTCACCACGTAAGAAACCCCAGCCGCGCTGGATATGTTGAATTAAACTTTGGGCTTTGTATTGCGTCGTCACATTAATACGACGGATGCCTGAATTGACACAATTAGACAATGGAAAATCGATGATTCTAAATTTACCGCCGAATTGGACGGCAGGTTTGGCGCGCCAGTCAGTTAAGTTCTTCAAACGACTTCCACGACCACCTGCAAGAATAATAGCCGCCGTATTTTTGGTTAGTGTACTAATGAAACGATCTGAATGCTTGTCTTGCGGCATGATGCCCTCCTGAAGTTTAATCATTCATTGACTTTAACTAGCTGGGCCAACTAGTTTAAATTTTCGCCTAACTGTATTCAAGGTACATTATAATCAGCTTAAAGCACTATAATCTAGCTAATAAGACTAAAAATTAAAAAAATATTTCTTAGGAAATTAAGAGGAAATGTATCTTGGTAAAATCTACAGCAACGCTGCCACAAGCCGACATCAATGCCGATGCTAAAACGGTGCTAAAGAAAAAACCGAACTCAAACGGATTATCATCTGGCTCGGCTAAATCTTTGCAATTAATATTAAAAGCCAAACACCACGACCCTTTTAGTTTCTTAGGCCAGCATGCTACTGAAGATGGCTTTGTCTATCGTGCTTTTTTACCCAGGGCTACTAACGTTTGGGCTAAAAGCTCAAAAACGTGGGTGAAATTAGACAAAATACACGACGATGGTTTGTTTGAGTGGCATGGTGCCAGCGCACTTAAGACGCCATGCCTACTGAAAATAGAGTGTGCAGACCATAGTTATGAGTCATACGATCCGTACACGTTTTCTTCTAGCATTACGCCTGACGAGCTTTATTTATTTGGCGAAGGCCGACTAAAACAAGCCTATAAAACCTTAGGTGCCCAATGGATCACGCAAGATAATGTTGAGGGTATTCGTTTTGCTGTATGGGCGCCAAACGCTGAACGTGTAAGTGTTACAGGCAACTTCAATGGCTGGGATGGCCGAATTCATTCTATGCGCGCACACGGTGCCAGTGGTGTATGGGATATTTTTATTCCAAACCTGACCACCAGCGACACTTATAAATTCGAAATTCGCAATCGTCAAACGGATGGCGTGTTAGTTAAAACCGATCCATATGGTTTTGAGTTTGAACAACGCCCAGGTACCGCAGCAAAAATCAGTAAGAGCCTTCATCAATGGCAAGATAAGCATTGGCTAGAGTCACGCAAGAAGAATGATTGGTTACATGCGCCATTTAATTGTTACGAAGTGCATTTGGGCTCTTGGCAGCGCAATGATAAAGGTCACTTCTTAAGCTACAGAGAGATGGCAACAACATTAGTGCCTTACGTCGCTCAAATGGGTTATACGCATATTGAATTAATGCCAATTTCAGAACATCCACTGACAGAATCTTGGGGCTATCAAACCACAGGCTATTTTGGTGTGACGAATAGATTTGGCTCACCAGACGATTTACGCTTTTTAATTGACGCTTTCCATCAAGCGAATATCGGTGTAATTCTGGACTGGGTGCCAGGCCATTTTCCTAAGGACGACTGGGCCTTAGCACGTTTTGATGGTACCGCTTTATACGAGCATGAAGATCCGCGCCTAGGTGAACACCAAGATTGGGGAACTTATATATTCAATTACGGCCGTAATGAAGTGCGTAACTTCTTAATGGCTAACGCGCATTATTGGCTGACTGAATTCCATATTGACGGCTTTAGGGTAGATGCTGTCGCGTCTATGCTATACCTTGATTACTCACGTAAAGCAGGTGAATGGCTACCCAATAAATTTGGCGGTCGTGAAAATCTAGATGTCATTGATTTCTTGAAACAGTTTAACGTCATGGTGGGTGAAGAATTCCCCGGCGTACTAACGATAGCCGAAGAATCTACTGCTTGGCCTGGCGTATCTAGACCAGTTTATTTGGGCGGCTTAGGCTTCAGTATGAAATGGAATATGGGCTGGATGAACGACACGCTTTCATACATTGAAAACGACCCGGTACATAGACGTTATTCCCACGACATGCTTACTTTTGGTCAGCTCTACGCCTATTCAGAAAATTTTGTATTACCGTTCTCGCATGATGAAGTGGTGCACGGAAAGCATTCCTTACTCGACAAAATGCCAGGTGATACATGGCAAAAGTTCGCAAATTTGCGTTTGTTAGCCACACACCAAATGACAGCTCCGGGTAAAAAACTCAACTTTATGGGCAATGAGTTTGGACAAGGACGAGAATGGAACGTAAACAGTAGCCTAGATTGGCATTTACTAGGTGATGAATATGCAGGCCACGCTTGGCATCAAGGCATCAAGTTAGCCAACAACGATTTAAACAAGCTTTATAAAAACATCACAGCCTTACATACGCTTGATTTTGAGCACCAAGGCTTCGAATGGATAGACTGTCACGACACAGAACAATCGATAATCAGCTTCATTAGACGGGGCTTAGACAATAGTTTTGTTATAATAGTGTTGAATTTTACGCCTGTGTTACGCAATCAATATAGAATTGGCGTGCCTCAAGCTGGCACTTATAATGAAATATTTAACAGTGATGCAGCCTGCTACGGTGGTAGTAATAGTGGAAACGGACCAGCATTAAATACTGAAAATATTGCATGGATGCATCATAATCAATCGCTTGTAATAACTTTGCCACCTTTGGCTGGTATCGTTTTACAATTAAAATAACTTAATAAAAAGCACTTTCACATCAATGGCAACATTAACTGAACTACCAGTATGGCAAACTCTTTGCCTACATAAAGAAAAAGTTATTTCCACACACATGCGCGATTTATTCGCAAATGACCCTGATCGATTTAATAAATTCAGTCTGATGTTTGATGATTTATTATTAGATTATTCTAAGCATTTAATTAATGATGAAACCATGCCATTACTGATGAAAATGGCCCGTGAATCAAAAATTGAAAGCTGGCGCGACCGCATGTTTGCGGGTGAAAAAATCAATATCACGGAAAATCGTGCGGTGCTGCATACCGCCCTGCGCAATCGTGCCAATACGCCAGTGATGGTTGATGGCAAAGATGTGATGCCAGAGGTGAACGCTGTATTAGCACAAATGCGTGAGTTTTCAGAAAAAGTACGTGATGGTAGCTGGCTAGGCTATAGCGGGAAACGTATTACCGACATCGTCAATATTGGCATTGGTGGTTCTGACTTGGGTCCAGTAATGGTTTGTGATGCTTTAAAACCATACGCAGGTCCAGACTTAGAAATCCACTTTGTGTCAAATATCGACGGTGCGCATTTAATGCGTGCACTTGAAGTGTGTAATCCTGAAACGACATTATTTATAGTCGCTTCCAAAACATTTACTACACAAGAAACCATGACCAATGGACTCTCTGCGCGCACTTGGTTTTTGGCCACAGCAAAAGATGAAGCGCAGGTTGCAAAGCACTTTGTAGCGCTTTCTACAAACGCCAAAGCTGTGCAAGCGTTTGGTATCGATACTAACAATATGTTCGCTTTTTGGGATTGGGTGGGCGGACGCTACTCACTTTGGTCGGCCATTGGTTTATCTATAGCCTTATATGTAGGCATGGACAACTTTGAAGCCCTACTCACTGGCGCGCATGAAATGGATGTTCATTTCAAAACTGCGCCATTAGAGCAAAATATGCCGGTCATTATGGCGCTCATTGGCATTTGGTATAACAACTTTTTTAATGCCGATACGCACGCAATTTTGCCTTACGATCAAGGCATGGCACGCTTCCCAGCTTATATGCAACAAGCGGATATGGAAAGTAATGGCAAGTTTATTTGCCGTGACGGTAGTCGGGTAAAATACAAAACCGGCCCGGTAATTTGGGGTGAAGCTGGGACAAATGGTCAGCATGCGTTTTATCAGTTGATACATCAAGGTACGCAAATTGTGCCGTGTGACTTCTTAATGCCTGTACATAGCCATTATGCTATTGGTAAAAGCGGTTACGCGCACCACAAAATTTTGCTAGCTAACTTTTTGGCGCAAACACAATCGCTGATGCTGGGCAAAACTCAAGAACAGGCACGTGAAGAGCTAGACCAACAAGGCATGTCAGGCGAAGCAATTGAGAATCTTTTACCGCATAAAGTATTTGAAGGTAATCGTCCTAGCACTTCAATTATGTTCGACAAGCTAACACCGAACACTTTAGGACGATTAATTGCTTTGTATGAACATAAAATATTTGTGCAAGGCATGATTTGGGATATTAATAGTTACGACCAATGGGGCGTAGAATATGGAAAACAGATTGCACAACAAATCTTGCCACAATTAACTAACGATGAAATAGTCAGTAATTACGACAGCTCAACGAATGGTTTAATCAATCACACTAAGGCACATCGCTAAGATATTTTTAAAAAAATCATAAAGCATGCTCTATAAACAAGCCCAACAGCAGTGATGCGAGTTGGGCTTTTTTGAAAGCACACTATCATTTATCAGTTAACGCGTAAAACCTCGTCCTTTAGGGCGGGGAGGATGTCAATTAATACACACAGCGGTCAACAGCCAATAAGTTAAGGTTCAGTATTGTTTTGTCATGCTCAATCACAACAACATGATGCTTGCACTAATGATAGGCTGAACAGTAAATTACTCAATTCACATACTTGTCACTAAAATTTGATATTATCAAGAAGTTTAGCAAAATTTTACATGCCCAATAGTAATAATAAAAATTTAGAAAATCCTATGAAATTCAATCTACCGAGTCAAACCTACCATTTAATTCCTTACATATTAATGCTTACGGGATTAATGATTTCGTTTAAAAGCATGGCGCAAGAAACGGATTATGAAGACCAGACAATTCGCTTTCAAAGCACCTATATGTGGCAGAAAAAACCATCCTTTCAAGCAAAATATAGCGGGCCAAATAGCCTTAGTGCAGAAGCAGAAAAAAGCTACACAGCGACCATTACTGGATTTTTTGGATTTCGCCCTTGGCAAGGCGCTGAAATTTACCTCAATCCTGAGCTGACTCAAGGCGCTCCATTTTCTGGGCTAAATGGTACGGGCGCCTTTACCAATGGCGAACTTACACGCACTGGGACTACTGATCCTAAGCTTTATCGGCAACGATTATTTTTGAGACAGACGGTTAACCTTGGTGGCGAGGCAATTAAGGTCGAATCTGCACTCAATCAAATGGCTGGAATCGTCGATAAAAATCGCTGGGTGCTGACGCTAGGTAACTTTTCAACCCTAGATGTGTTTGATGGCAATGCTTATGCTAAAGACCCGCGAGTACAATTTATGAATGCTGGCTTTATGGCTCCACTTGCCTATGATTATGCGGCTGATGCTAGAGGCTTTGGCTTTGGTTTTACCAGTGAGTGGTATCAAGGAGACTGGGTATATCGCATAGGTCGGATGACCGGACCTAAAGACCCCAATATGCTGGCGACCGATTTTAAAATTTTCAAACACTACGGTGACCAGGCAGAGGTTGAGCATGCACACATGTTATTTGGACAGCCGGGTAAACTAAGGTTGTTAGCTTGGAGAAACCGCGCAAAGCTTGCCACTTTTCAAGATGCGCTGGAATACCACATGGCTAATCCGAATAGCGATGCTCAAGCTATTTTTGTCGTGCGCGGAAGTGAAAAAAATAAGTATGGCTTAGGTATTAATCTGGAACAAGCTATTAATAATGATTTAGGATTTTTCCTAAGGGCTATGCAGGCCGATGGTAAGACGGAAACACTGGCTTTTACAGAAACAGACGCGTCACTTGGCGCTGGATTTTCATTAAAAGGCAACGCTTGGCAGCGGCCTAAAGACACGTTTGGCTTGGGATACCTTCGAAACACACTTTCGGATGAGCGCCGACGTTATTTAGCAGCCGGAGGCATTTCTTTTTTCCTTGGTGATAGCAAACTTAACTATCAGCCAGAACAGGTATTTGAAACTTATTACAGCGCTAATGTCTGGAAAGATTTATATGTGACTGCGGACTACCAACGGATGTTGAACCCAGGATATAACAGTGATAGAGGCGCAGTAAATTTTTCAGCACTGCGCTTCCATGTCGAATTCTAATTCTATTACATAGTAAATTGGCTTATTTGGTAAGGTTTATTTAGGTAATTTTACAGGGGATTAACGCGTCCTCATCATAGCGATACACCGCACACAATCGATGATAACCATCCGCTATTACAACCTTACCGTTCACTTGATCTCTGACCAGAAGAAGTGGTGAAATTTGATCACCTGTCTTGATTTTTCTGGCATCTTTACGCACGTGAGAATTACTAATGCCAAGCAGCGATAAATGAGAGGCGCGAAACAAATCTTTAGCTTTAAATTTTGTGATGCTTGTAGATTTCAATTGATCAACCAAAGCGTCAGCTAGCTTAGTTTCGTAAATTAAGCTTAAATAGGAAGCTGCAGCAGGATAGTCTTTGTCTTCAGGAAATTCTAACCAATTAATTTGCTGTTTAACTAGCTTGGACATAGTGCATTCTCATCTAAGATTATTATTTACCAAAAGCACAAGCAACTAGTTTTTTTAAGCTATTTATTTGACCCATTTTTAATTTTAACCATTCTTTCACGCCACTCATTGAGTCGCTCGTCCTCAAGTTCCATCTGCAAGGCTAAGGCGTCATCTCGACTTAACTTATCTTTATCTAGGCGTTTTGGTAGCTTACCGCTCATCCTGGACAAGAGTCGCTCAGCCTCATCTTCCTTCAAAAGTTTTACTTTAACTTGATACTCTTCACTCGCTATTTTACTTACCATAGTCACTATTTCTCAGGATTATTATATGAAATTTAATTCCTCATTGTAAGAAATAATGAATGAAGTATGTGTGAATTTTTTGTTACATTTAGCGCATATATACGTGATTAACCTTTAGTTGAGGTCGTATCAGAAATCCATTTCAGTAGTGGACGCCATTGCTCTAAATCCTGCTTAACTAGCGATGGCCGCATCTCAAATAGTGAGATACCCTGTTCTGCGGCGCTGGCATAAACTTGTGCGTTGCGAAGATAAGTAAGCACAGGGAAACCCATTTTTTCAATAGATTCGGCCAATCCAGTGGCAGCATTTGTACGGGCATTGACGCGCATACCCACTAAAGCCACAAAAGTTTTATTTTTTCGAATCGCCTTCTCCTCAGCAAGAATATCTAAGAATTCTTTTGTGGCACCAATATCAAATGCAGAGGGTTGAATAGGCACGATGACGCAGTCTGCCAACTTAATTGCATCAGATAAGCGCTCGTCACGGATGCCTGCAGGTGAATCTGTAATAAGCCATTCAGGCTCAAATTTAGGTGGCTTGCCACGTGCGTCATGGGCATGAATCAACGGCGCATTAATAGGCCGGCGATAGATCCATTGCGTTGATGACTTTTGCCTATCCATATCGGAAAGCATTACCTGACAACCAGCCAAGGCAAAGTAAGCGGCCAAGTTGGTGGCCAATGTTGTTTTTCCGCAGCCACCTTTTGTATTGGCAATAAGGATATTTTTCATATTTAAATCTCAGTTATTGGTGATGCAGATTCTTGTTAATTACACTTGCATTTAATCTAGCAACATATACTTATTTAGCATTTCTATCTACCGTAAGAGCTGAGCCTTATATATGAATATAATTAAAATTAAGCGTAATTTGTCGCATTTACCACTAGGTAGAATATGCCCTAATTGCCGATTAATCAGCATTATTAACCAATATCTTTAACTAAGTTAGCGTAACTTTACTTCGCCAACTGAAACTAATTGCTTGGCTAAAGTTTCACCTATTACTGCACTTGCGCTGGCACCAATACGTTTTGCAATACGGCTAGCAAAATCTTCTTGGTTAGTAAAATCGACGATTTCCTCTTGCTTAATCACTTCACGTGCAACGAAATCAGCACTACCGATAGCGTCAGCCAAACCCAATTTAACACCTTGCTCGCCACTCCAAAATAAGCCACTAAAGGTTTCTGGCGTTTCTTTCAAACGTTGGCCCCTGCCCTTCCTCACTACGGCTTTAAATTGCTCATGAATTTCATTTAGCATGGTTTGTGCCAGCACTTGCTGCTTAGGGTTAATCGGCGAAAATGGATCTAACATGCCTTTATTTTCACCTGCAGTCATCAAACGACGCTCAACACCCACTTTTTTCATCACTTCAGTAAAACCATATCCGTCCATTAACACACCAATAGATCCAACTATGCTAGCTTTATCAACATAAATTTTATCGGCTGCAACAGCAATGTAGTAACCTCCAGATGCACAGATATCTTCGACCACAGCAAATACAGGAATAGTCGGATGTAGTTTTTTTAAACGATAAATTTCATCATTAATAATGCCCGCTTGTACCGGGCTGCCACCAGGGCTATTAATGCGCAAAATAATACCTTTGGTACCTTTATTATCATAAGCGTCATGCAGGCTACTCATCACCGAGTCTGCATTAACTTCACCTCCGGCTTCAATAACGCCATTAATTTCAATCAGCGCAGTATGAAAGGCTGCACTTTTTTTGCCGACGCCAAATACACCTAGGGCATAAAATAGAATTGTGAACAAATAAATAAAAATAAGGGCTTTAAAAAAAATACTCCAGCGGCGCGAGGTTTTTTGCTCGGCAAGTGCTGAAGAAGCGAGTTTTTCTATAGTGTCACGCTGCCATTTAGAATCTTGTGCTGGATCGTGTGGTTGCTGGTTATCTTCTGACATGTTTTTTCTCAATGACAAATTTAAAAATATATTGAATTATCGTTTCTAATAGTTAGATGCAAGTTACTTTATTCTAACAAGCAGTGTCTAAATTAATAATGATTTGTTGGTTTTTCTCTATCACTTCAATTGCTTTTAAAAGCTTACCTTTGCATGGGCCCATCACACAAAAGCCAGTATCTGGCTGATAATGTGCACCGTGAGTGGCACAAATTAAATAATCTTTTTGTGCTGCGAAGAACTCGCCTTCATTCCAGTCCAATTCAACCGGCACATGCGCACATTTATTAACATAAGCATAAGGTTTTCCATGAAACCGTACAACAAAACCTGTAGCAAATTCACCTAATGCAGGTAAAGGAAAACGAATGCCCTTGTCTTCATTTATCAAATCTTCACTTTTGTAGCTAATGATATTTTCGGTTTGATTCATATGAAAATAACTTAGGCGTTTTCCAGCAACCATAGACTCAAGCTGGAAAAATCATTAAATTGCTGAACTGGATTCAAGTGCTGCCATTGCTCAGCCTGTTGGGCTCCGTAAGTGACGCCAATCGCACTAACACCAGCATTTTGCGCCATGTGTAAATCGTAACTGGTGTCACCTATCATGAGTGTGCGCTCTGGCAATACAACAAAATAATCCATTAATTCATCTAACATTTGTGGGTGCGGTTTTGAAAAGCACTCATCTACCGTACGTGTTGAATGGAAAAATCTAGTCAAACCAGTATGCTCGAGCGCTAAATTCAAGCCACGGCGACCTTTGCCGGTAGCCACAGCCAACTTATAACCACGTTTATGAAGCGCCTTGATTGTTTCGGCAGCACCTTCAAATAGGGGGATCTTACTTTCACCTGCATAGTAATTAGCACTATATTGACTTGCAAAGGCTTGCGCTTTCTCAGCCGGAATGTCGCCATACAAACTGTGAATAGACTCGCGCAGACCCAATCCGATAATATCGCTTGCTGCCTTTGATGTGATGGTCGGCAAGCCTACTTGCTCAGCGGCCTTAAGTAATGCAACGGTAATCATGCTTGTAGAATTGGCTAAAGTACCATCCCAATCCCATACAATTAAATCAAACTGCTTTGCCATTCGTATATACACTTTCTAGATTGATATTTTTTATGAGCTAACTAACGAATATGGCTCAAATTAATGCCTAAAGTTCTGAGTAATATTTAACTTGCTAATATCTAAGTCTATGGCTCTAACTTTAATAAAAACTTACTGAGCTCCGCTGGCATAGGCGCTAACAATTCAAGCTTATCGCTTGTTAATGGATGTCGAATTTTAGTCACGGAAGAATGCAAAAACATGCGCTTTAGGCCATGCTTGACCAAAGCCTTATTCAGCGCAAAATCACCGTATTTATCATCACCCACAATCACAAAGCCTAAATGCGCCAGTTGCACGCGTAGTTGATGCGTACGACCGGTCACCAATTGCGCCTCAAGCAAACTAAACTTACCGATCACAGGGTTATCGTAATTTTTAAGTAATTTAAACAGCGTCTCAGAAGTTTGGCGCTCATCATATTTATCTTTTGAGGCATCAGTCACTACGTTCACACGTCGCTCACCATTAGGTAAAAGATATTTCTGCAAGTCTAGCATTACACGTTTTTTTGCCTCCAACCACTCACCCTGTACCAACATCACGTAACGCTTATCAGTTTGGTGGTTACGAATTGCCTCGTGCAAAGCCACCAGCGCACTTCTCTTTTTAGCCAGCATTAGCACGCCAGAAGTTTCACGGTCTAAACGATGTACTAATTCTAAAAACTTAGCTTTTGGTCGTTCTAATCGCAGTTGCTCAATAACACCACGACTAATGCCGCTGCCGCCATGTACGGCAAAGCCAGCTGGTTTGTCAATCACCAGCATTGCATCATCTTCAAAAATAATGGCCTGCTCAAACTTTGATGTGGCTGGCGTCGCGTGCAACGGCTTTTCAATAATCGTCGCGCGGATAGGTGGAATTCTGACAATATCGCCCAAACTCAATCGTGAATCAGCATTCACGCGCTTCTTATTAACACGGACTTCACCGCTACGTAAAATGCGATATACGTGACTTTTTGGTACACCTTTTAATGTCTTAGTGAGATAGTTATCAACACGCTGCCCTTCACTTGCTTCATCTACAGTTAAAAATGCTGCAGCTAATTCACTAACGGTTGTTAGCATATCACTACGATCTGATGTTGTTATGTTGTTCATGCTTTGCTTAAATGATTGATGTAGCTTATAATTTGCTTGTAATTTTGAATTTAACAATTAAATTCCTAATAAGAATACACTTAAACACAATAAATATATTGTAATTAAATGCATTTTTTTAATTTTGTCCTACAGTTTATTCTGTAACACTGTTAAATTCAGCAACAACAAATACTTGGTTAACACCGCTCGCCATAATTAAAAAGTAGCGGTAAGTAAAATTTAGCGCTTAAGCCGCCGCAGACAAACAAACATAAAGCGCGACTTAAAGTGATAGTGAAATTTGCTGTTCTAACAACTATATATATTGGTATTAAATATATTTTAAAGGTTAAACAGACAAGCAAATTAGGATTTACCGAAGATAGAATTTTAACGAGTTTAGGCCACAAGTGGCCTAAATTTAATAATTAGTTTGCTTTAACGAACAATAGATTTGTTTTAACTTGATCACTTTCAACTAAAACAATTAAATTACCAGCATCAGCTAACGGCGTCCAAGTGACCACTCTAGTTGATTGGTAATTAGAATGCGGTTATCCGCCACACACCGTTAAAATGCATTGCTGCGCCCTTGCGCCTTCATAGTAATCCAGCCAGAGTTCTGGTACTTTCACTTTATACGCCTTCACTAAATGCTTAATAAAAAAGCAGTTAGTCTGCCCGCCTTGCATAGCGCAGGAGCAAACAATGAAACGCATGTTATTTAATGCAACGCAGTCAGAAGAATTACGCGTTGCGATTGTAGATGGTCAAAAACTTATCGATTTAGATATTGAGCACGCTGGTAAGGAACAACGTAAAAGCAATATTTACAAAGGTGTTATCACCCGCATCGAACCTTCTTTAGAAGCTGCATTTGTCGATTATGGCATGGACAGACATGGTTTTTTACCATTCAAAGAAGTCGCACGCAGTTACTATAAAGAAGGTGTCGGAAGCGGCGCTCGCATCCAAGACGCATTAAAAGAAGGCCAAGAATTAATCGTTCAAGTGGATAAAGATGAGCGCGGTAATAAAGGTGCTGCACTCACTACCTTCATATCACTCGCTGGACGTTATTTGGTATTAATGCCGAACAATCCAAGAGGCGGCGGTGTATCTCGCCGTATTGAAGGCGAAGATCGCGACGAGTTACGTGATGTATTAGCACAATTAGAAGTGCCAAAAGGCATGAGCATTATCGCCCGTACTGCTGGTATTGGCCGTAACGCAGAAGAATTACAGTGGGATTTAAACTACCTCACACAATTATGGACAGCCATTGATGGTGCTTCTGCCATGCAAGCCGGTGCCTACTTAATTTACCAAGAAGGCAGTTTAGTGATACGCGCGATTCGCGATTACTTTAGCTCTGATATTGGCGAAATCCTAATCGATACACCGGATATTCATGAGCAAGCGGTTCAGTTTATGAACCACGTAATGCCAGGAAATGTGTCTCGCGTTAAATTGTACCAAGATGAAATTCCGTTATTTACGCGCTTCCAAATTGAGCACCAAATTGAATCTGCGTTTTCACGTGAAGTACGCCTACCTTCAGGTGGTGCGATTGTCATTGACCATACTGAAGCTTTAGTTTCAGTAGACGTTAACTCTGGCCGCGCAACACGTGGTAGCGATATTGAACAAACTGCATTCAATACTAATATGGAAGCGGCTGAAGAAGTTGCACGCCAATTACGTTTACGTGACTTGGGCGGCTTAGTGGTGATTGACTTTATTGACATGGAAAGCCAGCGCAACCAACGTGAAGTTGAAAATGCATTGCGTGATGCTCTGCATTTTGATCGTGCTCGTGTACAAACCGGCAAGATTTCACGCTTTGGTTTGCTAGAATTATCACGCCAACGTTTACGTCCTAGCTTAGGCGAAACCAACCATATTCCATGCCCGCGTTGCAGCGGCACTGGCCATATTCGTGGCATTGAATCTACTGCCTTGCATATTTTACGCATTACGCAAGAAGACGCGATGAAAGACAATAGCGCGATTATTCAAGTGCAATTGCCGGTTGAAGTGGCGACCTTCTTATTGAATGAAAAGCGTGCTGATATTCATGCTATTGAACAGCGTATGGGCGTTGAAGTAGTGTTGATTCCTAACATTCACCTTGAAACGCCTAACTACAATATCGTACGTGTTAAGCATGATGATGTGAACGAAGAAACTAGCCGTGCAAGTTACAAATTGGTGGAATTGCCAACCGAAACTTCTTACATTCCTGATGCTGAAGAAGTCGCTAAAGCCGTGCGCCCAGTTGCAGCTGTAAAAGGCATTACACCTGCCGCACCAGCACCGATTGTGGCTGAAAAAGTGGCTGAAGTTGTGGCTGGCGTTAAATTGTCATTCATTGCACGCATTAAAAAATTCTTTGGTGTTTCATCTTCGAACGTTGAAGTGGCTAATACTGAAGCGGCTAGATCTGCAGAGTCTAATAAAGATGGCAACCGCAACAATCGTAATCGTAACAATCGTAACCGTAATGAGCGCAATAAGAATGAGCGCACAGACAAGGTCGCTATAGCAAGCCGCAACAATGAAAACAAGGGCCAAGACGTTCGCACACAAGAAACACGTGTGGATGTTAAACCGCAAGAACCACGTCAACAAAAACCTCAGCAACAACGTACAGAACAGCAACGTAGCGAACAATCTCGTAGCGATCAAGCACGTAAAGAGCAACAACGTGCTAATGCTCCACAAACAGAATCAGGTGCGTTAAAGGTAACTGCAGAAGCACCAACGAATGAAGCCTCTGCTACAGAGTCGCGCGGCGGTCGTCGTAATCGTAACAATCGTCGTGGTCGTCGTGATCGTGATGAGTCTACAATAGTCGATGCCGCTCGCGCTTTTGTGCCGAATGATGAAATTATTAACATTCAAGCGAATGAGTCTAAAGAGTCACCTGCAGTCAAAACAGCCAAGGCTGTAGTAGCGGCAGCAAAATCTATGGATCAACAATCTTTTGATTTAGTCAGCACTGCAACTGTAGCATCTGTGGAAAATGTTGTATCGACAAACGCTAGCGATGCCACTTCAGTACAAGCTGCTAATGAAGTTGGCACTAAAGTATCGGCTAACGAAGTTACTAAGGCTAAACCTGAGGGCAGAAAAGCTCGACCAGCTAAAGTAAATGTAGCCACAACTAATAGCGTAGATACTATTGAAGTAGTTACGACCAAACCAGTGGCTAAAATGGCAGCAACACCAACCGCTGAAAAAGCAGATGCTCCAGCTAAAGCTGATAGCAAACGCCCTGCTCGTCCACGTAAAGCGAAAGCCGAAACTAAGCCAGTAGACTTAGCGGCAGTAGGTTTGCAATTGGTTGAAACTAAAGCGGATGCGCCTAAAGTAACCGCACCTGTTGAAACTGAAAAGGCTAGAGCACCACGTAAAGCAGCGGCATGGCAGAAAAATGCTAAAAGTGAAGTCAATGCAGAACCGATGGTGATGGTGGAAACGCAAAGTAAGTAGTCATTATCGCCATTATGCGATAAGACCTAGCTAATAAAAACAGCCCTGAATATTCAGGGCTGTTTTTATTTGTGCGGCGGTTAATTACTTTTCTAACACACGATCAACAATTAAATCATCAAGTTTCTTTATCTATTCAAAGACAAAAAAAATCTTTGTATTTACGATTTGACTTTTCTAGGTGCTTGTAGTTTCCATCTGATTTTAAATCTTCATACGTCACCATGGCATAAATATAATTACTAATAAGTCCCGCTTGGTTTGTTGTGCTAAGCCCAGTTTTTTCATAGCATTTCGGTAAGCTGAATCAGCGTAACAATTATACTTACTGCTATCAAATTGATTTTCTAACCTAATACTTTTCAATCGTTCATCGCAAGTCATCTCAGTCACTCCGAAAATTAATCGATCTCTCGATGCGCGAAGATAATCTTAATACATTATTTAAAATTGATTTACATCAAACAATTGATAATCATTTTGATAAGATATGTTTAGAGGCTAAAGGTAAATGTTAGATGACTGATTATTGTTAACTTGCACACTCGCTTTAAAGCCGCTTATCGCGCATCCCATGGGATTATATTGCGCAGCAAAAAAGTTGCGCTAGTAATTGACTAAGCTCGCATTAATTGTATTGTCAGCAAACCCAAACCTGTCATAGCCAACGAGCCTAAGACATGGATGAATATATGGCTAGCGGCCCAGCAATACTGACCGCGAGACAGCAGTGTGACTGACTCTGCAGAAAAGCTGGAGAATGTAGTCAACCCGCCGAGCAGACCGGTCATGACAAACAATTTAAGCTCTGGGGTAAATTCAGTGGTCAAAGTATTTATAGTGAATAAACCCATAAATAAGCCCATCAGATAAGCACCAATTAAGTTTGCTGCCAAAGTGCCCAATGGAAAGGTTGGTATCGTGGCATTTAGCATTAATCCAAGACCCCAGCGCGCCCAAGCGCCTATTGCGGCACCCACACCAACTGCTAAAAAACCGTTGAAACCCATACCTAGCCTCCAAATCAATATTAATGTCGCTTATTTATACAATATAATAATGCATCAACGTCATAATCGAGAAAGTATATTTTGCGCGTCTTATTTGTTAGCTCTGAAGTATTCCCACTCATTAAAACCGGAGGGTTAGCAGATGTCAGCGGCTCATTACCTTCGGCTTTGCAGCATATTGGTGTAGATATTCGTGTTTTAGTACCTGGATACCCTGCGGTATTAAACAAGCTAAGCAATCTGAAAATGATTGCTCAGTTAGAAAATTTGCCTGTAATCAACAATGCATCACTGCTGATGGGCACCATTGAAGATAGTCAAATTAAAGTAATGGTAATTAAGGCTGCTGACTTATACGAGCGTGAAGGAGGACCTTATGCGGACGCAAACGGACTGGAGTGGTTAGATAATCCATTACGCTTCGGCGTATTATCAAAAGTTGCGGCCATTTTAAGTGGCTCACACTCACCTATCACAGACTGGCAACCGAATATTGTCCATTGTAACGACTGGCAAACTGGACTAACGCCGGCCTATATGAAACTGGTAGAACACTCGACGGCAAAATCTATGATTAGCCTGCATAACATGGCGTTTCAAGGCTGTTATGCGCCTGACTGGTTATCAACGTTAGAATTACCGCATAGTAGCTTTGAAATAGAAGGCTTTGAATACCACGGACAATTATCATTCCTAAAAGCGGCTATTTTCTATGCCGACACCATTACTACAGTAAGCCCTAGTTATGCCAAAGAAATCCAAAGTGCGGAGTTTGGCTTTGGCTTAGAAGGCTTGCTCAGCAAACGTAGCAATGAGATTAAGGGCATTTTAAATGGCATTGAGACTGACGAGTGGAATCCAGAGTTTGACCCTCACTTAATCAAAACCTATAGTGCGACCAAGCTTGTTGGCAAAAAATTAGTTAAAAGTACGCTACAAGAAAGATTAGGGCTTCATATTGATGCGAGCGCACCATTATTAGGCGTAGTAAGTCGTCTGACTCACCAAAAAGGCCTAGATATGCTAGTGCCTATTATGCAAGATTTAATCGATTCAGGCTGCCAATTAGCCTTACTTGGAAGCGGTGAAACTGAGTTAGAGAATGCATTTAAATTATTAGCCACCAAGAACCCTGGCAGCGCGAGTGTCAATATTGGCTACAACGAACCGCTATCACACCAAATTATGGCTGGCTGCGATATGTTTATCATGCCTTCACGATTTGAGCCTTGCGGTCTTAATCAGCTATATGGCTTAACTTACGGAACGCCGCCTATTGTTAACGCGACTGGCGGGCTTGCAGACTCGGTGGTGGATACCAATATCGTGAGCTTTAAAAACAAAACCGCCAATGGATTTGTCATGAGCGAATCGAGTTCAGCCAGTCTACTTAGCTGTATCAAGCAGGCTTTAAATGTGTTTAACAATGATGCAGACGCTTGGCGACAAATACAAAAAAATGGTATGTCACTCAACTTAAGTTGGGATAAAAGCGCATTGGAATACTTAGCTGTTTATCGCATGCTAAGCAAAACTAGCTTGTAAAATTAGCTGAGACGAGAAACTTGGCACAGTAAATGCTTAGTAATAATTAAGCTTCTCCAAAGCTGATTTCTCCTCTTAAAGGGCGCCATGTTAGGCGCCCTCTTTTTTGTCCAGTCAATATTTATACCAGCCATAATCCTTACTTAATAATAAAGTGCTCGCGATAATATTTCAGCTCATCAATAGATTCATAAATGTCCGCCAATGCTTCGTGTTTGCTGGCTTTTTTAAAGCCAGAATAAATCTCAGGCTTCCAACGGCGTGCAAGCTCTTTAAACACACTAACATCCAGATTACGATAGTGAAAATAGCTTTCTAAGTCTGGCATATAACGCGCCATAAAACGTCGGTCTTGGCAGATAGAATTGCCGCACATGGGCGACTTACCAGCTGGGACAAACTGTTGCAGAAAGGCCACCATTTGCAAAGTCGCTTCGGCTTCATTCAAAGTAGACGCTTTAACTTTACCAATTAAGCCAGAACGACCATGTGCGCCTTTATTCCATGCATCCATGCCATCAAGGACAGCATCACTTTGATGAATGACAAATACTGGCGACTCGCCCAGCACATTTAAATCAGCATCCGTGACCACTGCGGCCAACTCTAAAATACGATCTGAATCTGGCAACAAGCCACTCATTTCCATATCCAGCCAAATTAAATTATTTTGATTAGTGCTGCTGATTAAGTCTGCCATCATGATTTCCATTAAAATTTTAGCTTAAAGCAAACTTGATGAACTATCATCCAAGAAATGCTTCACAATGTAATCATATTAACCTAAGTAAATAAATTATGCCTTTAGCTCCTAGTGATATCTTAGCTTTTACCTTTATTGCACTGATTGTATCTACCACATTGATTCGGGTATGGCTTGGCCGTAGACACATCTCATATGTGCAAACTCACCGCAATGAAGTGCCGTCAGCATTTAAGGATAGCATCGCACTAGATGCTCATCAAAAAGCGGCTGATTACTCATCAGCTAAAACCAAACTAATTATTATTGAAGTCTTAGCGCAAGCCGTGTTACTTTTAGCACTCACGCTAGGTGGCGGCTTACAATTTATCGATGATATTTGGCGTAATCTATTAGTCACACAAGAAATCATTCGTGGCGCCTTAGTTATATGCAGCGCACTGTTAGTCAGCAGCTTCATTGACTTACCTTTTGAGTACTACAAAACTTTTGCTATAGATGAAAAGTTTGGTTTTAACAAAATGACACCTGCGATGTTCTTTACTGACCTGGTTAAGCACAGCCTTGTGGGTATTGCCTTAGGCGCACCGATTCTGTTTGCAGCTTTGTGGTTAATGCAAGAGGCAGGCGAATATTGGTGGCTTTATTTGTGGCTTACTTGGACTGCTTTTAATCTAATCATGTTGGCGGTTTATCCTACGTTTATTGCCCCGCTATTCAATAAATTTGCGCCCTTAAAAGATGACGTTCTAAAACAACGTATTGAAGCATTATTGACCAAATGTGGCTTTAAATCACAAGGCCTATTTGTGATGGATGGTTCATCACGCAGCAGTCATGGCAATGCTTACTTTACCGGTTTTGGCACTTCCAAACGTGTGGTATTTTTTGACACTTTACTTGAAAGATTAAATGCGGACGAGATTGAAGCGGTATTAGCCCATGAATTAGGTCATTTCAAGCATCATCACGTCATCAAACGCATTGCACTGATGTTTTTTGTAAGCTTTTTAGGCTTAGCTTCATTAGGTTGGTTAGTTGGTCAAACTTGGTTTTATACAGGCTTAGGCGTTTCTCAACATAGTGATTACATGGCTTTGATTTTATTTTTACTGGCCTCACCGGTATTTCTGTTTTTATTGCGCCCACTAATGGCTAGTTATTCGCGCAAAAATGAGTTCGAAGCAGACAGTTATGCGGCAAAGCATGCGAATGCAAGCGACTTAATTAAAGCGCTAGTAAAGTTATATCGCGACAATGCCTCTACGCTAACGCCAGATCCACTGCATTCAGCTTTTTATGACTCTCATCCGCCGGCAAGCATTAGAATCTCTAAGTTAGTGGCGTATACTCAATAAAATTTTGGGCTTTGGAGGCGCGTATGAAAACACTATTAATCTACTGCTTATTATTAATCGTGAATAATAGCTATGCCGAAGTGTTTAAAAATGCTGATACTTTAAGCGGCAAAGCTCTAGTTGATAAAAATTGTATTAGCTGTCATGCCCAGAGTTTTGGTAGTGATGGCTCTTCTATCTATACGCGAGAATATCGAAAAGTTAGAACATCAAAGGGCTTACTTGCTCAAGTACGTAATTGCAACACAATGATAGGCTTAAAATGGTTTGAAGACGAGGAAGTCAATGCTGCCAGTTATCTGAACAAAACTTACTATAAATTTACTGAATAATTGGATACTTCCCCTATTAATAACGCTAATAATACGCAAGATAAAACACGCTTGCAGGGTACTATCGTTGCAGCCTATGGCAAACGATTTCAAGTTGAATTAACCGATGGGAAATCACGTATTAGCTGCGTTACCCGAGGGAAAAAAACAGATTTAGCCTGTGGTGATGAAGTTCTGATACAACTAACGGATAAACACGAAGGCGTAATAGAAACTATCCTACTGCGCAAAACTTTGCTATATCGCAATAACGCCTTTAAAAGCAAAATGCTTGCATCAAACGTAACGCAGATTATTATTGTATTAGCCACACAACCAAGTTTTTATGAAGCACTACTTAACCGTTGTTTAATTGCGGCAGAAGCGGCCAATATTAAAGCTCTAGTAGTTTTAAATAAATGTGATTTGGCTGATAACGATGATGCCAAGCAAAAGTTAGCGCTTTATACGGGGCTCGGCTATCCAGTGTTAGCGCTATCAGCAAAAGAAGATATCACTGCGCTTAGACCTTATCTACGAGGCGAGGCCAGCATTTTAGTCGGTCAGTCCGGCATGGGGAAATCAACCATCATTAATGCCTTGCTGCCGAATGAAGACGTACGCACCAGAGAAGTGAGCCTTGTACTTGATAGTGGTAAACACACCACCACTGCAGCACACTTATATCACTTAGACGAACACAGTCACTTAATCGATTCTCCTGGCCTCCAAGAATTTGGCTTACACCATCTCAGCACAGATGAGCTAGAACATGCTTTCATAGAGTTTCGCTCATTTTTAGGCAAATGCAGATTTAACAATTGTAAGCATTTACAAGAACCTGATTGCGCTATTAAAGAAGCGGTAATTGCGGGGAAGATCAGCCCAGAAAGATTGGCCATCTATAAAATGCTACGTACTGAAATTTAATCTTGTTTAAACTATTCCGTACACTTTTTTCCCATACAATTTCTGATAAAACTTAACTTAATTTGATAACAAGATTATGAATATTCCTGACTAGCTTCAAATTATGGCCAGTCAGCGTATAATCTTATTAAGTTTTCCATTACATTAAGTGATTTACATGCAAATTACCACTCGCCTTGAATTTGATGCTGGACATCGCATTCCCAGCCATAAAAGTCAATGTAGAAATTTACATGGTCATCGTTATGCAATGGAAATCACACTTTCTGGTGACATCATCAAACTTGAAGATGCTTCAGAAAACGGCATGGTGATGGATTTTTCAGACGTAAAATCCATCGCTAAAACCGCGATTGTCGAGGTTTGGGACCATGCCTTTTTGGTATATAAAAATGATACAGATGTACTTAACTTTTTAAATACTCTAACAGACCATAAAACAGTGATATTCCCTAGTGTGCCAACTGCAGAAAATATGGCCAGCGAAGCGTTTAAAATACTAAAAAGTAAATATCACGACACCTACGGTAATCACCTAAAGTTAGAGAAAGTACGCTTATATGAAACGCCTAATAACTGGGCTGATGCCTTAAGTTGAATTAGCTGAGTCATTTAATACAACTGCTGTTAATTTAACGGCCTTTGATTCAACCAGCCGCAATCAGGCCAGCTCTTCGCCTCTTTCTGCATAATGCTTTGCTACCCAGTGGCGATATTCGCCGCTAGTGACATTATTCACCCAATCTTGATGCTCCAAATACCAATTAACGGTTTTTTCAATACCTGACTCAAAAGTCTCTTTCGGCTTCCAGCCTAACTCTTTTGCAATCTTAGACGCGTCTATCGCATAGCGCTGATCGTGGCCTAAGCGATCTTCTACAAAAGTAATTTGATCCAAATAAGATTTGCCATCAACACGAGGTTTTTTAATATCAAGCATTCTGCATAGTGTTTTTACCACCTCAATATTAGGTTTTTCGTTCCATCCACCTATATTGTAAACATCACCCACCCTACCGGCTTCTAATACGCGTCTAATTGCAGCACAATGATCTTCTACATACAGCCAATCGCGAATCTGGTGGCCAGTACCGTAAATTGGCAGGGGTTTATCTGTTAACGCATTATGAATGACCAGTGGGATTAATTTTTCTGGGAAATGATGCGGACCGTAATTATTAGAGCAGTTAGTGGTCAGCGTAGGCAAAACATAAGTGTGATGATAGGCGCGCACCAAGTGATCTGAAGCCGCCTTAGACGCGGAATATGGACTATTCGGTGCGTAAGTATGTGTTTCAGTAAATGCAGCATCATCCTTGGCCAGTGATCCATAGACTTCATCCGTTGAAACATGTAAAAAACGAAAGTTCTTCTGCGCTGTTTCGCCTAAGCTGGCCCAATATGCACGCACCGCTTCCAACAAATGGAAAGTGCCAACAACATTGGTTTGAATAAAGTCTTCAGGGCCATGTATAGAGCGGTCTACATGACTTTCTGCAGCAAAATTTACAATCGCAACAGGTTGATGTTCTGCTAGCAATTTGGCTAATAAAGCTTGATCGCCAATATAACCATGTACAAAAATATGGGCAGGATTATGCTGTAAAGTTACCAGATTTTCCAAGTTTCCAGCATAAGTAAGTTTATCTACATTAACAACAGTCCCTAAACCTTGCTTAACCCATTCCAGTACAAAGTTTGCCCCAATAAAGCCAGCGCCACCAGTCACAATGATCGTTTTATTCGTCATTATCATTTCCTAATTTTTCTCTGCTTATTTCCAATTCAAACGCGTCCAGTTCTAAAGCATCCAATTCAGCGACTGGCAGCTCATCAATGGGCAATTCAACGACAGGTAACTCAACAGTTTGGAATTCCACAGCCGCCACTGATTCAAGTATATTCCATAAACAATTACCAGACTTTGCCAGCCCAGCTAAGTAAGATTCATGTGCAGATATTTCAGCCTCGTTAGCCAGTTTAATAAATAGCGGCTGAGACATCTGCGATGCTACGTTAATAATATTTTGATTAGGTTTATCCAGCTCCATCATCAAGCTATTTTGGCCGCGTGTCATCGCCATATACACTTCGGCCAACAACTCAGCATCTAGTAGCGCACCATGCAGAGTGCGTCGTGAGTTATCTATACCAAAGTGTCGACAAAGCGCATCTAAACTATTCCTCTGACCTGGGCGCATTTCTTTAGCAATTTTCAGCGTGTCGGTAATTTTTGCAGCAATGTTTTCCACTGGTTGTTGATCGATTAAGCCCAGTTCGCGATTCAAAAATCCCACATCAAACGGAGCGTTATGCATAATCAGTTCTGCATCTGCAATAAATGCAATCAACTCATTAGCAATATCAGCAAAGCGTGGCTTATCTTGTAAAAATTCCAGCGAAATACCATGTACTTCTTGGGCACCTTGATCAATTTCACGATCCGGATTTAAGTAATAATGAAAATGTTGTTTAGTCGGTCGGCGATTAATCATCTCGACCGCGGCAATCTCAATCACACGATGACCTTGAGCGTGATATAAACCTGTAGTTTCAGTATCTAAAAATATTTGACGCATTATTTACCGTTTCCTTGTAACACTTGATCTACGCCTTTATTAGCCAGCATATCCGCCCGCTCATTGCCTACATTACCAGTGTGCCCTTTCACCCAAACCCATTGCACAGTATGTTGCTGGGCTAATACTTCTAAGACTCGCCACAAATCATCATTTTTAACTGGTTTTTTATCAGCAGTACGCCAATTTCTAGCCTTCCAACCAGTTATCCATTCAGTCATACCCTTTTGCACATACACTGAATCTGTAAATACCTTGGCGTGGCAAGTGCGTTTTAATGCCTCTAATGCTCGAATCACCGCAGTGAGTTCCATACGATTATTGGTCGTCAATATTTCACCACCAAACAACTCTTTTTCATGACCATCGTAACTAATCCAAGCGCCCCAACCGCCCGGACCAGGATTGCCTTTACAGGCACCATCGGCATAAATCTCAACTTCAGTGTGAATACTCATGTTATTTATTGTCATTTATTTTATAGTTACTGTTAATGTTCGTTCTTATTTGCTTAGTTACAAACATCAGCGACCGCAGATTTAAGCTGGCTAAAGTTACTGCAGTCAAAGTTTAATCAAGTTTAATTAAAATCAGCATAATTTATTTCTTTTGTGCAGGTTTAGATTGTGTCGGCCTAGCAATTAAAGCTGGGCTCAAAGTGGCAGCTTTCCAGTTAGGTTTAATTGGCGTCATTCCAACTACGCGTTTTTTAGCCACGATAAAATACACACCGCCAAGTATTGCACAACAACGCGCAGCCAATTTATCCATAAAAGCCGCATGATTTTGCCATGCCGACTGCTCAAATGGTGGCACATGACAACACATATCGACGGATAAAATTTCAAAACCCATCAGTGCTAACCAATCTTTTAGTCTGGCTAAACCAATAAATTTGCCATTCCAAGGATAAGTCTGATGTTTAGAAACCAGTCTGTTAAATTTAGCAGTAGCACCCCAAGTGCTTAAAGGATTGAACCCTGAAATAATAAGATGGCCTTCTGGCATCATCACCCTTGCTGCTTCGCGTAAAGTTTGATGTGGGCGTGCACTAAATTCTAAGCAATGTGGTAATAACAACAGATCTAAACCATTTTCTGCGAAAGGCAAAAAATCATCACAACAACTTAAATTTGTTTTAAATGGTGTTTCTGCACAATGAGAAGCTTTAAAACGGTGTGGAATACGCGAGTTTCTCAAAAGATCCATTTGCAAGCAGCCCATTTGCACTGCATTAAAGCCGAATAAATCAAACACGGCTTGATCATACAAAGCCTGTTCTTGTAGTTGCAAATATTTGCCCGCAGTTGAATTAAACCATTGCTGACGTAAATCGACATGACTAACCTCATCATACCCAAGTTTAGGTGCTGAATTCATCTGGCTTTCAAATACAATTGAATCATTATTAATCTCAATCTCTATTGACTTTTATAGCGCTAGACCAAATCATAGGCGTTATGAAAGATACATTACAAATTATACCCATTCCAGCGTTCAAGGATAATTATATATGGCTAATCCATAATGGCAGAGTCGCAATTGTGGTCGATCCTGGTGATGCAGCACCTGTGCTGGAAACTTTGAATCGCTTAAATTTACAGTTGCATACTATTTTAATTACACATCATCACCATGACCATATTGATGGCGTTTTAGCGCTACTAGATGCATTTACAGAGGCTGAAGTACATGCACCCAAGCTTGAGAAGTACGCATTTAGACATAACGCTGTGAATGAAACCGATGTGATTGAATTAGCCGATTTTAATATTCAAGCAACAGTGATAGAGGTTCCTGGCCACACGCTTGGTCACGTCGCTTATTATATAAGGCCACTTGAGTCGCAAAACAAAATAAATAATGATAGTGGCCTACTCTTTTGTGGAGACACCTTATTTGGCGCCGGTTGCGGCAGATTATTTGAAGGTACCGCCACACAAATGCTTGATTCATTAAACAAACTTGTAACGCTGCCAGCCAATACCAAGGTCTATTGCACGCACGAATACACTTTACACAATATAAACTTCGCCTTAAGTTTAGAGCCGAATAACCAGGCGCTGATTGAGCGTTTTGGCGAAACCGTTAAATTGAGAAATGCGCAGCAACCTAGCTTACCTTCGAGTATCTCTTTAGAGCTTGCTACCAATCCATTTCTGCGTTGCAACAGCTCAGAAATAAAATCATCTTTGAGGCTATTAAACGCCAGTTATTTAGAGACTTTCTCTGCCATTAGAGAACTAAGAAACCATTATTAATCATAAACATAGCGCATACTTATAATACTGTTTTTAATTATATTTCACTTGACTCTAAACGCCTATTTTAGCTAAAATGCTGCAACATTTTGACTACGAGCGTTTCATGCTGCACTTACTTCCACTACGCAACTGTCTATTTACAAGCCGCCTTTCAAACACTTCTTCGAGACTAACTTTAGCGGTCATTCTTGCCGGAATAATTGCGACTGCATCGCTGATGAGCAGTCTGGCGATTGCAGAATCTAATGTAGCAGGCGTAGAAATTATTATTTACCCTGATGATGCATCGAAAAATAGTACAAAAGATCTTAATAGTAAAGATGCCAACAAAGATACCAACAATGAAAATGTAGGCATAACTAAGCCAGTACGAGGAAAACCCCCTTACACATTAAGCACTCAGCAGCCCAACGCCATAAATGATCAGCAAGATATTATTACACTCGGTAACGATGATTTATGGCAGCGCATTAAAGATGGCTACGACATCCCTGACTCTACGTCTCCACTAGTAACCAAGCACGAAGATTGGTATAGATCTCGCCCAGACTATATCAAACGTATGGTAGAGCGCAGTCAAAAATATCTATTTCATATTGTGGAAGAAGTAGAAAAACGTGGCATGCCTACAGAGATTGCCTTACTACCTATGATAGAAAGTGCCTACAATCCACAAGCTTATTCGACGGGAAGCGCCTCAGGTATCTGGCAATTCATTCCGTCAACAGGGAAACATTTTGGCCTCAAACAAAATTGGTGGGTAGATAACAGACGCAATATTATGTTTGCGACTGATGCTGCGCTTAATTATTTACAAAAGCTTTATGGCATGTTCGGTTCTTGGGATTTAGCGCTAGCAGCCTATAATGCAGGAGAAGGCACGGTTGGTCGTGCGATTGAACGCAATAAAAAATTAGGCTTACCAACTGATTATGAAAGCTTAAACTTGCCGCCTGAAACTAAAAATTATGTGCCAAAATTACAGGCAATTAAGAACTTAATGACTAACCCTGGCGATTACGGCCTTAAAATTCAAACCATCGCCAACACACCTTATTTTGCAAGAGTTTCGGCGCCGATTCAGATTGATGCACATCTCGCGGCGAAGCTTGCTGAAATTAGTGATGATGAATTTCTAGCGCTCAATCCTAGTTACAAAAGACCAGTTATTACGAGTAGTGGTGAAAAACATGAGCTATTGCTACCTATTTTATCAGCACAAACTTTCAGAAACAACTTAGCCACTTACGATAAACCGCTAGTCAGCTGGCGCACCTACATTGCCAAACGTGGTGAACGTCTGGAAAGTATTGCGTCTAAATTTGGTATTCAATTGAACAAACTACGTAACGTAAACAATTTGCTTGTACAAAATAAAATTAAAAATGCTGGTGCCATTTTAGTGCCGAATGGCAATACCAATGACTTTAATGCTTCCAGCGAATCTAACGCTAGAGATTCATCAACTGATTCAGCTATTGAAGCTAACCACAATCTAAGCACTAAGCAGGATTCAGACAATATTGATTTATCTAGTGCGGAAAACAATGTAAGTAGTTCAGCAGAAAAAAATAAAGCTGAGATTGAACCTACAAAACAACAAAGCGTCACACACAAGGTAAAAAAAGGTGAGACCATGTTATCCATTGCTAAACATTATGATGTGAGCACTAAACAAATCATCCTGATAAATAATTTAAAAAGAAGTCAAGTTAACGTTGGTCAAGTGCTAAATATAACTTTAGCTAATGAAGCAGATAAAGCCGCTGAAAGCCAACCTAAAAATAAGTCTGAAAACAAAAGCGCTCAAACTAAAACGACTAAAGCTAGTCATATTAAGACTAAATCAAATGTTAAAAACAAAGCTAGCGAAAAATCATCCTCGGCCAAGCATAAGAAGCACAAATAAGATTCAGAAGAAATAAATAATGTTGAATAAAACACATCCATATAATTTTAAAAAAATGGCGTTCATTACGTTAGTTTCACTATTTATTGTAGCTTGTGGCAATTCATCAAGTAATCAGTCCTTAGCTAATATCGATTACAGCAAGACTTACCCATCAACCAATGGCGGTACTTTGATCGATGCAATGACAGGCGAACCTAGTGGCTTAATCGCCATGATTGCAGGTGAATCTGCCGCTTCTACAATTGCCGGCAATATCTTCAATAGCTTGCTAAAATATGATAAGAATTTAGATTTAACCGGTGAATTAGCCCAGTCTTGGGAAATTTCCAGCGATCAAAAAACCATTACCTTTCATTTAAAACCGAATCTTAAATGGGCTGATAACCATGATTTAAGCAGCGATGACGTCTTATTTACCTGGCAAAAAGTCACTGATGAAAAAACACGCACCCCTTATGGTTCTGATTTTAAATTAGTCACCAAAGCTGAAACACCAGACACCAACACTTTCCGCGTCACCTATGCTGCACCCTATGCGCCAGCCTTGGATACATGGGCCGGTTTGCACATTCTGCCTAAGCACTTGCTTAAAAATCAGGATATTAATACCACGGCATTTGCGCGTCATCCAGTCGGAAGCCACTATTACAAGCTAGATAGCTGGAAAAATGGCCAGTATCTAAAACTCACACGCAATGATAACGCAACTCAAGGCCAAGCTAAAATTGACCATTTATTGTCGCGTATCATCCCAGATAAAGCAGCACAGTTTTTAGAACTGAGTGCAGACAATATTGATTCTATGGGACTCAACCCTATCCAATACGCAAGGATTTTCCCCGCTAGACCAGACCTGAATAAAAATATCGCATTGTATAAAGAATTAGGTAACAGTTATACCTATTTAGGTTTTAACTTAAAACGCAAACCATTTGATGATATTCGTGTTCGGCAAGCCATTAACTATGCCATCAATAAGCAAGAGATTATCGACGGCGTATTATTAGGTCTTGGCGAACCGGTAGCTTCACCTTATAAGCCGGGTACACGTTGGAGTAATCCTGCACTTAAACCATATCCTTACGACCCGAACAAAGCCAAAGCCCTATTAAAAGCTGCTGGCTATGAAGATCATGACGGTGATGGCATTATTGATAAAGCCGGCAAACCCCTTAGTTTTGAAATTTTAACTAATCAAAACAAAGAGCGAGAAATGACTGGCGTTTTAATACAGCGTCGGCTTAAGGATGTCGGCATTAATGCTAATATTCGCGTCTTAGAATGGGCGAGCTTTTTAGGACGATTCATCAAGCCTAAAGATTTTGATGTGGTTGTGCTAGGCTGGAGCTTATCATTGGACCCTGATCAATACAGCATTTGGCATTCTAGCCAACAAGCTCCTGGCCAATTTAACTTTATTAGCTATAGCAATCCACGTGTAGACAAACTATTAGAAGCGGGCAGACTGGAGCTTAATCCAGAAAAACGTATGGTCATCTATCATGAATTTTCTAAAATATTACTAGAAGATAGTCCTATCGTATTTCTCTCAGCAGGCTATGGTTTATCGGCTATTCATAAGCGCGTAAGAGGCATCAGCGAGCCTGCGCCACCAGCCGGTATAGGGCATAACACTTATGAGTGGAATATTCCTAACGCTTACGCTCGCACGGAAATGAGTGAGCATTGAGCCATGACTTATCTTTACAAGCAACCATCTAAGCAATTACATAAGCCCATTTAAACCCATGCTTAAATACTTACTTAAACGATTTTTTTGGATGATTCCTTTAATCATAGGTATTAGTCTAATTTCATTTCTCATTATGCACTTAGCACCGGGTGACATCACCACTAGTGAAGCGAGCTTTAATCCTAAAGCCAGTGAAGAATCTAGACAAAAATTACGTGAGTTATATAGCTTAGATAAACCAGTCATTGTGCAATATGGCTTATGGGTAAAGCGTATGGCAACCTTAGATTTTGGCACTTCATTTGCATCACACCAGCGCCCAGTATTCTGGCAAACTAAAGATAAAGACGGCAACATTACTTTAGGCATGATACAAGAAGCATTGCCAATCACCCTGCTCATTAATGTTTTAAGTTTAATATTAATCATTGCTGTCGCATTACCTTTGGGTGTCATTTCGGCGCTTAAACAAAATCAATTAGCTGACCGTGGCATTACTTTATTTGTATTTATAAGTTTTGCCATCCCTGGCTTTTGGCTAGCACTCATGCTGATGTACTGGACCGGCGTGCAACATGCTTGGCTACCAATTTCAGGTTTAGAAAGCATGGGGCATGAGCATCTGACTTGGTTCTACCGAACGATAGATACCCTGAAACATTTGGTCTTGCCAGTATTTATTTCTGGGCTAACTGGTCTCGCTGGCATTTCTTTATTCGTACGTAACGGTATGCTAGAAGTATTACATCAAGATTACATTACTACTGCACGCGCTAAAGGTCTAAAAGAAAACCGTGTGGTTTATGGCCATGCGTTACGCAATGCCCTACTGCCGCTAATCACAATCTTTGGCTTAAGCATTCCTGGTTTAATTGGCGGATCGGTCATCGCCGAAAGTATTTTTGCGATTCCGGGCATGGGTAAATTGTTTTACGATGCAGTTTTAATGCGTGATTTTCCAGTCATTATGGGTATTTTAACGATAGGTTCAGTCCTCACATTAATCGGTAACTTATTGGCAGACCTTTCTTATGCTTGGGCAGACCCAAGGGTAAGACGCGGAGTAATGCAATGAATAAAGTCTTACATAATCCATTAGCATTAATTGGCTTCGTTATTATTGCAGGCATACTATTTCTGGCATTAATTGCGCCTTTAATAGCACCCTACGACCCAGATGCAATTAATGTAAAAGCGATATTACTATCCCCAAGTGCCAACCATTTGATGGGCACGGACGGCTTAGGACGCGATGTGTTCACCCGCATGCTGTACGGCTCTCGTATATCCTTAATGGTAGGCTTTGTAGCAGTGGGTATCGCCACCGCTATTGGTATCATTCTAGGTGCTATTGCCGGCTTTTACAGAGGCTGGGTCGACACCGTCATCATGCGTGTCGTCGATGTGATGCTGTCCATCCCAACGTTCTTTTTAATTTTAGCCGTGATTGCATTTTTAACGCCTTCTATCTGGAATATTATGATTGTGATAGGCTTAACCTCGTGGATGGGCGTAACAAGATTGGTCCGCGCCGAGTTTTTAAGCTTACGGAATCGAGAATTTGTGTTGGCCGCCCAAGCATTAGGTGCAAAAGATGCTAGACTTATTTTTACGCACCTACTGCCAAACAGCTTAACGCCTATTATAGTTAGCTCAATACTAGGTATTGCCAGCGCAGTGCTAGTGGAATCTGGCTTAAGCTTTTTAGGCTTGGGTGTACAAGCACCACAAGCTTCATGGGGCAATATTCTTACCGATGGCAAAGAGTATATTCAATTTGCCTGGTGGCTATCACTCTTTCCCGGCCTTGCCATCCTAATTACAGTGTTAGGGTATAATCTGTTTGGAGACGGTTTACGCGATGCGTATAACCCGCGAACTAGTCAACACTAGATTTAAAAAACTAGTATTTAAAACTAATTATTTAAACTTGATCATCAAGATTTAAAAGATAGATAGGAATAATGTCATGGGATTTTTAGCAGGTAAAAAAATATTAATTACAGGTTTATTGAGCAACCGCTCAATTGCTTACGGCATCGCCGCAGCAATGAAGCGTGAAGGTGCAGATCTTGCTTTTACTTACCAAATGGAAAAACATCAAGATCGCGTAGCAAAATTAGCTGCTGATTTTGATTCAACGCTGTTATTTCATTGTGATGTAGCTGAAGACAGCTTGATTGAGGCGCTATTTCCAGCCATTGCTAAACATTGGGATGGCATAGATTCTATCGTCCATTCAGTTGCATTCGTACCGAAAGATGCGCTTGATGGTGATTATCTAGATAAAGTGACGCGTGAGAATTTCCGCATTGCACATGATATTAGCTCATACAGCTTTGCTGCCCTAGCCAAAGCGGCTTTACCGATGATGTTAGGCCGTAACGGTAGCTTACTAACCTTAAGTTATTTAGGCGCAGAACGCACCATGCCTAACTACAATGTAATGGGTTTAGCTAAAGCCAGCCTTGAAGCCAATGTACGCTATATGGCACAAAGCTTAGGCCCAAAAGGCATACGCGTGAATGCAGTTTCTGCCGGTCCAATTAAAACACTGGCAGCTTCAGGTATTGCTGATTTCGATAAAATGATTGGCTTCAATGAAAAACATGCTGCCTTGCGTCGCAATGTAACCATAGAAGAAGTAGGCAATGCCGCTGCATTTTTATGCAGTGATTTAGCCTCTGGCATTACCGGTGAAATTACTTATGTAGATGGTGGGATGAACATTACTGCGGCTGGTGTGATAGATTAAGTCGATTTAGAAAGTAATCAGTCAGACGTAAAAAAGGCACCTAAATTTGGGTGCCTTTTTGTCAAACTAGTATTATTGAAGCCTTACTGATTATTCGCGGCACTACCCAATAAAACTTTATCATTCACTTTAACTTTGGCTTTATCGCGCAACGATTGTTTGTAAGCTGAAAGATACTCACTCATTAATGCGCTATTAAGCTCAGTCTTAGCTACTTTTTTTGCACTATCATCAGTAGGCGCTAAAGCAATGACTTTAACCACCTTAACAAGCAAGTAACCTTGCTTGCTATCAGCAACGCCTGAATAAGCCGGCAATTTATTCGCATTAGTTTTAAACACTTGATTCATTGCAACTTCTGTTAAACCCTGCGCATTCTTACGATCAACAGTCACTTCAGGAATCCACTCCACAGTAGCAACATCTTTACCAGCACGTAAATCTTTTAAAGCAGCTTCACCTTTAGCAGACGCCATTTTAGCTGCCGCTTCTAGCTTGAGTACCGCTTCAATGCCAGACTTAACTTCATCAAAACTTTTTGGCGCGGCCGCTTTATACTCAAGCAAACGTGCAGACACCATATTATTAGGTGAAATTTCTACCGCCTCGGTATTTCGATGATCTTTAAGCACTTCGTTCGAAAAAACAAGGCTCATGATTTTATCGTTATTTTTAAAGAACTTAGCGCCAGACTCACGCGTCATCCAATCTGATTGCTGTACTTGACCGCCATAGGCTTTGGCGGCAGGTTGTAAGCTATTCGATTGCTCATACACCATATTACTGAAGCCTTCAGCTTTTTTAGCAAACTCTTCTTGCGCTTTCTTAAACATTAAATCACCTTTAATTTGCGGTTTTAATGTATTGAAATCAGCGCTACCACCAGTAATGCCAGTGACTTTAATGATATGGTAACCAAACTCTGACTCAACCAAACCGCTCACTTCATTTAACTTCATGCTAAAAGCGGCATCTTCAAATGGTTTAACCATAGCACCACGACCAAAGCTACCTAAATCGCCACCTTTAACTGCAGAACCGGGATCCTGTGAGTTTTTAACAGCTAAGGCTTCAAAGCTTTTTGGATTTTTCTTAATTTCCGCTAAGACTCCTTCAGCCTTGGCTTTTGCCGCCTGTTTTGCTTCTGGACTAGCGCTAACACCAAAGCCAATTAAAATATGGCTCGCAGCTCTTTGCTCGTTACCCTTAAATTTAGCTGAGTTTTCATCATAATATTTTTTGACTTCATCATCGGTAACACTCACGCCGGTAATTAAATTAGTTGCTGATAACAACAAAAATTCAATTTTCACTTGTTCAGGGTTAATTAATTTATTTTTATGCAACTCATAATAGGCTTTGACTTGTGCGGGCTCAATTTTAACCTGATCTAAAAAGTCTTTTGTTTTAATCTCAGACACCGTTACTTGACGTTGCTGGTTCATCACTTTATAAGCATTATCTGTTTGTGCGTTTGAAATAAAACCAAGCTTAGCAATGCCATCTTGTGCTTGTTGTGCTAATAAATCTGTGCGCATGCCCGCTTCAAATCTTGATGGAGAGATATGATTTTGCTGTAAAGTTTGATCGTACATTTCTTGTGAAAATTTACCATCTTTCTGAAACTCAGGCATACCAGTCACATAAGTTGATAATTGCACATCGCTAATTGCATATTTAGCCTGCTTAATCTCGTTATTCAATAACTGTCTATCAATTAACTGATTCAACACAATCGACTTAACTTCAGGACTATCTAGTTGCGCCTGATCAACTTTACCCTCAGACAATAATCGATCACGCATATTTTTTAATGCATTTGAATATTCTTGGACAGAAATATTATTGCCATTAACTTCAGCGACAGCAATATTATGACTAGCACTATTTAAGTAGGAATCAATACCAAATAATGCAAATGGAATGGTAATTAAAGCCAATAAAGCCTTACCAACCCAACCTTGTGCTACGGAGCGGATACTATCCAACATAAAAACCTTACCTTTTAAAAGTGCCTACTAAATATTGAAACAAACTTTAATAATTTTTCACCAGATTATGCATTTTCTGTTGCAGTAAATCATGCATTATTTGTACGAATTTTAAAACCTCATTAATATAGCATAAGATGATCATATATATATTAAGACCTATGATTTCATTGAGATAAAAGCTTCTCTTTTTCGTGATGAAAAGTTAATATCCTACTAAATCAGTAAGGATTATATTAATTGAAAGATTCAAAAGAAAACATCACATTTTCAGCGGGCTGGAAGTTTGACAATAGCTACACACAACTACCCTCAGCCTTTTTTACCAAGCAGAAACCTACACCAGTTAGCGCACCCAGCATGGTGATTTTTAATCATGCATTGGCAACATCGCTGGGCTTAAATGTTGAGGCACTCTTGGTCGATAGTGAAAACGTTATTTTTGCTGGAAACCAAGACTTATCATGGACGGAAGTATTTTCAGGAAACCAGCTCCCTGAAGGTGCAGAACCACTAGCTCAGGCCTATGCCGGCCATCAATTTGGTCACTTGAACATGCTAGGCGATGGACGTGCAATATTGCTAGGCGAACACATCACGCCTAGCGGGGTTCGCTTTGACATTCAACTTAAAGGCGCTGGTGAAACTGCCTATTCGCGCCGTGGCGATGGTCGCGCTGCGCTTGGGGCGATGCTAAGAGAATATATTATCAGTGAGGCGATGCACGCGCTAGGCGTGCCGACGACACGTAGCCTTGCGGTAGTAACAACTGGCGAACCGGTATATCGCACCAGTGTACTACAAGGAGCGGTTCTAACGCGCTTAGCCTCCAGCCACATTCGTGTCGGTACCTTTCAATTTGCCGCGTCTATCGACGACGATTCAGCCGCACTGAAGGCACTAGCGGATTACACCCTTAATCGACACTTTTCAAAACTAGCTTCAGGAAAGTCGTTGGATCAGACCTACGCAAACAATAAATACCTCCCCTTACTAGAGGCAGTGATTGATCGTCAGGCAAAATTAATTGCTAAGTGGATGCAGATTGGTTTCATTCATGGCGTCATGAATACTGACAATATGTCTATTTGCGGTGAAACCATAGACTATGGACCTTGTGCCTTTATGGATAGCTACGATCCTGCGACGGTTTTCAGCTCAATTGATCAGCAAAGCCGCTACGCTTTTGGCAATCAAGCGCCAATTGCAGAATGGAATTTAGTGCGATTTGCCGAAACATTACTGCCACTTTTGCACTCAGACCAAACGTCAGCCATCAACATCGCTCAGACAGCGTTGCAAACTTTTGCAGTAAAATTCCGGAAATATTGGTTAACAGGTATGCGCGCAAAATTAGGTTTATATACAGAACAAATGGATGATACGCTAATAATAGATGGCCTACTCAACTGCATGGAAAATCATGGTTTAGACTATACGAATACCTTTCGCGCGCTGGGCTTAGAAGCCAACATAAAAACACCGATGTTAGACTTCCCAGACTTCATCGCTTGGCATAGTCTGTGGCTTAAAAGATTACTTGATCAGGACCAGAGTTTAGCGGCTTCTGTGCACCTAATGTTATCTACTAACCCAGCAATCATCGCACGCAATCATCAAGTAGAAGCAGCATTAAGCGCTGCAGAAACAGGTGATTTTAGCGTGTTAGAAAAACTGCTAGAAGCATTATCTAAACCGTTTAATGATAATCCTAAGCACGCAGATTACCTGTTGCCAGCGCCGCTATCAAACACGCCTTATAAAACATATTGTGGGACATAATTTAATATGCTGAATTTTTTAATATCAACCATCACCTTTTCGGCAGCTGTGTATGGCTTGAATCTATACTTTAACGCACAAAATTTCACTGCATCACGTTCGCGTACCGTGATTGTCATATTTCTAGCGACACTTATTTCGATAGCCTCAGGTTGGGCTACAGACCAATTAGATGGAGCAGCAGAATTACATAAAAATGACCCGTCAATAATCCAGGTGATGCAATCTGGCGACACTGTTCAGATTGCTAAATTGCTGGCTGGATTTAATTAGCCTTTTTTTATAATACAATTAATGTATATTAAAGCCTCTAGAAAGACCTAAAAAGTCTATTGTTATAGGAATGTCATGAACGACCAAATTCAGCAATTATTACAACAGATGACCGCTCTTGAAGATGATCTACGAGCAGCCATTAGTTAGCAACCTAGCACTATGTTTTCCAGATTAAAGGCAAGCGCATCGAGTTTGAGTAATCCATCAAAGAAACGCACCGTCGGCTTAAACGTAATTTCTTTCGCTGGTTGATTACAGATCGCCCACAAAATTTGATCACCGGACCGATTATTTACGCGATGATCATTCCATTAATTATCACCGATTTATTCATCACTTTTTACCAATCAACCTGCTTTCCTATTTACGGCATTAAAAAAGTACGGCGTGCAGATTATGTTATTTTCGATAGACAACATCTAAGTTACCTAAATTTCATTGAAAAATTTCACTGTACTTATTGTGCTTATGGCACCGGCATGATTGCTAACATTAGTGAAATTGTGTCGAGAACCGAACAATATTTTTGCCCGATCAAGCATGCTAGAAAAGTGTTAGGCACACATTCCCGCTACATTCATTTTTTAGAGTTTAGTGAAGCGGAAGATTATGAAGTAAAACTTGAGCAATATCGCCGTGCCTTGGGGAAAGATTAAATATTAGGTGAGATTAGACAAAGTCTGCCGCAACAGCAAACTTTGCCTATTTTTTTGCTGGGAAAATAATGTTGCAATGATCTTTCAAATAAGCGACAGCCTCGGATAAATTTTCGTCTGAATCATCAAGCAAATACAAACTAGCGTCCTCAATAAACTCACTCCAAAGTGACTGCAACTGCTCTTGCTCATCGTGAGGCGCTTTTTTAATGAGCTTAGTTACTTCTTTTTCGAATAAACCATTCTCACGAATATTCAACACCGCTTTTTTAACTTCAGCCACAGTTAAAGATGTTTTCAGCTTTAAGCCAGCCGCTGCAGAGATAAACAAGCTTAATAACAGTGCGTCATCTTCAGTGCCATTGGTCAATACAAACCATTCTTCGGCTAGTTTTTTATCAAACTGACTAACATCGTTCATCGGGTCAAATAAAAAGAAATATTGACGCACTTTAAGATCAGCGAAAGTAGTCGCTAAAGGCACAGCGGCACTTACAATTTTAGGGATATCTTCTTGCTCAATACTAGCAAGCGTCTGCAATGCCAATGGCAAATAGTCTTCAGGAATCTCCTCTAGAAACTTTTTCGAGCAACTAACATCACCTAAAAAACTCCATTCTTTACGCATAGCCTCGAAAATTTCAAATAAAGCATTTTCGTCAGGGAAAACAACTTTGCTTGCACTCAGTTTACCCGCAGCTAATTTACTAGTAGCTATTTTTTTTGCGCCATAAGCCATAAACAACACCGCGCTGCGAAGCACATGTTTAGCTGGTGCATGTAAATCTTTAAAAGCTCTGCTAGGCGTAGCCATTTTTTTAAGTACATAATTAGCTAAACCAAGCTCAAGCTTAAATTGGCTATGCATCACCATCGCTTGACGGTATTTTGCAAGCGTCATATGACTACTTAGACATCTTTTAAGAAAATCGCTTTCTGTATCGAACCGTAGCGCGCCAAAGTGATCATCCTCGGGCAAAGCATGCAATACTTTTAACATTTGCGAACCACCGCGAGAAAGCGTGCGAAATGACTTTTCTTTAATCATTTGCGCGGCTAATTGCAGATCACCATTGCTCGCATTTTCAAGATGTAAACTGACTAAACTGGCCATCCATACACTGGCTTGTTCTAGATTTTCTCGCAAATGTGCCGTTGCCCCAAAGTATTCAGCAATCTGAATGGTGCCAGTTGCAGCATCATTGATCATTTCATTAATTTTGGCCTGATCTATCAGCTTATTTTGCACAGCATGTTTCAGGGCCCTATCAAAAAAAGGCGCGTTGTCATAAAAAGCTAGAGACTGATTATTTTCAGCTGGATTCGTATCAACCATTATGAATCGCTTAACTAAATAGCCGAATCGTCTTCTTCATCACTCTTAGCTTTCGCTTCTTTAGCGGCGGCATCCTTAGCTTCTGCTTCAGCTTTTTCTTCATCTTCATCAATAATGGCCAGTTCAGCTTCAGCAATCGCTTCATTTTCAAGCATAGTACTTAACAGCAACAATACGTTGGCGTAAATGTCGGGATGATCATGTCTAAGTAACCAAGTGAGTTCTTTCCAGTCGTGGTCGCTAATTTCAGAGCGTGAAATATCTTCAGTTTCCAACGCATTAGAAGTGCCGACCACTTCTTCTGCCCGATCTGAAAGATAATCAGCTATCGCTTCATAACCAAATTCAAGCTCGGCAATCGCCTCAATAAATTCATTCGCGTCAGCGTCTTCTCTAAAAATAACCGCGTTAAACATTCCACGTAAATGCTCATGCGAACGCTCACCGTAGAGGCGATCTAACACCACCGCGCGGGCAAATTGATCCGGCGTAATTAACAAACTCAAAATAGATTGTTTTGATGAATCATATTCGCGTATGACGGCCAATAAATCTTTGGGTGGCATTTCATCCAGCACTTCGACCAACGCATGGTCGCCATCTGTTTCCACCAGGGCGGTCAGCAGCTCCTCGGCTCTTACAATATCACCAGACTGAATAAGGCTACTGGCTTGTATGATTAACGCATTGCTCATATGTTGTCCTGTTACTTAAATTTAGAAACTACTCGTGACTATCAAAACCTTGATCTGCCAGCCATTCATCGCCCGCTTCGCTCAAATCTTCTGAATCATAATCATCATCGTCTGATTCATCTGATTGGTGATGATCTTCACTGACTTCGTAGCGCGAGAACATATATTCAAGCATTACCGTAGTGAGTAAAAACTGCTCGCCACCTTCAGCTTTTTTTAGCATTGCTATCGTAGCAGTCGCCCATGGCTCAAACTGCACAAATGGTGCAATTGAATCCCATGAAGGGAAACCAGATGGCTCTTTAGGCAGATAATTTAGAATGGCTTTTGCGTCTTTCACAACGATACTTTTATGAAAAGCCACCGCCATCATTTCTGGATTAGAGTCCATCATCGGCATGAGGTCGGCAATTTGCGAACGTCGATCTTTGAGCCTTTCTTTCAGTACATCGCTGCCACCTGAATCAGTTTTCAAATCATCAATTTCGGCCACATAGGTCGCCATTAAATCGGTAAAGTATCGAGATATTCTCATTCTTTTAAAACTCCATCAAAGTAGTATTGCCAAATCTCGCGCGCAGTTTCGATTGGATTATCCAATAAACTACGCCTACGATTTTCGTCATAAGCACTGCGTTTATTAATATCGGAAAGTATTTCGTAAGCTTCCTGCACCTCCCTGAACATTGCAGGGGCATCACTAGATGCATTTTTATCAGGATGCAACTGAGAGGCTTTCTTACGATAAGCATTTTTAATCTCGCTCAAGACGACATTGGCTGCTACGCCTAACACTGCATAATAATCTTTCAACTTTTCCACCTAAGTTTAGCGTATCAACTTCATGAATTAATCTAACAAACTTACAACCCACGCATAATACATGCGATTACGGCTTATTTTGTGCTTATTCCCGTAACTTTTGCGCTTAATTAAACAAAAATAGTAAAGTTTGATCTAGGATGTAAATTAATTTATAAGCAATATTTTACATTCATCATAGAATTAAACATGAGTTAGTTATTTTTTGGCGAAACTGATCGTTGCATAAGTTTTTTTTATTTCAATTTAGGGGCTTCTCATCATGAATAAAACACTCAGC
>JBBAOU010000002.1:39836-86322 GCA_040401175.1 Methylotenera sp. | reverse complement strand
ATGCGTCAAACAATCTAATATTGCGACTGTGATCTTTACAACGCTAAAGACTTTTCCTCGCTAACGCAAAAGTCTCTGTTATGCATTCTCACATTAATAATAAATATCATCTTGATTGACGGTCACTAGCATCAGCACGTATCATCCAAGATATGAAAACACCACAAAGACTAGAACCATTACTCGAAGACGGATTAATTGACGATGTTATTCGTCAATTAATGAGCGGCAAAGAAGCCACCGTATATGTTGTACGCTGCGGGGATGATGTGCGTTGCGCTAAAGTTTACAAAGAGGCTAATAAGCGTAGTTTTCGCCAAAGTGTGGATTACACTGAAGGCCGCAAAGTAAAAAATAGTCGTCAGTCACGCGCGATGGAAAAAGGCTCTAAATTCGGCCGTAAAGCCCAAGAAGAAGCTTGGCAAAGTGCCGAAGTTGATGCTTTATATCGCTTGGCCGACGCTGGTGTGCGCGTACCTAAACCATACAACTTCTATGAAGGCGTATTAATCATGGAGTTGGTGACGGATGCCAACGGCAACGCGGCTCCGAGACTCAATGATGTGGTTTTTACTGCAGAAGAAGCACGCATCCATCACGCTACTTTAATTAAAGAAGCGGTGCGTATGTTGTGCGCGGGCATTGTGCATGGCGATTTATCTGAATTTAATATTCTAATCAGTAGCGATGGCCCAGTAATAATTGATCTGCCACAAGCCGTTGATGCCTCAGGTAATAATCACGCAAAAGAAATGCTGGAGCGCGACGTAGGCAATTTAAGTGCCTACTTTGGACGCTTTGCACCTGAACTGCTCAGCACGCAATATGGCAAAGAAATCTGGGACTTATATTCACATGGTAATTTAAAATTAGACAGTGAATTAAGTGGTCGCTTTAGAGAAAGCAATAAAGCCGTTGATTTAAAAAGCGTTATGCGCGTGATTGATGATGTGCGTAAGGAAGAAGCGGCGAAGCAGTTGCGTAAGTTAGAAGCGCAAGAGTCGCCGGATTAATTAAGCCTATTGCTAAATAACTTATGTGAGCTTGCTACTTTTTAATTTTATTTCTAACTCGCATCTTTCAGATATTGACGCCAACCACCAAGATGTGAAATATCCACCGCATTTAAAGTGGCATAGTGTTCGCATAAAAATCCGTTTACATGACTTCCATCCGCTAAACTTAAAGTACCAAAGCCTAATGGGGCAGGCACAACAGAAATAAAGGCGCCATAATTTTCTATGGGTAGTTTCCAAATTTCCAAACTGATGGCAAAGCCACTATCAACTACGCGTAACAAGCCTGGGCGCGCGGGTATGAAGCCATTTAACTTATAAAACTTATAGTCTGGTGAAGTACAAGTTGCTTGCACAAACTCACCGCCCAAGGCGGTTAACTGTGTATTTAATGGCAAACCAGTCATATGTGCGCCGCAAACGGCTACGTTGATAAATTTTTCAGTAGTTGTCATAAATTTTCCCTTAATTGCTGCTAAATAAAAGTTAGATAGATCAGGATTTTTGCCATGAAATACCGGTTGCACCTAGTGTTTTAGAGCTCTTTTGTTGTAATTTATCGGCCAAACTAAGGAGTTGATCATCCTGAAATGCAGGCGCACAAATAGTAATGCCGAAAGGCAGTCCATTGGCTTGAAAGCCGGTTGGAACGGCCGTCGCGGATAAATCTAGCAGATTCACAAAATTAGTGTAATAACCTAAATTAGAATTGCAGACCACAGGTTCAGCATTCACCTCAGCAATCTTATAAATAGTGCCAGCGGTAGGCGTTACTAATAGATCTATGTCTTGCCAAACCGTCTCAGCTTTACGTTGCAAGGCTTTAAGTTTGTATTGCGCATTGTAAGTATCCACCGCACTGAATTTAGTTGCGTTGCTAATAATTTGCTTAGTGACGGGAAAAATTGCTTCAGGTTTAGTCTCAAAGAATGTCTGAATTGCGGCATAACGCTCAGCTACCCAAGGGCCTTCATAAAGTAAGCGAGCCGTTTCTAAGAATGGCGCAAAATCAATTTCAATGGCTTTACCACCAATCGCTTCGAGTTGCTTAATGGCTTGCTCAAACAGCGCTGGTGTTTCAGTATTATCAAAGAAAGCAAGCTGGCTAGCTTTTGGAACGCCAAAGCTAAAACTGGCGCCAAAAGACCTATTTGGCAGAGCGTTTGCCTGACGGGAATAAACATCGTCTGCATCAAACCCTTTGGCGCTTGCAAGTACAGTAGCTGCATCTTCTGCAGTTAAAGCAAAAATGGAAACGCAGTCTAGCGTACGACAGGCTGGAATAACGCCTGAAGTACTCAGTAAGCCACAAGTAGGTTTATGCCCGACTAAATTATTAAACGCTGCTGGCACTCGGCCAGAACCTGCCGTATCTGTACCCAAACTAAAACTAACCATGCTTAACGCAACAGACACGGCTGAACCTGCGCTTGAACCGCCAGAAATATAGTCAGGATCAAAGCTATTATTGACTGCACCATAAGGCGAACGTGTTCCTACTAGGCCAGTGGCAAACTGATCTAGATTGGTTTTACCTACCGGAATTGCACCTGCATCGATCAACTTTTGAACGACTGTTGCAGATTTGTCTGGCGTGTACGCATATTCAGGGCAAGCCGCAGTAGTCGGAATGCTGGCTAGATCTATATTATCTTTAATGGCGAAGGGAATACCATACAAGGGGAAATCTGCTGGATTTTTACCTTCCAATTTCTGTGCGTAAACTAGCATTTCATCTTTTTGTAGGCGACGTATCCAAATATGACTAGCATTATCATTACCGATTTCCGCATCGAGTTGCGCGACTAAACTAGTAGGCGTTAGCGCTCCAGAGAGATATAAACTGCGTAAGTGTGAAATTTGTAAGTTCATATTGTTTACGCCTCAGTAATAACGATTAGATTTTGCCCGGCACTGACAGTCATACCTTCAGTACATAGAATTTGTGTTACGATGCCCGCGCAGGTAGCTGTTACTGAAATTTCCATTTTCATTGACTCAACCACCACTACGACATCACCTTCGTTAACCAAATCACCCAATTTAAGTTTGATTTGCCAAAGGTTACCAGCCACGTGTGAGGTGAAAGCGCGACTACCTAGTGGCACTTCTAATACTTCATCCATATCGGCGCCTTCAATTTCATTGCTATAATTAGCTTGCCCGCTAGCTATCCAGTGTTCGCGCTCTTCGTCAAAAGCGGCCTGCTGTTTTGTTTTAAAAGCGCTTATCGAGTCGGCTTCATCGGTTAAAAACTGCTTATAGTCTTTTAATCTGAATGTTTGCTCTTCAATATTGAGTTTAAATTTACCGTGAGGAAAATCTTCACGCATTTGTACTAACTCATCGGCCTCGACTTGATAAAAACGAATTTGATCAAAGAAACGTAATAACCAGGGCTTGCCGTCTTTAAAATCTTTAGTCTGATTCCAACGATTCCACATTTGTATGGTGCGTCCAACAAACTGATAACCACCGGGCCCTTCCATGCCGTAGACGCACATGTAGGCACCGCCAATGCCCACGGCATTTTCCGGCGTCCAAGTACGGGCGGGATTATATTTCGTGGTCACCAAACGATGACGAGGATCAACTGGCGTAGCAACTGGCGCGCCCAAATACACATCACCAAGGCCTAGGGTTAAATAGCTTGAATTAAACAGTATGTTTTTTACTTCATCAATGCTATTTAACCCATTAATTCTGCGAATAAATTCAATATTGCTAGGCGTGCCGGATGAAGTATCGCACCATGGCGCATCTTTACGCACCGATTGCATATACTTTTCTATCGCCAACTGTGTTGCAGCATCATCCCAAGACAATGGTAAATGGACGATACGGGTCGGCACTTCCATTTCATCAACACTAGGCAATTCAGATTCGGCCAGTTGCAGAATTTGAATAAGTTTAGTCACCGGTAACATCAAGCTTTCAAAGTGAACTTGTAGCGAGCGAATGCCCGGTGTTAAGTCAATAATGCCAGTAACATTTTCGCGCTCTAGCCACTGCATCAGTGCATGTACCCGAAAGCGTAAATTCAAATCCAGTACTAATTCGCCATATTCAATTAATAGGTATTTATCGCCTGACTGACGATACACCACTTTAATCTGATCTGATGTGGATTGAATTTCAGTCAAAATTGGACTATGAACATGATTGTTAGACGTGTGATTATGACTAATCACACGTTTTTCTTGCTCGACTAATGGCGTTTCTTTTAGATTTTCCACGAGACTATTTTGTACTTTTTCTTGCTCACCAGCCTCTTCTTGGCTGACCTTTTTAAAGCGGATTTTGTCTCCAGCCTTAAGCTGACCAATTTTCCATAATTCAGCTTGAATAATAGTGGCGGGGCAAACAAAGCCGCCTAAACTTGGGCCATCCGGACCTAAAATCACCGGCATATCACCGGTAAAGTCAACCGCGCCTATAGCATAAGCATTGTCATGAATGTTGGATGGATGCAAGCCAGCTTCGCCACCATCTTTTCGTGCCCATTGTGGTTTAGGGCCTATCAAACGGACACCGGTCGTATTAGAGTTGTAATGCACTTCCCAGTCGGTAGAGAAGAACATTTCGATGTCTGCATCGGTAAAAAAGTCTGGTGCACCATGCGGACCATACAACACACCGATTTCCCATTGATGGCTATAGCTGGGCTTTAAATTCTGAGCCAGTGATTTTTGGCTATAAGCAGGAACTGTTTGTTTAGTCAGATGCAACACATCCCCTACTCGCAATGTTCTACCACCATGACCGCCAAACTGACCTAGAGTGAACGTAGATTTACTACCTAGATAATCTGGCACATCAAAACCACCCTGCACAGCTAAATAAGCACGACAACCAACACCGTTAATTTTGCCTATTTTCAATACGTTACCGGCCTTAACTTGGTAAGACTGCCAACACTGAATTGCTTCGCCATCTAGCGTTGCATCAATCGGCGCGCCGGTAATAGCAATCACTACATCTGCGTTAAATTTAAGTTTAGGGCCAATTAGAGTAATTTCTAATCCAGCCACACCCTCAGCGTTGCCCACTAACTTATTCGCAAAACGAAAAGCTAAGTGATCCATAGGGCCTGAAGGTGGCACACCGACTGCCCAATAACCTATGCGGCCAGGATAATCCTGTATGGTAGTCATCACACCGCCATCTTGCACATCGATGGTCTGCGGCTTGTAAAAAAAACTATTCAAGTAACGCGTGATTTGCTTGCCCGCAGGGAATACGGTATCTTCCAACACTTGACGCAGATACTCTAAATTAGTCTCAATGCCGCTTAAATGCGTTGCATCTAAGGCATCACGCATTTTAGCGACCGCGCCATCTCGATTGGCGGCATGAACTAACACTTTGCCTATCAACGGGTCATAGAATGGCGAAATCTCACTGCCAGTTTCTACCCAGCTATCATTTCTGGCTAGCGGTGAAAATTTGACTTCAGTCATAACACCGCTAGATGGCTGAAAGTTTTTATTTGGATCTTCAGCATACAAACGGACCTGTATCGCATGGCCTTTAGGTTGATGCACGTAGCTGTCTAAGGCGTTTGTTTCGCCAGCTGCGATAAGTATCATCCATTCGACCAAATCTAGCCCTGTAACTAGCTCAGTCACACCATGTTCTACCTGTAAACGTGTATTGACCTCTAAAAAGTAAAACTCATTAGTTAAATTATCATAGACAAACTCCACAGTACCCGCTGAACGATAATGCAAAGCAGCACCTAACTTGACGGCCGTTGCGCATAACGCCTGACGGACTGCTTCAGAAATATGGGGTGCAGGTGTTTCTTCGATCACTTTTTGGTTACGTCTTTGCACAGAGCAATCACGCTCGCCTAGCGCGATAACTTTACCTAAACCATTACCAAAAATCTGCACCTCTATATGCCGCGCAGCTTGTACGTATTTTTCTAAATAGAGGCCGGTTTCTTTAAAGTTTGCACGGGATAAGCGTTGTACGGATTCAAATGCCGCATTTAACTCGTCCTCACTCCAGATTAACTGCATGCCAATACCACCACCGCCTGCGGTACTTTTCAACATGACTGGATAACCGATAATGGCCGCTTGAGCATGCGCTTCTGCCACGTCAGCGAGTAAGCTTGTGCCTGGCAACAATGGTACGCCATTTTTTTCCGCGAGCTCTCTGGCCGTGTGCTTCAAGCCAAAATCACGCATTTGCTTAGGCGTAGGTCCAATAAATACAATACCCGATGCCGTACAGGCCTCAGCAAAATCGGCGTTTTCAGATAAAAATCCGTAACCTGGATGTATCGCTTCTGCGCCTGTTTCAAGAGCAACTTGCAGAATCTTTTCTGAATTAAGATAGCTTTCTGCGGCGGGTGCTGGTCCTATACAAATGGCCTCATCTGCATCTAACACATGGCGTGCGCCAGCATCGGCCTGTGAATAAACAGCCACCGACTGAATGCCCATTTTTTTAAGGGTACGAATGACGCGACAAGCGATTTCACCGCGATTTGCAATTAGCACTTTTTTAAACATTTTTATTCTCACTACGTTACGAGTCGTCTCGTTTTTTTCATGCCGCATTAGGTCGTCCTGCTGCGGTTTCTTGGTTAATTTAACGCTGATTAATTTAAAAATTATTAATTTAAAACTAATCCCAAACCAATAACTGAATAGGCGTTGGATCATAAGCATTACAAGGATTATTCAACTGCGGACAGTTAGAAATCAATACCAACACATCCATTTCTGCGCGCATTTCTACATACTTACCCGGCGCTGAAATTCCATCAGCAAAGCTTAAACCGCCATCTGGCGTGACAGGTACGTTCATAAAAAAATTGATATTGGCCGTAATATCACGCTTGGTCATCGATCTGTCATGCACATGCTCAGAATGATTGAGTGCATGCATAAAGCTATCTCTACAGCTGTGCATAGAGCGTTTTGCCAAGTCATATCGCACCGTATTACTTTCGGCCGCACATGCCCCACCCAAAGTATCGTGGCGACCACAGGTGTCTGCAGTGATAGTTAACATAGGATTGCCTTCGCTAGAATAAAGCACGGATCCATTCGTGAGATAAATCTGACCTTGGCGTTGAATAGTATCTGCTGCGCTATAACGCTCCTCTGCATCGTGTGCGTTATAAAATAAAGTATCAACTGCCTGATTACCTTTCAAATCTAAAATTCGAAAAGTTTGGCCTTTTTTAACTAAACCGGTCCAAGCCTCGCCGGCCATACATGTTTCACTAAGCGCGGCTTGCTCAATATGGAATTTACTTTCAATTAACATCGCTAATCCTAATTTGCATAAAAACGTTCTGTGTTAATAAAGCCGCGTTGATTCTGCTCACATGCTTTGCGACAGACATCATCGGTATCGGCTAAGCCTGCATGCCAAGCGGTTAATAAAACATCGGCAGGCTGATAAATCACCTTCGTATCTAAAGCATGCGGCGCGGTAGATAACACCACCAACACATTCATATCAAAGCGAATGTCGACCATATCACCAGCCTGACTATTGCCGCCATTGAATACCAGCCTACCTTCATTATTAGCAGAAACTTTGCTAAATAAATTGATATTAGCGACTAAATCACGCTTGCCAAGACCGTGCTTTGCCAGCTCAATTAACAAACCATCTTTAGCATTGCGGTACATTGCATTGCGCTGCGCCTGGTAATTGCTGACACCATATTTTTGTTCGATTAAGGCAGCGTCTGAAAGTCCGCACATAGTGTCATGCCAGCCTACCGTATCGTTAATAATAGAGCACATGACACGGCCCATATCTGAGTAACAGACATTGCCAGTGCTTAAAAAAGCCGTATGTTGGGCCTTTAAAGTATCGGGCATGTTGTAGCGCTCTAACTTGTCCTCGATGTTATAAAGCAACATAGACACATTAGCGCCGCCTTGTAAATCAGTAAACCTTAACGCACTACCACGTCGCATGAGTCCGGACCAATGATTGCCGCCTGGTACGGTTTCTTGCCAGAGCGTTTTGTTTACTAAGAAATCTTTTGTATTAAAGGTCATTTTTTACTATTCCACGTTATCTTCTACATTCACAAAACGGATCATACGAGGTGTGACCGCTTCATCATTAATACCTTCTTCAACCACTGGTGCTGGGGGATGAATTAACGCCTCTAAACGCGCTTTAGTCGCTAAGAATTCTGGGCTGTTAAATTGACTAGCATTGCGTGGACGCGGCACCGGCACTTCGATCAACTCCTGCACTTCACCTGGGTGCGCTTTGAGCACAAGAATACGATCAGCCAGAAAAATGGCTTCATCTAAATCATGCGTAATAAACAAAATAGTGATGTCGATATTGCGCCATATTTCTAGCAAATGTGCCTGCATCTTCGCTCTAGATTGTGCATCCAACGCACCAAAAGGCTCATCCATCAACAGAATTCTTGGTTGATTGACCAAGGCACGCGCTATCGCCACGCGTTGTTTCATGCCGCCAGAAAGCTCGTGCGGATAAGCGTTGGCAAATTTCTCTAAGCCCACTAACTCCAGCCATAAATCGGCTTCGCGAGCGGCTTCATTACTACCGATATCATTCATTTCCAAGCCAAACATCACATTCTTTTTGACACTTAACCAAGGGAATAAAGTATATCCTTGAAAAACCATGCCACGATCGCGACCTGGGCCAGTCACCGGTTTGCCATCGAGTAAAACATCACCAAAACTATGTGATTCTAAGCCAGCTAAAATACGAATCAGGGTAGATTTTCCACATCCTGACGGGCCAATCACACAAATAAATTCTCGTCTATGCGTTTTAAAGTTAATACCTTTGAGTGCAGTGACTTCGCCTTTAGCAGTTTTATAAAGCTTACCAAGACACTTAACTTCTAAAATCACCTCGCGTGCTTTGAGACGATCAAAACGACTTTTTACGGCTTCCGTTTGTGCCAAATAAGTGACTTCGGTCTTACTAACATCTAGCTTACTAGCAATATTATTTTTTGAATCCACGTTTATATCCAAGTTCACATCCACATTGAGTCCTTTACACTTTATTGTCTGCTCTAGTCATTATTAGCCGATTATTCTTTATTCGCTGATCTATCCCAGGGGAACAGAGTTTTGCTTAGAGCGGCTAAAAGTAAATCTCCACCAAGCCCAATAATGCCGATAATAATGATTGCCGAATAAACATTATCAAAATGTTGATAACGCGCCTGTTGTGTAATAAACCAGGTAATTCCAGAAGATGTACCTATCAACTCGGCCACTATCAGATAAGTCCAAGCCCAACCTAGCAATATTCTTTGGTCGCGATATAACTCAGGCAAAATGCCGGGAATAATCACATGAATGAGTAATTTAAATTTGCTAGTTCCTAAGGTGAGTGCTGCCTCCAACAAGGAATAATCTAATTTTCTGGTAGTGTTAGCAATGATAAGAATTTGTTGATACAAAGTACCTATGACAATAATTGCAATTTTAGGGCCATCGTAAATACCTAAAATTGCAACCGCTAGTGCGCCAAAGGCAGGGGCAGGTAAATAGCGAAAAAACTCAATGAAAGGCTCAAATAATCTAGAGATTGCCGTATAAGTCCCACACAAAATACCCAGTGGCACACCAATTAAAGATGAAATTAAGAAGCCCCAAAATATAATCTGAATACTGTGCCAAAGACTCTCATGCAACCACATCCCATCACGTTGTTCGGGCGCATGGGTGAAGCCGGTATAAAGCGCTTTTGCAACCGCATGTGGCGCTGGTAAATAAATGGGATTGGCTGGCACACCTTGGGGCTGCGCCTTATTAGCCGTGTGCATATTGGCTAACTCATCTTTAAATACATCTTTATCGACCAGCATATCAGCTTGAAAATAATCCACCGCACCAGGGTTACTGATCAACACCAACGGGTGCCAAATAAATGGCACATAACTTACTGCGCACCAAAGTATTAGCGGCAACAAGAATGAACCTATGCCTAGTAACTTCCGCTTGTTAGGCGACAACTCTCTTCGTACAGCAAACCAAGAGGCAAGACTCATTCTGATCCCTTATAACAATTAATTAATGATAATGACTATACAAATATGTTGTTCTATTGACTGGCTAAACAATTACTTAGCTGTGATAGAAGCATCAATGGCTTTGCTTAAATTCATTGGTTTTTTGTAAACACCGTATTTCACGTTAAAGTCATCGGAAATTTTGCTAGAGCCGTATAAAGATTTAAATCCTTTAGCCTTAACAAATACTTTTTTACCCTCTTCAAGCGTCAGCAACTTAGTGCCTTTTAACAATGGTAAATACGCTTCTGGCTTAACACCTACTCGTGCAGCCATGATTTTCACTGCATCTGCCTGCGTTTTCGGATCATTGATATAAGTGACGACTTTATCCCATACTTTAGCCATCTTGATCCAATCGGCTTTACGGCTAGATAAACTGACAGGACTTACCGTAAGAACGTCGTAAATTAGACCAGGCTCATCAGCAGAAGTGTAAATTGGCTTTGCACCAGGTACTCGGCTCATCGCCTCACCAGAATTAGGTTGCCAAGCAGCAATCGCAGACAAATCACCAGAAGCTAAAGCCTGTGGTGTTTCATTGGTTTTGGTATTGACGATAGTGACGTCAGATTCTTTCATGCCAGCTTTCTCTAAGCCATTCAGCAACAATAGATGCTCAACAAAGCCAGTTTCCAGACCGATTTTTTTACCTTTTAAGTCTTTTAAGCTTTTAATGCCTGACTTGGCCACGATCATGTCATTACCGTTTGAGTAATCTGTGATCAGTATCATCACATTCTTAGCGCCACCAGAACCTGTAACTAAGGCATCACCATTAGTGACTAATACGCTGTCAATCTTACCTGCGGCAAAAGCGTCCATAGAGGCGACATAGTCAAACCACTCAAATTGGACATCAACACCAGCCTCTTTAAACCAGCCTTTTTCAATAGCGACTTGCCATGCAACCCAGCCTGGCCAATCGCTATAACCTACTTTTAATGGAGTAGCTGCGTTAGATAATCCACTAAAAAGTAAAGATGCAGTGAATGCAGTGGCAGTGAATATTGTGCGTACTGAAATACGTTTGAAAAAACTTGAACTGTTCATGAGTAGCTCCTTGGTTGGCAAAAGTCGAGAAGGCGGCATTTAATAACGCTTCCTCCCGGGCTTTTATCCCTCCGTGTAGCCTATCAACTGATGGCCGACAACTCTTGGACCAGCCACTTTTAAATTTAATAAAAGTCGGAACCCTAGTTATCTTTTTTTATACTTAGCGGCTAGTTTTACAACTGCACCGCTTTCTCGTAATTATACAAAAGCAAAAACTACGCCAACTAATTTTAATTTAAAAAAACCTTAAATATCAATAAATAAACAATACAGAATAGTCGATTTTTATTAACAATATTATTTACGCACCAAGTAAGCGCATTTTAATTAGCTGTTGCACCATAATTACAGACCTAATACAGGCTAAATTTCCCAAGAATTAAGATTTAAACTGGCCTTAACTCTTGTCAACTGCCTGCTTCCAACGCTTAAGTAATAGTGCATTTGAAATTACGCTAAAGCTACTTAAGGCCATTGCCGCTCCTGCAATCACCGGGCTTAGCAAACCCATTGCCGCTAACGGAATACCGACTATGTTATATACAAACGCCCAAAATAGGTTCTGCCTGATTTTGGCATAAGTACGTCTTGAAATATCAATTGCATCGGCTACCAAGCTAGGATCGCCTCGCATCAATGTGATGCCTGCGGCCTGCATGGCAACATCTGTTCCACTAGACATCGCAATACCAATATCAGCTGCGGCTAGCGCAGGCGCATCATTAATGCCGTCACCAACCATTGCGACTAAACCGCCAGTAGTTTTTAACTGCACTAAAATGTTGGCTTTATCTTTAGGTAAGACTTGAGCATGGATTTGAGTAATGCCTAACTGTTTGGCAACATGCGAGGCACTGCCTTGGTTATCACCTGAAATAAGCACCGTATTAATACCTTGCGCTTGCAGTCGCTGAATGGCGCTTAAAGCGCTTGGTTTTATGCTGTCGCCAAAACCAAGCAAGCCAATTAGCTCTTGCTTGCTTGCGTTAATAGCGAATGATCTGCAAAGCCATGAAACACTACGCCCTTCTGACTCTAATATTGCGGCGCTAGCTTGTAGTGCTGAAAAATCAACACCTAACTCTTGCATTAAACGACTATTACCTAGATGCAATATTTGGTCATTCACCACTCCGGTGACTCCCCTGCCCGGCAATGCCTGCATATTTAGCACAGACTGTAATGACATAAATTTAGCCTGCGCTGCCTTAACTAAGGCTTTTGCCAGTGGATGTTCGCTACCAGACTGCAAACTAGCGGCGAGCATTAATAATTCATCAGGGCTTCCATGTGCCATCACTGCGGCGGATTCAAGCGCCACCAATTTAGGCTGCCCTTCTGTCAGAGTGCCAGTTTTATCAAAAGCCACTGTTTTAATGGCATGTGCTAGTTCGAGTGCTTCCGCATCTTTAATCAAAACGCCATGTTGTGCGGCAACACCGGTGCCAACCATAATAGCAGTTGGCGTAGCAAGACCGAGCGCACAAGGACAGGCGATAACAAGCACGGCAACCGCATTTAAAATAGCGATTTGCCAATCACCCTGCAACAAGCCCCAAGCGAGTAATGTGACGAAAGCAATCGCGATTACTACCGGTACAAAAATGGCGCTCACCTTATCCACTAGTCGTTGAATAGGCGCTTTTTTAGCCTGTGCCGACTCAACTAAACGCACGATACGTGCTAATACAGATTCCGCGCCAATCGCAGTAGTGTTTACATACAATAAACCCTCACCATTTATCGCACCACCGGTGACCATGTCACCCATTTTTTTTAATATGGGTAAATTTTCACCTGTGATTAATGATTCATCAACTTGGCTATCGCCTTTCTGAACTCGACCATCAACAGGAATAATTTCTCCAGGCCGCACAAGGACGATATCGCCCAATAGCACAGCTGAAATTGCCAGCTCAATTTCTTTACCATTGCGTAGAATACAAGCACGTTGTGGCCGCAAAGCATTTAACGCCCGAATCGCATCCGTAGTTTGTTTTTTTGCGCGGCTTTCTAGCCATTTACCGAGCAAAATAAGGGTAATAACGATAGTAGAAGATTCAAAATATAAATGCTGCATGCTTGCATGAGGCTGATTTAATGCATTCAACGGTATAAATAAAAGAGTGACGCTCAAACCATAGGCGGCAGATGTGCCGAGGGCGACTAGTAAGTCCATATTGCCGGCACCAGTCTTGAGCGCACTCCAACCAGCTTTATAAAAACGCCAGCCTATCCAAAATTGTACAGGCGTAGCCAAAGCTAATTGTAGCCATCCAGATAACTGTCCTTGCCAGCCCAAAAAATTGGCCAGCATCGCCAGTACCAAAGGCAGTGATAATAGCGCAGAAAGCGCAACCGGCCACCAACTATAGACTGTAGAGAACGATTGTTTAGCTAGTGAAATATCTGTAGCAATATCCGTTTCAGCAATGTTTTTTTTTACTTCTTCAGCCTGATAACCGGCCGCCATTACCGCCTCTATTAATTGAGTGGCTGTAGCAGTATTAGTTACACTCTCAATGTGTGCCGTTTCTAATGCCAAGTTAACTTCAGCAGACAATACGCCAGGCACTTTAGCAAGCGCTTTTTCTACTCGATTAGAACAAGAAGCACAGGACATACCCTTAATCGAAAGCTTCAATTCGTTACTTGGTTTATTGGTTAATGGTGTATTTTTTATTTCGGTATTGGTCAAAGCGTTGCTCCTATTAAATGTAATTTAATTAAGCTAGGAATTTCTAATATGATTCAAAGCCTGCTCTAACCTATCCACACCAATCACTTCTAAGCCTGCAATTTTTTGTTTAGGCATATTAGTTTTAGGCACAATAGCTTTAGTAAAACCAAGTTTAGCTGCCTCTTTTAACCGTACAATTCCACCTTGCACCGGACGCACTTCACCCGCCAAACCAACTTCACCAAACACTATAAGTTTATTGTCTAATGGATTGTTTTTTAATGAAGAAGTGATGGAAAGCAACACGGCCAAATCCACAGCTGGCTCGGCGATTTTTACACCTCCAACCGCGTTAATAAATACATCTTGATCAAAACAGGCGACGCCAGCATGTCTATGTAAAACTGCCAGCAACATGGCTAAACGGTTTTGCTCTAAACCTACGCATAATCTCTTTGGATTAGGCGCGTGGCTTTCGTCTACCAAGGCCTGAATCTCAATGAGTAGCGGTCGCGTGCCTTCCATCGTCACTGTGATGCAACTACCAGACACTTCACTTTCGTGGTGCGATAAAAACAAGGCTGATGGATTAGCGACTTCGCGCAGACCTTTTTCTGTCATGGCAAATACGCCCAACTCATTAACTGCGCCGAACCTGTTTTTGAAAGCTCGAATCAACCGAAACGAAGAGTTTTGGTCGCCCTCAAAATAGAGCACGGTATCTACAATATGCTCTAGTACACGCGGACCTGCGAGCGTACCGTCTTTAGTGACATGACCGACTAAAATTACGGTAATGCCTAATTGTTTGGCCATACGAGTAAGTTGCGCCGAACATTCACGCACTTGCGCAACCGAGCCAGGGGCGGATTGCAATGCTTCGGAATAGACGGTCTGAATAGAATCAATCACCGCAATATTAGGTTTATGTGTTTGCAGCGTGGCTAATATTTTTTCAAGGTTGATTTCGGCCAGCAACTCAACTTTGCTGGCATCTAAACCTAAACGCTTTGCGCGCATGGCAATTTGTTGTGGCGATTCTTCACCACTCACATATATCGCTTGACAGCTTTTACCATTGATATTGCAGCCTAAATGGCACAACACTTGTAATAATAAGGTGGATTTTCCAATGCCAGGATCACCACCAATGAGCACCACGCCACCTTCTACCAAACCGCCACCCAACACGCGATCAAATTCAGCAATGCCCGTCGGTTGGCGTTCAATATCAGCCGCTTGTATGCTACTTAATTTTTGCAGTACGCTACTTTGCGCTAATCCTTCAAATTTATTAGCGTAGCGATTGGTGCTGGCCGTTTCGGCGACGCTTTCAACCAACGTGTTCCAAGCCATGCAACTGGGACATTGACCTTGCCATTTAGGCTCGCTGGCGCCGCATTCGGTACAACTGTAAATACTTTTAGATTTTGCCATTAATCATGCAGCCCAGATTTTAAATGATTAAAATTTAATTGCTCACTTAATAACTATCAGCCATATGACCGCTACCGGCATAGTTTTCAAATCGCGTATGTTGCCCCATAAAGGTTAGTCTGACTCGGCCGATAGGTCCATTACGTTGTTTGGCAATAATAATTTCAGCTGTACCTTTGTCTGGGCTATCTGGGTTATATACTTCATCGCGATAGATAAAGAGAATCACATCGGCATCTTGCTCAATCGCACCAGATTCACGTAAGTCACTCATGACCGGACGCTTATCAGGGCGCTGTTCTACGCTTCGATTTAACTGTGAAAGCGCGACCACTGGGCAATCTAGCTCTTTAGCCAAGGCTTTAAGTGAACGAGAAATCTCAGAAATTTCAGTCGCACGGTTTTCACCTTGCCGACCTGCCGGTGCTGACATCAATTGCAGGTAGTCGATAACGATTAGACCTAATTTTCCACATTGACGATGTAAACGACGCGATCTGGCGCGCACATCAAACGAACTTAAACCTGCGCCTTCATCAATAAAAATAGGCGCTTCGTTAAGTTTACCTAAAGCGGTGGTGAGCTTTTCCCAGTCTTCGTCTTCTAGCTTACCTGTTCGCATGCGATGCTGATCTAAACGCCCTACTGAACCTATCATCCGCATTGCGAGCTGCGTACCGGCCATCTCCATCGAGAATACCGCTACTGGCAAACCTGTATCTAAAGCAACGTTTTCTGCCATATTCAGTGAGAATGCGGTTTTACCCATTGATGGTCGCCCTGCTACAATAATTAAATCTCCGCCCTGCATGCCAGAAGTCATTGAGTCAAGATCAACGAAACCAGTAGGTACACCAGTCACATCAGAAGGATTATCTCGAGAAAATAACTGGTCGATACGATCAGCGACTTGAGGTAAAAGTATTTTAATATCGACAAAGCCTTGAGAACTGCGTTTCCCACCTTCAGCAATCTGGAAAATCTTGGCTTCAGCTTCATCTAATAATTGCTGTGCATCCCGGCCATTCGGCGCATAAGCACTTTCTGCAATGCCAGAACCGACCACCACTAATTGCCGCATTACCGCACGCTCGTGAACGATTTCGGCGTAACGCCTAATATTTGCCGCAGTGGGCGTACTTTGTGCCAACGCGCCTAAATACGCAATGCCGCCAATACTTGAAAGTTCAGCGGTATTTTCTAGCGATTCAGCCACGGTTACAATATCAGCCGGCTTGTTATGCTCAATCAACTTAGCAATATGTTGAAAAATCAACTTATGATCGTGTCGATAAAAATCTTTAGCCGTTAAAATATCAGCGACTTTATCGAGCGCTTCATTCTCAAGTAGCAAGCCACCTATGACTGATTGCTCCGCTTCTACCGAATGTGGGGGGATTTTGAGTGCATCTAATTGTTGGTCTGCCATGGTATAATTATACTTAATATCCATGCCAACAAAATGCCCATTTACCAAATAAAAAAGACTACCGAAGTAGCCTTTTTTATTTATTGCAGATGCTTGATTAAAACAAACAAATAACTGCTTATGCTTCACCAACCACTGTCACTGTAATATCAACAACAACATCATGATGTAATGCAACAGTAACCGTATGGTCACCAGTTGTTTTCAACGGGCCAGTAGGCATACGTACAAGGGCTTTAGTCACTTCAAAACCTTGAGCGATTAATGCATCGGCAACATCACCGTTAGTCACTGAACCGAATAAACGGCCATCAACACCCGCTTTTTGAGCGATAGTTATAACGAATGAAGCTAATTTCTCACCGCGGGCTTGCGCAGCAGCTAAAATTGCAACTTGTTGTTTTTCTAATTCAACACGGCGAGCAGCGATTTCAGCTTTATTCGCTTCAGTAGCGCGTTTAGCTTTGCCTTGTGGAATTAAAAAGTTACGACCGTAACCATCTTTAACTTTAACAATGTCACCTAAACCGCCAAGGTTACCCACTTTTTCTAATAAAATAATTTGCATGGTAGCCTCCGATTATTGGTGTTTGTCAGTGAATGGAAGCAAAGCTAAGAAACGTGCGCGTTTAACCGCAGACGTTAATTGGCGTTGATAACGTGCTTTTGTGCCCGTCATACGCGCTGGAATGATCTTTGCATTTTCTGAGATGAAATCTTTTAATAGATCAACATCTTTGTAATCAACTTCTTTGATGCCTTCTGCTGAAAAACGGCAGTAGCGGCGGCGTTTATACATTTCTCTTGCCATCTGGAACTCCTAAACTCTTAATTATTTATATAAACTCAATATGATTAATGTGCATTACCAATTGCGTGCTTTTAAGGCTGCGCTTGGCTAAAAAACCAGTCGCTTGAATATGTGTGCCCAACTTAATGGTCTTTAATGCTAAATCACCTAGGGCAACTGCATTCACTTCACATTCAACCTTGCGCTTCATACCCGCTTCAAATTGCTCTGAAACATGACGCAAACTAACACTTAATAACGGTATGCCTGCTGGCGTGTAACGAAGTGGCTCAATGTGCACAACTTCCGCTTTCAACACCAGATTATTCAATTGGTTTTACTGGTAAAACTTAAGCTGCTGCAACCTCTGTAGTAACAGCTGGTGCTGCTACTGGCGCCGCTGGCGATCCGTCTCTGCTCAACACTGATCTAGATTTCTCTTCTTTCATCATTGGTGATGGCGCAATTACGGCAGTTTTAGTAGACATCATTAAATGACGCAAAACTGCATCATTAAATTTGAAGCCATACTCAAGCTCAGCCAATACTTCAAGGTTGCACTCAATGTTCATTAACACGTAATGTGCTTTGTGGATTTTTTGGATTGGGTAAGCAAGTTGACGACGACCCCAGTCTTCTAAACGATGCACTGCACCGCCGCTTTCTGCAATAAGTGTGCGATAGCGCTCAATCATTGCTGGCACTTGTTCACTTTGGTCCGGATGGACGATAAACACTAGTTCATAATGTCTCATTAGTACTCCTTTTGGATTAAAGCCACCTACAATATAGTTAACAAATTTAAATATATGCCTGTATTTATGAAATAGCAGACTGTAGTGTGACAAGGTTAAATGTTACTTGCTTGATAATACTACCAAGCAAGCGCACGATTATAGACATAAGTGCTTAATTAATCAATTAATATTCGTTGAATCAGGCATTCTTATATGCAAATCACTCATTTAACCGTTTATTCAATCAAATCCGGCAACTCTGCACCAAAGAACCTAGCTTTAAGCTTCTTAAGCTGGTCTCTATAATCGGCGGCTTTTTCAAACTCAAGATTTTTTGCGCTATCGTGCATGGCTTTTTCTAGTCGCTTCATTTCTTTGGCAATTTGTTTCTCACTTAAAGATTCATAACTTGCTTGGTCTTGCAGCACTTTACGCTCACGCAGGGCTTCATCTTTATCGTATACGCCATCGATAATATCTTTGATACGTTTGCTAATACCTTTCGGTATAATGCCATTGGTTTCATTAAAAGCCATTTGTACGCCGCGCCTACGCTCGGTTTCATCCATGGCGGCCTTCATACTACGCGTAATTTTATTGGCGTAAAAAATCACTTTGCCGTTTAAGTTACGCGCCGCACGACCTGAGGTTTGAATCAGGGAACGTTCTGAACGTAAAAAGCCTTCTTTGTCTGCATCTAGCACTGCAACTAAAGAAACTTCAGGAATATCCAAACCTTCACGCAACAAGTTAATACCGACTAGTACATCAAACTCGCCTAGACGTAAATCTCGAATAATCTCTACTCGCTCAACCGTATCAATATCGCTATGTAAATAACGCACTTTTACACCATGCTCACTCAAATAATCGGTCAAATCTTCTGACATACGTTTTGTAAGCGTAGTTGCCAACACGCGCTCACCTACGGCCACGCGTAATTTAATCTCACCCAGCAAATCATCTACCTGCGTATCGGCTGGCTTGACTATAATTGGCGGATCTAGCAAACCGGTTGGCCGCGCGATCATTTCAACGACTTGTTGTTGATGCGTGGCTTCGTATTCTGAAGGGGTAGCAGATACAAATACGCATTGGCGCATAATGTGCTCGAACTCTTCAAACTTGAGCGGGCGATTATCTAATGCTGAAGGTAAGCGCCAGCCATAATCGACTAAATTTTCTTTTCGTGAACGGTCGCCTTTATACATCGCACCCACTTGCGGCACGGTGACGTGGCTTTCATCAATAATCATCAGCGCATTATCTGGCAGATAATCTATCAAAGTCGGTGGTGGGTCACCAGGGTTACGGCCAGACATATGGCGTGAATAGTTTTCAATGCCTTTGCAAAAGCCAATTTCGTTAAGCATTTCAAGGTCAAAGCGGGTGCGCTGTTCAATGCGCGCCGCTTCTACCAATTTGCCATTTTTAATGTAAAAATCCACACGGTCTTTAAGTTCGTGTTTGATTCTTTCTACTGCTTTAACCGTGGTTTCGCGTGGTGTTACATAATGACTAGAAGGATAAACCGTGTAGCGTGGAATTTTATTGAAAATTTGCCCAGTAAGCGGGTCAAATAAAGTGATCGATTCAACTTCATCATCAAACATCGAAATACGCACGGCTGTTTCGTTATTTTCTGCCGGGAACACATCGATTACATCGCCACGCACTCTAAATGTTCCACGTGAAAAATCAAATTCATTGCGATCATATTGCATGCCGACCAAACGCTCTATCATATCGCGCTGGGCAATTTTTTCGCCGGCCTGCACATGCAGCACCATGCCGTGGTAATCGCTAGGATCGCCAATGCCGTATATTGCGGAAACGGTGGCAACAATAATGCTGTCCTCACGCTCTAACAGCGCTTTAGTGGCCGAGAGTCTCATCTGCTCGATATGCTCGTTTATGCTGGAATCTTTTTCAATGAATAAATCGCGCGAAGGCACATAAGCTTCTGGCTGATAATAATCGTAATAAGACACGAAATATTCAACCGAATTATTCGGAAAAAATTCTCTAAACTCACTATACAACTGTGCCGCAAGGGTTTTATTAGGCGCCATGACAATCGCTGGCCGACCCGTGCGGGCAATCACATTGGCCATGGTGTATGTTTTACCTGAGCCAGTTACACCCAGTAAAGTTTGAAATTTCAGCCCATCATTAATACCTTGAGTTAGTTTATCAATGGCCTGTGGCTGATCGCCTGCTGGTTCAAAAGGCTGATGAAGCTGATATTTACTATTGGGGAATGTGACAAACACGCTGTTCTTCATTGAAAATTAACATTTGATTTTAACAGCAACTATGACAACTCACTCGAACAAATAGTGCCTGTAAAATTTAGCCAGAACTTTGCGAAAATATTTGAGTCATTTAGCAAGTGTAATCATTTACGACTTATTCACTTAACCTTTAAAACGTTATTTTCTTTGGGGATTAATATGCGCAGTTTTATTTTACTCGCTGCTTTTGTCAGTTTTATTCAGACAAATTTCATACCAACAGCATTTGCCAGCGATCAATCAAAAATCTTACGCGCCATGCAATCTGTCGTTATGGTGCGCGGCTACAATGCTAACGGCGGCTTAGCTTATGGCTCCGGCGTAATGGTGGGGGACAACAAAGTCATGTCAAACTGTCATGTGTTTCGCAGCACTAAAAGCCCATGGATTTCACGCGGTGAAGATACTTATCCAATTGTTTCTGTTCAGGCGGACAGATGGCATGATTTATGTTTGTTAACTACCTTTGGCTTGCCGTTTTCAGCAGTACCACAAGGTAAAGGTAATGATTTAAAGCGTGGCCAAGATGTATTGGCAATCGGCCATTCCAATGGCGTTCCAGCGCCGCTAACGTCGCAAGGCACAGTGAAATCTACTTATGAATTTGAAGGTGGCCGCATCATTAGAAGTAGCGCACAATTTAGAATGGGTGCAAGTGGCAGTGGCATCTTTGACGCAGAAGGCAATTTACTCGGCATCAACACTTTTAAAACACCAGGCAAACCGGCTTATTTTTACTCACTGCCCATAGAATGGTTAGCGAACGTTGAAAAACTTCCGGTTGAAACCATCTTTCCAATTACCGGCAAAGCGTTTTGGGAAGCTGATGACGATAAGAAGCCGTACTTTATGCAAATCGCAATCCCAGAAATCAATAAAGATTGGCCGATGCTAGCGCAAGTCGCGAAAAAGTGGACAGAGGCAGACACTAAAAACTCTGATGCATGGTATGAACTTGGTATCGCCCAAGAAAACCTGTATAAAATAGATGAGGCTAAAGCCGCTTATCAGAAATCGGTGTTGCTTGATGCGACCAATGTAGATTCTTTATTCAGATTAGGCCTTATCGCACAATCTCTTGGAGACAAAATGGCAATGCATACAGTTAATTTAGCCATCGCCAATGTAGATAAAGACCTAGCACAACAGTACAGTGAAATGCTGGGTTGCGGGGCAGAATGCTAGATTAAGCAATCGTTTTATATAACAGGCATCATTGTTAATCTAGATAAAATTAATTATGCGGCCTGTTAATTTAAGCGTATGCCGACAGATAATGCTTTGAATTATTCCTAACAACCGCTTTTGTGCGTAAAATAGCCCTTATTCAACCATTTGCATAAGAATTGTTTTAAGGAAACATATTTTGGCACCAGCACAAACAGCGCATCAAGCAGCAGTTTTATCACACCGAGTTCAATCCATTAAAGAATCCCCTACCCTTGCCATTACCGCAAAAGCGGGTAAATATAAGGCAGAAGGTCGGCCTATTATTGGTTTAGCTGCCGGTGAACCAGACTTTGATACACCACAACACATTAAAGATGCGGCAAAATTAGCCATTGATAACGGCTTTACCAAATACACTCCTGTTGCTGGCATTCCTGGCCTAAAAAAAGCCATCGTTAATAAATTCAAAAATGAAAATGGCTTTGACTACGCAATCAATGAAGTGATTGTTGGCGTAGGCGGCAAACAAACCATATTCAATTTATGCTTAGCCGTGTTAAACAAGGGCGATGAAGTTATTATCCCCGCGCCCTACTGGGTTTCTTACGCAGACATTGCACTGGTCGCAGAAGCCACGCCGGTGATTATTCAATGCGGCATTGAGCAAGGCTTTAAATTATTGCCAGCGCAACTAGAATCGGCCATTACATCAAAAACAAAAATCTTTATGATTAATTCACCATCCAACCCGACTGGTTCGGTGTATAGCTTAACTGAGTTACAAGCATTGGGTGAAGTTTTACTAAAACATCCGCATGTATTAGTCGCTACCGATGATATGTATGAACATGTAAATTTAACGGGTGATAAATTTTATAATATATTAAACGCAGCGCCAGCATTAAAAGACCGCTGCATTGTACTTAATGGCGTTTCTAAAGCTTACTCCATGACAGGTTGGCGGATAGGCTACGCCGCCGGCCCGGCTTACATAATAAAAGCCATGGAGATTTTACAATCTCAATCAACTAGCAATGCCACATCAATCTCACAAGTAGCCGCACAAGCGGCATTAGAAGGCCCACAAGATTGCATCACACCGATGGTGACCGCGTTTAAGCAACGTCATACTTATGTGGTGAATCGTTTTAACACAATGCCAGGTCTAAGCTGCTTAATGGCCGGCGGCGCCTTTTATGCGTTCCCTGATGCGCGCGGCGCAATTGCAAACTTATATCAAGCCGGAAAAATTAAAGTAGCCACCGACATGGCGCTAGCAGAATACTTTCTTGAGAAATTTGATGTAGCGGTAGTGCCAGGCTCAGCCTTTGGCGCAGAAGGATATTTCAGAATATCGTTCGCCACCTCAATGGAAAACCTTCAGAACGCATTAGACCGGATTGAAAAATCACTTCAATAAATCAACTAAGCTTATAAACACAGCAGTAAAAATAAGGCATAAATAATTTAACATTTATTGATGCCTTATTTTTTACTCGCTACCATCAAAATAGATTCGATTCAGCATTGCATCTATTATCTAATAGAAAGAATTACATGAGGTTTCACAGACAGCTCAAATAAAGCCCTTTTTATCTAATAAATAACTTGCAATTATCACTAGTTTTAAAGCTAAAAATATAGTCTTATGTTGTTAGTAAATGGTACAGAAAAAATGTTTGACACAAAGTCCGGAGTCAGTATAATGGCGCCTTCACGAGAAATTGTGAAATATTCCTCGATAGCTCAGTTGGTAGAGCAACGGACTGTTAATCCGTGTGTCCCTGGTTCGAGCCCAGGTCGAGGAGCCAAACAAATCAATGGCTTACGATTTTTTCGTAAGCCATTTTGCATTTGAAAGGGTTTAATGCTGCATTTTTGCGACACTCGCCCTAATAATTCCAAGCGATAGCTATACCTGTCTCAACCTTTTAGGTGATTAAGACATGACATATACCTCAAAAACAGAAATAGAGTGTACAGTGAATAAAAAATCTTTTTAATTAAAGTTTAAGATTAAATTTATCTATTATCCAATTGATTAATAAAAATAATAACACTCGCATATTCCACTGATATAACTAGTATGCAGGTAAGAATAATTAGGTCACCGCATTACCATTAGTATCCATCTAGAAATCTAAATTGACATTACCTGCCGTTATCTTACAATTTTTAAATCTAATTTACGATTTGTAAGATATGATTAAACGTCAAGCTGAAACGGTATTATTGGACCTTGCTAAAGGTTATCCTATACTAGCAATCACTGGGCCGCGCCAGGCTGGCAAGACCACACTAGCCCAATCCACATTCCCTGGTAAGCGCTATGTATCGTTGGAAGACCTTGATGAGCGCGAGTTCGCTGATCAGGATCCTCGCGGATTCTTCGCTCGCTTTCCGGATGGCGCGATCCTCGATGAAGCACAGCGCTGCCCTAATCTATTCTCCTACCTGCAGACACGCGTCGACGCTGAGAAGCGAATGGGTTTATTTGTGCTGACGGGATCACAGCAATTCGGCTTGATGTCGAATATCACGCAAACACTGGCTGGACGTGTCGGACTTATTCAACTCCTACCTTTTTCATTGCAGGAACTGCAAGGCGGTAGTACACCGATTTTAAGCTTAGACGATGTCCTTTGGCGTGGGATGTATCCGCCTATATACGACCGTAATCTGGCACCAGAAAAGTGGTTTGCCAACTATGTCATGAGCTATATCGAGCGAGATATGCGTCAGGTCGTGGAAGTGCAGAACCTGAGCTTGTTCCAACGCTTTATCAAGATGTGTGCAGCTCGTGTCGGACAGCTTATCAATATGTCCAGTCTGGCGATAGACCCTACTCGGACTAATGCTGGCGACCTGCCAGATGCGAGACTGGCGCCTATTGCAACTGAAAGGCCTAAATCGGTGGTTGTAAGCTGTGAGCGTAATAAGGCCTCAGACCTTATGTAGCCATCGCTTCTATCAATGCCGTAATGGGTCGTTAGCTCCAAATTTTAATGACTGTTTTGAAGCAATTAACTCATCAAAATGTAGAAATTTAACCTAGATGAGCACTTAGACTGTCTAATATATTTGACTTTAACTGCAAGCATGCAATAATTGCATATGCATTTAAATTTAAAAATAATTGGTGAAAGAATCAAGCATCAACGCACAGTTGTTGACATGACCCAGGGTGTGCTTGCAAAACAAGCTAATCTATCTCGTGCAACCATCAACGCACTCGAAAATAACTCCATCAAAGAAATAGGAGTTAGTCGGGTTGCGCGCATATATAGCATACTAGCTCATGAGATGAGGGCTAAAAGTTTAGCTGAGAGTATCAGTCCAGATTTAAGCTTTCCGTACCATTGGAGTAATTCAAACATAAGTGAAGATGCACTAATTATTAACGTGTTAGAACGAGGCATCTTTGAAGATATTGCTATTATTTGCGCGCGTTATGGCTTCGAAAAAGTAAAATCAATCTCAACCAACCTCCAATCAAAAAGCATTTATCTTGAACGCACATTAAACAGGATGCTAACTAATATTTCGAAGGCTTTTCATTATGATTGATAGGCTGTCAATGCCACTGGCAACAAGTGCCGTATTTGAATTACTTGCCAAAGACAAAAATCTGGCTGATTTTATCTTAGTGGGCGGCACTGCATTGTCTTTACAGATAAGCCATAGACTTAGCGAGGATCTGGATTTTTGGTTGCCGGCCAACAAGCTTGATAAAGCACTACTTAACCAAACCTTCAACAAGCTCAAAGAGGCTGGGATGATGCAATCACTAGCGACGCCATCCAGTAAAATTACTGAAGCAAGGATTAATGGTTTTGATTTGCTTGCGTTGGCACAGGACCATGTAGTTAATGGCGTGAAAGTAACATTTTTCGCCAGAAATGAACTGCAAGACCAGATGTTTGCAGGTATGCCTCAATTAAAAGAGCCTGGCATTAGCTTTTCCATCATGAGTGAGGTTGGTATATTTGCCATGAAATCTTGGCTGATTACTCAACGGGTTAAATCCAGAGATTTATTTGACTTAATGATATTTATGTTAAACCAAGGCAAAACACTTGAAGATATTTTCAAGGCAGGCCAAGATGCCGATCCTAGTTACTCAAAAGAATATGCAAAAGAAGTATTAATGGGTAGCATCCCATTAGATATAGATGATCCTGGGTACAATACACTAAACATCAATGAATCGCCTGCGGATGTGCATCGTTTTTTCAAAACTCAAATTGATCTTTATGAACAGGATATTGCCGGCTATATAGCCAAAAATACAAAACACCGTCATGACTAAATCAATATCCGCTCAATCCGGCTTGACATTACCTGCCGTTATCTTACAATTTTTAAATCTAATTTACGATTTGTAAGATATGATTAAACGTCAAGCTGAAACGGTATTATTGGACCTTGCTAAAGGTTATCCTATACTAGCAATCACTGGGCCGCGCCAGGCTGGCAAGACAACACTAGCCCAATCCACATTCCCTGGTAAGCGCTATGTATCGTTGGAAGACCTCGATGAGCGCGAGTTCGCTGATCAGGATCCTCGCGGATTCCTCGCTCGCTTTCCGGATGACGCGATCCTCGATGAAGCACAGCGCTGCCCTAATCTATTCTCCTACCTTGATGAAAAATAAGCCTGATAAAGGTTACGGAAAACTAGCGAGCATTTTTACGCGAGAGTTACTAGAAGCGACCTTACCTTCTATCGTGCTTATTTTGATTGCGTTAGTCATTGCCTATAAATTCATAGACCCTGCTCCGCCTAGAAAAATTATCATTTCGACAGGTAATTCAGAACTGAATTACAACGCATTTGCCTCAATTTATGGGGTTTATCTTAAAAAAGAAGGGATCACGCTGGAATCCAGAACTTCAAGCGGCGATGTGGAGAATCTAAAGCGTTTGAAAGATCCAGAATCTGATGTGGATATCGCTTTTATTCAGGATGGCATAGCTAGTACAGAAGGTGCAGGTTCTTTGCTATCTCTAGGTAGTTTGTACTATCAACCGGCTTGGATTTTCTGCCGCTGTACAAAAGAGACAACACACCTTTCAAGTTTAAAAGGTAAGAAAATAGCGGTTGGCAGAGTTGGCGAAGGTACTCGTGCACTTTCGATGGCTTTACTTGGTGCGAGTGGCATTAATGCTAAAAATACAACGTTGATTGCTATTGGTGGTGAAGATGCCTCAAAAAAACTACTTAAAGGGAAAATTGATGCTGCAATTTTTGTGGATGTGCCAGATTCATACTTAATCCAGCAAATACTTAATGACAGCACGATCAGTTTACTAAGTTTAGACGATGCTGAAGCCTACACACGCCAATTACCCTACCTTCATCACTTAGTTTTACCTGAAGGAGCGCTAAACCTTGAACGCAATATTCCCTCGCACGATATAAATTTAGTGGCTCCAACAGCGACCCTTGTTATTAAAGAAGGTATGCACCCTGCGCTGGTTTACTTAATGTTAAAGGTTATTTCTCAGGTGCACAGCGGGCCTGGAGTGTTAAATAAAAAGAGTGAGTTCCCATCCACTAATGATACGGATTTCCCACTAAGCGACCAAGCTGTTGGCTTTTATAAATCAGGGTTACCATTCATTGATAAGTATTTATCGTTTTGGGCGGCTACCTTTGTGAACAGAACGCTTATTGTTATTTTACCTTTGCTAGCGCTACTTATTCCCCTGACTAAAATCATACCAACCGTTTATATTTGGCTGGTAAAAAGAAAATTGTTCCGATATTACGGAGAATTGCGATTCATCGATGCGCAATTGAGAGAAAAAACGCTGGCAGAAAACAGCATACAGTATCTAGATAAATTGAATGAGATTGACGACAATGTTAGCGATCTGAAATTACCAGTGACTTTCTCGCAATATGCTTATGAGTTGAGAGCTCATATTGAATTGGTTAGGTCTAAACTGCAAAAAATAACATAGAAAACCAAAGCCTCTAATTATGTTTTGAGCTAAAGCGAAAATAGCTGCTGGATAAAAACTACATACTTTGGTAAATTGGGCCTTCTCCACCCTGTGGCGCTAACCAGTTTATATTCTGGCTAATATCCTTGATATCGCAAGCTTTGCAATGAACGCAATTCTGACTGTTAATCTGTAAACGTGGATTTTTACCCCCTGCGTCCCTCATAATTTCATAGACCCCCGCAGGGCAATAACGCTGCTCTGGTGAATCGTATTGATTCAAATTTAACGTAATAGCAACATCAGCATCTTTTAACTGTAGGTGGCAGGGCTGATCTTCTGCATGGTTGGTATTAGAGAGAAAAACCGAAGAAAGTCGATCAAAAGTAAGGATGTAGTCAGGTTTAGGATAAACGATGGGCTGACTTTCTGCGGCTAACTTGAGCTTGGTGTGGTCTGCGCTATTATGCAGAGTCCAAGGCGCCTTACCTTTAAGTAATAGCTGATCTAGCCCTACCAGAAAACTACCGATATTAGTCCCTTTACTCATATAAGGTTTGAAGTTGCGAGCCTTATAAAGCTCAGCGTAAAGCCAAGAGCCGCGAAATTTCTCGGGATATGCGCTAAGTTCATCCGATGCTCGGCCTTCAGCCAAGGCTTCAAAGACTGCCTCAGCGGCGAGTGATCCAGTTTTAATGGCGGCATGTGAGCCCTTAATCCGTGACGCATTAAGGAATCCAGCATCATCGCCGATTAACGCTCCACCGGGAAACACCAACTTAGGCAGCGATTGAATACCGCCGGCAGCAATGGCTCTAGCGCCATAGGCGATGCGCTTAGCGCCTGCAAAATACTGCCTTATTTTCGGATGCGTCTTGAAGCGCTGAAATTCTTCGAAAGGTGATAGATAGGGATTACTGTAACCAAGCCCCACCACAAAACCAATGGAGACCAAATTATTGCCGTAGTGATAAAGAAAGCCTCCGCCGTAGGTATCCGATTTTAAAGGCCAGCCCGCGCTATGTACAACCAAGCCAGATTTGAAATGCTCAGGCTTTATTTCCCACAACTCCTTGATACCAAGACCGTAGGTTTGCGGATCAACATTATCACGTAGATTAAACTTAGCTTCTAGCAACTTCCCCAATTCGCCACGGCAGCCTTCGGCAAACAAGGTGTATTTTGCGTAAAGTTCGATGCCGCGCTGAAAGGCGGTTGTTGCTTGTCCATCACGGCCAACACCCATATCACCTGTGGCGACGCCCTTCACTGCACCATTTTCATCATAGACCACTTCGGCACCAGCAAAACCAGCGTAAATTTCTACGCCTAGCGCCTCGGCTTGCTCACCTAGCCAACGCGTTACCTGACCAAGACTAATGACATAATTGCCGTGATTCTGCAAACTATCCGGCACTAAAAAATCAGGTACTTTGAAGCCACCAGACTGCTGGAGAAAAACAAACTGATCTTCTGTCACCAAAGTGTCTAGGGGAGCGCCCTTTTCTTTCCAATCAGGAATCAACTCATTTAATGCGCGCGGATCCATGATAGCCCCAGACAATATGTGGGCGCCGATTTCAGCTCCTTTATCGATCAGACAAACATTGATATCAGCATTTAGTTGTTTGAGACGAATTGCTGCAGCCAAGCCTGCAGGACCACCGCCAACGATTAGTACGTCAAAATTCATTGATTCACGCATGATGAGCTTTCATAGACTACATAATAAAAAGTGAAACTTGAAAATCGTTATTAGACTGATTTAGCAAAGAACTTAACTTGCCGTTACGTCTGAAAGCTCTTATTTGACTTGCTTTTAGAAACTTCTGACATTATCAACCGCCAAATAAATCCAGGGAAGTATAAAATTGATTAATCTTAATTTAAAGATTAAAAAAGTCGACAACGATTTAGTATAAACTTACGAATTTTTCAAAGGCATCGTAATTCAGTGAACACCGAACATCCCACAAAAGGCATTTTATTCATTTGTGCTGCTGTGTTTCTCTTTGCAGGTAGTGACGCTTTATCTAAATACCTGACCAATTTTTATCCGGTAGTAATGGTGTTATGGGTTAGATATTTGGTGCATATTTTACTGATGCTTGCAGTTTTAAGACCAGCATCACTCAAAACATTACTCGTCTGCAAGAGACCCAAACTGCAGATAATTCGTGGGCTATGCATGGTCTGCACTAACTTACTATTCATCTCAGCTTTAAGACACATTCCTTTAGCTGAAGGCACCTCAATTGTTTATCTTAGCCCATTATTAGTCACTGCATTTTCTGGCCCATTCTTAGGTGAGCGTGTCAGGCGATTACAATGGATTGCAGTATTTATTGGTTTTATAGGCGTTTTATTGGTGGTACGCCCTGGTGGGAGCATATTTCACCGAGTGGCATTACTAGCTTTAGGCGCCGCATTTTCCTTTAGTTTGTATCAACTCATTACAAGAAAACTAAATAATATCGACAGTTCTAGCACTACAAACTTTATTAGCGGCCTAGTCAGCGCGGTGGTTACTAGTCTGTTAATTCCATTTTTCTGGCAGACACCTACATTTTATTTTTCAATATTAATGGTGATACTCGGGGTATCCGCACTCATCGGCCATTTATTAATGACACACGCCTACCAGCATGCCAAACCTTCAACATTGGCACCGTTTTCATACATGCAGCTTTTATTTGCCGGACTAATAGGCTATGCCTTTTTTAATCAAATTCCAGACATGATTGGTCTGGTTGGTATGCTCGTCATTGTGGCGGGAGGGCTGTTAATTTTAGTTAAGCGACGTGTTTAAATTAATTATATTTAAATTAATTCTAATTTAAAATAATTGCATTTAAAATAAACCACTAACTAATTATTAAACGATATGCGACCAGCCTATTCAACTATGTCATTTATTTTTATTAACGGGTGGGTTCATAGCGATTAATCTGATTGATATTTTCCAGAAGATTCTCCTTACCAATTACATCAATCAGCCCAGCTATTTTCAGTTTATAAACAACATTAGGTCTTGCCTCACATAATACCAGTCACGTATTGTGGCGCTGATAGGTAGCGAGTAAATCCCAGAGTGATTGCATCGAAGTGGCATCTATAAATGGCACCTTAGCTAGCCGTAAAACTAAAATATCAGCATGTCCATGAATACTCTCTAGTGCGTGATCTAGATGTTGATCGGCACCGAAAAAATGGTCCTTCTATGGCGAACACCACTGTTTTAGGTGGAAGTTTAAAATCTTTATCATCGATTTCTAATTGCAGTTTTTCATGCGTGTGTTGCTCAATAATAATGGCCTAAGACATGCACTTCATAAAAAGTAAACAGGCTAGCAACAAACCAATATTGACCGCAATGACTAAATCGCCAAACACTGTCAGCAGAAACGTAATCAACAATACTGCTATATCGGACTTGGTTGCAGTGCGCACCATATGAGAGAAACGATGTAATTCACTCATATTATAGGCAACCACAAACAATATGGCTGATAGTGCGCAAAACGGAATATGCGATGCCAGCAGAGCTAATGCCAGCGCATCTGCTCAATATGAACAATAATTCGAAAGTGGCTGTTTTGTGGGAATTCCAACGCCCAGTTTTCTAGGAATTCCTCGGCATCAGCATCAAGATTGCGATGATGAAAAGGCGTAGGATCCATTGAATTGGAAAGCTCAGAAAGTTTAACTATGAGAAGTTCAATCTGATGCACCGGTGGATTTTTCTTCATGTTTAGCCGTGAATTAAAACTATCTAGTAGATGAGCAAGTAAAAAAATCATACTAGACTCTCAAGTTATTTGAAATACCTAGCGATACATTTTAATTAGTAGACAAAGTTCAGCCTAAACAGAATAAATTAGAACCGACTATAATTCGATGCTCTCATCAATCATTGGTGATTGCAATACACGTTCTGGGATCTCCCATATAACTAACCTAGGCGGCGTATTGATAAAGGAAGGGCTTTTAAAATAAGCTTTTGCCGCACCAGCGAAGTTTCCGCCATCTTTGGCAAAATTACCAATTTTAGCTTGTAGATGATGTTCTAAAAAAGGTACAAAATGCGAAGTGCGTGAGAAAGAAGTCCCTATTAGCGCAATATTCGGTAAATCAGCATCACCAAATAAATCATCCGCAGTGACGGTTGAAGTGGCATTAGCACTATGCAACACCTTGAAAGTACTCTGTTGCACACTTTCAGGTAAAGGCTGCAACGATGATGGTAGCCAATCAACACCAGCCAACCTCAATAGATCGCCAGGACGAGGCATTAATGGCATCTTAGTTACCTCTGTTACCTGCAGTGGTATAGGGCTAATAGAGAGTTGTTTGATCTTACTTGCGGTTAATATCGCTGCGGTTTCAGCGCCTTGCTCTGTCCAATGTGAGTCTGTACGCAAAAACGTGTCTACACCGCTAGCTTTTAAATTTACTAATGGGCCGGCAAAGTCAACAAGCTCTACATTTGCACCTAATAAATCATTTATCCAAAGCGATACTCTATTAGAAAAAGCTGTGGAGCGTTGTAGACGGCCTAAATGTGACGATTCGATTCTAGATTTATCTGGCACCACAAGCACAAGCAGCTTAATGCCCTTGTTTGCTAAACCATCTCGAACTTTTATAATTTCTTTTGCGCGCATCTGTTCATTAGCTAACGCGTTTTTGTTAACCACTAATTCATCATTTAAATACAACCAATTCGCTTCGCCTTGCCTGACCCTTGGTCCGAGATCACCGGCAAGAACCCAACTAACTCCACGCTCAGTATTAGCTAAGGCCTTAGGTAAAGGCGCTTCTCTTAGTGCTATCACAATTTTTTGCGATATTTCACCATGGATAAACGACGTCCAATTGAGCGTTAGAGGCAACAAGGTCAGTCGATCTATTGACAAAGCTACAGCCGTTGTTAAGACGCCAGTAATCAGTAAAAGCGCAAAACAGGCGCCCACAATATTGGCGGAAATTAAGTTTTCAGAAAACATCTGTTCAATATTTAACTTTGAATCTAGCGGTAAGTTTTTCATTAGAATTGGAAATATAAAAATGGAACAGAACCGCGACTAGCAATGAGTGCGAATGAAAGTACAAAGGTAATGATAGGCCAAGGTTTAATCAGTTGTTGCGCTAGCGGATTTATATGGCTAGAAAACCATCCAGTTAGGGCGGGCACTATCACGCAAATTATTCCTAGCATTAATGCCATCCAATTAACTGGTCGCATCATATTGGTTAAACCATCACTTAAGGCCATTTGATTAAAACCAAATTGTCCGGCATACATTGCCAGTGCACCATCAAATGTATGTGCACGGAATATCACCCAAGCCAACATTACAAATAGTAATGTAATGGCATGTGAGAGGACTAATGTCGGCTTCGGTAAGCCAGCATCCACCCATATTTTACTTCCACAAAGCGCTATACCATGTGCCATGCCCCACAATAGAAAGTTCCAACTGTCTCCGCCGTGCCAAAGACCAGCAATCGACATTGTCAGCAATAAATTAATATTGTTACGCAGTACGCCTTTTCTATTGCCCCCTAACGGAATATAAAGATAATCGCGTATCCAGCTAGAAAGGGATATATGCCAGCGACGCCAAAAGTCTTGAATACTACTGGCTAAATATGGGCTGTTAAAGTTCTCAGGAAAGCGAAAACCCAACATAAAACCAAGACCTATAGCCATGGCGCTATAGCCAGAAAAGTCAAAAAACAATTGCAAGCTATAGGCAATACATCCTAACCAGGCATCAGAAAAAGAAGGATTCTTTAGCACAAAAGCGACATCTACGATAGGCGAAAGAGTATCTGCAATAAGTACTTTCATACTCATGCCTATCATAAAACGTCGCGCACCTTGACAAAAATGCGGCCAGTCAAAAGGGCGTGATTGCAGCTCACGCTTTACCCAATCGTAGCGAATAATTGGCCCTGCAATTAGATGCACGAACATCGATTGATATGCACCAAAACTAACGAAGCTACGATCCACCACCACAGTGCGTCGATAAACATCAATTAAATAAGAAATGGACTGCAATACAATAAATGATAGGCCTATCGGCAAGATGATATGCTTCCATTCTGCCGACATAAAACCAAATGACGATAAAGTTTCCACAAAGATATTGGCATATTTAAACCAAATCAAAGTAGACAGATTAAAACCAATAAAAAGAGCTAAGGTCCAGCCCCTGGATTTAGTGGTTTTGGTGCGGTCTATCGCCAGACCGCCTATCCAGCCGAACAAAGCTAAAAGCATGAACAATAATAAAAACTCTGGGCTCCACCAACCGTAAAATATCCAACTACAAATCAGTAAAGTAGCATTACGGTAAGATGGGCCAACTAATGCATAAATTAAAAAGAATAATGGTAAAAATATAATTAAAAATTCGATTGAAGCAAAGACCATAATATGATTGTTTCACTAAGTTAACGGGCGGCTATTGAGCGATATTGTCGCTAGTAAAGTAAATACGGGATGTTTGCTTAGCGGGGAGCACAAATACACTATAACGTTGCCCTGCTTGCAGTAGCCCTAAATCTAGTGGAGCTGAAACTCTCTGCGCATTACACAACAATTGCACCGATATTTTCACTGGGTTTAGCGCACGGCGCTGCAAATTACCAGCAGGCACTTTATCAAACAAATTTACCGCACGCCCGACAACGTTTAATGTGGCATTAATACAATTTGCATCAGCGTTATACAAGGCAACAGAGGCTTTAAGCGCGTTAAAATCATCCGGCTGCTCGCGCAGAATAAGTTGCTTTAAGCCTGCAGGACTAGTTAAGGCGATGACTGAGGCAAATTCACCCGGCTTTACACTTAGCGCGATGTCAGACTGAGCTTTGCCACTAGAAAAGCTGCCTTTTAGTGTACTTTTAGCTGGAATTGGGTAAAAACTAGTAGCTGCCTGATTAATTGGCATTACCATTTTCTTAGCTCCAGAAGATGTCAGCGTGATGGCTTGATCTGTACCATTAACAAAACGTACAAATGATGAATCTTGGCTTGGCCCTGTTGGGTAAAGCGCCATTTCTTCCGCAATACCAGTGACGCTAACAAATAACGTTGAAAGCATGGCCAGCTTGATTAGGCATGGTTTAAAATGCATTATTTTTTCCTTGCGGTAACAAAAGGACTCGCTACTATAGACTCCGTAATCTGGTTACTCCAAGATTTATAGCCTAGTGGCGTAAAGTGCTCTCCATCAAGGGTTTCCCATTGACCTGGCTTAGAAAAACTTAATGAGTCTACATAAGTACATGGCGCAACATTGTTTTTTAGAAATGTTGACATGTATTTAACACGCTCATCGGTCTTAACATACTTTCCTCCAGAGTTGCCCCATGCTGGGCCAACCCATATGCAAGCTACATGACTGTCGGCAATGACTTTAGTTAGGTTGGTAACATTCTGCCAAGCCCATGTTTGTGGAAAAGGTTTACCATAAGAAGCCATCGTATCACCGATAATCATCACAATTAAATCAGGCTTATCAGCAGCAATTAATTGTTGTATTGGTGTTGTTGTTGCATCACGTCCTTTAAATACAGCTTTTTGATTGCCTTTGCGATCACCACCACAAGGTGCTGGTGAAATTTTCAACCAATCACCTGCATTAGAACCACAAGCACCAACTGAGTGAACTATCGCACCCTGTTTAGTAAGCTCATCATGCAATGGATTAATGAGATATTCTTTTGCAGACATGTGGCTTTCACCAATGACAAGTAAACTTAGACCTAATAAAGCAGAAGCAGCCATTTTTTTTCCTTAAGTAATAATACTAGTCTATAAATTTATAGGGCATTTATTGCTGCCCGTAAGTCGAAACTATTGGTCTTAATAGAAGATCCATTTCTTTGTTCATCGCTTCAAACTTGTAGGTTAAATGAACACCAGCGCCAACCTGACGATAACCTCCACTTGAAGTGCTTTCCAAACTTAGATTTGCGTCAACCAATATATGTGGATTAACTTTATACTGCATGAGCGCAGCAACGTTATAACCTAAACCCGAGCTTGATTGGCCTGGGTTAAGGGTGTTTGTAATGCTGGCCGGCTGGTTGGGGAAGTCGTAGAAGGCATCTTGCTTAATTTTGTTATAGCTTAAGCCAGCACTGAGGAGATAAGACGTATTCTTAGTGCGCTCAGACCAAGTAAGCGGAAGTGCTATTGAGTAATACTCTTGAGGGCTGAAATAGCCACCATTGCCGTATGTGAAAGCACTTAAGTTATTTTTGTAGGCGCTGCTTTGAGCATATAGCCCAGTTTTTAAGCTGTAATCTGGTCTAGCCAAGACTTCCCAGTAATTACCAAGTTCAACTTGTGTACGATTATTACTGGCAACGTCATGGCCATTTAGACTGTGATATGAAACCGCACCATAGAAACCATAACCACCCAAATCCTTCGTTAATTGCAAGCGTGCACCACTCGCCATTACCCCACCCCAACTTTTACCCCAGCTATCAGTGGTACCAGCAAAGGATAGCAGGCTATCGGTAACAGGCCGACTAGAAACATTCAACATGAAATTGATTGGGTTGGCTTCCAGAACTTTACCCTCCAGCTTTAAGCCACCGGTAAAATTACTGTAAGTAAAGCCTAGTGGAGTTACACCCACATCAGCTTTAAATCCATTGAGTTTGTAACTCATAGATAAGCCTAAGCCACTGCTTTCTTGGTTTGCTGTGTTAGTTGCTGCCCCACTGCCAAATTTAGTTAACGAAGCAACAGAACCTGAATTAAGTGAAACCGGCGTCATGATAACGCTAGCTTTCGCATCACCTACAGGAAAACGGACCTCTAATGGCGCTTCTATATCTAGCAGTTTACCAGTACCAGATTCGCCTTTTCGATTACGTGTAGTCACCGACTGAAACACCTCAACACCAAGATCCTGTCTGATCGTCTTGATGTCAGCGATAATGCCAAGCTGAGTTTCTTTTGCAGCTTGGGACTGAAACGAGTTACCAGAAGTAGACTCATCATTTAACGCTAGCATAGTTGATGCTGGTAAAGGAACGCTAGAACCCTCGATGGTTGGAATACTATTACTAGCCAGTTTGCTAGTTGATAGTTGGACTCCATTTTGGCTAAAAGTAGCTTTAGGTGCCATATTTAATGCCAAAGCTTCTTCGAAATACTGTTTAGCTTTAACCTTTTTGCCTTGTGCAAGATATAAGCGTCCCGCGGAAGTTAATACTTCGGCATTATTAGGTGATAAATTAATGGCTGATACCAAGCACTTATCCGCATAATCATAATCGTTAAGCGTGGTTGCTACTCCTGCTGATGCCATTAATAGAGGCACACTTTTCGGCTCTCTGTCAATTAATACTTTAAATAAGTCTAAGGCTTTTTTATTCTCCCCCATAGCAGTGTAAACACGTGCCATTGAGGTATTGACCATCACATCGTTTGGGCGTGATAAAAGTAATGCATTTAATCTCTGCTCAGCCCCGGTGTAATTACCCTTTTCCGTTAATATATCAGCCTGACGCACAGAATAGATAGCCAATAAATCTTCAAATTTTTCTTTATCAATTTCACTTAATTGTCTTTTCTCTATGGTGGCCAAAACAGCCGCCAATTCGACATCTTCTTTAGCTTTAAGCAATAAAGCGGCATAAATCATCAATGCTTCAGCACTTGGTTGCGGGCTCCGCGCTAACACTTCTTTTAACAGGCTAATACCACGCTCTGGTTGGCCAGCATCAATATAACTGTTGGCAACTAAGCTCACCATGTCTATGCTGTCATCAATTAAAGTCTGTATATTCGCCAAGACTGATATAGCCTCGGCTTTACGTCCTTGCTGTAATAAATTATTGGATAAATCCAGCTGCTCGCGTATACGTGCAGATCTTGCTAGGGTTTTAACCTCCGCACTGAGTTGCTTGACTGGTACTTGATCTAATACCTTTGTTACTTGTTTCCAATCTTGCATTTCATAAGCAAAAAGGCCGCGAACATAAAAATTATCTAGGGTTTTTGGTTCGACTTTCTCTAGTGCATAGACTAAATTTTGTGCAGTATTATTTTGCCCCATACGTGAAAGCAAACGAGCAAGTTTTAAAGTAACCCAAGGCGAATTAGGTTCAAATATTAAAGATTGTTCAAGTGCCATCTTTGCGGCTTTTTCATCACCAGTTTTTAGTAAGATGTCGGCCTTGTTAGCGTATAAACGTGCACTTAAACTACGAACTCCTGGGTGTTTTGCATTATTAGCCAATAAAACCGCTAGCGATTGCTCAGCAGCAGCTATTTGCTTATTCTCAAATAACATTTGAGTATTTAATAATTGGAAATTAAATTGAATATCATCTAAATGCTGATGTTCTAGATTGCTTAATTTTTTGCTGTCAAATTGATCGAGCAATTTAGCTAGCTCAACATTTTGCTTAGCAACCAACAATAAATCCGCATAACTTAACAACACTTCATTGCTAGCCTCTGCATCAATTTTGATTGCTTTTTGGAACAATTCAAGACCTTTGTTCACTTGTCCATCAACAATTAAGGTGTTGGCTACCATAGAAGCTAACGCTAAATTATGGCCAATGTCTGGCATAATTTGGCTAAATAAGGCGTTGGCTTCTGTGCTTTTTTTCTGTTTAACCAATACAATAAAACGCTCAACTTTTTCACGTAACAGCAATTCTGCTCTAAATGAGTCAATTGCCTTTGTGCGGTCACTTAAGGGAATCAAATTAACGTCAGCTAGTGCGCGTTTCCAGTCTTGCGATGCATTCGAATAAATTGCTCTGGCAAAAAGAATGTCGGCCTGATTGGTTTTGCTATACGGCAAACTATACATAAGCTCACTAGCCGCTTTTACCTGATCATTTTGCAGATATAGATTTGCCAACTTAAGTCTGATCCAAGGATCATTATTATCACTCTTCAGTGAGGCTTCATAAGATGATATAGCCGCAGTTACATCTCCTTTTTTCAGAAACTCATCACCCTTTAGTGCTATGCTTTTCGCTAGTATAACCTTAGGTGATAACACTGGAGTGGCAGCACCATTAGCATTAGACTTATTAGCCACTAGCGATAACTTCGCTTTTTGTATACCGGAGTTTAGTTGATCTCTAATATCCTTATCATCTGGGTATTTTTTTAAAAAAGTTTCAAATAATTCAAAATATTTAGGTTCTGGCACTTTGATCCATTCCAACGCTGCCCTTGCATACAAGGCGGCAAAACCTTTAACTAAGTCATTATCAAGCAGCTTAAAACAGAGCTTGATACCTTCCGCTCGGCTAGATTCAAACCTAACGAGTAATCGTGCTAATGCAATTTGAACGGTCACATCGTTTGGTGACTCTTTCATCAATCTTTCCAGACCAACCCTTGCAACGGTGGGCGCATCTTTTACTGAAGTTAGGTGAAGTGCCGTATAGTATTCAACACCAATTGCACCATGTGGCTCTATTCCACCCAAAGCCACATCGAAAGACTTAATTGCCTCATCAAAATCACTAACACTTTCATTGCGCTCACCTGATTCAACCGAAATGCGAGCTTTTAACAGGGCTTTTGCAGATTCCGGGTTAGTCATTCGAATAAATTGCTCTAACGTTGGCACCAAACTACTGGCACTATTTATCTTTTTTAATTGATCTAAATAGTTATTAGCTAACCCTATTTGCTTATTTGAAACAGCCATAACGCCCATACCAAATATAGCATCCATATTATTAGGATCAGCATTAAGTAGCTTCCCCCATGCAATACCTGCGCGATCGAAATCGCCTAGCGATTGCCAATATTGCGCTCTTTCTAGCAGTATGTTTAATGCCATATTTGAAGATTGCACGGTAGGATTAGTTAATGGCGTAACGCCGGTTACTACAATAGGGACACTTAGCGCTTGTTCAGTTTTTGATTGATTTTTAACATCAGTAGTGAGCGCCGTAGCCAGTTGCGGTGTTAGCGATAGTAAAATACTACCAGTGATTAAATATTTAGTTTTTTTCATGATTAACCTAATTGTTTAATTTGCCATTTGGCATAAATTGATAGCGCTTTTCTACCCAACCCGTTCCAAACAAACATAATACATAGTCGTAATACGGCATCCGTGCAGATTCAGTTTGTTGCTGAGAGGCATTTTCAACAATCGCCTTATTAACTCGATTTAATTGCTTGCTAAGTACATCAACCTGTCCACTGGTCTTAAAAAATGGTAGCAATGCTGCAGAAAATCCAATGGGGGAAACTCCACTAAAAGCCCCCTGCTGCACGTTAATCACCTCTGGTGGCATACCATTTTTTAAAGCCGCTTCCGTCATACCATGCAGCGATTTCATAATAGGTGTAGCTAGAGGATCTTTTTTTGAAGTCATTCCTGCCCAAAGATAAACACGGATCGCATCATAACTACCACGCTCACCTTTTTCTGGATCTACAATAAATCCAGCATTCCCATCTGGCTTAGACTCATAACTTAACCAATCTACCGCGTATCCTTTTGGATTATTGACACTAATCAGCAAGGCTGTGTTTGTAGCAATTTCATCCCATGGGCCGTTAGGTGAGACTGCTGCAAAACGCCTGAGTATTGGTAGTGGCATATAGCTAGGATTGAATTGTGTTAAAAATTTATCTTTCTGCACAAAGCCAATTTGGCCTGGCAACAAAAAATTACCGACGGTTGGAATAGTGACCACTTCGACAGCCTCAATTTTCGCAATCATCTTTAATGCATCAGTGGTATAAGTCTCTATTCTCCATATACGGCCTGCCTCTAATAAACTGTAGGCAATCCAGAGATCTGCATCAGAGGCAGAGTTTTTATCTATAGCTCCCCAACTGCCATCAACAGATTTTCCCCATAACCATGCAGGCAAATTGTCATCAACATTGTTACCAGCCAGATTTTCTTTGGTCCACTGCCAAATTCTTGCAAAACTGGCTTGGTCGTTAGCCACTAAAGCAAAGAACATCGCGTAAGACTGTCCCTCAGAAAAACTTTGATAAATGGGAGGGCTACCGGCAATAACACGACCATCCGGCTGAACGAACTTATTTTTAAAATCCTCCCATAATGGCCAGTTTTTATTAGTCGCACTGCTTGCACAAGCACTAATACTTAGACCTAATATTGATAGGATAAGCAGCATGGGTTTAATTGAGCGCCATGCGAAGAATTTAAAATTTAATAGTTTGCTCAAACGCATATTCAATTCAGCCAACAATCCAATTTATCGATTTAATAATGATGAATCTTGTACTCACTATTCACCCAATCTTTTGTTTTGTTTTGTTTTTAGTACGTAGTACACCAGCAATGTCATTAACAACACGCTCACTAGACTAAATAAGAGAAATAGAAGAATATTTCTTGACATTACCCACTGTAAGTATTCGTACCAAGGCAAATGACCAGTAAAGTAGGTCTGAGTACTAATAAGCGGTATCACTTGTTTATTTTTAAGTAAAGAAAGTGCGCCCAGTACATTGCCATAATACTTTTCATTACCTTGTAAGGCGCTAACCATGTCGTTGAGTAAGCCAGAATTTCCACCCCATAACAATACAACACTACGACCGTTTCTTAAGGGAGACTCAAAACCGGCAATTAATGCATTATTTTTATTTTCGAATAGCGCTAAAACCGATTGAGATCCATCTGTATCGTCACTAGCAAAAAGGTTTTTAATAGCATCAGCAATAGAAGCTATACTATTAAAATGCCAACTATTTAAATTATTTGCAAATATAGGCAAATGATTAGTCCAATCTTTTGGTAAATATCCTGTGTCGCCCGAAGTTAGAATAAGTAAGTCTTTATCTGCAACACTGCTGATCTCGTTTTGGCGAACCACTGTGACTAAAGTACCTGGATAGCCACTAGATTTACTTAAGTAACCCACTAGATTTAATAACGAGCTATAGTCGGTTGCGTCAGGATTATCAACTAGAACTACAGCCGTTTCTGCTAAATCAGCGTAACGTGTAAAAGGAAAGCCACTATTTTGAAATGAGCCTAAATTAGGCATCGCTGAAAAATGGCTTAATCCGGATAAATCAATTGTTGAATTAGGGTCGATCGTTCCTTCAATCTCATCATTGACAACAATTCCAGGACATTCACCGGCTGTAGCTGGCTTAGCCTTTGCAGGCAATTTAGTAGCCATTTTAAATTGATATGTCAGTTGCAATTTAGGCGCAGAGTTATAGGTGTTTTTAGAAATAATCGCTGGTTGTGGAAGTGCAGCTTTATCCACTTCACCCTCAGGCGTTAACGGCAAAGCATCTAATACAACAAAAAAAGTAGGCACATTATATTCTGGTAATTCTTCTAGTAGCTGTTCACGTAAAGAAGTATTGTCTAGTACTGTACTTTCAGATATTGGCACTACATAAGCAAATAATCGCGCCTCTTTTCCAATGCCTTGGCCTACAAGTAAGACATCTTTTACAGAGTCACCAAGTTTATTCAATATTTTTTGTTGTGTTTCATCAAAATGAATGCGATGCCCGTTAACTCTAAAATCATCCCCTTGGTAAAAAGTACTCTTATCAAAATAAAGTTCAAAATTATTACTTGGATAAACAAGTGGCATAAGTATAAAAACGTCATCGGCTTTACTTAACAAACCATTAGGGGTTTTAGCCAAACCAATAAATCGTGAAAACCAGTTATCTTGCAGATTAATGCGTGATAAAAAATGACTCACGGAGCTTAGCGACAGTTTATGTACAAATTCCCCATTAAAATCAACTGAAAGTGATGATTTAGTGGGGACAAATTGATTGGTATAAGCGTATTTTAGATGTATCGGCAAGCCAGATTTATTAAAACTATACAAACTTGGTGGGATGGGGACATCTACCTGAATTAATTGTTGGCCGCTACCTTTAACAGTGAGTGTATTCGCATTTACCAGAGAACCAAATTTTACCGGCTTATCGCTAACCATCCATTTCGGCGCATCATAAAGCTTACGCTGATTAATTTTAGCAAATTTAGAAATGATTGCAGATTCACCTGTTAGCTTCTGGCTTTGCAGTACTAATGCGCTAACTGCCAATTTTAATTCACCACTGTCTTTCCCCATGACAAATAACAACTTACCAAGAGGATCGTTAGGGTTCTTAACAATCACAATCGCTGGGCCTGTCGGAGCTGGAATATCAATACCGGCAATTACTGGCTGACCAACCGCCAATACAATTGCGTTACCCTTAACAGGAATACTATTTAGGGATACTGGAAAAACTGCTCCTCTATCACCAGCCAAAGACGAAAACCATGAGGATAAAACACTGGCAGATTCTAGCAGTTTATTACTTGGTGCGTTTGGTAATACGAAAGGTAGAATTAATTTATTAGAGTCGTTAGAATCAAAAAATGGCGCGGGCAAGTAAGCTAAATTATTAGGTAAATTAATGGGTATTGTGGTGACTTCCAATTGACTATCACCTCTAATTTGAGCCCACAAACCAGGATTAGATGGATCTTCACACTTCTCAGCATAGTGACCAACCAATTGTATTGTAATAATGTTTTTTTCTGCAATCAATTGGGTAGGAATAGGAATTATTTTTTCTAAACTTGTATTCCCACTACCTTTGACTATTTCAATATTCGATAAAGTCTGTCCATTGACAAAGATATTAATGCTTGAAAGTTCACTCAGTAGCTCTGGTGAATATTTATACTTAAGCTTAAGATTACCACTGACAATTACTTCATCGGCGCGTGCATTGAAATTCACAGCATTTCTGCCATCAAAACCAGCTAACTGCATATTACCTTTAAGTCCCAACTGCCTAAATGTCAGAGATAGTGTTTTACTATTAATAACAGCTGATTCTGCTGGCACTAGCACAGGGTCAGCAGTTACTTTTGGAACAGCCACTTCTAAAACTGCATTTGCCGGAACGGCACTGATAGATATTAATGAAAAAAAGATAGCGCTAGATACTAATAGATATCTTTTTACATGATAGCCTGCAGTCAGCAAACTGAGTCTTATGACGTGAAATAGAGATGTAATACTGTTCATTACTTTGCGTCCTTCGCAATTGAACGTTGACGCATAAAAATATTTTTGAGTGCTCTTGAAAAAGTTAACCTACTGTACAAGAAAATTTCACCTAAAGAAGAAAATGGTGTCTTTGGTTCAGATTTACCTGTTTTCTGAATCCACATATCTGCAGTGCTAAAAGTAACTGCAGTAATATCTCTAAGTTGCTGCAATGAAAGCGCATCAAAGTTAATGCCTACGTTGCTTCCTGCATTACAAACAGTACCAGGAACAACGGCCTCTTTATCACCACGGACAATAGATACACGTACTTCTTCGCCCACCGATAGCGTGTTTCCTTCAGGTAGCGCCAAGCCTAAGCCTGTGCTTGAAAAGTCAGTGGTGTTGCAGGCAATGGTTTTACCGTTTGATAGAATAAGCGTAGCTGGTATTTTCGATGAGACTCTTGGTGTATTACGAATTTGCTTAGCTTCCATTGCCACATTCACACCTGCAGCAAGAATCACCGAGTTAATAGACACCCAAAATAGATTCAACAGTAAAGTGCCATAAGCATCTGAACCTAAATAGAGCTTCACCAACGCAACCACAATGCCAGTAAGATTTAATGCAAGTAATATTAAAATCGGTAAAGCAAATTTCCAGTCAAAAAATTCCTTTTCAACCACGCCGCCCTTAGTCGTTACATTAAAACTACCTGACTTTGGACTTATTAAAGCCAGCATTACCGGAATAAGTAAAAACCAAGCAAGGCAAGATTCGTATACATCACTCCAAAATGAATGGCGATGGTGGCCTGATGCGACAGAATTGGTAATATTTGAAAGAAATACAGCAGGCAATGCATAAACCAACACCTCTAAGGCGCTGGCGTTAAAAATAGCGGCATCAAAGAATAAATATGCAAGCGGTGCAGTCAGCAGTACGATTCGTGGTAAACCATAAAAAAAGTGTAGCATCGCATTGAGATAGCACAAGCGCTGAGGAATAGTTAAACCACGGCCCAGGAGTGGATTATCAGTTCTAAAGATTTGCGCCATCCCCCTTGCCCAGCGTATGCGCTGACCAATATGCCGAGAAAAGCTTTCTGTAGCTAGTCCGGCCGCTAATGGAATGCCAATAAAAGCAGTGTTATAACCTTTACGACTCATTTTAAGTGAGGTGTGCGCATCTTCAGTCACTGTTTCGACAGCAATCCCGCCTACCTCCATCAATGGCGCACGTCTAATGACTGCACAAGAACCACAAAAGAAAGAGGCATTCCAGAGATCGTTGCCTTTTTGTACAACTCCGTAAAACAGTTCACCTTCATTTGGTACCGAACCATAGGTATCTAAATTTTTCTCAAATGGGTCTGGCGAGTAAAACCAATGCGGCGTTTGTACTAATGCTAGCTTTGGATCTTTAAGAAAAGACCCCATCGTAACTTGTAAAAATGCCCTTGTTGGGATGTGATCACAATCAAAGAATGCAATAAATTCACCATTCGTTTTACCTAATGCTAAATTTAAATTACCGGCTTTGTGATGCTCATTATTATCGCGCGACATATAGTGTATCTGCGCTTCAGCACAAAACTCTCTAAAGTCATCACGTTTACCGTCATCTAAAAGGTAGATATTGAGTTTACTTTTCGGCCAATCGATTGACTGTGCTGCCAGCATAGTTATTTTCACCACGCTCAAAGGCTCATTGTAAGTTGGGATAAATAAGTCGACAGTAGGCCAACTTTCAACATCATCAGGCAAGGCGATAATATCTCTTTTTAACGGCCATATCGTTTGAATATAACCAATCAGCACAACGAGAATAATGTAGGATTCCGCAAGAAATAGACCCGTACCAAAAAAACTATCAAGAGGCGTATTAAATGCGAGTGTTTGATTATATCGCCATATGATATATCGAATTAAAGCAGTCGTTGAAATTGCAAATAAAGCAATTAAGCCATAACTTTTCCAGCGTGCATTATTGAGCGTTAAGGCAAAGGCAATAGACAAGGCACCGAAAATAAGTTGCTGATTAAAACTAAGATCTATATTAACCACAAAATATAAAAAACCTAAACAGATTACGAGCGCAGCAAAACGAACCACTATATTTTGCCAAATTCTGGCGTTGATAATGGCATCAAAGTTTTGTAGAACTAATTGTTTTGCATGATTATTATTCAAGGGACTTACCTCTTATCTTGGAGTAAAACTTGCAAAAGGCTAGCACAGGAAATCAAATCATCTGCGCCTCGGCAATTCGGCTCGCATTTTATTAAATCCTGGTTACAGGCAAGTGTTTCAGGGATTGATTGATCTTGCTGCTCTATTGCAACTTTTATATTACCTAACATTGCGCGCATCGTATTATTATCTAAACGACTGAAAAGCAATATATTGCTAATTTGATTAGATTCAAGCATAGCGCTTGAGTATTGCCCACCAGAAAAAGCATTTCTATAAAGTCCATCTTTATGCGCTGAACACAAGCCAAAAAAGTTCTGAGGAACCTTCTTTAGCGCTAACACATTCTGTAATTTTTGATTTAAGGTTTCACTTAAATTAGCATTAATGTTTGATTTACCAACAGCACCTTTAGCCGATACGGCGACAAATACCTTCATTAAGCTTGCAACCTTTCAAAAAATGATTGCTTACTTAATGCTTTATCTATATTTGAACTATCTTTAATCCGCAACATTAAGCTTGAAATTTCAGAATTTGCATTTTGATCATTTGGCATTAATTGTGCATTCGACTGATCTGGAGTTTGAACCACTAATATTGCGCTTGACGATATTTCAGCAGATGCATTATTAATATTAACCGGAGTCTCATTAGCCGG
>JBBAOU010000002.1:33582-39736 GCA_040401175.1 Methylotenera sp. | reverse complement strand
TAACCACAACCTCATTAACCACAGCCTCATTAACCACAGTCTCATTAACACTAGTTACGCCCGCGCTATTTACCGCTTTAGTAAAAAATGCCAGCATACTATTTACCTCATTTGCAGCAACAGACTGTGAGGCTCCAGCAAGAATAGTTGAATCAGCAGGTAAACTAGCCGCTACAATCAAGTCATGCTTAATGAAAGAGCTGCCTGCTAATAAGTGCTCAGTCTTTTCTGAAATAGTGGCTGGAACAATTAGCGCTTGAGATAAATCAATCTCATTTAGAGGAATACTCGGAGTATTTAACAACGCTTTAGCTTCTTCGAGCTTTATCTCACGATAAGGAATGTGACTTGCACCCATTAATTCGTACAAAACCTCAACATCAGATAAATGGCTCATAAACAGACCTTAAGCGAATAATAAAAAAATTAAGTAGCACTCAATTCGTATTCAACTGAACCGAATTCATCCACTTCAGCGATTTGTTTAACGTTTAAGTGTGTCAACGGGCTCATATCGCCCAACCATTTCTGATAAACACCCTCTAAAAAAGCTGCAGCCCAGAACTCTGTAGAGCCGTTAAAAGCATCAATAAGTAATCGTCCATTACCTAAACTATGATGAACAATTCTTAAAGTATCACCATGCTCTTCAAGTAGCACCGTACCCCAGTCCATCTCTTGCCAAATTCCGCAAATAGCCTGTTGCGTCTCTTCAACCGTTCTACAAGGTGGTAGTGGAACAATACCTGCAAAAGTTAAGCCAATAGTCTTAAAAGCAGCCTTTGTACTAGCTGCATCTGATTGGCTAGCTAACACTTTTGCCATTGCACTTAATAAGCTACGCCATTTCTTAGAGCTCTGACGCCTTATGCGGTAATCAATTTTTCTTGCATCATTCATATGCTCAGCTTCCATTTAATAGAAAATTTACTTTGAGAATAAACTGCCAACCAACCTAGCATCATCATGCTTAATTATCTAAAAGGTAGATAATTTAGCAATATATTTAAAGTTCAATAAAATATACTTAAGTTTAGTATATATAAATATTGTATACATGTGTATAGTTATTTTAAATATTTAATAAATATTTTGTATAAACAAGAATAAACATCAAAACACATCGATTGGAATGCTGTGCCATTACCTTAAATAACGATTGCCATGGTTATTCACACCCAATTAAAAAATTTGAATATATAAAGGTTAGTAAAAAAATCTTATGACTAAAAAGCTTAAAGGAATGATTCTGGCGGCAGGACAAGGCACTAGAGTACGTCCACTAACAAAAAACTTACCTAAACCAATGATTCCTGTGATGGGTAAGCCCGTTATGGAGTACTTAATTGAACACTTAGTACGTCATGGCGTGACAGAAATAATGATTAATGTGGGTCACCATTACCATATGATAGAAAATTACTTTGGTGACGGCCGTCGTTGGGGTGCGGAAATTGGTTATTCCTATGAGGGCATATATGACCATGGTGATATTAAACCGAGTCCATTAGGATCAGCGGGTGGCATGAGGCATATACAGGATTTCAGTGGGTTCTTTGATCAAACAACCATAGTGCTATGTGGCGACGCATTGATAGACCTTGATATTACTAGCGCATTATTTGAGCATAGAAATAAAAATGCATTGGTAAGCATAATAGCCAAAGAAGTGCTTAAAGAAGAAGTGATACATTTTGGCATAATAAAAACCGATGACACCGGCCTCATTACGGGATTCCAAGAAAAACCAAAACAAGAAGAAGCTTTGTCTAATTTAGCTAGTACTGGTGTATATTTTTTCGAACCAGAAGCAATAGACCTCATTCCAAAAAATTCCTTTTTTGACATCGGTAGCCAACTATTCCCAATGCTAGTGGAAAAGAACTATCCTTTTTATGCACAAAAAAGGTTTTACAACTGGATAGATATTGGATTAGTGACCGATTATTGGCTGGTGATGCAACGTATTCTTAGCGGTGAGGTTAGTTACCTTGAAATGCCTGGAAAAGAAGTAAAACCAGGCATTTGGGTGGGCATTAATACTCGAATAGATTGGGATAACATCACCATAACAGGGCCTGTATATATTGGTTCTGGCACACAAATTGAAAGTGGCGCAAATATTGTCGGGCCTAGCTGGATATGTCATGGCAGTCAAATTAAGAAGAATAGCAGTGTCACTAGATCAATATTATTTGAATACACCAGAATTAGTGAAGGTATGACATTGAATGAATTAGTCATGTCTTCAACTTATTGCGTCAAAAGAAATGGTGATACTTATTATATCGGCGATGACAGATGCAACATCAAATGGGGAGATGCAAGAGTAAAGACCTGATCAGCGTAATCTCCGGCAGGCGAATCTACTTAAATGAGCAACTAAACCGGCTTCTGCCTACTCAAGGATAACCAGTTTTTGAGTGATTAAAGCTCGATTTCGTCGTGCAAAAATTTCGTATTAATATATTTTTTAATGGGGGTATCAAATGGAACTAAAGTTATCTAAATGGGGCAACAGCCTAGCATTAAGACTACCCTCGTCCGTGACTAAGTCGCTACATCTAGAAGATGGGGACATATTGGAGATTAACGTCAATAAGTTAAGAGAAATAGTCTTAACCCCTATTAATGCGTTTGATAAGGCTGATTTTTTGCAGAAACTCCAAGAAATGCATGGCAGTAATATAAGCTACAACCCCGCTAACATTAAAATGCAAAGTGGACATTCTGGGATGATCTATGTAGATTCCAGCGTAATCGTAAGTATGCTTTCTAATCAGGCTAATACACAGAGATGCATAGACTGGTTTAGTACTTTAGAGGCCATACCCATTAGCGGAGAATGTTTAATCGCGGAATTCAACAGTTCCATTGCATTAATGCATAGTAATGGTCAGTTATCTGAGCGAAAAATAAAGTTAATTCTATCGCAGTTTGAAAAACTAATTTCTGGTGGCATTAAATTACTACCAGTTAACCGTGAGGTGTTTAAAAAAGCCAGCGATTTAATTCAAAATGAGCCGACGATGCCTGTACGCACTTCACTGCATTTAGGTATTGCATTGGCAAGTGATGCCAATGATTTTGTGACGCTAGACGCTACGCAATATGCCTATGCAAAGAAACTTGGCTTTAGTGGTAGCTTGCTTACTTGAGTGCATATGATTTAACTGAAAAAATTCACCTGATTAAATATTAGTCATTTGTTAGCCAGAAACTAGTTTTTGTAATCATCAATCAGTGCACGCACCTCAGCCTCATTAAAAACATAGGCAGGTGTGTCTTCTTTTCGTGGCAAACCTACAACAAAGGTAACCCCAGCCTCTGCATTTTTAATGTAACCAACATCACCGTGATGTTTTTTTATAATGGACTGTATGATACTCAAACCTAGGCCCAGACCCGCTCCGCGCCCTTGCGCTGAAATGGACTTAAATGGCATAAATACCGAACCTGAATCTGCCACATTTATGCCGCATCCATTGTCACTTAAGACTAAAAATACATAATCACTATTACCCATGGTGGCAAGATTTATTTGTGGCGCCTTAACCTTATTTGTAGCGTTAATTGCGTTGGTAATAAGATTAGTAATAACCTGTAATAAAAGTCCATGATCCCCTGGTATTTCTGTATGTCTAAGATTGTAATGCTGCGTGAACATAATGCGGTTACTCATAAGTTGTTTTCTACTTACGTAAGCGGCATCGCGCGTCAAATCATCTATATCTACCTGGGTCATTTGCAATTGTGCATCATCATTCTCTAACAAGAGTCGCATAGATTGAATGATATTAATTGCACGCGTGTTATCTAGCTTTATATTTTGTAAATCAGCTAGCAACCTAGGCTCAGTATTCATCTTATTTAAGTATCGAATCATTCGATCAATATTTAATAAAATTGCAGCTAATGGCTGAGTTAGCTCATGGGCAATTGCTCCAGAAAATGCAGCGAAACCATGAATCCCAGCATTGCTTGAAAGTTGGCTAAACTGCTGCTCGCGCCTAACCATTTGGTCTTCCAACACTTGCTGCTTACCTAGTGTTTTATTCATTTTTTCGCTAACAGATAGCATATCGGTTGCAGCCTGTTTCAGAATCATTTGCATGTAAGCAAAATTAAATAACAAAATAGCGATCAACACTAATGCTAAGCCAATTAATGCCAAGAATGAATGCTTAAACATAGCAATTTCAGTGACTGAATAATTGAAATCAAACAATCTGAGTGAAATAGATAAAATTAGTAGAGATGCATTAATTTGAATCATTCTGCCAGCCGCTATGTAACCTTGTCTGATTAAGTTTAAGCCCAACATAAAACGACAAAGGAATATAACCACGATTACCAATACGACAGTTAATACTCTGGTACGATCAGAAAACTGCCAGATGGCATAAATACTTAATGCAACAAAATAGCTAATGAGGAATAAGAGATTAGCGATTATTCTGTTGCGATCAAGCTTATTAAGCCAACGAAGTAGTATGCCGTTATGGCCAGCAAGCCCAATTACAATAAAAGATTGAGCTAAATAAATTGAAAGATAGCTTGGAATGTACCCGCGCAAGCCCAGTAAAATTGATCCAATTCCTGACAAAACACCTAGGCCACACCACCAGTAAATTTCGGAATTATGCCGACCTAGCAGACTTAACAACACACCTAATGGTATTGTAAACTGCACCAAAGCAATGACTATAAAAAGTGTACGAATATCAATCAGTATCATGAATCGTCTTAATTAAATCATTTAATATCATTGCACGTGTGTATCTGGTTTTTTGTGTTTATCTTCAGATATAAAATTGAGCGACTGCGAAAATATAACAAGTTCCGTCTGAGAGCTAATGCCTAGTTTATACAAGATTTTAGCTTTATACACTTTGACAGTAATTTCTGCTAAACCCAACTGCTCGGCAATTTCTTTAATCTTTCCACCACTGACTAGTCGTTCATAAAGTACTTTTTCTTTTGGCGTAAGGGTATTAAATTTATCCATTGACGCGCTGACCAGCTCTTTCTGATTACAACGCGTATGAATGATTTGCATAGACTTTTCAACAGTGCTCAGCAATAAATCCATATCAAATGGCTTAAGCATAAAGTCAGATGCGCCTTGACGAAAAGCCGCAACTACTTCAGATGGCGCAGCATGTCCACTAATAAATACCACCTGCACATTCATATCAGTTTCATTCAACCGTGCAATTAATCCGAGTCCGGTAAGGTTTGGCATTTGTAAATCTAACAAAATAAGGCTGTTGTCGATCTCAGTAGAATCGTCTAAAAAACTTTGACCACTTGCCCAAGCCTGTACTTTATAGCCGGCTTCTTGCAAAATTGATACAATCGCATTTCTTAAAGAATCGTCATCGTCTATGACATGTACAAAGTTACTTTGCATTACTTTCACCTAATATTAAAAATTCATTTAGCTAAATAAATTATTCGTCTAAATTATGGCCAATTCAAGCTAAAAGCGCAACTTCTGAGCATATCTTTAACAAGCTAATTTAACTCGCCAGTAGAATGCTTATCAGCCGACATTAAATGAGAAACCCAAAGATTATGATTGGTTTCCCTATTAAAACACCTACGGCTTAGAGCAACTTCCTTTGTCTAGGAAGTACATTGTTATTAGCAATAAATAAACTGCCTTTTCTAGCGCGCTTTTGAATATATTTAGTTAAATCTTCGCCGCTAATGGTTTTTGTTTTACCTTTAATAGTGATGTTTGCCGTTACGCCATCACATAATTCCACTCGTTCTAGTGATGCACTGTCTGGCATATCCATCATGCGCACGCCTCTGCCACCGTTTGAATATTCGTTAATTTCGCTGACTTGAAATACTAACAGTTTATTTTCAGAAGAACTTAACGCAACATGCGTACTTGCATCTAACTTAACCGGCGCATTAATAGTGGCGCCCTCTTCAGGCTTCATAAAGGCTTTACCGGCCTTAGGTCTGGCAATAAGACCTTTTAATGGCGCAATAAAACCGTAGCTATTTGAAGTGGTAAATAGGTATTTATCTTCATCTTTACCTGAAAGCGCATGTAGTAATTTGGCGCCATTTTGAATTTCAATAATAGCGCTAACTGGAATGCCGTCTCCTTTGCCTCCGGGCACGCTGGATGCGTCAA
>JBBAOU010000002.1:20838-33482 GCA_040401175.1 Methylotenera sp. | reverse complement strand
TCTTTTAGTTCACGCTCAATCTTAAAGCCTTCTAATCGGGCTAATTGACGTAACCTGATTTCAAGAATGTCTTCGGCCTGAATTTCACTTAAATTAAACGCAGCAATTAAATCGACTTTGGGGTCATCTGAATTACGAATCAGTTTGATGATTTCATCAATATGTAGAAAAGCGATCAAACGGCCATCTAAAATATGGATGCGGCGATTGATTTTATCTAAATCAAATTGGCTACGCCTTTTAACCACGTTCAGTCTAAATTCGATCCATTCTTTGAGGATTTTAACTAAGCCTTTTTGCGCAGGTCTGCCATCCGTATCTATCATCACCATGTTTACTGGGCAGGAAACTTCCATGCTGGTATGCACCAGCAAAAATGCCATCAACTCTTCACTAGGGATTTTACTGGTTTTAGGTTCAAGGATTAGGCGTACATCTTTTTTACCTTCGCTTTTCACTGAATCCAGCATGCTTAAAACCGATTGTTTAATCAACAATTGGTCTTGGTCTATGGTTTTTTTGTCTTTTTTCGGCTTAGGATTAGAAATGGCCTCAATTTCAGCCATGACCGTTTCAACCGAAACGCCATGCGGCAATTCGTTGATGATAATGCGCCACTGGCCACGCGCCATCGGCTCAAGCACCCATCTAGCGCGCAATCTTAGTGAGCCGCGTCCGGTTTCGTAAGTGGAATGGATATCTGAAGTTTGTGAAATTAGCTGTCCACCACCAGGAAAATCTGGGCCCGGCACATGTGCCATTAATTCTTCAGTCGTGCAATGCGGATTATCCATCAAATGTAAGACGGCATTAGCAATTTCACGCATATTGTGCGGAATCATCTCGGTTGCCATACCCACGGCAATGCCGGAGGCGCCGTTTAATAACATCATCGGCAATCTAGCTGGCAACATGACCGGCTCTTGAAAAGCACCGTCATAATTACTTTGAAAATCTACCGTGCCACGATCAATTTCAGACAATAATAAGTCAGCAATGGGCGACAAGCGCATTTCGGTATATCGCATTGCGGCCGCACCATCACCATCACGCGAACCGAAATTGCCTTGGCCATCAATCAGCGGGTAACGTAAGGTAAAGTCTTGCGCCAAACGTACCGCAGCCTCATATGCTGAGCTATCGCCATGTGGGTGATACATACCCAAAACGTTGCCGACCACACGCGCTGATTTAACCGGCTTAACGCCAGCCACTAAACCCATTTCTTTCATGGCAAATAAAATGCGGCGCTGCACAGGCTTTTGGCCGTCTTCTACTGATGGTAGCGCGCGACCTTTTACGACTGAAACAGCATAGGCTAAATAGGCTTCTTCTGCATATTCACCAATCGCAACTGCACTATTTTCATTATTTTCATCCAACATATTAAGATCATCCATGATTAAACATCCGCCTCAACATCGTTACCACGGCGTTCTATCCATTCTTTTCTGGCAGCTGACTCATTCTTAGCCATCAGCATATCAAACATTTTATGGGCGACTTTTGATTCACCTTCAGGCATACGCACTTGCACTAATCTTCGCGTGTCTGGGCATAGCGTTGTCTCCCATAACTGATCAGGATTCATTTCACCAAGACCTTTAAAGCGCTGAATGCCGACCTTATCTTCAGCAACGCCTTCTCTCTTTAGCTTTTCCAGCGTTGATATTTTTTCCGCATCATCAGACACATAGATTTTTCTGGCAGGTTTGCTTTTACCTTGAGCAGGCACATCAATTCTGTAAAGTGGTGGCTGTGAGATGTAAACATGGCCGCGTTCGATTAATTTAGGTGCGTGACGCAAAAATAGCGTCAGCAGCAACACTTGAATATGTGAACCATCGACGTCCGCATCAGACAATATGCACAGTTTCCCGTAACGTAAACCAGAGAAATCAGGATTATCATTAATGGTGTGTGGCTCAATACCTAGCGCCACAAAAATATCATGCACTTCTGAATTACCAAAAATACGCCCCGCGTCAACTTCCCACGTGTTGAGTACCTTGCCGCGCAAAGGCAGTAATGACTGAAATTCATTATTTCTGCCCATTTTTGCGCTACCGCCAGCAGAATCACCTTCCACTAAAAATAACTCAGCGGCCATGGTACCTGCGGCCTCACAATCTGTGAGCTTAGATGGCATCATATTCACGCCAGAAGATTTACGCTTCTCAATTTTTTGTGTCGATTTATTTCTAGCGGCAGCTGAGCGATTAACTAAATCCGAAATGCGCTTGGCCTGCTCTACATTTTGACTCAACCAAGTTTCCATGATGGGCTTGACTGATGAAGCGACCATTTTCATGGCATCGCGATTAGTCAGCTTTTCTTTTGTTTGACCTTGAAACTGCGGATCTAAAACTTTTGCCGCCAACACATAGCAAACATTGTTCCAAACATCTTCAGAGGAAACTTTAACGCCACGTTGCATCATGCTGTGATGTTCCATGAACGACTTTACCGCTTCAAAAACGCCATTGCGCAGGCCGGCTTCATGCGTACCGCCAGACAGTGTAGGAATTAGGTTGACGTAAGATTCACCACGCGCACCTCCCGCACCAAACGACAGCGCCCAGATAGAACCTTCGCCTTTTGAGATGCCTTCATTACTTTCGTTATGATAAAACTCGCCAAATATAGTGGGAATTTGTGGCTCGTCATCAACGACTTCGCGCTCGCCTATCATTTCGTCTAAATACTGCGGCAAACCACCCTCGTAAGTCCATGAACGTTCATCGAAGCCATCAGCACCTTCAACTGCCAAGGTAACGCTTACACCACGTAACAGCACTGCTTTAGATTTAATGAGATGTTCAAGCTGTGGAATCGACACTCTAGGCGCGTCAAAATATTTAGCGTCAGGCCAGCACTTTACCGTGGTGCCAGTGACCTTTTTTAAACATTTACCAATTTCTTTTAACGGCTCTATACAATCACCATTAGCGAAAATTAGCCCGTGTATTTTGCCATCACGTTTTACTTTAACCTCTAAGCGAGTCGATAGCGCATTAGTGACAGAAACGCCAACACCATGCAAGCCACCAGAAAAACGATAAGAACTATTTTCGTCTTCCTTATCAAATTTGCCGCCGGCATGTAGTTGCACAAAAACCAACTCAACGGCAGGCTGGGTTTCGCCAGTGGGAATTTCTACAGGAATACCTCGGCCATTGTCAGAAACTTCAACTGAGCCATCTTTAAAAATGGTAACGGCAATATTGGTCGCGTGACCACCCAGCGCTTCATCCGCGGCATTATCAATCACTTCTTGCACGATATGCGTAGGTGAATCTGTTCTGGTATACATGCCAGGCCTTGCGCGTACAGGCTCTAATCCACGTAGTACCCTTACAGAGTCTGCATCATATTCTTTTTCTGCCATTTTTTACCTTACATTACATTTTCTAAAATGTATTTAATTCATGCTAAATCGTAAAAAATACTGTTATAAATCACTGTAAATTCAGATGAATTTATCTACACTTTACACTAGCAATACAGCACAAATCCAGATTATTCAGCAGAAACCAATTCCATTTCAGTGTCATATTCTTCAACCATATCGATAATTTTATCGGCAAATGCGTCGTCATAATCATATGTCCATTCAGAATTTTCAGCATTTTCGCTAGTAATCACTGGTGTAAAGGTCATATCAAGAAAATTACCATCACCAGTATCAATGACGGTAAAGCCATCTTGGTGCTCAACTAATTCCCAATTATCAGGGACTTCCATGCCTAGTGTGATAGTGACTTGAAGTTTTTTCATTATATTGATCCTAAATTAAACGGTTAATTGATGCTTGTTGCGCAGTATAACTCATAGCACTGAGCGCACTGCAGGCGAAGTTAAGTACTACTATAGATAAAGCAATTTATTCTTATAGTTTCATATGATTCTAATCGCTCAACTTGAATTCATATTATGATGTTAGTTCTTAAAATTAATCGGATTCCATCAAAATGACACAAGAAAACGAAGTCGTAAATACTAGCCCAAAATGCGGTTGTGGTCGTAGCCTGCATATGCCTTATTGCGATGGCAGTCATGGTCGTTCTGAAAAACAATACGCAGAATGGAAACTCCAAACAGCATTAGAAAATAAAAACGCTGAAACTGCTAAAAATAGCGATTAATTACTTCATGCAATGGCATATATGCTAAATTTAAATTCCAGCAAACTCGCCTCAAACTAAGCATGCCCAAAACTAAGCATGCCCATAAAAAATGCCCTTTGAAGTTAACTTCAAAGGGCATTCTCTAATAGGATAATTTCACTGATTAATTTCGTTAAAATATCGTAATCACTAAACTTTCTTAAAGACTAAACTGCCGTTTGTCCCACCGAAACCAAAGTTATTTTTCAACGCATATTCAATGTTCATATCACGTGCGGTATTGGCACAAAAGTCCAAATCGCATTCAGGATCTTGATTGAATATATTAATGGTAGGTGGCGACACTTGGTTGTAAATAGAAAGTACCGTGAATACAGACTCTAAACCACCAGCACCGCCTAACAAATGGCCAGTCATAGATTTGGTAGAGTTCACAACTAATTTGTAAGCATGTTCACCGAAAGCCGCTTTAATAGCATTGGTTTCGTTAGAGTCACCCAATGGCGTTGAAGTACCATGCGCGTTAATAAACTGCACCGCACTTGGATCTATGCCCGCATTATTCATGGCATTACGCATAGAACGGCGTGGGCCATCCATATTTGGCGCCGTCATGTGGTAAGCATCGGCACTCATGCCGTAACCACTTAATTCAGCATAGATTTTTGCACCGCGTTTTTTGGCATGCTCATACTCTTCCAGCACCATAACACCAGCACCCTCGCCTATGACAAAACCATCACGATCTTTATCCCAAGGACGGCTTGCACTTGCAGGATCATCATTACGCGTTGATAAGGCACGTGAAGCGGCAAAACCACCCACACTTAATCGCGTAATGGCCGCTTCTGAACCACCGGCAATCATCATGTCTGCATCACCGTATTCAATCATGCGTGAAGCATCACCAATCGAATGCGTACCGGTTGTACAAGCCGTAACAATCGCAACGTTAGGGCCTTTAAAGCCGAACATGATCGATAAATTACCAGAAATCATGTTGATAATGGTGCCGGGAATAAAGAATGGTGAAATTTTGCGTGGGCCTGAAGCCTGATACAAAATATCGGTATCTTCAATAAATTGCATGCCACCAATACCAGAGCCAATTGAAACACCAATACGCTCAGCATTTTCTTCTGTGACTACAATGCCGGAATCTTTAACCGCTTCAATAGCCGCTACTAAGCCGTATTGAATAAATGTATCCATCCGTCGTGCATCTTTGGCACTCAGATAATCTTCAACATTAAAATCTTTTACTTCACCGGCAATGGTAGAAGAAAATGCACTTGCGTCAAATTTAGTGATTTGTGTGATGCCAGATTTACCAGCAAGAATATTATCCCATGCAGTTTTAACCCCAATACCAACAGGTGAAACTACACCAAGACCGGTGACGACTACTCTACGTTTTGACATAAGTTTGGTTTAGACATAAATTTGTCTCTTAGAAGGGTTTAAGAAACGAAGGGTAAAAGTAGCAGGTTTAAAAACCCGCTACTTTCATTTGAATTATTTGAGGTTAGTATTGATGTAATCAATCGCTAATTGAACTGTCGTAATTTTTTCTGCTTCTTCATCAGGAATTTCACAGTCGAATTCTTCTTCTAGTGCCATGACTAGCTCAACTGTATCTAGCGAGTCAGCACCTAAATCATCTACAAAAGATGATGCATTTTTAACATCAGCTTCGTTTGCACCAAGTTGTTCTGTAACAATTTTTTTAACGCGTTGTTCGATGTCAGACATCTAATTACCCCTTTTATTAAAAAATAACTAAATATAAAAATATACTTTAGCTAAGACAACATTCTACCAAAACTCGGCAAGAATACCAAAAAACTTAAACAATACCAAAGAATTTATGTCAAATTTATGCTTATGCAAGACTTACACCATCAACATCCCACCGTTCACATGGATGGTTTCGCCAGTAATATAGGCGGCGCTAGGTGAGGCTAAAAATGCGACGGTAGCCGCAATTTCTTTCACATTACCTAAACGGCCTAAGGGAATACGCGCAAGCATTTTATTGGTAATATCTTCTGGCAACTCTGCAGTCATGTCCGTATCAATAAAACCCGGCGCCACACAATTGACAGTAATACCACGACTGCCAACTTCGGCTGCTAACGATTTACTAAAGCCAGTCATGCCTGCTTTGGCGGCGGCATAATTGACTTGACCAGCGTTACCCATGTGACCTACCACAGATGAAATGCTAATAATTCTTCCACTACGCGCCTTCATCATTGGGCGTAATACGGCTTGGCTCATACGAAATACTGAAGTCAAATTTGTGCTTATTACCGCATCCCAATCATCGTCTTTCATACGCATCAATAATGTATCGCGAGTAATTCCAGCATTATTCACCAACACACTGACATCGCCATATTTCTCTGAGATGATTTTTAAAGTCGCGTCAATTTGCTCGGCATCATTGACGTTTAAGGCCATGCCTTCGCCTTTAATATTGGCTGCGGCAAATGTGCTGCTAATAGAGGTTGCGCCACCGTCTGAGGTTGCGGTGCCGATGACAATTGCACCTTGCTTACCAAGCTCCAGTGCGATTGCAGCGCCTATGCCACGGCTTGCACCTGTAATTAAAGCAATTTGTCCAGTTAACATAATAAGCCCTTGAAAAATATATTAAATTTAATTACCATTTACTTGTAATTTTACGTCTAGTTTTACTAATTGTCTGATTTATAGCGCAGCCTGTAACTCAACTAAAGCCTCATTACTCACTAAAGCACTGCATGTAAACTCAGCAACGATGCGCTTAGTCAGTCCAGCTAATACTTTGCCAGGGCCACACTCTGCTGCTTGGTTAAAACCTTGCGCATGAATGGCCTGTACAGTCTCAACCCAGCGAACAGGGCTGTATAACTGGCGCACTAAAGCGTCTTTAATTTTATCACCGTCGTTATAGGATGCAACATCGGCATTATGTAACACAGGAATTTGTGGGGCATGAATAGCCACTGTTTTTAAATATTCAGCTAATTTTTCGGCAGCCGGTTTCATCAGCGCACAATGTGATGGCACGCTGACCGGAAGTGCTAAAGCGCGCTTAGCGCCCTTTTCTTTTGCCAACACCATACCGCGCTCAACCGCTGCTTTATTACCAGCAATAACTACTTGGCCAGGTGAGTTAAAATTAACTGCTTCTAGCACTTCATCCTGCGCGGCTTCAGTACAAACCGCACGCACAACATCATCGTCTAAGCCTAAGATGGCGGCCATTGCACCAACGCCTGACGGCACAGCCGCTTGCATGACTTCTGCGCGATAACGTACCAATGGCAAAGCATCAGCAAAACTTAGCGCGCCGGCCGCAACAAGCGCCGTGTATTCACCTAAGCTATGTCCAGCCAAAATGCCAGGAGTATTTTTTAAGCTAGCAAGCCAAGCGCGCCAAGTAGCAACACCGGCAATCAACATGATAGGTTGCGTATGCGTGGTTTCATTCAAGTTCTCATTGGCTTCTGTTGCCATTGCCCAAAAATCGACGCCTAAAATGTCTGAGGCTTCAATAAAAGTATTTTTAATAATGGCAGAATCAGCAAAACCGGCCATCATGCCGACTGATTGAGATCCTTGGCCTGGAAAGAAAAATGCGAGTTTATTCATAATTTTTTGAGTCATTTAATAATTAAAACATTAGCAGTTAAAAAGTAGTTAAAACAAAAGGTAATCGTTACAACAAAGACTTTGTTAATCGTTAAATTTGATTGCGGCTAATATCTACTGTCGTTAATGTTTTACTGTCGTTAATATTTAATTAGTGCAGAACCCCAAGTAAATCCGCCACCGAAAGCTTCCATAAGGATAATTTCACCACGTTTAATACGCCCGTCACGTACGGCAACGTCTAATGCTAATGGAATAGACGCGGCTGAAGTATTGCCGTGCTTATCAACGGTAACTACCACTTTATCCATGCTCATGTCTAATTTTTTTGCAGTAGCTTGCAATATACGAATATTAGCTTGATGCGGTACCAGCCAATCTATATCAGACTTTTGCATGCCATTCGCAGTTAAAGTCTCATCAACAATCGCATCAAGGGTATTAACAGCGACTTTAAATACGCTATTCCCCTCCATTACAACAGTATCACCGCAGCCCGTTTCAGATTTGCGTGGCACGTGTAACATTTTTTCATAACTACCATCCGCATGCAGATGAGTAGAAATAATGCCTTGCTCTTCGCTGGCTTGCAGAATTACAGCACCCGCACCATCGCCCCACAAAATACAATTGCTACGATCGGTCCAATCGACAATACGCGAAAACGCCTCAGCGCCAACGACTAGCGCACACTTTGCCGCACCCGATTTAATAAAATTATCAGCAGTAGCAAGCGCATAAACAAAGCCGCTACAAACCGCTTGAATATCAAAAGCGGAGCAACCGGCGATGCCTAATTTATTTTGCATAATCACTGCAGTACTTGGAAAAATCTTATCCGGCGTTGTCGTTGCCACAATAATTAAATCAATATCTGCGGCATCAATACCAGCAGATTCAATGGCATTGCGCGCTGCATTGAAAGCTAAATCACTCGTAAACTCATCTTCAGCCACAATGTGACGTTCACGAATACCGGTGCGCGTAAAAATCCACTCATCGGTAGTCTCTATCATGCTTTCTAAATCACCATTAGTAAGTATTTTTTTGGGGAGATAGCTACCCGTTCCTGCAATGCGAGAATAAATCATTCGTTTTCCATACCTAGGCTAGTCGAAGTAGTGCCAGTTAAATTTGAGTTATTTGCGTGTTGCTCAGCAATATCTTTTGAGTGCATGTGCTCAATTTCTAATTGTTGTGAAATGCGATTAAGTACACCATTACGTGATTCCTCAACAGCCGTATGAATCGCATTCAGGAAAGAAAAACTATCGGCCCCACCATGACTTTTTACCACGATACCGCGTAAACCTAGAAAGCTTGCACCATTATAACGTCTAGGATCCATGCGCTTCTTGAACGCTTTTAGCACAGGCATACAAGCTAAACCCATCAACTTGGTAAGCCAGTTGCGCTTAAATTCCTGAGATAGAAAACGGCCCATCATCTGCACTAAACCTTCAGAGGCTTTAAGAGCAACATTACCTACAAAACCATCACAGACCACAACGTCTGTCGTACCTTTAAATATATCATTGCCTTCTACATTGCCATAAAAATTCAAATGGCTGGCACGCAATAACTCAGCTGTCTTCTTAACGACCTCATTACCCTTAATATCTTCAACACCGATATTTAACAAACCTACTGTTGGATTTTCTTTATGCTCGACACATGACACCAGCATGCTACCCATTACGGCAAATTGCAATAACTGTTCAGCCGTGCAATCAGCGTTGGCACCCAAATCTAATATATAAGTTCGACCTTTTTGGCTAGGAAAAACACCGGCGATGGCAGGCCTATCTATACCAGGTAAAGTTTTTAGCACAAAGCGTGCGGTGGCCATTAGCGCACCAGTATTACCTGCACTGACACAAGCATTAGCTTCACCACTTTTAACCAAATTAATGGCTACGCGCATTGAAGAATCTTTTTTATTTTTGAGCGCACCTTGTGGCGACTCATCCATAGTCACTAATTCATTGGCATGATGAACACGCAAACGTGGACCAGTAACTGCTTTATTGGCTTTAAGTTCAGCTTCAATAGCATCACTTAATCCAACCAAAACAATATTGAGCGAACTATCGGCTTTTAGCGCTTTAAGTGCAGCTGGTATTGTGACATGAGTGCCATGATCACCACCCATTGCGTCAATTGCGACGGTTATATCCATTGGTTTTAATCACAAAAATTGAAAAATAACAGCATTCTGCATAATTATCTACGCAGCGTTATACATTGACGCCGTAAAAATATTAACGCCGCACCAATACTGGAGCGGCGTTAAATGATTTCGTACACTACTTAACAAATATTAAAACTTTAGAGGCTATCTAAAGAAGTAAATTACTCGCCTTTTGTAGACATTACTTTACGACCACGGTAATAACCGCTTGGGCTAATGTGGTGACGTAGATGCGTTTCGCCAGTTGTTGGCTCTACTGCTAAAGGTGGATTGACTAAAAAGTCATGTGAACGGTGCATACCACGTTTTGATGGTGACTTTTTGTTTTGCTGAACTGCCATAATAAACTCCAATAAAATGATTAAAACATCATCTCAATTACATACAAACTGACGCACTGTTGACAACAATCCATCACTAATTTAAGACTACGTTAAATTGCTACTAGGTAATTATAATGTAAAGCAAGAGCTTTGTCAGCCCTAATTGACATCTTAAGACTTAATTAAGCCTTTTAACACGGCAAACGGGTTTGGCTTTTCGCCACTTTGCGTAATAATTTCGCCGCAATCTTCCTTGTGTATCGCCGCAATCGGCATCGCCATAATAATCTCATCTTCTATTAAAGCCACAATATCCATGGTTTGGCTAGCCTGCTGCATATCTACATCATCAGCGCTATCCACATCGCCCGCCTCAATATCCGTATCGCTGATATCACCGATTAAATAGTGGAAATTTAATGATAATTTAAGCGGCATTTCATTCAGACAACGCTGGCAAGTTGTGGTCAGATTTGTTGCAATAGAAAGATCTAAAAGTTGCTGGTCAGCCGCATCGGTTTTACCTTGCAGCTGATAACTAATTGTGCCTGCTGGGCGATTAATAGCCTTTGAATGTTCAGCGGAATGAATCAACAAGTCATTGAGTCTTGAGCAGTCTGCAAGCGATAAATCGCCGGCAAGGCGCTCATTTTTCTTTGCAAAAGCAACGTTGTCGATAAAAAATGGTTGGTTAGTCATATTCAATGTTCTAAATTTGTGATTAAAATTGAACTATGGGGATTTAGCTCTAAGCATGCCCATGTTACAATTGCAGAGTTTGTGTGAATAATTAAGGCTTGCAGCGTGTTCAAAAAAATTCTCGTAGCTAATCGTGGTGAAATCGCAGTGCGTATTGTACGCGCTTGCTCAGAAATGGGCATTAAGTCTGTTGCGATTTATGCGGACGCTGATCGTCAAGCCTTACATGTTAAAAAAGCGGATGAAGCTTATAACATTGGCGCCGACCCTGTAGCAGGCTACTTAAATGCACATAATATTGTCAATTTGGCAGTAGCCTCTGGCTGCGATGCTTTGCATCCAGGCTATGGTTTTTTATCAGAAAATCCTGAATTAGCTGAAATCTGCGAGCGTCGTGGCGTTAAGTTTATTGGACCTAATGCTAACGTAATTCGCCAAATGGGCGATAAAATTCAAGCTAGAAACGCCATGACTAACGCGGGCATACCTTGCACGCCAGGTAGTGACGGCAACTTAGCTAATCTTGATGAAGCGGTAGTTTTAGCCGCTAAGATTGGCTATCCAGTAATGCTGAAAGCCACTAATGGCGGCGGCGGTCGTGGTATTCGTCGTTGTGATAGCGAAAAAGAGCTTTTAAGTAATTATGACCGCGTGATTTCTGAAGCTAGCAAGGCGTTTGGTAAGCCTGAGGTGTTTTTAGAAAAATGTGTAGTGAACCCGCGCCATATTGAAGTACAAATTTTAGGTGACTCCGAAGGCAATGTGATTCACCTATTTGAGCGCGACTGCTCAATACAGCGTCGCAATCAAAAACTTATTGAAATAGCCCCTTCCCCACAACTTAGCCAAGCACAACGTGATTATATTGGCGGCTTAGCGGTAAAGGCGGCCAAAGCCGTTGGTTATGAAAACGCCGGAACAGTAGAGTTTTTGTTAGATTCAGACAACACATTCTACTTTATGGAAATGAACACGCGCTTGCAAGTTGAGCATACTGTGACAGAAACCATTACCGGCATTGATATCGTGCAAGAGCAAATCCGCGTTGCTTACGGTTTACCACTACAATACGTGCAAAAAGATGTGCAGTTTAGAGGTTACGCCATGGAATTTCGTATTAATGCGGAAGATCCTAAAAATGACTTTCTACCGAGCTTCGGTAAAATCACTCGCTACTACGCCCCCGGTGGACCTGGCGTACGTATGGATGCGGCGATTTACAGCGGCTATGTAATTCCGCCTTATTATGATTCTATGTGCGCGAAGCTCACGGTTTGGGCATTAGACTGGGATAGCGTGATTGAACGCGGTCGCCGTGCTTTAGATGATATGTTAATTTATGGCGTAAAAACGACCATTCCATATTATCAAGAAATTTTAAAGCATGAAGATTTTAGAAATGCCGACTTCAATACTAGCTTTGTAGAATCGCATCCTGAATTAACTAATTATAAGAATGAAATTCCACCAGAAATGATTGCGGCTGCAATTTCAGCAGCGATTGCTGCACATGAAGGTATTTAATATTTAGGACATGAAATAATCGCTTCCAACAATAATAATTTTTAAAATAACTAATAAAAAAAACAATTCATTGAACATACCAATTAATTGAACATACCAATTAATTGAACATACCAATTAATTGAACATACCAATTAATTG
>JBBAOU010000002.1:0-20738 GCA_040401175.1 Methylotenera sp. | reverse complement strand
TACCAATTAATTGAACATACCAATTAATTGAACATACCAATTAATTGAACATACCCATTAAAGTAAAGAGTTAAATTATGACCCAAAAACCAAAAGTACATGTCACCGAACTAGTCTTACGCGACGGGCATCAATGCCACATTGCGACGCGTATGCGTACTGAAGATATGTTACCAATATGCGCCAAATTAGACGCCATTGGTTTTTGGTCATTAGAAGCATGGGGCGGCGCTACCTTTGATGCCTGTGTGCGATATTTAAAAGAAGATCCCTGGGAGCGCTTAAAAACCTTACGTAAAGCTTTGCCTAATACGCGCATACAAATGTTGTTACGCGGTCAAAATTTGCTCGGCTACCGTCATTATTCTGATGATGTGGTGCGAGCCTTTGTGCAAAAATCAGCTGATAATGGCGTCGACGTATTCCGTATTTTTGATGCATTAAATGACACGCGTAACCTACAAGTTTCTGTAGAAGCCGTCAAAAAAGCTGGCAAACACGCTGAAGGTACCATCAGCTACACTACCAGCCCAGTTCACGATGTAGCGCACTTTGTGAGCATTGCTAAAGAGCTTGAAGCCATGGGTTTAGATACCATTGCTATTAAAGATATGGCTGGTTTACTGACACCACAAGCCACTATTGAGCTGGTTAAAGCCTTACGCGCCAATGTAAATTTACCGATTCATATGCACACCCATGCAACCAGTGGTTTGGCCAGCATGAATTTGTTACGTGCGCTTGAGAATGGCGCTTTAATGATAGATACTTGCAGCGCAGCGTTCTCAGAAGGTGCTAGTCACCCAACCACAGAAAGCATGATTGCGGCCTTACAAGGCACTGAATTTGATACAGGTTTAGACATTGCTGCGGCACAAGAAGTGACTGCGTATTTCCGTGATGTGCGTAAAAAATACTGGCAGTTTGAAAGTGAGTTTTCAGGCGTAGACTCACGTGTACTAATCAACCAAGTGCCGGGCGGCATGATTTCAAACCTTAGCAATCAACTTAAAGAGCAAGGCGCGCTGCATCGTATGGATGAAGTATTAGCTGAAATTCCTTTAGTGCGTAAAGATCTAGGATACATTCCGCTTGTAACACCAACTTCACAAATTGTCGGTACACAAGCCGTATTAAATGTGATGACTGGTCAGCGTTATAAATCTATTACCAATGAAGTTAAAAACTACTTTTTAGGCCAATATGGCAAATCACCAAGCGCGGTTTGCCCTGAAGTTAAAAAGCTGGCGATTGGTGATGCAGAGCCCATCACTTGCCGCCCTGCCGACTTATTAGAAGCAGAAATGGCAAGATTGACTAGCGATTCTGAGCGCTTTGCACAATCTGAAGAAGATGTGCTGACCTACGCAATGTTTCCTGATATTGGCAAAACCTACTTACAAGAACGTAACGCAGGTTCATTAGTGCCAGAAGCGCTGTTAGATAAAGCAGCGGTCAATGCTTCATCGTCACGTTTTGCGCCTAGTGAATTTAAAGTGACCTTACATGGCGAAACTTTCCATATTAATTTGACCGGCAGCGGCCATGCCGGTGAAGAAAAGCGTCCATTTTATGTGTCTATTGATGGTATTGCGGAAGAAGTCATTGTTGAAACTTTAAGTGAGATCGAGGTTTCAGGCAATGGTAGCAGCAGCGGCCAAAAGAAAGCGGTAACAAGCAAAAATAGTGCTGGGCGCCCTCGCCCATCTCATGCCGGACATGTAACAACTTCAATGCCAGGCACAGTGGTTGCGGTTAAAGTAAATGTAGGCGATAAAGTAAACGCTGGCGATGGTGTTTTAGTCATTGAAGCGATGAAAATGGAAAATGAAATTCAAGCAGCAACTTCGGGCGTCGTCGTAGCGATACACGTGATTAAAGGCGATACGGTTACGCCTGACGAATCCTTGCTTGAAATTCAACCTGAATAATCGATTAGCGATATAAATCTTTAGCCGACAGCACTTTATATGTCGGCTTTTTTTATTCACACAATTTAGCCAAAAATATGCATGCAAATATAATCCTAGCTTCTTCATCCGTTTATCGACGTGAGTTATTAACACGCTTGCAATTACCATTTAGTTGCGTCACGCCAGACGTAGATGAAAGCGCGCTAGCACACGAACTACCCCAAGAAACGGCCTTAAGATTAGCCCAAGTTAAAGCTAGAAAAGTGGCGTTAGATAATCCTAATGCGCTGATTATCGGCTGTGACCAAGTGGCAACCTTGGATAATATACAACTAGGCAAACCGCTAACGCATGAGAACGCAACCAAACAATTACGCCTAATGCGTGGCCGAGAAGTGGTTTTTCATAGCGCGCTATGCCTATACAACCCGCTTACCCTTAAAATGCAGGCTGAAGATGTTCCTTATGTTGTGACATTTAGAGATTTAAGCGATGCACAGATTGAAAGCTACTTGATTAAAGAGCAACCGTATCAATGTGCAGGTAGCGCAAAATCAGAAGGTTTGGGTATAGCCATTATCGCTAAAATGAGTGGCGAAGACCCTAATGCGCTGATAGGCTTACCTCTCATCAAACTGGTCAGCATGTTATTTAATGAAGGTGTAAATGTAATATAAACGCTTACTGCTAGCGAAGTGAAATCCATGCCAGCCTATATGAATATGAATAAGTAATGACACCATCGGTAAAATCGCTAATAAATCTACTATTAGCTCATCAAAAGTTAGGGAATTTGTGAAATTTGGAACCTTATATTTAATCCCAGTCACTCTTGGAGACGACAATATTAGCAAAGTGCTACCAGCCGATGTGCTTAGTCTTGCTCTGCAACTCGACACCTTTGTGGTTGAAAGTGAAAAGTCAGCACGCCACTTCCTAAGCACCATTAAAACCATTAAGCCGGTGCGTGAGTTAACATTAAACTTACTCAATGAACATACTGAAGATAAGGATGTAGCGGCCTTATTAGCGCCGTTATTAGCCGGCAAAGATGTTGGCCTGATGAGTGATGCTGGTTGCCCAGGCATTGCTGATCCTGGGGCTAAGCTGGTTGAGTTAGCGCACCAAAAAGGAGTTCGTGTTGTGCCATTTGTTGGGCCAAGCTCTATCGTATTAAGCTTAATGGCTTCTGGTCTTAATGGCCAGCAGTTCGCTTTCTTAGGCTATCTACCTATCGACAAAGCCTTGCGCAACCAAAAGCTTAAAGAGATTGAAAAACGTTCTTTAAGCCACAAAGAAACACAATTATTCATTGAAACGCCTTATCGTAACCAGCACATTTTAGAGGCGATTTTAGCGGTGTGTCAGCCTAATACTAGACTGTGTGTGGCTTGTGATATCAGCTTAAGCACTGAAATGATAATCACGAAATCGATCGCTAGCTGGAAAAAAAATCTACTGCCAGAACTGCATAAACGGCCAACAGTATTTTTATTACTGGCCTAGTTTCTGACTTAGTCTTTTGCAGTTGAGTTAAGCAACATTATTTTTTTAACGGGCGCATAACTAAGTCTGTGTATGGGCGAAATACCTTGTAAAGCCAGCATCTCTAGATGAAAGGCAGTTGGGTAACCTTTATGCTTGGCAAATCCATAGTTCGGATATTCCTTATCCAAAGCATATAACTCATGATCACGCGCCACTTTAGCCAAAATAGACGCGGCAGAAATAGCTTTTACTTTACTATCACCCTGCACGATTGCTTCACATGGCAAGTCTATTTTAGGGCACTTATTACCATCGATTTGGACAAATATTTCAGCTGAATTTAACGCACTATTAAATTGTTGCTGAAGTAGTTCAATCGCGCGTTTCATCGCTAATAAACTGGCTTGCAGAATATTATTATCGTCAATTTCTTCTACGCTACTACTCGCAATCGCCCAAGCTAAAGCGTGCTGCTTGATTTCAACGCTTAATAAATCACGTTTTTTTTCAGATAGTTTTTTTGAGTCGGCGAGACCTAATATTGGCCATTCAGGATTTAAAATCACCGCAGCGGCATACACCGCACCAGCTAATGGTCCGCGACCAGCTTCATCTACGCCACAAATTAATGTTAATGCCATTGATGGTTAAGTGTGTTTAGAATAATTATGACAAATGAGCCAGTATGGCGACAGCTGCTTTTACAGCAGTATTTTGTCGCAAGCTATGGTGAATTTTTATAAATTCAGCTTTAATTTCGGCAGCATAATCAGTATCAACTAGCAATTTTAATGCAGTTTCAGCTAGTTTTTCTGGAGTTGAATCATCTTGCAGCAATTCAGGCACAACCAATTTACCGGCTAAGATATTTGGCAAGCCTACATAAGGTTGCAGACGCATACGCTTAAGTATTTTCCAGCTTAAACTAGACATGCGATAGGTAATCACCATCGGCTTTTTCAACAAAGCCGCTTCAAGTGTTGCCGTACCAGAAGCGACAATAATGACATCAGCCGCTTCCATCGCCTCATGTGCATGGCCAAACAATATTTGTATAGGCAAACTAGCTTCTTCGTGAAAAATCGCCAATTCAAATATTTGGCGTGTCTCACGCGTAATTAAAGGAACTAAAAAAATCGCATTAGGCTGTTCTACATAAATCAGCCTAGCCGTTTTCACAAATAATTCAGCATGCTGCTGCACTTCACTTTGTCTGCTACCTGGCAGCATAGCCACTACCAATCCGGTAGGTTTTAATTTAAGTGCTAAACGTGCGGCAGCAACGTCAGGTTCCATAGGCAACATATCGGCTAATGGATGTCCGACATAGGTGACAGGAATGCGTGCTTTTTCATATAAAGCCGGCTCAAACGGAAATAAGGCCAACATGTGCGTCACCGCACGTTTGATTTTTTTTAGCCTATTTTTACGCCAAGCCCAAATAGAAGGACTAACGTAATGTATGGTTTTAATGCCTTTATTTTTAAGCTTCTTTTCTAGCCAAAAATTAAAATCTGGGGCATCAATTCCGATGAACAAATCTATCCGATTGTTTAAAAAGTAATTCAGTAGCTGGCGGCGTAACCTAAGTAAACCAAATAAATGTTTAATGACTTCCACATAACCACGCACAGACAAGCGTTCAATCGGAAATAGCGACTGAGCCCCCTTGCTAATCATCTTAGGGCCAGCGATACCGACAAATTCGATATCTGCACGCTTTTGTTTTAATGCCTGCATAAGATGACTGCCAAGCAAATCACCTGAGGCTTCACCCGCAACAATCCCAATTCTAAGCATGCAGATAACCTAGCGAACGATACCGCGAGTAGATTTGCTGAGGAATTCTGTCAGCAAACTAATTTCTGGCGTGTTTTTTTGCATGCTAGCAAGTTCGACTTTAGCTTCTTCTAAAGAGAGTCCATTACGATATAAGGCTTTGTACGCACGTTTGATTTGTAAAATACTTTCAGGGCTAAATCCTCTACGTTTTAGGCCCTCAGCATTAATTCCGTGCGGTTTTCCATCGTAACCGGCAGCCATTACGTAAGGCGGAATATCTTTAAATACCACTGAACCGACAGCCGTAATGACGTGCGATCCAATTTTACAAAACTGATGAATAAGCGTGAAACCGCCTAAAATGGCATAATCGCCAAGATCTACATGACCGGCCAAAGAAGAGTTATTGGCTAAAATAGTGTGATTACCGATCTGACAGTCATGCGCAATGTGCACATAAGCCATAATCCAGTTATCGTTGCCTATCTTAGTGGTGTTTTTATCTTGAACAGTACCTCGGTTTAAAGTACAAAACTCGCGAATAGTATTATTATCCCCAATTTCTAATATAGTCGGCTCACCATTATACTTTTTATCTTGTGGCGCCTCACCAAGTGAAGAATATTGAAAAATATTATTATTTTTACCAATATTAGTTGGGCCATTAATCATGACATGACCGGCAACACGCGTACCCGCGTCAATTTTAACGTTGGCGCCGATAATAGAAAAAGGGCCTACTTCTACACTGGAATCTAACTCTGCCGTAGCATCGATAATCGCCGTTGGGTGAATTTTTGCTACTAGCATTGCCTACTTCTCTTTTTTATTGATTGCTTTTAGTATGCACATCATTTGTGCTTCAGCGACAATGGCGCCATCAACGCGAGCGACACCTGAATATTTCCAAATGCCTTTTAAAATACGGTCAATTTTAACGTTAAGTACAATTTGATCACCTGGTGACACGGGCTTCTTAAATCGCGCGTTATCGATACCAGCAAAATAGTAAACTGAATCATCGCTAGGCTTAACGTTCATGGTTTTGAAAGACAAAATGGCCGCAGCCTGAGCCATCGCCTCAACAATTAACACACCAGGCATTACTGGATGATATGGAAAATGCCCAGGGAAAAATGGCTCATTGATCGTCACATTTTTAATCGCGGTAATTTCTTTGCCCAATTCCATAGACAGAACGCGATCTACCAGCACAAATGGGTAACGGTGCGGTAAATGATCCAATATTTCATGGATGTCCATACTTGTTGAAGTGATTTCGTTAGTCATTTTTATCTCAACTTACTTTTTAGTTAGGTGCTAATTGATGCGATTGCCAGTTAAATGCATGTCTCTAGCTTGGACATTAATTAATCTTGATTAGTTAGATTTTAACAGAGCCAGCTCTTTTTCAAGATTTTTAATTTGCGCTGATAAGCTATCTAGGTGGCGGATTTTAGCTGCTGTATTAAGCCATGCCTTATGGGTTTGAAACGGCATTAGCGCTGTATAGGTATCGGCTTTCGCTAAAGAGCGCGTAATCATGCTTCCTGGCGAGATAGTGACGTGATCAGCGATAGTTAAGTGCCCCAAAATCATCGCAGCGCCACCAATCTTACAATGCCGGCCAATCTTGGCACTGCCGGCTACTCCTGTGGCACCAGCAATTACCGTGTGTGCGCCAATAATACAGTTATGGCCAATCTGAATCAGATTATCCAGCTTAACGCCCTCTTCGATAATCGTGTCATCTAAAGCGCCACGGTCTATCGTAGTGTTTGCACCAATATCTACATTGGCGTGAATCACAACACGGCCAACTTGCGGTATTTTAATCCAAACACCAGATTCTTCGGCATAACCAAACCCATCTGAACCTATTACTGCGCCAGAAAATAGGTGGCAATTGGGGCCAATTTCGCAATCATGCTTAATAACAACCTGGGGCTCTAAGTGCGTGTTGTCAGCAATCGTGACATTATTTTCGATAACGCAAGCAGCACCAATAACCACATGTTCACCCAGCACTACATTTTCACCAATGAAAACCAGTGGCCCGACGCTGCAAGAGTCAGGAATAGTTGCGGTTGCATCTATCACAGCGGATAGCGCAACCCCTAATTTCACCACGGCAGGAGGATTTAAAAACGCAGAAACTTTAGCAAAATACGCGTAAGGATTATCAACAATAATTCTAGGAAGTTTAGTTAAATCTGCATCATCCTCTTTTAATACAAAAGCACTTGCTTCGCATGAAACAAGTGCTTTTTGGTATTTAGCATCATTAATAAAACAAATGTCGCCAAACTTTGCATTAATTAATGAGGAAACGCGTGATATTGATACGGTATCGTCACCGAGGACATAGCCACCTAAGGTCTGTGCAATAGCACTAAGTGAGTATTGTTTACTCATTAGCTTACCCTTAAAGAAATAGCGACTAAATTAAATGAACGGTATGGCTTAAATTACTTTTTACCCAATAATTTTAAAACTTTATCGGTAATATCAATTTTATCCGCTGCGTAAGCCACGCCACTGTACATAACTAAATCGTAGCTTTCTGCTTTGGCAACAGTTTGTACAGCTTTATTGATGCGATCTTGCAGGCTACCAAGCTCTTCATTTTTACGTAGATTAATATCTTCACGTAATTCGCGCTGCTTACGTTGAAACTCAGTCTTAATATTTTGTATATCACGCTCTTTATTGCGGCGCTCAGCTTCTGTAATAGTCAGACCATCTTTATCAAGCACGGTTTCTAAATCTTTAATTTGCTTAGACATCCGCTCTAATTCTTGTGAACGTGGGCTAAATTCTCGTTCTAATTTTTTACCACTTTCTGCAGTTTGTGGTGCTTCTTGTAAAATTTTATCAACTTGCACGTAACCAACTTTTAGCTCAGAGCTATGCGCCGTTAAAGCTAGGCTCAATAAACTGGCTAGTACTAAACTTTTAAATGTGTTGCTCAATTAAAATCTCCTGAAACGACTGCTATTAACAATAAGCTGATTATGCCACAAGCGCCTGCAGTCTTATTAATTTGCCAACAGTATTTTTTAAGGCAAGTCGCTTGTGTGACTGAAAACTATTTAAACTAAAACTGCTGTCCTAACTGGAACTGTATCGTTTGCGTACGATCGCCCACTTGATTATTGAGTGGTTTAGCATAGATCAGTTTCAATGGACCAAATGGTGATGACCAACCGATACCAATACCTGCTGAGTAACGTAATTCAGCTAAATCGTAAGCACCTTTATAAACATTACCTGCATCAAAAAAGGCACTTAATCTAAACTGCTTATTATCTTTTAAGCCAGGTACCGGAAATAGCAATTCAGCATTAGCCAGTAAACTTCTATTACCGCCTTCTGAATACTTATAACCGGTTAATGCCATTGTAGATTGCGGACCTAAGGCACCGTTATCATAACCACGTACTGAGTTAACGCCACCCATATAAAAGTTCTTGAAGAATGGATATGGTTGACTGCCATATGAACCTGCATATCCAACTTCACCATTCAACATCACAGTAACGCCATTATAAATTTCTTGATACCAAGCATGCTTATATTGCAACTTATAGTATTGCAAATCAAGCACAGGCATAGAAACTTCACCACTTAACTTTTGCAACACACCTTTACTGGTATACATAATACTATCGCGCGAATCATGCACCCAACCGGCAGTGGCCACTACTGAATTACGTGTGCAACTTAAAGTAGGACATGATTCTATCATCTGTGGAGAACTTGAAATCTTATCCTTTAAATTCACTTGCGTCATATCAGCCGCTAAACCAAAGTTCAAGGCATCTTTTTCGTTCAACGGAATACCAAACCGAACACCAGCACCATAAGAGGACGAGCTATACGGACTAACACTTACTAATGGATTAGTATTCACATCACGTCGGTAGATATCAAAGCCACGACTGACCCCATCTGGCGTGAAGTAAGGGTCTGTGTATGAAAGAGAATATGTTGTATTCACTTTACCAGTATTAACCTGCGCACTAACGCGGTTACCAGTACCTAAGAAGTTGTTTTGGTTAACAGTCACACCAAAAACAACACCTTCGTAGCTCGATAAGCCTGCACCAAACTGCACGCTACCGGTAGATTGCTCTACAACACTAATATTTAAATCCACTTGGTCAGCGGTACCCGGAACGGCAGGCGTTTCAACGTTAACATCTGAGAAGTATTGGGTACGCACTAAACGCTCTTTCGAACGGTTAATTTTATTAGAAGCATACCAAGAAGATTCTAGCTGACGCACTTCACGGCGGACGACTTCATCACGTGTTCTTGTATTGCCTACAATATTGATACGGCGCACATAAACGCGCTTGCCAGGATCGATGAAAAAAGTAAACGCAGCGGTGTGTAATTCCTTATTAACGTCGGGCACTGGGTTCACGTTTGAAAAAGCATAACCTTCGTTACTCAAACGGTCGCTAATCGCTTTGCTTGATTGGGTAATTTTTTCGCGGCTAAACGTATCACCAGATTTCAAGCTGATAAGTTTTTGTAACTCTGCATCAGCAATAATCGTTTCACCAGCTAATTTAACTTCTGAAATGGTGTATTTTTCACCTTCAGTCACGTTCACCGTGATGTAAATATCTTTTTTATCTGGAGTAATGGAAACTTGCGTTGAATCGATATTGAACTCTAGGTAACCTTGGTTCATATAAAAAGAGCGTAAGGTTTCTAAATCTGCGTTTAGTTTTTGTTTTGAGTATTGATCGTTTTTATTCCACCAACTCATCCAGTTTGGCGTGGTCAATAAGAACTGCGCTCGCAAATCATCCATGGTATAGACTTGATTGCCAACGATATTGATACTGCGAATTTTAGAAACAGCACCCTCTTCAATGTCGAAACGCACCGCAACACGGTTTCTTTCTAGTGGTGAAACTACCGCTTTAACAGTAGCGCCATATTTACCTTGTGATAAATATTGACGCTTTACTTCTTGCTCAGCACGATCTAATTGAGATTTATCAAAAATCTGACCTTCGGTAATACCAATCTGTTTAAGTCCTTCCTTCATTTTATCGGTAGGGAAAGACTTATTACCACTAAATTCAATTTGAGCGATTGATGAACGTTCCTGCACCGTCACTACAAGCACATCGCCCTCAGCTTCAATACGAACATCTTTAAAAAAGCCCGTGCCATATAAAGACTTAATCGCTTGCGCGGCAAATTCATCATTCATGGCCTCGCCAACTTTCACTGGCAAGTAGCTAAACACTGTGCCGGCTTCTGTACGCTGAATACCTTCCACACGAATGTCTTTTACCACAAAAGTATCAAGCGCCAAAGAAGAGCTTGCGTATAAACTAGAAACCAATATAAGTAAAGATTTAAGCTTAAGACTCTTAAATACAAGGTCTGTCGTTTTTAAGTTTTTTATGTTTTGAATCACCATGCAATCAGCCTGTTATCAATCGGTTAATGTCATTATATAGCGCTAAAATCATCAGACAACCCAATAGGGCGAAGCCGATTTTTTGTCCAATAATCATTGCTGCTTCTGAAACTGGCTTGCCTGTAAAAATTTCTATCACATAATACATCAAATGGCCGCCGTCTAACACTGGTATAGGTAAGAGATTCAGTACGGCAATACTAATACTAATCAACGCTAAAAAACCTATGAACGCTTTAATGCCCAGACTAGCGCTTTGCCCGGCATAACTCGCGATAGTCACAGGGCCGCTCATGCCCTTCCATGACAACTGCCCGACAATCATATTGCCTAACATTTTAATGCTAAAAAAAGCGGTTTCCCAAGTTTTTTCAACGGCTTTTACCAGTGCTGCGGTAGCAGAATAATGTGTCGTAACAAATAGTTTATTCAGCTCACCTTGCTCGATTTTAAATGCAGCGCCTATGCGTCCTATGGTTTTTGCGTTCTCAATCACTGGCTCAGGCCTGACCACCAGCACTAATTCTCGAGCATTGCGCTTAACAGTAAGGTCCAAAGGTTGATTCGGATTTTGCCTAATTTCTTGTACAAAATCTTCCCAAATGTTCACCGGCTTATGGTTAATCATAATAACCAAATCGTTACTCAATAGGCCGGCCAATGCTGCTGGACTATTTTCAAGAACGCTACCAATACGTGCTGGAATATCTGGCTGAAATATAGTTAATCCTAATGTGTTTAATATATCAGCACTGGCATTATCAAGATTTAGCTTACTAGTATCTAATTGATGTATGTGAATTTCTTGCCTAGCATTGATGGCTTGAATTTCTACAGTTTTACTTTTCAATGATTCGTTTAACAATAACCAACGTGCATCCTGCCAAGTTGCGACATCCTTACCATTAATTTTTTGTATCATTTCGCCAATAGTGATGCTGGCTAGCGCAGCTGGACTATACTCGATCACCTTACCGACAATAGGCTTCATACCAGCAACACCCATCATAAAAAGCCACCAATATAAAACGATGGCGAGCAATAAATTAGCCACAGGACCTGCCAGCACAATCGCTATACGCTTAGCTACAGATTGGCGATTGAACGCGCGGGCTAAGTCAGCCTCTGAGTATTGTGTATGCGATGCATCTGACGCAAATTCACGCTCATCCAGCATTTTTACAAAACCGCCCAGCGGAATGGCGGCAAAGATAAATTCCGTTTGATCTGGGCCAAATTTTTTACTTAATAGCGGCTTGCCAAAACCAATTGAGAATTGTAGCACTTTGACACCACACCATTTGGCCACCTGAAAATGGCCAAATTCATGAACCGTCACTAGTAAACCTAGCGTGAAAATAAAGGCCAGCGCAGTTAGCATAAAACTTTTATCTGCGCTAAGGCGGCTTGTCTGGCCTGCGTATCAACCGCAACCAATTGCTCTATAGACTCAACCGCTTCTATATTAGCAGCTGTCAGCACCGCTTCAATAATTTGTGGAATATCCATAAAGCCAATTTGGTCAGCTAAAAAGGCCTCGACGGCAATCTCGTTGGCGGCGTTTAAAATAGCTGGCGCCGTACCACCCATGTTTAAAGCTTCATAAGCCATACGTAAACACGGAAAGCGCACCATATCCGGCGCACAAAAATCTAATCTAGCCGTGAGAAGAAAATCTAAACTGCTGACACCACTGCTTAATCGTTCTGGATAACCAAGTCCATAAGCAATTGGCGTGCGCATATCAGGGTTGCCTAACTGTGCCAGCACGCTACCATCAATATATTCCACCATAGAATGAATCACACTTTGCGGATGTACGACCACATCAATTTGTGAAGGTAGTGCGTTAAACAACCAATGTGCTTCTATCACTTCTAAGCCCTTGTTCATCAGCGTGGCTGAATCAACCGTGATTTTCGGCCCCATCACCCAATTAGGATGAATTAACGCTTGTGCGCAGGTAACCGCTTTGAGCTCTTCTAAACTAGCATTACGAAATGGCCCGCCTGAGGCTGTTAACAATACGCGTTTTACGCCTAAGCTGGCTAAGCTTGATTCTGAGATGTTAGTGCTACGCTGTCGCGGCATTACTTGAAATATCGCGTTATGCTCGCTATCTATCGGTAGCAGTGTAGCGCCGCCATCCAGCACAGCTTGTATAAACAAACTACCAGCCATCACCAAGGTTTCTTTATTAGCCAACAGCACCCGCTTGCCAGCTTTAGCCGCAGCCATTGCTGGGTGCAAGCCAGCTGCACCAACAATTGCAGCCATCACCACAGCGACTTCTTCATGCGCAGCCACATAATTCAATGAGGCTTCGCCATGCAACACTACAGTGCTAGAACTGATTGTTTTGAGTTGAGCCGTTAATTCTTTAGCAGCAGCTTCTTGCAACATGACGGCATATTTTGGTGAATATTGCTGGCATAACTTAAATAAGCTTTTTACATTGCTGCTAGCCGTTAAAGCGAAAACACTAAAACGATGTGGGTGTTGCGAGATCACATCTAAAGTTTGTAGACCTATGGTGCCGGTAGCACCAAGTATGGTGACCGATTGTGCAGTCTTATCCATGTATCAGAACCTCAGGGAAAGCGTTGCTGATGAATACAGGCAGATATATAAAAAACATGGTTAAAGCCAAACTTGGTATCAACCCATCAATTCTATCTAAAACCCCGCCATGTCCTGGCAATAATTGGCTACTATCTTTTACGCCAGCTTGACGCTTTAAGAGTGATTCAAATAAATCACCGATAATGCTTAGCACTACAATTAGCCACAAGCCGATAATTTGCCATGGATTAATCTGCCAAAAATAACAAAGCACTGCACCATAAATTGTGACGCCAACAAATGCTCCGGCAACGCCTTCCCAAGTTTTCCCCGGGCTGATTTCTACCGCTAATTTATGACGGCCAAATCGCTTTCCAGCAAAATAGGCAGCACTATCTGCCAGCCAAACTGTTGCAAGAACAGCAAGTAACATCCAAGGGCCAATGCGATGCAAACCAACCAACGCAATCCAAGTGGCTAGCAATAACAATAAGCCTAAGATGGCCATGATTAATTTATGACAGATGACCCTTCTACTAGTAAGCCAGATTGGTGCTAAAAATAGCCAAAAAATACTCGCAATAGCCAGTATGCTAAAAAGAAGGTAAAACATAAGCGCATCACTCACGACGACTAACTGCGTACTGGCCGTAAAAATAAAAGCGAGGCCTATACTTAAGGCACTCCAAACATTTAATAGCATTTGCCTATGACTGAGCTTAATAAGATTTGACCATTCCCAAACGGCAATTAAAGTAAGGACTAAGGTCGATAAAGCCCAGACCATGTGTGATGCTGAAAATAATAAGATTAAGAAGCCAATAATCAGAAAAATTGCCGTGATAATTCTAGTTTTTAGCATAATGGGTATTTAATGTCGTTTAAATGGAATAGGGAAATTATTTAGTCTTTAGGCGTAGCTAGATTAACTTTTATCGTCAGCAAATGGCGTTATCAGCTGTTCACTAGTACGGCCAAATCTACGCTCACGCTGTTGATAGGAATCAATGGCGAGCTTAAAAGCCTCTTCGTTAAAATCTGGCCACAAGGTATCGGTAAAATAAAGTTCGGTATAGGCCAGTTGCCATAAAAGAAAGTTGCTAATACGTTTTTCGCCACCGGTACGTATAAATAAGTCTGGCTCTGGTGCGTAACTCATGGCTAGATTTGGCGTAAGATGCTCTTCACTATACATGCCAGCAAGTTGTGGTGCCACTAATTGCATTTTATTGACTGCCTGCAACACATCCCAACGACCTCCATAATTCGCCGCGATAGACAAAACTAAACCAGTATTTTTAGCGGTTAGTAATTCTGAGACCTCAATTTGCGCAATCAATTCAGCGTCAAAGCGACTGCGATCGCCGATCATGATCAGCTTGATATTATTTTGATGTAGCTTCACAACTTCACGCTTAAGCGCCTGCATGAATAAGCTCATTAAAAAAGATACTTCTTCTGCTGGGCGGCGCCAATTTTCACTGCTAAAGGCGAATAAAGTTAAATACTCCACTTTTAGATTAATACAGTATTTAACAAGGTCGCGCACGGTTTCCACGCCACGTTTATGTCCAACAATTCTTGGCAAAAAGCGCTTCCGTGCCCAGCGACCATTGCCATCCATAATGACCGCGATGTGCTTGGGGATTTCCAGCGAACTTGGAATCGTTTGGGTTGCGCTAGTAAAAAAAGCCACATGCGCTCCAGAAAGAGAGAGTAAATCTTTGAATGTATAAAAAAGTTTGCAAGTGAAGTACGCAGTTAGCTCAATTAAACAGCCATTAACTCAACTTCTTTAACCTGCAACATCTTATCTACTTCAATCACCGCTTTATCTGTCGATTTTTGAATGTCATCTTGCGCGCGACGCTCATCATCTTCAGAAACTTCTTTTTCTTTCAGCATTTTCTTCAGCGTATCATTAGCGTCACGACGAGCGTTACGAATGGAAACTTTTGCGCCTTCAGCCTCACCACGGACGATTTTAGTCATATCACGGCGACGTTCTTCCGTTAACATTGGCATCGGCACACGAATCAAATCACCGTTAGTGGCAGGATTTAAGCCTAAATCGCAATCACGTATAGCTTTTTCAACTTTACCTATCATAGTTTTTTCAAAAGGTTGCACATTAATAGTACGCGCATCGCCTAAATTAACGTTAGCAACTTGATTAACCGCCACCATAGAACCATAGTATTCAACCATCACATGGTCAAGCAAACCAACATGGGCGCGGCCTGTCCGAACTTTAGCCAAATCATTTTTTAATGACTCTAAGGCTTTTTGCATTTTTTGTTCTGCGTTTTTTTTCACTTCATCTAACATTTAATTCTCCAACTGATCTTGTATAAATTTATTCTAGCCTTAAAACTTATCGTCCTAAATATGACGACATGCTGAATAAGCGCTAAGCCCTAAAACTACGGCGTAACCATAGTTCCTTCATCTTCACCCAACACCACTTTTTTCAATGCACCTTGTTTAAAAATGCTAAACACGGCGATAGGTAGTTTTTGATCGCGGCATAAAGTCAGCGCAGTCGCATCCATCACTTTAAGATTTTTAACGATAGCCTCATCAAAACTGATGGTTTTATAACGCATCGCTTCCGGATTAGTTTTAGGGTCATCGGTATAAACACCATCGACTTTGGTCGCTTTAATCACGATCTCTGCATTAATTTCCATACCGCGCAAGGCTGCTGCAGTATCAGTAGTGAAGAACGGATTGCCGGTTCCCGCACCAAAAATAACCACTCGACCTTCTTCTAAATAGCGAATAGCTTTACCGCGAATATAAGGCTCGGCAACCTGCTCAATATTCAAAGCACTTTGCACGCGAGCATTCAGACCAATATTCTTCATCGCGTCTTGCAATGCCATGGCATTCATTACAGTGGCTAACATACCCATGTAATCAGCCGTGGCTCTATCCATACCCTCAGCTGCGGGTGCAACACCACGGAAAATATTACCACCACCAATAACCACGGCAACCTGTACGCCTAAATCAACCACTTCTTTAATTTCATTAACGATGCGAGTAATAGTAGCGCGGTTTATGCCATACGCATCATCACCCATTAATGCCTCGCCAGAAAGTTTAAGTAAAATGCGCTTATAAGCTGGTACGGACACAAGAATTCCTCTTTTTAAAGTTTACTTATTTAAGCATAAAAACACGGTTTTAGGCATAAAAAAAGTGTCATATACAGTAAAACAATGCTTAAAAAAACTAAAAAAAATGGACTAAGCTTTACGCTTAATCCATTTGCCATCTTACCAAGTCCTTGAATTTAGTGTAATAGATGCACTAAATATAATTTTTTAGTGATATTAAATTGCCGCTGCCGCTGCTGCAACTTCTGCTGCGTAATCCACAACCGCTTTCTCAATGCCTTCACCCACTGTAAACATAGTGAACGACGCAACTGAAGCGCCTTTAGATTTAAGCAACTGCTCTATCGTAAGCTTGTCATCTTTAACAAATGTTTGGCTTAACAATGTTACTTCTTTTAAGAATTTAGCTACAGTTCCGTCAGCAATTTTTTCTAGCATCGCTTCTGGTTTGCCAGCTTCTTTTGCTTTTTCAATCGCTACACGACGTTCTGTTTCAATCAAACTAGCATCGATACCTGAAGCATCTAATGATTTTGGTTTGGCTGCAGCAATATGCATCGCGATATCTTTCGCTAAGGCTTCATCACCACCGACTAAATCAACTAGAACACCAATTTTGCTACCGTGAATGTAGCTATTAAGTTTACCTTGAACCGTTGGGCATACAAAGCGACGTGGCGTAACGTTTTCGCCAATTTTACCAACCAACTGTGCGCGAGTTTCTTCAACCGTTGAGCTACCCATAGCCAAAGCGCCAGCGGCAGAAATGTCAGCAGGTTTATTAGTCGCAACAATAGTCGCCAATTCGTTTACGAATTTAAGAAAGTCTTCATTTTTAGCACAGAAGTCAGTTTCAGAGTTCACTTCTATCATCGCGCCAGATTTACCGTCAGCACTAATATAAACGCCAACAGTACCTTCAGCTGCAACTCGGCCAGCCGCTTTGCTTGCTTTGTTGCCAAAACGAACACGGATAATTTCTTCAGCACGTACTGAATCGCCTTCAGCTTCAGTCAGTGCTTTCTTACAATCCATCATAGGCGCATCAGTGCGCTCACGTAATTCTTTTACCATGCTTGCGGTAATTTCTGCCATTTTAAGCTCCTAAATTTCTATAAATCACTTTAAAAATGCAGCTTAATTAACTGATTATAAAGTAATTTAATTTTATATTAAATAAGTTAGTATAAAACTAAAAGTGTTTGGTATAAAATTAAAAAAGGGGCACTAAGCCCCTTTTAATATTGCGCTAATTACTCAGCAGCAGCTTCAGCAACTTCTACAGTTTCTTCAGCAGCAGATTTAATAAGCTCAGAAATCACTGAACTACGGCCTTCTAAAACCGCATCTGCAATACCGCGTGCATACAAGCGAATAGCGCGAGAAGAGTCATCGTTACCAGGAATAACATAAGCTACGCCATCAGGTGAGTTATTAGTATCAACAATACCAATTACTGGAATACCTAATTTAGCTGCTTCAGTAATCGCACCGCTTTCATGACCAACGTCAATAATAAAAATAGCGTCTGGCAAGCCACCCATTTCTTTAATACCGCCGATAGAACGCTCTAATTTCTCAATTTCACGTTTATAACCAAGCGCTTCTTTTTTACCAAATTTTTCTAAACTACCATCTAATAACATGACTTCAAAGTCATGAAGACGTTTAATAGATTGTTTAACAGTTTTAAAGTTAGTCAACATACCGCCTAACCAACGGTGATTTACGTAAGCGCAACCAGCACGAGCCGCTTCTTCTTTTACGATGTCGCGTGCTTGGCGTTTTGTACCAACGAATAAGATACGGCCTTTATTAGCTGCCAATGTACGCACGTGTTTAAGCGCATCTTCAAACATTGGTAGTGTTTTTTCTAGGTTGACGATATGGATTTTATTACGATCACCGAAAATAAACGGTGCCATTTTTGGATTCCAATAACGAGTTTGATGGCCGAAGTGAACGCCGGCTTCTAACATATCACGCATAGTGACTGACATAAATATTTCTCTTTTCAAAAGGGTTATTAATTCACACAACACCAGAAACACCTTGATTTATAAGCTTTTATTCAAAGCTCTAAACCTCAAGCACCCTTGATCGGGTTGTGTGTAAATTTTACTTTGCATCTTTAACAATGCATTTCTGCCAAATTGCAGAAGTTTAATACTACCATTAAGCAATTGAGTTTGCTAGCTTATCCGTCTACTTTCGCCCTAGTTTGACTGAGATTTTTTGATTGTGGCCATCATTTTTGATAATGGCTCAATAATTTAGCCTCACTTAAAGATGAACATCGCCTGCGCCAAACAGCTTATCTCGCCAATAAATTTCGCACAATTATAAATTAATCGACACGGTAATTCATAGATTTTTATATTGTTGAAAGTGGCTATGCTAAAATAAACAAATATATTATTTAGTTAGCAATTTCATGGCAATCTCAATCAAAAATCAACAAGATATCGAAAAAATGCGTATTGCAGGCAAACTAGCCTCAGAAGTACTCGATTTTATTACGCCTTACGTGGTGCATGGTGTTACCACCGATCAGCTAGATAAGCTTTGTCATGACTACATTGTAGACGTACAAGATGCGATTCCTGCGCCACTAAACTACGCACCAGATGGCCACAAACCTTATCCTAAATCTATTTGTACATCCATTAACCAGCAAATTTGCCATGGCGTGCCTAGCGATAAAATGCTTAAAAATGGTGATATTGTAAACATAGACATTACCGTCATTAAAGATGGCTACCACGGCGACACCAGCCGCATGTTTTGTATAGGTGAAGTGACCAATCAAGCCAAACGTTTATGTGAATTTACTTATCAAGCCATGTGGCTGGGTATTGCTAAAGTAAAGCCAGGCGCTACATTAGGTGATATTGGTCATGCGATTCAAGTCTTTGCAGAAAAAAGTGGCTATAGCGTAGTGCGTGAATTTTGCGGACATGGCATTGGCAAAGTGTTTCATGAAGATCCACAAGTACTACATTACGGTAAGCCTGGCACTGGCTTGGTACTAAAAGCCGGCATGATGTTTACTATAGAGCCGATGATTAATGCTGGGAAACGTGACATTAAACAAATGCCTGATGGCTGGACAATCGTAACAAAAGATCGCAGCCTTTCGGCACAGTGGGAACACACTATTTTAGTCACTGAAACAGGCTACGAAGTGATGACTTTATCTAGCGGCACCCCGCCAACGCCAATATTTGTTTAAACACTATATTGAGTGTTAAATACAATGCTTAATATAAAAACTTTAATAAAGACTTTTTTTAAAAACTCAACCCGTCTCCGCGAGAATCCCCTTGCTTTAGCAATGGGGAGGAAAGCGGGAAGTTGTCTTTGATTTAGATTTGCATTGTGTTATATATCTAATATCTGTGTAATTTCTACATGAGCGATTACACCATAAAATATAAGAGCAATCTGAATGTGGTTTACTCCTGCAAATATCATGTCATATGGTGTCCGAAATATCGGCGTTCGGTATTGGTAGAAGGTGTTGATATTCGGTTAAAAGAAATTATACAAAACGTAGCTACTGAATGTAAATGTGAGATATTGGAGCTTGAGGTTATGCCTGACCATGTACATCTTCTGGTGGAGGTCGATCCTCAGTTCGGAATACACAAACTAATTAAACTAATGAAAGGCAGATCGTCGAGGTTGATTCGAGATGAATTTAAGTGGATAAAGTCCCGTCTTCCTACGTTGTGGACGAATAGTTATTTTGTATCAACGATAGGCGGTGCGCCGCTTGAAGTGGTAAAACAGTACATCGAGCAACAAAAACATAAATGAGCAATGAGAAAAAATGTAGTGCTTTCACTATCCATAATGCAGATGGCTCTTGGGTTGCTCGTGCTGTTCGCCGCAAAACTTCCAAAGGTTCAGTAGTGGAACGTGAGCTTGCTGGGTTCGATAGCCAAGAAACCGCGCAAACATGGGCTCTTGAGCAACTAGCTCACTACCTAGTGCAACGCAAGGAACGAACCGCACAAAACAATGCGAAGCGTTCTGTACATCGAATTCGCCAAACGGAACGTGCTGCCCTTGTGGGTAAATACAGTTATCGTGAGTTGGTCGAGCGGTCTGAGCACGAACTAGATTGCCGCGCAGAATTTAAGGTAAAAACAGAATTACTTTGGCAGGAAATCGCATTTCGTATGCTAAAAGAAGATGCCAGCGATGATGAGGCGTTTGCCGAAGTGGATGTCCGTGTGGGCAGAAAATATCAGGAACGCATGGACAAGGGGAAAAGTGGTTTGCTGGATACGGTAGCGTTTGGCACGCGCCAGATGGCTTTCGCTAACGCACAATTCTTGGTGCAGCAAGCAGTCGGAAATCTCGCAAAATGAAACGCACCGTTACACCTACTTTCGTTCTCACTATTCCCTTGGTTGTAAA
>JBBAOU010000001.1:21275-100217 GCA_040401175.1 Methylotenera sp. | reverse complement strand
ATGTTAAACAAATAATTTAGCTAACAATAATAGATGTTGAGTTTTTATGAAGGGTGTTAGGATAGATTAATTACCAACGGTAATTAATGTTTTTTTAACATAGAGATTCCATTTTTAGAAATATCTTTTAAAAATCAAGATGTCATTTAATATTGTTTTTACTAAATGAATGAATACGCTTGAAATACATTACAAGCTGGAGGGTGAATTTTTATTATCGTTCGTAGATGAAAAATAGTGGTCTAGCGAAGATGCGTTGAATCGTTTAATGGAAAATTCATCAATATTATATCGTTTTGATTCACCATAAATAGCAACTTCTGCGATAATTTCACCAAAAACTGGTGCATATTTTAGTGCTTGACCAGCTCCCAAACAATGAATGAGATTGTGAATTTTATCATCGCTACCTAATATGAAGTTGAGATCTGGAGTAATGTCGAAGAATGACGTGTAACCACCAATGAAAATAGGTGTTTCAATTCTTGCAAAGCGGTTTTTTATTTTTTGTGCGTACTCATCAACCGTAGTTTGCGGTAAATGCAGATGCTCTTGATCATAAATATTATCTGGTGATATATATTTCTCATTCTCTAAAAAGTTAGAAGCAATTTTGGTCGTAATACGCTCACGCGGTTGGTGCATGTGAATAACAGATCCTGGCATGCGTCTAAAATAAGCTTTATTTATATAGTCAGCGATAATAGGGGTGCTACTATCTAACTTAGAGTTACCAACCAGCCATTTACCTACATTTACAGGTTCAAGTGTCACTGGAATTGTTAACCCGCACGAATGAAAAAGCTCCTTGCTCCAAGCGCCCGCGGCATTTATGATCTTGCCACTCTCAAAAATACCTTTATTGGTACTTATGTGAGAAATCTCGTTTTCATTGCAGCTAATTTCATTAATTTCGGTAGACTCATAAACATCAACATTGGTTAACATAATTGCGTCATTAATTGATTCCGTTAAACCACTTACATCTAGTTGAATAGCTTTAGGTTCGTAAAAGTAGCGCTCATTTTCGTTGGTTAGAATGTCTTGATTACTTAGTGATTTAACACCAACACTATCAATTTCTTCAAAATCAATATTTAGTGATTTCATGTTGTTTGATATGTTTTTCCATGGGTCGAGTTCTGTTGGGGTATTTGGTTTTGCACCGATCCATATAGCGCCTGTTTGTAAATAATTAGATGTTACACCCCAGTATTTCTCAATATTTATCCACATATCAGTTGCATCAGAGGCCATTAACGCAGCCAAACTAGAAGAATTTGCCGAACGAATTAACCCGCTTTGTCTAGAACTTAAGCCTGCACAAATAACCTTTTTTTCAATCAATACAATTTTTTTCGTGTAATTTGTCTTTTTAGCTAATGAAATTGCGCATGCAATACCTAGGATTCCTCCACCTATAATCAAAAAATCACATTTAATATTCGCCAATTTAGATGCCGTCCTATGAATTCGGTGTGTTTAAATACACCTATACTTACTCAGAAAAAAATTTGAAAAACATTTTGCAATTAAATTATTATTTTTAAGGCTTTTAATTACTAAGTATATCGCGCATCGTAAATAGTTCAAATTTTTTAATTATTTGATAGTAATAATTTTTATAAAGAAATATTTGCAGACATTTGATAAAAACATTAAATTTAACAAATCCATGAAAGGTATGAAATGTATAGTAAATTTTTGATTATTTTAATTCTAGGCTTATTTTCAGTTGTTACGAATTCTACCGATGCAACAGTTGAATTTAAAAATTACATCAATAAGCCATATGAAAAATTTAGAAATAATCTTATTAGTAATGGATGGTCACCCCTAATTAACAAAGATAATGAAAAAAAAGTTTTTATGCAGAAGAAGTTTCAGACAAAGGCTATTCAGAAGTAATTAATTGCATTTCAATGGAAAGAGATGAATGTGAATTTGCCTTTGTGAAAAAACAGAAGATAGTTTTCATTAAAACTAAGGATAAAAACTTTATTGTTTATTTGATCACACTGAAATAAATATGTGTTCAGAAATACAAAAAAATGCACCAGATATACTAACCATATACTTTGATGGGAATTGTCCTCTTTGTATTGCTGAAATGCATGTTTTAAAAAGTAACAATCAGCAGCAACTGCTTAATTTTGTAAATTTAAACGACCAAATCACTATTGACACTGAAATTAACTGCCAGTTAGCATTTAAAGTTATCCATGCAAGACTAGGGAGTGGTGAATTACTAAAAGGATTAAGAGTGTTTGAATAAGCTTACAATCGATCTGATTTGAAATTTATGAAATCTGTGCCGGAAACGCTTTTATTTGAGACTAAGCCGAACACCTTTTCTCACTTGTTAGTATCAATATAATAAAATTACTTAATTTTCGTCGCCTAAAATTATAATTCATCACAAATTTATTCAAGTAATGATTCAACTTGTGTAATTAAATTTCCGGACTCCATATCCCAGTAAATTTTAATTTATTTTTAGTGATCGTAAATAATTATAATTTAATATAACAAGAGCTTTCCCATGTTTTTCATAGATTCAAGCAAATTTAGCGCTAGCCTAGATTTAGATTTAAACTCTGAACTATTCCACTTTTCTTTGATTAAAAATAGTGTATATTTTTAAATAAAAAAACTTCTACAGTCATGTGTCTAGGCTTCTAATGCTATGAATCAACAATCCACTTTTTTAGTTAAAAGTAACCATAATTTAAATATAATGAGTTGAGCATAAAAAACATTATTGATTAATTAAATTAATCTTACTTGCTGTCTAAAACTTATTTGCTTTCTAAATTGATTTACGGCATAGTTGATTTGGAATTTTTTTAAATCTTAAAGATGAATTTAGATAATGAGTAAAAATAAATTAAAAAGTATCGATAGTCCACTTTACAGCTTTCCTAAGATACAAAAAGTAAAGCCCAGCATCATTATTAACTGGCTTCATGCCGGTGTTATAGATACACGTCGTGCTGGTTTGGCAAGTTTGTTTTATGGAATTGTATTTGCTGCTGCAGGGCAATTAATGCAAGTAATTTTTGCCGAATCTCATGCGCTGTTTGCAGGCCTTACAACAGGATTTATTTTATTAGGACCGTTTTTAGCTTTAGGCTTTTATGATATGAGCCGACGCATGGAATTAGGCGAACAGCCAGATCTATTTCTTAGCCTATTTGCTTGGCGTACAAACATCTTAAATGTGGGTCTTTTTGCTGGGCTGTTAGTTATTGTTGTGCTTATATGGTCACGAGTTTCACTGGTTATTTTTGCACTTTTTTATGAAGGTGGGTTACCAACATTCAACGATGTAGTGCTAAATGTTATCACTTTAAAACAACCTACTTTTACATTTATATATTTCGCTTTGGGTGGTATTTTTGCAGCATTTGTTTTTGCTATAAGTGTAATCTCTTTGCCTCTGATGATAGATCGAAAAACTGACGCAATTACTGCCTCTATATGTAGTATTGTTACCTGTGTGCGAAATCCTTTGCCTATGTTGCTTTGGGGCTTTTGTATTGTAGTGCTGGTCGGCTTCGGCTTTGCGACAAATTTCCTTGGATTAATTGTTACTATGCCTATAATCGGCCACGCAACTTGGCGTGCCTATAGAGATGTAGTTGTATTAGACTCATTAAGATAAATTATGCTGTTATCGTAGTTAATACCTTCTCGAAATTTTGTTACCATTAATATAGACTAAAATATTTGGCGCTAACTCTGATAAAAACGCTTATCCGTATTCTTTGTTTCTGCATAAAAACAATACTTACTTATAATAAGCGTAGCAGAGTTTTTTAATCTATCAGGCTAAAAAAACCTTTAAAAGTACGGCAGTTAAATGCTGCGGTTTCATAGCAATAAAATAAGGTAAATACTATTTTAACACTTGCGGTGCGCTTGACTTAAACTGCTATTATTCGTCAGTCAAAATAAGTAGTATTTCACCATTGCCAGCGCAGGCAGCATCGCCAACAAAACGCTGTACACGCATGCTTTGAATGCTGCTAAATTTTGTTTTGAATTGTGCAAATGATTTAAACATCAAGTTTAAAAATGGTAGGGTGTGGCAGCCGCAGTCTTGAATGGTTGCGTGTAGCCTTGGTCGTGTTGTGAGTAATAAGGTGCCGCGCTTCATGTTAAAACAAGCATATTCGCCAATTTTGCCCGATACGCCTATGGTCCCAGCAATCATGCGGCTGGCGCAATAATCGCCAGCATTGCCTTCAATTAAAATCAAGCCTCTACGCATTTGGTCACCCGCCCGGTCACCGGCATTGCCTTTCACAACCACTGTGCCGCCACGCATGCCTTTGCGCAGGCCGGCGCTTGCGCCGCCCAAAAAATCTCCAGTGTTGCCATTTATCGTCAGTAAGCCGTTGACCATATTGCACGCGGCGTAAGCCAAGCTATTACCTAGGCAGTGAATCTCACCTTTTTTAAGGTTATAGGCTAGATAAGCACCGGCATCGCCTTCAATGACTATGTTGCCAGACGCCATATTTGCGCCTAAATAATCCAACTTGTCGCTACTGTTTTTAAAAAAAATGTTTTGTGCATCATTGCCAGAAATATCAAAAATATCGTCTACACGACATTGGCTATTACCATAGTTGAGTAACATGCTCGCAATATCTGACGGTGATTTGTCAGCTAAATGCGTAGGGTTAAGCAACTGGCAGTTTAAGCTGAACTGTAGCGGCTTTTTTAATGTGAAAGTGAGTGCATTCATGATGCTTGCTTACCCATAATTTCATGTAATTTAAAATGATGTGGGCCTAGTTTGCCACCATAATTGCCAGCTGAAATACGTTTTACACCACTGGCTGCACCTAAATCGCAAATGGCTTGTATGCCTACGCGCATAGATTCAGCAATATCTTCAAAGTTTAAACCGTCGATTACAATTTCCATGACACTTTCAATTTCAGGAGAAAGTTCGGTATTGGTGACACCTTTTAACGTCGGGCAAAACGCATCATTGGTGGAAGCAAACATGGTTTTGTACTTACTGCCAACTTTTGAACCTGAGCGTACAACGCCACCAGGGAACGGCATAATCACGTTTGGAATAAGTTTCATTGCCTCAATCGCCGCTTCTGCAGCAGTTAGCGCGGCAACTTGTGATGTGGCCAAAATCAAGAAATTCCCACCACCAATAGCGCGCACCATGCCTGTGCTTTCTTCACACAGGAATTCGCCATCCATGACAGGAATGCGCCAGTAACGTTTGTCCACGCCATTGGCATTAAAAAATAATTTTGAGGTTTGATAGCCATCACCAAAAAAACGTAGATTTTTACCTAAGTTGATGCGGTCTTCACTTTCTATGCCAGCAAAAGCGGCAGCAGTGGGGCAGGTGAGTATGCATTGGCCCATGCGTGTTTCCAACTGTTGCATCAGTACTTTGCTACCCATCGCAAACATCAATATGCTTAAGCCCGGTCGGCCATCTGGCGTTTCATCGGTGTTAAGTTCGCGTTCTATGCCCGCTTCCACACCACAACCAATCACTGAGGTGGCAAAGCCTGTCATAGCATTGGCTGCGTGATAAGCCCACTTTACATTTTGTGCCGTGATAATGACACGTGTGCCGCGCATATTGAATGCTTCTGCAAAAGTGTCATCTATTTTTACGCCATTGATTAACATATTTTTTAGTAATAATCTTGATAAATAACAGTACGTTAAGCGGTCGGATCGCCAGTTTGAATTTTACCCACCCATTCTTCAATGTTGATGGTGCCTAATTTTTCTACTTTTTTTAGGTCAGCTTCTAATAATATATCTTGCACTAAATCTAGTTGTTTCCAGCCGGCTAAAGGGGTTTCGCAATGCTCGCGTGGCACGTAACGAGAGTCACGTACTTTGGTATATTGTGGAATATAGCGCGGGCAGTTTTGCCAAAATTCAGATAATTTTACCGTGATTACAAAATCCGCTTCTTTGTAATGTGCCAGTAGTGTCGGGTCTTTAGAAATGCTGGCGGTGCCTTGTACGCGTAAACGGTTGGGCGTTTCAAATGACATGAACAACAAGCCGACTTGAGGGTTGCCGCTGATATTGCCCATAGAAAAAAACATGCCATTGCCATCATAGCTAGGAAAAATCAATGTAGTGCTGTCTAGTACTTTTACAAACCCGGTATCGCCACCTTTGAATGAGACGGTAGGGCGACCTTGATGGTCGATGGATGATAAATAAAACATTTCCACGCTTTCCATGAAGCCTTTAGCGCCATCATCAAACTCGGTGCGGCAAACAAGTTCTTCTACTCGGTCAGCCATGCCACGTGTGCCAAAGTCATCTTGAATGCTGCGGTGTTGCTCGCCATACAATCTACTCATGATAAATCCCCTTATGTTTGTTATTGCGTTGCTGCTTTATTCTCATGCACTACGATGCTACCGCGTCCGTCGCTACTTATTTCATCGTCACTGATTTTAAAATTATCCAGTTGCATGGTGTGGTATTTATCGAAATACGCTTTTAAGTCTTTTTCAACGCCAATATCAAAGGCTGGTTTGGCTGTATGCGTTGCACCCCAAGTCACTTTAACTACTTTTCCAGCTCTTACTACCAATTCACCATCTTTAAACACGTAATCAGGTTTACTAAACATAGCTTCGCGATCGGGTTGGTCAGTGTATACGGTAATGTCCGCGCCACTGCCTTCGCCTAAATGGCCTCTATCGTTTAAGCCTATTAATTTGGCCGCACCTGCGCGCGTCATAATGGCTATTTCATACAAGCTATATTCGCGGTCTAGGCTGGCTAAATTACTCATGCTTTGTGCATCTAAATTTAATTTGGCAAAAGTCTCGTTTCTGAAGCTTTTATCCATCAGCAGGCGAATAAGGTGCGGATAGCTGGTAAATGGCGCGCCATTAGGGTGATCTGTGGTTAAAAATATGCGCCAAGGGTCTTCGGCCGCTAAGAATATCTCTAGGCCAATCGCCCATTGCAGCGCATTGACATAGTTTTGATCTTTGTATTTGAACGGCACCACGCCACAGCCTGCATCGCACTCAATATCCATAATGACGGATTTTTCAGGATCCGCATGCTTGGAATTTAAGTGCTGAATCATGCTGTCGCCAGAAGCAGTGACTGTTTGGCCAAACAGAATCTGGCCAACATCGGCAGTAATATGTTTGTGTTTGTTGAGTGCTTCAGAAATCTGTGCCGCGGCAGAAGAGAATTTTTTGTCGCCTTCAGTGCCGTAACTATGAAACTGAATATGTGTCAGGTGCATAGGCAAACCTTCTGAGGCGCCCATGGTATTCAGCGTGGTTTCAAAATTACCCGCCGCGCCCAAGTTATTGCAATGCACATGTAAAGGTTTGGCAATGCCTAAATCATACACCGCACGACTCAGGCTTTTTAAAATCTCACGCGGTGAAATATGGTAATAACTGTGGTTTTCATCTAAATCTAACTTACGCTGATTAAACTTGAACGCACTAATGCCACCTGGATTCACCACCTTAATGCCAATGGCTTGTGAGGCATGCATAGTCCACGCCACATAATCGTTAATGGTTTTTTGATCTTTTTTGGTGGCTAATAAGCGCAAAAAGTAATCGTCGCTACCCAGCATTGCGTAGCCGCCTTTATCTATCATAGGCGTATCGCCCATTTCTAAATGTGCTTGGCGAGCATTAATTGGTAACATCGCCGGTTCGAAAGCGGCAGTATAACCCATTTCAATATATCTGAAACCGGCGTCAGTGGTGCTTGGCGTGGCATTGTGCGTGCAGCCCGGCGTACAAATATGCGCTTCTGGTTCTGTATAACTTTTGCGTTCTTGAAACTCAGGCAACATCATGCGGGCGATATTTACTTTGCCACCGCCAATGTGGCTATGCATATCAATCGCGCCCGCCATCACCACTTTGCCGGTTAAATCATAAGTTTGGCTGATTTTTTCACTTGCAGCAGGTTTGTGGATAATGCGGCCATTGCGGATATAAATATCCTGAATAAGCCCATTTTTACCATGTTTAGGATCGTAAATCCTACCGTTTTTAAGTTGAGTAATCATGTCAGGCTATCGTTAATTTGTGCTATTACATAGCTTAAAGTGGGCAAAGTTGATTCGCGTACTTTTTTTAATGGCAATGTAACCACATTATCCATGCGCACCATCGCGCCTGCATGGTCTATGCCAGGAATGCCCACCGGTATATATACATCTGGTTCGCGCTCAAACTGCATATTGGGATGGCCGATCACTATACTTGGTACGCCAGTTGCAGGAGGGAGATGTGCATTAAACGTGCTAATCCACAATAATGCATCACAGCTTTTTAGTTGCTCTGCGCTAGAAAAATAATAAGCATCGTATTCAGCTTTGCCCTGCGTAAAGCGGTTTCTAGTAGAAAAGCCACTCAACCAAGTGCTGGTGTTATTTACGCTTAAATCACCATCACCAGAATTAAGTGGCAAACCTGCAATACGGCTGGTTTCATTAAGTTTAGCAATCAACTGGGTAATACTTTGTATTGTCAGTTCTGCATACGCGTATTTAAAATTACCCGCAGCCCAAACCACCACGGCATATTGTGCGGCTTTTAATTTTTCTAAAATGTTCAGTAATGAGGCAATCGGCACGCCGCCGACTTGGTCTGTGCTTGGTTTCTTATGCAGAGGGTTTTTGCTGTTCATTAAAGCTTGCAAGGCATTCATGATTTCTGGCAACTTTGCTATCTCGGCTTCAACTACTAGCGGTTGTGTGCCACTAGGTGAAATGCCTGCCTGAGTGTTTTCTTTCGGCACACCTAAATAGATGATTTCTGGGCTTGTTTTATCAAACATACTATCGGTATTCCACACCAGTTTTTCGAAAAAACGTGGATGATTACTGATGATATCTGTACCAATTGCCAAAATTAGCGTGGCGCGATTTTTAACTTCTGTCAGCGTGGTGTTTTGCCAACCGCTATTTTGCAAGGTTAAAGTGTTAAGTATTGCGCCTTCACTATGCATATGGTCTAGCGTGGCACCAGTTTTTTCTGCCAAATGCATGACTGCGCGCATGCCAGTAACTTCTGTGCCTAAGCCGGCGAATAATGGCTGCTTGCTGCCTCTTAATATTTTTGTAGCCACTTTTATGGCAGTGTTTAAGTCTGTCGCTTTGCCAAATAAGCTAGCTGACGCAACATTGTCGTGCTCATTTGAATAAGCTTGCTCAAAAAAAGTAATGCTTTTAGTACAGCCATTCTGAATGCGAACAGGTGAAGTTGAAACTAAGGCCACATCGTCACAAAGTAGGCCGCAAGCAGGGCAACTAAAGTTAATGGCTGGGCTTGTGTCATTAGAAGTTTTCATATGACAGTTATTCTGCCACAAAGATTGTTACTATAAGCATAAATAAAAAGGATCAATGCAGGTTTATTTATAGCTAAAATTAACATTTAATAAGATTTAAGGCGCAAGTAAATTACTTGCAATGGGACTAATTTAGGTTGCCATTTATCGTGTGTATTTAGCTTAAGATAAATATAAGTCTATCTACAATTTAGCCTGATAGTGGTTTATCCGAAAATGTAGGTTTATTTTAAGCGTCAAAAATGGTATTTTATCGTTCTTTTCAATATGTTAAATTAATGGAGTTGTTATGGCTGTTCAACGTACACTTTCTATCATCAAACCTGATGCAGTAGCAAAAAATGTAATCGGTAAAATTCTTACGCGTTTTGAAAACGCTGGGTTAAAAGTGGTTGCTGCAAAAATGTCACAATTAACACAAGCTGAAGCTGAAGGCTTTTACGTTGTTCACGCTGCTCGCCCGTTCTTTGCTGATTTAGTTAAATTCATGATTTCTGGCCCAGTGATGATTCAAGCACTTGAAGGCGAAAACGCAGTTCAAGTAAACCGTGATTTAATGGGTGCTACTAACCCTAAAGATGCAGCAGCAGGCACTATCCGTGCTGATTTCGCAGAAAGCATTGATGCTAATGCTGTTCATGGTTCAGATTCAGAAGAAAACGCGGCGATTGAAATCGCTTACTTTTTCGGTAAATAAGTTTTAGTTTTAAGTTTTATAAAAAGGTAAAAACAATTTTGGTCAATTTGCTCAACTTCAATCAACCACAACTGGCGCAATGGTTCGCCGAAATGGGTGAAAAACCTTTTCGTGCAAAGCAATTGATGCGCTGGATGCATCATTTTGGTGAACATGATTTTGAGCAGATGACTGATATTGCCAAAGTATTACGTGAAAAATTAGCCATCGAAGCTGAAATCACTTTGCCGACCGTGCAGTTAGAGCAAGTTTCTAACGACGGTACGCATAAATGGCTGATAGGCACAGATACCGCTAATAGTATTGAAACCGTGTTTATTCCTGAAGATGATAGAGGCACTTTATGTATCTCTAGCCAAGTAGGCTGCGCTTTGGAATGCACATTTTGTAGTACAGGGCGTCAAGGATTTAACCGAAACTTAAGTGTTTCAGAGATTATTGGCCAGCTTGCTATTGCAAATCGCTCTTTGCGTTTGGAAACTGGTTACGATATGTTGCCAATTTCAGAGCGCATTATTAGTAATGTAGTCATGATGGGCATGGGCGAGCCGCTAGCCAACTACGATAACGTCGTGACTGCCATGCAAATTATGTTGGATGACAGCGCTTATGGTTTAAGCCGCCGTCGCTTAACGCTTTCTACCAGCGGCCTAGTTCCGGCAATGGATAGGCTTAAAGAAGATTGTCCTGTAGCCTTGGCCGTAAGCTTGCATGCGCCTAATGATGCATTACGTGATGTGATTGTGCCGATTAACAAAAAATATCCGCTTAAAGAATTAATGGCCGCGTGTAATCGCTATTTAGAAAAAGCGCCTAGAGATTTTGTTACGTTTGAATATGTGATGCTTGATGGTATTAATGACACGATTGAGCATGCGCATCAGTTGGTTTCACTAGTCAAAAATGTTTCATGTAAATTTAATTTGATTCCGTTTAATCCGTTTCCAAATAGTGGTTATGGCACATCGAAAGCGGTCAATATTAAAACATTCCGTGATATTTTGATGCAGGCTGGTTATGTTGTAACCGTGCGAAAAACACGTGGCGAAGACATCGATGCCGCTTGTGGTCAGTTGGCTGGTAAAGTGTTAGATAGAACAAAGCGCACTTCTAAGAGAATCCCGATTGAGCCGATTTAATCTTGTGTTTAGATGCCAAAAAGTGCGGTAATTAAGTTCATTGTTCCATAGGCTAAGCTATCAATGAACAGTTAATTGCTAATGATGTGATTGCCGCCAAAAATTATTGCAAAATGGAAAATAATAATGTCAGATGAACTTAAGATTGATGCTGTTGAGCTAGAATCAAACGATAAAGCTCTACAAGGCAGTATATTGTTAGGTGAGGTTTTACTTGCCGCCAGACTTGCAAAAAACCTTACGAAAAAAGATGTTTCTGACAATTTACGTTTAAGTATCAAACAAATTGAAGCGCTAGAAACCAATACGTTTAGTTGGTTACCGGCTCCAATGATTACGCGCGGTTTTATTCGTAACTATGCACGTTTTTTAGCGTTAGAAGCCGAACCATTGTTAGCAAGTTATCGCTCGCTTGTACCTGATCAATTGCCTAATATGCTGAGTGTGCAGACCTCAATAGCGCAAGTAATGCCCGCTAGGGAAAGCCAGTCTTGGATTAAATACATATTGGCTAGTATTTTAGTGCTGCTGTTTTCATTTGCCTGGGTTTTTTATATGGATTACATGCCAAAATCAGTCAAAAAATCTAGCGATCTAGCCGTAGTTGCCAACGTTCCTGAGCAGGTAATCGCTTTACCAGAAGTCGCGTTGCCTACTGCAGAGCGCGCGGTTGATGCCAATGATAGCGTAGTGATTGAAGCTGGAAAATCAACCAGCAATGTTGTAGATTCGGTCGCCGAACCGGTCGCATCGGCTGTTGTTGCTAGCGTGGCGTTGCCAAAAACGCCGCCTGCGGCACAATTGGTCAAGACTAAACTAAGTGACCCCGCCAATAAACAAGATGTTGTACCTAATTCTGCTGTTGCACCTAAGTCTAGCGACCTTGGTAGCTTGACGCCAACTGCAATTGAAAAACATGTCAGCATGTCTTTCGCTGGAAAAACTTGGGTACGTGTGACGAATAAATCAGGTAAAGTAATTTTTGAGAAAATGCTTGAAGCGGGTAGCACTGATGCTTTTGATGCTTTGCCACCGATGAATGTGGTGATTGGTAATGCAAAAGCAGCTAAGCTAATATATGCAGGGAAGTCTGTAGATTTAAATCTTACGACTAATAGCAATGTTGCGCGCGTCACCCTAGAATAATTGTTTTTTATTAATTATTTTTTATAATCACCAGTATTTTTAATAGCGGGTATGTTTAACGACTTGTTTGTAGTTGCTAAGTTAAAAACAAGTGGTTAGTCAACGCGTTTAAATTTTGGAGCAGTCGTTGAGCTTATTTCACCTTAATCAAGCGCGCAGCACTTTGCAGGTCATGATTGGTCACGTGCCCGTCGGAGGAGGTCTTGCTGGATCGTTAGCATCTCCAGTGGTTGTGCAAAGTATGACCAATACCGATACAGCCGATGCAGAGGCGACAATTAAACAGGTTTTTGAGCTATGGCAAGCGGGTAGCGAAGTCGTGCGAATTACTGTTAATTCACCAGAAGCCGCAGCGCAAGTGGGTAATATTCGTCGAGGCTTAGATGCTTTGGGTTGTAATGTACCCTTAGTCGGCGATTTCCATTATAACGGTCATAAACTGTTAGCCCAATATCCTGATTGTGCTGAAGCACTGGCTAAATATCGTATCAATCCGGGTAACGTAGGTAAAGGTTCTAAGCGAGATGAACAATTCGCTGCCATGATAGAAGCCGCTATCCACTATAAAAAGGCCGTACGCATAGGCGTTAATTGGGGCAGTTTAGACCAAGCGAAAATGGCGCAAATGATGGACGATAATGCAAAATTACCCGTGCCATTATCTTCAGATGCCTTGATGCGTGAAGCTTTAATTCAATCGGCTATAGAAAGTGCAGAGCAAGCGGTCGCTTTAGGTTTATCGCCCAATCAAATTATTATTTCTTGTAAAGTCAGTAATGTGCAAGATTTGGTCAAAGTATATTTAGAGTTAGCCAACCGCAGCGATTTTCCATTGCACTTAGGCTTAACAGAAGCTGGTATGGGTTCTAAAGGGATTGTGGCTTCAACAGCCGCTTTAGCCTTATTGTTACAACAAGGTATCGGTAACACCATACGCGTATCGCTAACGCCAGAACCGAATGAATCGCGCACTAAAGAAGTGATTGTTGCGCAAGAAATTTTGCAAACTATGGGCATCCGTTCTTTTACGCCTTTGGTCACCGCTTGCCCCGGTTGTGGTCGTACCACCTCTACTTATTTTCAAGAACTAGCCATGCAGATTCAGAGTTATTTACGCAATCAAATGCCGGTTTGGCGTGGGCAATATGATGGTGTAGAAAACATGAATGTTGCGGTAATGGGCTGCGTGGTCAATGGCCCGGGCGAGTCTAAATTAGCCAATATCGGCATTAGTTTGCCGGGTACTGGCGAAACGCCGGTAGCGCCAGTATTTGTTGACGGTGAAAAAACCGTGACACTAAAAGGCGATAATATTGCCCAGGAGTTTCAGGCCATAGTTGAAGAGTATGTACAAACTAATTACGCGTTAGGTGGTAAGTTGCATGCTAAAAAAACACATGGCAATGAGCCACAAAAAATTATTCCAATTCAAGCAATTAATTAAAGCACTGACACTATGGTTGAAAATTCAACAAAAACTAAGCAAGAAAAAAATACCAACACTAAATTTCAAAGCATTAAAGGGTTCTACGATATTCTGCCTGAGGCCACACCTTTGTGGTTTAAGCTTGAAGATACCGCTCGTCGCGTATTAGGCCAGTATGGCTATAAAAATATCCGTATGCCATTGGTTGAACCTACAGATTTATTTGTTCGCTCGGTAGGCGAGCATACTGATATTGTAGAAAAAGAAATGTACGCCTGGGAGGACGCGCTAAATGGCGACAAATTAACGTTGCGGCCTGAAGGTACGGCAGGTTGTGTGCGTGCGGTGGTTGAACATAATCTTACTTATAATGGCCCGCAACGGCTTTGGTACAGCGGTGCAATGTTTCGCCACGAAAACGTGCAAAAGGGTCGTCAGCGTCAGTTTCATCAAATTGGTGTGGAAGCATTTGGTTTTGATAGCCCACAAGTGGACGCAGAGCAAATTGTGTTGTTGGCAAGGCTGTGGCGTGAATTAGGCATTGCCGATGTTGAGTTGCAAATTAACAGCATAGGCGATGCGCATGAGCGCGCGGCTTATCGCAACACTTTAATTGCCTATTTTGAGCAACATATTGATGTGCTTGATGAAGATGCTAAGCGCCGTTTACATACGAATCCGCTACGTATTTTAGATACTAAAAATCCTCGCATGCAGGCAATTTGTGACAATGCACCTAAATTGATGGATTGTTTGGGCGATGAAACCCGGGCTCATTTTAATGGTCTCTGCAAGTTATTAGATGAAGCTGGCGTAGCATATTTAATCAACGCCAGACTTGTACGTGGCTTGGATTATTACAACCGCACAGTGTTTGAGTGGGTCACTACCAAATTAGGCGCGCAAGGTACGATTGCCGGTGGCGGGCGTTACGACTCATTAGTCGAGCGTTTAGGTGGCGATTCAACGCCAGCCTGTGGTTTTGGTATTGGCTTAGAACGCGTATTTTTATTGATGCAAGAATATGGTGTTAGCGTACAAGATGCGCCAGATGTGTTTTTAGTGAATGTGGGTGAATTGGCTGAAAGTGCTGCATTTAGCCTTGCAGAGAAGCTACGCAACGCTGATATTAAGGTGGTTCTACATGCTGGCGGTGGTAGTTTTAAATCACAAATGAAAAAAGCTGATAGAAGTCAGGCTAAATATGCCTTGATTCTAGGTGATGATGAAGTGAACAACCAGCAAGTCACATTAAAGCCTATGCAAGCCGAAACAAAGCGCGAGCAATTACAATGTAGTATTGAAGAAGCGATTAAGGTTTTAACTAGCAATTAAAATTTATAACAGCATATTGAGCACACAAAATGACGCCTAAAACACCATTATTACAGCTTGAGCACTTGAGTATTGCATCTAAGAAGATGCCGTCAAAATTACTAGTGAATGATGTAAGCTTTACTATTGAAGCAGGAAAAACGACTTGTGTGGTCGGCGAATCTGGCAGTGGTAAAAGTTTAACGGCATTATCTGTGATGGGATTACTGTCTAAACAACTGCAATTAAGCGCAGGTAAAGTATTATTTAATGATGGTGAAGCTGGCGTTAAAGATTTAACTTTAATTGATGCGGAAAGTTTGCGAAAAATTCGCGGTGCAAAAATTGCTATGATTTTTCAAGAGCCGATGACTTCGCTCAACCCGGTGCTGACGGTTGGATATCAGATTGGTGAAAGCCTTACGACGCATTTAGGCCTTAAGGGCGATGGATTAAAAAATCGAGTCGCGAGTTTGCTAGAAATGGTCGGCATACCTACTAGCCGTGCAAATAGTTATCCTGATGAATTGTCAGGGGGACAGCGTCAGCGCGTCATGATTGCGATGAGTATTGCCTGCGAACCAAGCTTATTAATTGCCGACGAACCCACCACCGCTTTAGACGTTACCGTGCAGGCGCAAATACTTAGCTTGCTGGACGAACTTAAAACTCGAATGAATATGGGTATGCTGTTTATTACCCACGATTTTGGCGTAGTCTCTGATATTGCAGATAATGTGGTGGTCATGTTCAGAGGTGAAATTGTAGAGTCTGGCACCAAAACACAGGTGTTAAATAATCCTCAACATCCTTATACCAAAGCTTTGTTGGCCTGCGTGCCTGATGCAGATGGCAAAAATCCACTAAAACCTATCGATTATGCATGGTTGCCAGAAAATCAAATTGAGCAGGTGGCTTTATGAGTGCAACACCTTTAAATTCAGGTCAAGCAATATTGGTTGCCAAGCATTTGGTTAAAACCTATAGTCAGCGCAGCGGTAAATTTGGCTTTGGTACCACGCTAGTTAAAGCGCTAGATGATGTCAGTATTACGCTTCGTGAAGGCAGTACGCTAGCAGTAGTAGGCGAATCTGGTAGCGGTAAATCCACGTTGGCACGTTGTCTGTTACAATTGCAACCCTTGGACAGTGGCGAAGTGTTATTTTCCGGACAAGACTTGGCTAAATTAGCTGGGGCAGATTTAAGATCCGTAAGAAAAAACCTGCAAATGGTCTTTCAAGATCCTTTTGCATCGCTTAATCCAAGGATGCATGTCGGTGAAATTGTCGGTGAAGGTTTGTTGATTCACGGTTTAGGCAGTAGTGCCGATCAACAGAAAGATGTAATCACCATGCTAAAACGTGTGGGCTTAACCGAAGCTGATATGCAAAAATACCCGCATGAGTTTTCTGGTGGGCAAAGGCAGCGGATTGGTATAGCACGTGCATTGGTATTAAAACCAAAAGTAGTGGTGTGTGATGAACCGGTTTCTGCGTTAGATGTGTCGATTCAAGCGCAAATATTGTTGTTACTCAAAGAGTTGCAAGCGGAAATGGCCTTGAGCTACGTGTTTATTAGTCACGATTTACGTGTGGTACGCCATATTGCTGATGATATTGTGGTGATGAATCAGGGTAAAGTCGTTGAGCAGGGTTCGGTGGTTGATATTTACGAGCAACCTAAACATGAATACACCCGCAATTTACTGTCGGCTATTCCAGGTAAAAAATTGGTTTATGCATAAATGCCGTATAAAATGCTGCATAAATAGTATAAATGAAGCAAATATTAGGTTAGATTTAAACAAGTTTAGGATACGAAATGGCATACGATTTAGAAGAGCAAGAACAGTTAGATGAATTTAAAACATGGTGGAAACGCTATGGCAAATTAGTGACTAATGTCGCATTGGCTTTAATTGTCGCTTACGCGGCATTTCAAGGATGGAAATCCTACCAAAACAATCAGTCAGTTGAAGCTTCTACTCAGTTTCAAGAACTGTTAGTGACTGATGAAAAAGACCTAAAAGCCATACAAGCTAAATCAGCTGTGTTAATGGATAAGTTTAGTGCAACACCTTATGCGGGTCGTGCTGCTTTGTATGCAGCTAAAGCTAATTATTTGGCTAACGATAGTAAAAGTGCAAAATCACAGCTAGAGTGGACCATAAAAAATGCTAAAGAAAGCACTGTTAGTGCCTTAGCTGGCTTGCAATTAGCAAATATTTTAGCGGAAGAAAAAGACTACACAGCAGCTTTGACATTACTAAATGCACCGCATGATGCAGGTTTTGATGGTTTGTTTTCAGATCTTAAAGGTGACGTTTTAGTTGGTCTTGGGAAGCACTCAGAGGCAAGAACTGCCTATCAAGATGCCCTGAATAAGCTTAATTCTCAAGGTAAATATCGCGCACTTACACAAAAGAAGCTGGAATCGATTGGCGAGTAATGTAGTCAGTAATTTGTTAAGTTAAGCACTTAAGTATCGAAATCTCATTAATCAGTCCTAAATTACCAAGCTGGAGCATTATATTGTTCTCTAATAAATACATGAAAACACTACTGAGTATTTTCGTATTATCAAGTTTATTGTTGTTGTCAGCTTGTAGCACGATCACAGAAATGAAATCAGACTTGTCTGATAAAATTTTTGGTAGAGAAAGTGCAGAAGCGCCAGAACCTTTGGCTGAAATAAAGCAAACGGTTATAACTAAGGTGCTTTGGCAAGCCAAAATAGGCACAGCCGAAGATTCTGAATTCACACCTGTGGTAGAGGCTGGTTATGCTTATGCAGCAAGTGCCGCTGGTGAATTGCTTAAGCTTGATGCTAGTAATGGTAGCCAAGCATGGCGTGTCAATATTGGCCAAAAAATTACAGGCGGTGTAGGCGTCGGTGGTAGTTTGGTCATGGTCGGCACGCAAGGAGGTTTAGTTTATGCCTACGATATTTCAGGTAAGCTACAATGGAAAGTAAAGCTAAGTAGTGAAGTACTTAGTGCGCCAAAATATTTTGATGGACTAGTGATTGTACGTACCGGTGATAGCCGTATTTTTGGTATTAATGCCAATGATGGCAGTCGCAAATGGGTTTATGAGCGCACTACACCTGCGCTAACATTGCGCAGTAGTGCTGGCGTATTGGTTGATGGCGGTGTAGTTTACGCCGGTTTTGCTGGAGGTAAGTTAGCCGCGATACGTGCCGATAATGGAAAAATGTTATGGGAAGTATCTGTTGCTCAGCCTAAAGGCGTCACTGAAATTGAACGCATTGCCGACATTACTAGTTTGCCTGTGGTTGATGGCCCGCTAATTTATGCGGTTGCTTACCAAGGTAAAATAGCTGCGGTAGATAGAGCTTCCGGCCGTGTTGTGTGGAACCGTGATATTTCAAGCTTATCGGGCTTAAGTACTGAAGATGCGCGTATTTTTGTTTCACACGCTATGGGTTCTGTTTATGCGCTGGACTACAGTACAGGTAAGACTTTTTGGCGTCAGGCAGCACTCAAAAACAGAAATTTGACCTCACCATTGCCTATGGGTAGCTTGGTTGCTGTTGGCGATTTAGAAGGATATGTACATTTCTTAAGTAGAGAAGATGGTGCTATTTCATCTAGAATTAAAACTAATAACGGCGCAGTAATGCCACAAATGGCGCAGATTAACAGCAATACCTTGTTAGCACAGACGCGAGATGGTGGAATTTTCGCTATTCAGGTTAAGTAAATACTGATTTTACCTATGTAATATCTCAGCAATTAATTGCTGGCAATAATTTTTCAAAGTATTAATTAGCTTAATTAGTTAAGTTTTTTAAGCTAAAACCGTTTAGTAATAAGCACTATTTAGAAGGCTCCAATGTTACCTACCCTAGTTTTGGTTGGTCGACCTAACGTCGGCAAATCCACCTTATTTAATCGTCTTACCAAAAGCCGTGATGCGCTTGTGGCCGACTTGCCTGGCCTAACGCGTGATCGTCATTATGGCCGTGGTATAGGTGCAAGTCAGCCTTATTTAGTGGTTGATACTGGTGGTTTTGAGCCAAATACTGATAGTGGCATTCTTAAAGCGATGGCGGTACAAACCTTATTGGCGATTGATGAAGCTGATGTGATTATCTTTATTGTCGATGGTCGCCAAGGCGCTACGCCTCAGGATATGGACATTGCAAATCGTCTACGTAGATCTAAATGTCCAGTGTTTTTGGCTGTCAATAAAACTGAAGGTATGAATAAAGCCGTCGTTAGTGCGGAGTTTCATGAATTAGGTTTGGGTGATCCGCTGTCAATTTCATCCGCGCATGGTGAAGGCGTTAAAGATATTATTGATTTAGCCTTAGAAAGTTTTCATGTGGTTGAAGAAGAGCCTGAAGAAGATTATACCGGTGACAGAGTGCCGAAAGTGGCTATTGTTGGTCGCCCTAACGTAGGGAAATCGACGCTAGTGAATGCTTTGCTTGGCGAAGAACGCGTCATCGCTTTTGATGAGCCTGGTACCACGCGTGATTCTATTTCGATTGATTTGGAAAAGAATGGCAAGCACTATACTTTAATCGATACCGCCGGCGTCCGTAAGCGCGGTCGCGTATTAGAAGCTGTAGAGAAATTCTCAGTCATTAAAACCATACAATCTATTGAAGAAGCCAACGTCGTTATTTTAGTGGTGGATGCGCAAGAAGGGATTACTGAGCAAGATGCTCATGTGGCTGCTTATATTTTAGAAGCTGGCCGTGCATTAGTGGTGGCTATCAACAAATGGGATGGCTTAAAAGAAGAAGAGCGCGATTGGGTTAAACGTGAAATTGATCGTAAACTCATGTTCTTAGACTTCGCAGAATTTCATTATATTTCAGCGCTACGTAAAAAAGGTCTGCCTGAATTGTTTGCTTCTGTGGATATTGCTTTTAAAGCTGCGTTTGCGAAACTCTCTACACCGCAACTTACACGTGTGCTGATTGATGCCTTACAACAGCATCAACCGCCCATTAGTAAAGGTATACGACCTAAATTGCGTTATGCCCACCAAGGCGGCAGTAATCCACCGATTGTGGTTGTTCACGGCAATCATGTGGATGGGGTTAAAGATGCTTATACACGTTTCTTGGAAAAAACTTTCCGTAGAACATTCCAGCTTTCTGGCACACCATTACGCGTGCAATACAAGCAAGGTAGCAACCCATTTGCTGAAGACGACGATAAACGTAAACCAGGCGAAGGTATTGTAAGTATGCGTAGGCGTAAAACCGCACATCGTGCTGAATTAAAGGCGAAAAAAGAAGTAGAAGATAAAGATAGAAGCGCTAAAAAGCGCTAGGCTATATTTGAATAACTTTGACTTAAGGCTTTAAAATTAAGTTTTAATGCAAAGTTAAGGCAGTAAAATAATAAAGGGTAGCTAAATGCCACTCTTTATTTTATTGAACTATATTTAATTCAAGAATGAATTAGAGTTCAACTAAATAACAATTTATTGTAAATTCTATTTAATATAAATTTTCCCAGAATTTCCACCATACACGTTCATCCCTCGGCGCACCCTTGCCCAGCATTGGGCTATTTGGGTAGTTGGCCTGCAAGATACGTAGCGTGTCTGTTTTAAGGTCGTCTAAACTCATCAAGTCGTACGCGCTAATCATAATGATTAAAGCTTCTTCAGTGCCTGGAGATTGTGGGTAATATTCCAACACATATTTAGCGCGGTTAATGGCGGCTAAATAAGCTTGGCGTTTCATGTAATAGCGTGCTACGTGTAGCTCATGTTCAGATAAGCTGTTAGCCAAATACACCATGCGTTGCTGGGCATCTTTGGTATAGCGACTGTTTGGATAACGCGTTACTAATTCTTTAAATGTGACAAAGGAATCGCGTAATGAACGTGGGTCACGGTCACTAACTTCTTGCTTAGTCAGTTTTTCTAATACGCCGCGTTCGCTAAATACGGCTAGGCCTTTTAAGTAATAAGCGTAATCAACATTAGGGTGATTCGGATGCAATTTAATAAAACGATCTGCGGCAGCTAAGCATAAAATAGGATCTTGTTTTTTATATTGAGCATAAGCTATTTCAAGCTGAGCTTGAGCGGCATAGCGGCCATTAGGATAACGCGACTCTAATTTGCCAAAGTAGACTATGGCTTTGTCGTAGTCTTTGCTGAGCATTTTAGTGGCACCTTCTTGATAGATGCGCTCTGCCGTCATGCCTTTGGTATCATCAAGCTCAGTAGGCTTGCCAAAGATCGCACATGCATTGAGTAATAAGGCAAACATTAAAATTAAGATATACTTCATGCCGAAACCACCTTTAAGAATTAATAATAATTATAACCGATGATAGACGCTACTCCACAATCTCTTAGCAATACACTTGCACTTACTATCCCTCATGATTTAGGCGGTCTGCGCTTAGACGTTGCATTGCAGCGCATGTTACCGGACCATTCTCGATCACGGTTACAAGCTTGGATCAAATCTGGCTTAGTGACTGTCGATGCTAATGCCACTACTTCTAAAACTAAAGTATGGGGCGGTGAGCAAGTGTTAGTCCAAGTGCAAGCTAAACCTGAAACACAAGCTTATGTCGCTGAAGATATCCCACTAAATATTGTGTATGAGGATGAACATATTTTAGTAGTGAATAAACCAGCTGGTATGGTGGTACACCCTGCGGCAGGTAATTGGAGTGGTACTTTATTAAATGCTTTGCTATTTCATGAGCCAGCATTACACGCTGTGCCGCGCGCAGGTATTGTTCATCGGCTAGATAAAGATACTAGCGGCTTATTAGTGGTAGCAAAAACTTTAGCCGCTCAAACTAATTTAGTGCGTCAGTTACAAGCGCGTACTGTTAAGCGTGAATACCGCTGCATTATCTGGGGGCAGATTTGGCGCAATGGTGTCATTGATCAGCCTATAGGCCGTGACCCGCGCTCACGTACCAAAATGTCGATTAATCGCAATGGTAAGGCAGCGGTGACGCGCTATGAAGTCCTAGAGCGTTTTTCTGTTCAGACTTATATGCGCTGTAATTTAGAGACAGGACGTACGCACCAAATACGTGTGCACATGCAACATCTAAAAGCGCCTATCGTAGGCGATTTGGTTTATGGTTTCCGTGGCATTGTACCTATTCGTGCCATGACACAAACGCTACGCGATGCTATTGATAAGTTTGATCGCCAAGCATTGCATGCTATTAAGCTTGGCCTGTTACATCCTGAGACTGATGAGTTTATGGAATGGCAAATTGAGCTGGCAGATGATATGAAAGCCCTGCTTGAAGCGATGCGTTATGAAGATCCAAGTACCGATGAAGATGATTTTGAGTTGAGTTTTGGTGGTTTGCAAACAGAGCCATACCTTGCTGATGAAGATTATGAAGATGAAGCTGATGACGACTTTGCATATGATGAAAGCGAAGAGGGCGATTTTGATGGCGTTGAGCTTGAAGATGGTGATCTTGAAGAAGACGATCTTGACGAAAGTGATGATTTAGCGCCTAAAGAAAAAGCATAATAAGTAATCATGCGTGAACTTGAATTTATCAAGCCTAGTTGGCCAGCACCAGCAAATGTAAAAACACTACAGACTACACGAATTGGTGGTTTTAGTCAGACACCTTATGCGAGCTTAAATTTAGGTACGCATGTCGGGGATGATGTTTCTGTAGTTGCCAAAAATCGCCAGTTACTTCGCGTATATTTGCCTAGTGAGCCTGTGTGGGTCAATCAAGTGCATGGTACCGACGTTATTGATGCGGCAAAAAATACGGGTCTGAAAAATGCCGATGCCTCTTTTACGACACAAGCGAATATTGTATGTGTGACCATGACCGCTGATTGTTTGCCGGTATTGTTATGTGACAAGGCTGGCACAGTTGTTTCCGCGGTGCATGCAGGTTGGCGCGGTCTGTGTGACGGTGCGATTGAGGCCGCGGTCAATAAAATGGCTGTTTACCCAAAGGATATTTTAGCCTGGTTAGGTCCGGCAATCGGGCCGAATGCTTTTGAGGTCGGCGATGATGTTAGGCAGCAATTCATCCTTAAAGATACGCAATCTGCGTTGGCTTTCAAGCCGCATGCAGATCAAGAATTAAATGCTAAGTGGTTGTGTAATATGTATTTAATTGCGCAACAACGCTTAAATAAATTAGGCGTTACGTTGGTTTACGGCGGAAGTGTTAATGAGAATTTTTGTACTTATACCGATGACACGCGGTTTTTCTCATACCGGCGCGACAGTGTCACAGGACGCATGGCGAGTATGATTTGGCTAGCGCCTTAATCTTCTTCTGCTGTTTTAAGCGTTGGTGTATTTCAAATACTTAGTGATAAATCACACTAGGCATACTCAAGCTAGCCATATCAAAAGATTCTGTCATGAAATTTAACTGGTCTTCTGGATGACGTACTGCCGCAGCGTACAACAAGGGAAAATAGTGTTCATCTGCCTGTAGGCACTGCTAACTTTGCGGATTTTCCAGCGAAGGATAGATTGATCAGCGCAGCATCGTTACCATTTTTTAATGCTTCTTTAATATAATTGTTAAAACTTAGCGCCCAATCTGTAACAGGGCCATACGGATTTAACTTGCCTAAATTAGACGCAATATTGCAAATGGCAATCATCATCATTCCAAGTTCACGCAGGCTTGCTAGGTGTTTTGCAAATGCAAAATTTCCTGCAAAATCTAAATTAACATCTAGACTCAGCTGAAACACGGGTACATCTGCCGCTGGAAAGATCGACTGTAATATTGTCCAAGCGCCATGATCTAAACCCCAGTTTTCTGTTTTTGTTACCGATTCTGTGGCAAATAAATCACACAGCATGTTTGCAAACTCAGGTGCCCCCGGTGCTGTATATTGCTGGGAAAATAATTTAGCTGGAAACCCACCAAAATCATGGACGGTTTTAGGTGAATTAGCGATGCAAACCTGAGTGCCACGGGTTTGCCAGTGGGCTGAAATACATAAAATAGCGCTTGGACGTGGCAAATTTTTACCTAAGTCCAACCAAGCGTCACGATAAGGATTATCTGTAATAGCGTTCATTGGGTTGCCATGACCAATAAATAGTGCCGGTAAGCGTTTAGTGCAGTTTGAATTATTCATCTATATGTTGTTGATTTAGGATTGGCTTTTCTAAAAGTGCTAGTAGCTATATAACTTAAGGCGACCCATAACTTAAGGCGCACTATAACTTAAACTACTTCATAACTTACAGTTATGTTTTAATCTATAGTTTAGTCGGCGATAAATCGCGCCAAACTGATTGCTCGTTTATAATGCACACTTTATTTTGTAAATTTAGACTAATTAAATGCAATATTTGAGAATTACATGCTGAATTTTGCAAATACCGTCGCACCATTCTCTACGTTGACGTGGATAGTATTGTCCAGTCTTATAGGTGGCGTGCTCAGTGTTTCTTTGGCCGCACTTTTTGCGCTGAGTGTACGCACAACTTGGGTGCCTATGTTGGTGAGTTATGCAATAGGTGCAATGTTAGGTGCGGTATTTTTAGAGATTTTACCGCACGCATTTAGCATTTCAGGCAATGTGGAAAGGGTTTCTGCTACCTTGTTACTTGGTTTGCTGTTATTTTTTGTGTTAGAAAAATTAGTGATTTGGAGACATTGTCATGGCGATCATTGTGAAGTGCATGCCATTCATACTGAGGATAACTGCCCGCAAACGGATTTAGGCCATACGCCAACAGCGTTTAGCGTTAAATATAAAGCTGTTGCCACAACAACAGCATCAACTTCCGTGCTATTAAGTAATGGCCACAGTCATTCACATGGACACGCGCATGATGGTGGTCGCAGTGGTTTAATGATTATGATAGGGGATACTTTTCATAATTTTATTGATGGTATTTTGATTGCTGCGGCATTTACCGCAGATATTAAGTTGGGTGCGGTCACGGCATTAGCTATTATTGCCCATGAAATTCCGCAAGAAGTAGGAGATTTTTTAATTCTACTACATTCTGGTTACAGTAAAAAACAGGCATTAATTTTTAACTTGGTTTCCAGTTTAGCAACATTAGTTGGTGGTTTAATGGCTTATTTTGCCTTGCAATATGTGCAAAGCTGGATTCCGATTATTCTAGGATTAGCTGCTTCTAGCTTGCTTTACGTGGCCGTTGCAGATTTGATTCCAGGTTTACATAAACGTACAGAATTAAAAGCCACTTTAAACCAAGTATTACTCATTGGCCTCGGCGTTGGCACCATCTGGTTCGCCCACAGCGTCCTTGAGTAAAGTTTCGTCATTGAGTTTAGCTGCCTGTTTAAATCTTCGGTGCTTGACACCAAGTATCCATAAAAGTATTGCACAAGGTAATAAACCGTAAAATATAAAAGTGAAAATGCCAGCTATTACAGTTTTTTCTGTAGCCGCCATTAATACGGTAACGTAAAGCCAAGCAATTGCAATAATGTACATAAGTTAACAATTTAATTATAAAGATTGGTCAATATTGATGAGTATTTCAAATCCAAAAGTCGGCTTCGTTTCATTAGGTTGCCCTAAAGCAGGTTCAGACGCAGAACGTATTCTCACCCAATTGCGTGCAGAAGGCTATGAAATTTCCGGTAGTTATGAAGACGCTGATTTAGTGGTGGTTAACACCTGCGGCTTTATTGATAGCGCTGTTGAAGAGTCGCTTGATGCCATAGGTGAGGCGATTAAAAAGAATGGCAAGGTCATTGTTACTGGCTGTTTAGGTGCCAAAAAAGGCGTGGTTGAAGCTGCACATCCTAGTGTACTAGCGGTCACTGGCCCGCACGCGTTGGAAGAAGTAATGATTGCCGTACACGCAAATTTACCTAAATTGCACGAGCCATTCTTAGACTTAGTGCCACCACAAGGCATACGCTTAACGCCTAGTCATTATGCTTATTTGAAAATTTCAGAAGGATGTAACCATCGTTGCAGTTTCTGCATTATTCCAAGTATGCGCGGTGATTTAGTGAGTCGCCCGATTGGCGAAGTCATGAACGAAGCTGAAAATTTAGTCAATGCCGGCGTTTCAGAAATTTTAGTCATATCGCAAGACACTTCGGCTTATGGCGTTGATGTTAAATATCGCCCGGGATTTTGGAATGGTCGCCCAGTTAAAACACGTATGACCGAGCTTAGTCAGGCCTTGAGCGAATTGGGTGTTTGGGTGCGTTTACATTATGTTTATCCGTACCCGCATGTGGATGAAGTGATTCCATTAATGGCCGATGGCTTGATCTTGCCTTACTTGGATGTGCCGTTCCAGCATGCTAGCCCACGTATTCTTAAAGCCATGAAACGTCCAGCGCATGCTGAAAATAATCTTACACGCATCAAAGCTTGGCGTGAAATTTGCCCAGACATTACCGTGCGCAGTACATTTATTGCAGGCTTTCCAGGTGAAACTGAAGAGGACTTTAAAATGCTGTTGGACTTTTTAGAAGAGGCTCAGTTGGATAGAGTGGGCTGCTTTACTTACTCTGCGGTAGATGGGGCAAAAGCCAATGAGCTACCAGATCATGTGCCGGAAGAGGTTAAACAAGAGCGATTAGCTCGATTTATGGAAGTGCAAGAGCGTATTAGCGCGGCAAAGCTTCAAACTAAAATCGGCACTATGCAAACTGTTTTAGTCGATGAAGTTAATCAGTTAGATGGTGGTAGTTTTGAAGCGATAGGACGTACCAAAGCGGATGCGCCTGAGATTGATGGTGTAGTTTATTTGGATGATGCTGAAGGCTTAAGTCCAGGTGATTTCGTAGAAGTGCAAATTACAAAAGCGGATGGCCATGATTTATGGGGCGGTCCACCTAGAGATTAGTGCATTTAGCTTCTGATGCAGGTCTAGTGAAGCTGAGTCTCGATGTTTTAGGATTTTGGCTGAATTTTAAGTTAGCGTATAGAAAAATCAGCTAAATAAATCTGGCAATATAGGTGCGGGTCTTTCGCTATCTGCACGCGCTTCTAAAAAATCATATGTAAGTGGGCAGCGGCTAGGCTTTCTTGCGGCTTTGTTACGTTTGACTGTAGTTGGTACTAAGTCAATAAAAGGGGTTTGGCTAATCCTTATATAACCCGTAGCGGATAATTTTTGCGTGGTCGCTTCAAAAAAGCTGAGCGGATTATCAATATTCTGTAAGGTGACTAATGCTTGGTTGGCATTCCCCCCCTTACTAACTTTAATGACGTTATACATAACAAACTTATTTGCGGTCTGCTTGCCGTAAATTTCACCTGTATGAATATTCACATTAGCTTCCTAGTTAGAATTACTATCTATATTATCGTCACTATTGCTGATTAACAAGCCGTTGCTAGATTTATGGTTACTTTCTACGCAGATTGATATGCGATTTAATCAAATCTGTCGCTTGAAAGCGAAATCTGCTGCCATCGAAGTCTTTAACCCACATGTGCAGTAGGCCACTAAAGAATAAATGAGTATCGACCGCTAGTGTACGCGGACTGTTTTTGCCAATCAATAATTGCTGAGCTTCGGCTCGTTCGTAAGCGAGTTGGATTTTTTCGGTAATATGTGAACAGTTGCTGAGTATTTGCTGCAATACCGTGGCAAACTCATCAACATATTCGCACTTAATCATCATGATTTCATATGTCTGACGCATTTCAATATTTTCATTCAATTCATTGATGGTGTCGCACAGGCTATTCTCAATCTGTGTCAGAGGATCTTCATTGCCTTGCACGGTTAATGTGTCGTCCATTCGATCTATCAACGGTAAAAAAACTTGCTCACGAATAGCATGAAAAATTTCAGTTTTATTTTTAAAATGCCAATACACCGCACCACGAGTGACTTCGGCATGGCTTGCAATATGCTCTAAAGTAGAGCGGCTGACGCCACGCGCGAGAAAGACCGCACGTGCGGCTTCAATAATACGCCTGCGTGTCAACTCTGCATCTTCTTTAGTTTTTCTTACCATGAGCGTTCGCTTAAACTTTTTTGAGTTGTCATTTAATGTTTTCGTTTAGCTTAAATAAGCCATCATCTACATTATTACTGAGATTTATAGACGTATTCATAAAAACCTATATACATACATGTTTGTTTGTATATAATATACATACAAATGTGTATGTAAGCAAGTGCTATTTAGCAAGTTTAACTAAAAAAACACTGCAAAATTAGAAGCATATCGTAATTAAAGGCTTGGAGTAATTAATGATGATTAACAGTAATGTGCAACAAAAACAAGTAAAAACATTCTCATCCGCGCCAGTTATGTTCAGCGTAAAGCTGACCACTGCTGCGCTAATAGCCAGTTTGGCCTTAATGAGCTGTGGCAAGAGAGATGACTCTGCTGCACAAAATGGCAAGATGTCTGCAATGTCAGTTAGTGTCATTGAGCTAGAAGCTACCAGTGTCCCTATTAGTGCTGAAACAGTTGCACAAACTGAAGGCGCTAAAGAAGTGGAGATTCGCCCTCGCGTTGGCGGAATCCTACTTAAAAAACTTTTTGAAGAAGGCGCGCCAATTAAAGTCGGTCAAGCCATGTTTTTGATCGATCCGCTGCCATTTCAGATTGCTCTTGCAAATGCGAAAGCGCAATTGGCTCAACAAGAAGCACGAGTAGAGCAAACGCAGCGTGAAGCAGAACGTTTGGATGGTTTACTAAGTTCACAGTCTATTAGCAAGCGTGAATCTGATAATGCTAGGTCTGATAATGCGTTAGCGCGTGCATCCCTTGCACAATATGCCGCTAGTGTACGTGAAGCGGAGCTTAATTTATCCTATACAACAGTCACATCCCCTTTATCAGGCATTGCCGGTAGATTTGAATTTTCTGAAGGTGCTTTAGTGAACGCAAATACCAGTTTACTCACCAAGGTGATTCAAATTACACCGATTTGGGTACGATTTAGTTTATCAGATAGTGAAATTGCGCAATTGGGTGGACATTTAACACAGGCGAACGTTAAAGAGGTGCGTTTATTATTGCCTGATGGTCAAGAGTATGCACAGAAAGGTAAGTTGAATTTTGCTGCCAGTGGTATAGATCCTCAATTAGGTACACAGCAATTGCGTGCAACTTTCAACAATGATGATAAGCATTTACTGCCAGGTCAGTTTGTACGCGTTCGAGTGACTACAGGCCAACAAAATGGCGTTTTTGTAGTGCCGCAAACTGCGGTAATGACTAACGATCAGGGTCGATTCGTGTATGTCGCAAACAACAAGAATGAGGCGGTAGTAACGCCTATCGTTACGGGTAATTGGGTCGGTAAGAACTGGGTGGTATTAAGCGGCCTAAAGGCTGGAGAAAAAGTCATCGTAGATAATATTATTAAATTACACCCAGCCGCTGCGATTGCGCCACATCCATTTGAAAAGGCACCGTCTGCGCATAAGACCTCTGATGTTATTAAGAGAGCGGCTAAATCAGTCGTGACTATTTAGGCTTTAGCGCCACAAAAGCATACACAAAGTAAGCCTTATATAAAGTAACAAAATAAGCTTAAGCGAGATTCAACATGACTAAATTTTTCATTACACGGCCTATTTTTGCCAGCGTTTTGTCCATCATTATTGTGCTGGCAGGATTAGCTGCTGCGCTTAAATTGCCGATTGCGCAATATCCACAGATTGCACCGCCCACCGTGTTGATTACAGCCACTTACCCCGGCGCAAGTGCAGATACACTTTCAAAAACAGTTGCTGCGCCTATCGAAGAGCAGTTAAGTGGTGTGGAAGGCTTGCTGTACTTTAACTCTAGTGCCGATTCTAGTGGCACATTGACCATTACTGCCACTTTTGAAGTAGGTACCGATGTTAATCAAGCGACATTTAATGTCAGCAACCGTGTAAATATCGCTTTGCCACGCCTGCCAGATGAAGTTCGTAGAACTGGTTTAGTAGTACAAAAGCGCTCAAACGATATTTTGTTAGTGGTGATGTTGACCGATAAGCTCAAAAAATATGATCCACTATATTTGAGTAATTATGCCACGTTGAATGTGCTGGATGAACTTAAGCGCATTAAAGGTGTAGGCGATGCTAGTATTTTTGGCGCGCAAGATTATTCTATGCGAATTTGGCTACGCCCAGATCGCATGGCGCAGCTAGGTGTTACTACAACAGATATAGCCAATGCGATTCGCATACAAAACGCCCAATATGCTGCGGGTAAAATCGGTCAAGAGCCGTCACCTTCCTCGCAGCAAATTGTTTACACGGTCACGGCCAAAGGTCGCCTGATTGAGCCTAGTGAATTTGGCAATATTATTATTCGTGCAGATGGTCCGCGTGGTGTGCTGTATCTAAAAGATGTGGCGCGGATTGAATTAGGCTCACAAAGCTATAACGTACGAACCACTTTAGATGGTTTGCCAGGAACAGGAATTCCTATTTTCTTGCAAACAGGCGCCAATGCACTGGAAACAGCAAAGTCTATTAAAGCAAAAATGACCGAGCTTAAGCAAAGATTCCCTGAAGGCATCGATTGGGAAGTACCTTATGACACTAGTGATTTTGTAAAATCATCCATCACTGAGGTATTGAAAACGCTGGGTGAGGCTATGCTATTGGTAGTTTTAGTCGTTTATCTATTCTTACAAAGTTGGCGCGCGACGCTGATACCGCTGATTGCCGTGCCTATTTCATTAATTGGTACTTTTGCTGGTTTGTGGATATTCGGTTTTTCTATTAATACGCTAACACTCTTTGCTATGGTGCTTTCTATCGGCATTGTGGTGGATGACGCGATTGTCGTGCTAGAAAACGTTGAACGATTGATGACGGAAGAAAAACTGTCGCCTATGTTGGCAGCTGTTAAGTCTATGGAACAAGTATCAGGCGCTGTGGTGGCAATTGTATTGGTACTTTGTGCAGTGTTTGTGCCTGTCGCATTCTTGGGTGGTATTGCCGGTGAAATGTATCGTCAGTTTGCCGTAACGGTTGCAGTTGCGGTGGTCATTTCTGGCATTGTCGCTCTAACACTTACACCCGCTTTGTGTGCCATATTATTAAAATCAGTCCATACTGAATCTAAATTCTTTAAACCATTTAACCGTGGTTTTGAAAAATTAACTAGCTTTTATTCGGCCACTGTTAATTTAACCTTGCATCATAAAGTGATAGGCACTGTGGTATTTGCTGTAATTATTGGTTTAGTGGTGGTGTTGCTTAGAAGTGTGCCAGGTAGTTTTGTCCCTGCCGAAGACCAAGGTTATGTGGTCACCGCAGTCATTATGCCAGATGGCGCGACTTTAAGTCGCACGACTAAAACAACGGAAGCTGTGCGTTCTGCAATCTCAAAAGATCCGGCAGTGGCGCATGAGTTTGCTGTGAACGGTTTTGATTTAATTGGCGGTGGCAACAAAACCAGTGCGGCAACTATGTTTGTGCGTTTAAAAGATTGGGCGGCACGTGAAACAACAGCTGATGATATTGTTAAAAAGTTATTCGGTATAGGCATGCAGCAGCCTGATGGTTTGGCGATTGCTTTTAATCCGCCAGCGATTCGAGGCTTAGGTAGTTCTGGTGGGTTTGAAGTGTATGTCCAAAGTCGCAGTGATTCTAATCCTATGCATTTGTCAGCAGTGGTAAACAATTTTACCGATGCTTTAAAAGTGGAAAAGCGCTTAGCTGGCATCAATACTTTCTTCCGTCCAACGGTACCGCAGTTATTTGTAGAAGTTGATGAAGCAAAAGCGATTTCCTTGGGTGTGCCGGTAGCTGATATTTATGCCACCTTACAAAGCACAATGGGCTCCTTATATGTGAACGACTTTAATAAATCTGGCAGAACTTACCGAGTGCAGTTACAAGCAGAAGCTGAGTACCGCATGAAAGCAGAAGATTTAGGTAAAGTCTATGTGCGCTCAGATAAAGGACAGATGATTCCACTCTCTGCATTAAGTAAAATTAGCCATGTGGTTGGTGCCGAGCAATTAGAGCGTTATAACGGTCTGTTGTCGGCAAAAGTGTTGGGCGGTGGTGCGCCTGGCATGAGTTCTGGAGAGGCTATTAGTATGGTGGAAAAAATTGCTGCGGAAAATCTACCAGATGGTTACCAGATTGCCTGGACTGGCCAAGCTTATCAAGAAAAACGCACAGGCTCTGCGGCCATATATGCCTTCGGATTTGCGATTATTATGGTGTTTTTGATTTTAGCTGCACAGTTTGAAACCTGGGCCTTACCACTAGCCGTGATTATGGCCGTACCATTTGCCTTGGCTGGGGCTTTATTGGCGGTACTATTACGCGGCATGCCGAATGATATTTACTTTCAAATTGGCTTGATTACCTTGGTCGGCCTAGCCGCCAAAAATGCGATCTTAATTGTAGAATTTGCTAGCCAAAAAATGGAATCTGGCATGCCAGTAGCGCAAGCGGCTTTAGAGGCTGCAAGAATGCGCTTCCGACCCATAGTCATGACTTCAATGGCTTTTGTATTAGGCATCGTGCCTTTGGTGTTTGCTTCTGGTGCAGGCGCTGCAGCACGTCGTTCAATGGGAACCGGAGTCTTTGGCGGCATGATATTAGCGACTTTTGTGGCTACGATATTCATCCCCTTGTTTTTTACTTGGTTGAGCAATACTCACGTAGATAGAAAACATCATGACAAGGGCTTAGTACCAGAAGTAGATCATTCTAAGGAAACCGTATGATGCAGCAGTTAAATTCCAACCTCGTTCAACACGCTAAAATTAGACTGGTTTGTGTCGCTGTCGCTGCAGTTTTACTAGCAAGCTGTAAGTCTGTTAGTCCTGATTACCAACGTCCGCTATTGCCGTTACCTGCACAATATGCTGAAGTTGCAAATCAAGCGGCCACGGAAGTATCTAATACTTGGTGGACCTTGTATCAAGATCAAAAGCTGAACGATTTAATTAGCAATGCTTTGCAAAACAATACTGATATTAAATTGTCTGTGGCGCGAATTGAAGAGGCTGATGCTGTCATGCAGGAAGTCGGTGCGGCACTATTTCCACAAGTCGATTTGAATATGAACAGCAGCCGCACTAGGGTGACCGCTGTGGGTGCTAACCCTGCGCTAATTAATCCACGTAGCAACTATAAAAGACAGTTTGGCACCTCATTTGAACTCGATTTTTGGGGTAAGTTACAGCGTGCTAAAGAGTCCGCCCGTGCGCAGGCTTTGGCTAGCCGTTATGCAAAAGAGACAGTTAAGTTATCACTAACTGGCTTAGTAGCAAGCAATTACTTGCTGTTACGTAGTTTAGAAGCGCAAATCAATTTGACGCAATCCAACTCAAAAAGTCGCAATGAAAGTCTAGAATTAACCAAACGTCGTCTAGAAAGTGGTGTGGCCTCTGCACTAGATGTTTACCAAGCGGAAGTGGCCAGTGCAAATATGCGCGCGCAATTAGCTGAGTTGATTAGGCTTCGTGCGTTGAGTTTGCATCAGCTCTCAGTGTTGACTGGCATATTGGATTTGAATATCGTTGCAGCGGATATCAGTCTGATGCCGATTCCGCCAATACCACCGTCAGGCTTACCTTCAAGCTTATTAGAAGCGCGGCCAGATGTTCGCCAAGCTGAGGAGCAAATGATTGCCGCAAACGCGAATATAGGCGTAGCTAAGGCTGCTTTGTACCCAACTATTTCACTGACCGCTAACATGGGCGGGGAAAGTTTGGCTTTAGGCGATATATTGAATTCTGCCGCGAGAATATGGACTGGTGGTGTGAATTTATATTTACCAATCTTTGATGCGGGTAAAAATACCGCTCGTATTAGTCAAGTAAATGCTAAGCAGAAGCAAACGCTAGTCACTTATGAAGCGGCGATTCAGAACGCTTTTCGAGAAGTAAATGATGCTTTGGTAAATTTAAGACAGAATACCGAGCGCGAAACTGCGCTTAATTTAAGTCAGTCGACGGCTAAAAAAGCGTTAGACATTTCTGAAAATCGTTATAAATCTGGTTATTCAGGCTATCTGGAGGTGTTGGATGCACAGCGTGTTTATAACGATAATGCTTTAGCTTTTATTCAGAGTCGTCAAGCTAGGCTGGCAGCTACGGTCTCACTCTTTAAAGCGCTAGGCGGCGGATGGCAGGCTCAAGCTGCGCAATAAGTGATGACTACATTTGATTTAAAGCTTTATTACTATTTAGAGCAAAGCGGATGTGCATGGTAAAATGTTTGCATTGTTTTAAACTTTTTGTATTGTTAAATTATGATTGTTCGTACCAGATTTGCCCCTAGTCCTACCGGATTCCTACACATTGGAGGCGCCCGCACCGCATTGTTTTCATGGGCTTTTGCTAAAAAACATGGCGGTCAATTTATACTGCGTATTGAAGATACCGATGTTGCTCGTAGTACACCGGAGGCGGTGCAAGCGATATTGGATGGTATGCATTGGCTGGGGCTAGATTATGACGAAGGCCCTTTTTATCAAATGCAAAGAATGGATCGCTACAAGCAAGTGATTCAAACTATGTTAGACGCTGGCAGCGCCTATTATTGTTACAGCAGTAAGGATGAGCTTGATGCTTTGCGTGAGCAGCAAATGGCAAACAAACAAAAACCTCGTTACGACTGTAAATGGCGTCCAGAAGCCAATAAAGTATTGCCAGCGATTCCGCAAGATGTTAAGCCTGCTATTCGCTTTAAAAATTCACAAGAAGGCGTAGTGGTATGGGACGACTTAGTTAAAGGTCGCATTGAAATCGCGAATGCTGAACTGGATGATTTAATTATCGCTCGGGCAGATGGAACACCAACCTACAATTTTTGTGTGGTGGTAGATGATAGCGATATGGGCATTACCCAAGTCATACGCGGTGACGATCACGTTAACAATACGCCGCGTCAAATTAATATGCTGATGGCGTTAGCCGAAATTGATAGCGCTATAAAAGTCCCGCAATATGCCCATTTGTCTATGATTTTGGGTAGTGATGGACAGAAATTGTCTAAGCGTCATGGCGCGGTCAGTGTGATGCAATATGATGATGATGGTTACTTGCCAGAAGCGGTGTTGAATTATTTAGCGCGATTAGGTTGGAGTCACGGTGATGATGAAGTGTTCAGCATGCAGCAGTTTGCTGAGTGGTTTGATCTTGACCATATCACGCCTTCAGCAGCACAATTCAATACAGAAAAGCTTAATTGGATAAATGCTCACTACATTAAGCAGGCAGATAATGCTTATCTTGTGACTGATATTAGCAAGCGTCTGAGCAAATTAAATATTACTATCGTTGAGCAAGGTAATTTACCTGCCGTGATTGATTTGTATAAAGAGCGCATCAACACGTTGAATGAGCTTGCAAGCAGTATTGCTTACTTTTATCAAAAACCGGTGTTTGATGTCGCGGCAAGTGAAAAGCATCTCAATGCCGATATTAAGCCTGTACTAGCAACTTTGCTCGGCCTGCTCGCGCCAATAGATTGGCAGGCAGAGATGATTCATAATGCGATTAATGAGGTAGTTACTCATTATCAATTGAAATTCCCTAAAGTTGCGATGCCTCTAAGGGTGGCGTTAACAGGCATTGCCCAGTCGCCAAGTATTGATCAAGTGATGGCTTTGTTGGGTAAGGATGAAGTTTTGGCTAGAATTAATTTTGCGATTAACTAGTTTTACATATTTTAACTTTTAAAATATTTCAATTAGGCGCTGAATTTACTATTGAAATATTTAAACTAGCCTCAACTTCTATAATCTAGGTTGTATAGTTAGCGATATGTGTAGGTTAAAGAATTTCACTAAATTGGTTAGCTGGGTAAATATTCAGCAATATAGTGAACGAAATGTATGGATTCGGTCACACAACGGTAATGCTGGTAATTTTGCCAGTGTTAAGATTTATTTATTTAACTCCAAACAATAGGAGACACCATGAACCCCAAAGGGCAAATGTTACAAGACCCATTTCTTAACGCATTACGTAAAGAGCATGTTGCTGTATCTATCTATCTAGTCAACGGTATTAAACTTCAAGGTCAAGTTGATTCGTTCGATCAATATGTTATTTTGCTTAAAAATACCGTAACACAAATGGTTTATAAGCATGCAATTTCTACCATCGTACCAGCACGTATGGTTACAATTTCTCAGCCTGAAGCTGAAGAGTAAGCCGTTAATGAAACAGCAGGTCGAATAACCATTGAAAGATTTGTTTGAACGACCAAGTGGTGGCGAAGCGGCTATATTGGTCAGCATCAATTTTGGCGATACTGATTACGAAGAAAGTCTACATGAGCTTCGTCAATTAAGTCTCAGCGCGGGTCTATTCATACGCGGCACGATCGAAGGTAAGCGTATTAAGCCGGATGCGAAACTTTTTATTGGCAGCGGTAAAGCGGATGAGTTAAAGCAAATGATGCAAGCCAGTGAGTCGGATATTGCTATTTTTAACCACGATCTTTCTCCCTCACAGCAGCGTAATTTAGAGCGACTTTTACAAGCTCGAGTCGTTGATAGAACTGGTTTGATATTGGACATATTCAGTCAGCGCGCACAGAGTCATGAAGGTAAGTTGCAGGTTGAGCTGGCGCAGATGGAGCACTTGTCTACCCGTTTAGTGCGCGGATGGACTCACTTAGAGCGCCAAAAAGGTGGTATTGGTGTGCGCGGTGGTCCCGGTGAGACGCAGCTTGAGCTTGACCGTCGTATGTTGCGAGACCGTGTTAACCAGTTACGTGAAAAGTTACTTAAACTAAAAGCGCAACGTGGCATGCAGCGTCGAGCGCGTAAACGTTCTAAGGTAATGACGGTATCGTTGGTTGGTTATACTAATGCAGGAAAATCGACAGTTTTTAATCGTCTGACAAAGGCTGATATTTACGTGGCGGATCAATTGTTTGCTACCTTAGACACAACCACGCACAAGACTTACATTGAAGGTTGCGGATCAGTAGTGATTTCCGATACGGTTGGATTTATTAAGCATTTGCCGCATGCTTTGGTTGAATCCTTTGGCGCAACCTTGGAAGAGGCCGTGCAAGCTGATTTGTTGCTACACATTGTTGATACCGCTAGCACTAATCGCGATGAACAAATCACGCAGGTAAATAAAGTGTTGGAAGAGATAGGTGCGGCCAATGTGCCGCAGATTCTAGTGCATAACCAAATTGATCGGGTCGGTCTGCAGCCTTCAATTGGGCGTGATGAATATGGTAGAATTACAAGCCTACATGTTTCAGCCAAAACTGGCGAAGGAATGGACCTTTTAAGGTTAGCCATGGCCGAACATTATGAATATTTACAAAAGCAAAGTACTGAAGAACGTGCTTATGCTTAATCGTCGTCGCTTTATTAATTGGAGTTTTGCATGATTAAATTTCCCGGTTGGGGACAGCGTAACAATGAAGGCCCGCCAGATTTGGACCAAGTGATGCGCGATTTAAGCCGTAAAATCAATACCTTATTTGGTAAAGGTGGCGGTAAGCAATCTAATAATCAACCAAATGGTACTAGTTTGGGTGGTATTGATTTCCCTATCCTGCCTATATTGGCAGTCATATTCCTCATTTGGCTAGCGACTGGATTTTATTTAGTTGATTCAGGCTCGAAAGGGGTCGTGCAACGTTTTGGTAAAATGGCTGATGAAACAACTGAGCCTGGCCCACGCTGGCATTTTCCATATCCTATTGAAAAAGTCACAGTGGTGAACATGGAGCAAGTGCGCAGGCTGGAAGTTGGCTACAGAACAAACGGTGAAGGTGGCGGCGGTAAAACTAAGCAACCTAGGGAAGCGCTGATGCTAACCGAAGATGAAAACATCATTGATTTGCAGTTTGCGGTGCAATATAACTTAAATAATGCGAAGCACTATTTATTTAACAATCGTGACACCGATGGCGCGGTAATGTCTGCGGCAGAGTCAGCTATTCGTGAAGTGGTGGGCAAGAATAAGTTAGATGATTTATTGCAAAAAGGCTTGGCAGATACTTCCCAGCGCATGCAAACTATTTTGGATAACTACAAAACTGGCGTGCATATTATCAGCGTGTCATTACAAAGCGCACAACCGCCAGAGCAAGTGCAAGAGGCGTTTGAAGATGTAAACCGTGCTAACCAAGATAATCAGCGTCAAGTGAACGAAGGTCAGGCCTACGCGAATGATGTGATTCCTAAATCACGTGGTAAGGCTTCGCGATTGCTAGCGGAATCAGCAGGCTATAAGTTGAAAATTGAAAGCGAAGCAAAAGGTAACGCTAGTCGTTTTGAGCAAATATTGGCGCAATATATCAAGGCGCCTGATGTAACGCGTCAACGTTTATATTTAGATGCACAAGAGCAAATTTTATCTAGCGTCAGTAAAGTGGTAGTCGATCAAAAAGCCGGCAGTATGTTGTATTTGCCGTTAGATAAGTTGATGAATTCAAATTCAGCTGCAGCACCACAGCAGTCACAATCTTTACAGTCGCTAAATCCGCAAGCGGCACCTGCTGCCGCTGAAATACCAGTTGACCGCACACGAGATGCTTTCCGTAGCCGTGATAGAGAAAGTAGATAGGCGAAATATAATGAAAAATTTAACGAGTATTCTTTTTGTCGGTGTTGTATTAATTTTACTGCTATCTACTTCTGTATTCACGGTAGATCAAACGCAATTCATTGTGGTTAAGCGTCTTGGTGAAATTGTTTCTGTAAAAAAAGAACCTGGCATTTATTTTAAATTACCCTTTATTGAAGATTTAAAGATTTTTGATAACCGTATCGTTACGCTTGATTGGGAAGAGCCAGCCAAGTTTAATACCAGTGAAAACAAATATATGCTGGTTGATTCTTTTGTAAAATGGCGCATCATCGATCCTGCAAAATATTATGTTTCGATTAAAGAAGGTGGCGAATCTGCCGCTGAAAATAGGCTGTCTAACGTTGTTAATGCTGGGTTACGTGCTGAGTTTGGTAAACGTACGGTGCATGATGTCATCGCCGGTGAGCGTAATGCGGTGATGGATAGCTTACGAAAAAGCGCTGACTTAGAAGCTCGTCAAATGGGTATACAAGTTGTTGATGTGCGTTTGAAACGCGTCGATTACTCAGAAGATATTAGTAAATCGGTGTTTGATCGTATGATTGCTGAGCGTAAGCGTATTGCTAACCAATTGCGCTCTGAAGGTTCTGCAGCTTCTGAAAAAATTCGTGCGGATGCTGATAAGCAAAGTGAAGTAATTATTGCTGAGGCTTATCGTGATGCACAAAAAGCTAAAGGCGAGGGTGATGCTTCTGCCGCCGCAATCTACAATCAAGCTTATAGTAAAAATCCTGAGTTTTATGCTTTTTACCGGAGCACTGAAGCTTACAAAAATAGCTTTAAGAACAAGAGTGATGTGATGGTGCTAGATCCAAGCTCAGACTTTTTTAAGTATATGCGTAGTCCTGCTAAGAAGTAGATTAAGCGTTTGTTGAGGTCATTGTTAACCGCTCTAGGTTTAATGCTAGTGCTAGAAGGTCTGTTGCCGCTGTTGTTGCCGCAAGTTTGGCGTGAAAGTTTTAAGCGCATGATAGCCTTCAAAGATGGGCAGTTGCGCTTTATTGGCTTAATGTCGATTATTGGCGGTTTGCTTATTATGTGGTTAAGCTAGTAGTTTTAAATGTAAGTGAAATCTAAGAAATTCAAGCAATTCCTGAATAATTTAAGTTACTGAAGATAAAAAATGCGTAATTGGTTGCTCCCAGAATATATTGAAGATGTCTTGCCTGCAGAAGCCGCTCGCATTGAAACCTTACGTCGTACTTTGTTAGATTTATTTAAAGTGCATGGTTATCAGTATGTAATTCCACCAATGCTGGAATATATGGAATCTTTGATAACTGGCGTAGGCCATGATCTTGACTTAGCGACATTTAAAGTGGTTGATCAGCTCACCGGTAGATTGATGGGTGTTCGCGCTGACATGACGCCACAAGCGGCAAGAATTGATGCACATTTGCTCAATCATCAAGGTATTACACGTTTATGCTATGCCGGTAGCGTATTGCGTACTAAGCCGGATGGTTTGGCACAAACGCGAGAACCTCTACAATTGGGCGCTGAATTATATGGTCATGCTGGCGTAGATAGCGATATTGAGATTCAACGTTTGCTGATTAAATCCTTGCAAGCCATTGGTGTTGAGCAAGTGCATATCGACTTTAGTCATGTTAATATTTTTGGTAGCTTAATCGAATCAAGTAAGATCGACACCGAGCTAGAGCAAGACTTATATGCCGCGCTACAAAGTAAAGATCAATCTTCGGTTAAATCGCTTACAAAAAATTTAGATAGAGTCACACGTGAAGCTCTAATAAACTTAACCACGCTAAATGGTGATGCTTCAATATTAGATAAAGCGGCTCAGTTATTGCCAGCAACTCCAGTAATACAGTCAGCATTAGCAAGTTTGCATCAAGTTAGCTCTGCGCTAAAAGATTTAGGTGTAACGGTCAGTTTTGATTTAAGCGAACTGCGTGGTTATCATTACCATAGTGGTATGGTATTTGCGGCTTATGCGCAAGGTTATAAAGGCCCGTTAGCACTGGGTGGTCGGTATGATGAAGTAGGTCAGGCATTTGGTCGTGCGCGCCCAGCAACAGGATTCAGTTTAGATTTGCGCGGAGTAGTCACTGCATTACCGCCAGCACAGCCTGTCAAGGTAATTATAGCGCCGGCTAGTGATGATCTAAGTTTAGCGGCTAAAATTGCTACGCTGAGGGCTGAGGGCATTGTCGTTATTCAGGCACTAGCAGGTATAGAAGCAAATTGTGAAGAATTAAATTTCGATAGGAAGTTGGTGCATTACAATGCCGGATGGCATGTAGATAGCATTTAAAAAGATTTAGCCGTCAGGGGATTTAAATCTCAACAGGCAACGATTCAATAAGTATTCGCTTGTAAATAAATGCATTAAATAAACAACATAAAATTAAAATTATAAAGTAAACGTTATGGCAAACAACCTAGTAAATAAAACCAGCACAGCAAAAAATGTCGTCGTTATTGGTACGCAATGGGGCGATGAAGGTAAAGGTAAAATTGTTGATTGGCTTACAGACCACGCCCAAGGCGTAGTGCGTTTTCAAGGCGGTCATAATGCTGGTCATACACTTGTAGTAGGTCAAGGCGATGCGCAGCGTGTTTACAAACTTAATCTTGTTCCTTCAGGTATTGTTCGCACTGGTGTGAATTGCTATATCGGCAACGGTGTAGTGCTTGATGCTGGACATTTACTGTTTGAAATTGACGCACTTGAAAAAGATGGTCTAGATGTTAGAAGTCGTTTGAAAGTAAGCTCAGGTTGTCCGTTAATCTTAGATTACCATGTTCGTTTAGACGTTGCGCGCGAACTAAAGCGTGGTACAGATAAAAAAATTGGCACGACAGGTAAGGGCATAGGTCCGACCTATGAAGATAAAGTTGCGCGTCGAGCTTTGCGTCTTTACGATCTATTCTATCCTGAGCAATTCAGTGAAAAGTTACGTGATGTATTGGATTATCACAATTTCGTACTGACTCAATATTTAGGTGCTGAAGCGGTTGATTTTAATCAGCAATTAGATTCTGCACTGCAAAAAGCCGATTTACTCAAACCAATGGTGGCTGATATATCTGCTGCTTTATATGCAGCGAATGCCGCCGGCCAAAACTTATTGTTTGAAGGTGCGCAAGGCACCTTATTAGATATAGATCACGGTACTTATCCGTACGTTACTTCAAGTAACTGTGTATCAGGCCAAGCGGCAGCGGGTACAGGCGTTGGTCCAAACATGTTGCATTATGTCTTAGGTATCACTAAGGCTTACACCACACGCGTTGGCGGCGGTCCATTCCCAAGCGAATTAGACATAGACTCTGACAATTGCCCAGGCAATCAAATGTCAGTCAAAGGTCAGGAAATTGGCACTGTGACTAAACGTAAACGCCGTTGTGGTTGGTTTGACGCTGCAGCACTTCGTCGATCAGCCATGATTAACGGCCTTACTGGCTTATGCATTACAAAGTTAGATGTACTAGATGGCATTAAAGAATTGAATATTTGTACTGGCTACACTTTAGACGGAAAACATTTAGATTTGCTACCAATAGGCGCTGATGATGTTGCGCGCTGCATCCCTATCTACGAAACGATACCGGGCTGGAGTGATAACACCTTTGGTGTTAAAACTTGGGATGGTTTACCAAAAGCAGCACAAAATTATCTTAAACGCTTAGAAACGCTTTGCGGCGTACCAGTAGATATCGTATCTACCGGTCCTGAACGTGATGAGACCATTGTTTTACGTCATCCATTTGCTTAATCTTAGCGGATGAATAGCTTCTCGAATAAACGCCTTGCTTGGGCAATTACAGGTTCAGGGCATTATTTAAGAGAGTGCATAGACATTATTCATACGTTACAAGACGTAGATTTATTTTTAAGTAAAGCCGCGGCTGAAGTATTGCAGCAGTACGGCTACAAGCATAATGTTGGCAAGGTTTATCAAGATAAAACTGCCAGCAGCGTGCCTGTGGAATTGTTTTATCAAGGCCGTTATCATAGCTTAATCATCGCGCCAGCTACCTCAAACACCATTGCCAAAATGGTTTATGGCATCTCCGATAACTTAGTCACCAATCTTTACGCGCAAGCAGGTAAAACCCGCGTACCAAGCATAGTTTTTGCATGTGATACAGCCTCCGAGCTAGAGTCTGAAGCGCCTAGAGACAACCTGGTAAAAGTTTATCCGCGCAAAATTGATTTAGAGAATATCGATAAAATTAAAACCTTTGAAGCGACTACTGTTGTCGATAATATGTGTGCCTTAAACGCGCAGGTGCAAGCTAGGTTACAAGCACTTCGACTTGCAGTTACTCAAGCTACAGGTTAGTTCTTATGGCTGACAATTTGCTTTTTTTAACAGGTAAACTTGCAGAAAAAAGTCTAAAAAAAGTTTTAGATGAAGTGCAAAATAATCCAAAAACACCACCATTCAAATATCGCATTCAGCAAATTGGGGTATCTGTTGCTGCGTTGATGACGCCAGATTTAATTGCGCGTCGGCTCAAGGAGGCGGGTGATGCTGATAAGATTATTTTGCCCGGTCTTTGCCAAGGTGATTTAAGCCAATTAGAGGCGCAATATGGTGTGCCAGTAGAGCGAGGGCCAGCAGATTTAAAGGATCTTCCACAGTATTTTGGCCATGCTGGTGTTGCGCCAGATTTAAGTGACTATAGTGTACAAATTTTTGCTGAGATTGTCGATGCGCCATTCTTAAGTATTGCTGACATTATTAAAAAAGCAGAAGTTTATCAAACGCAAGGCGCTAATGTGATTGATTTAGGTTGCCTGCCGGCCGTACCTTTTTCACACTTAGCGGATACAGTGAAAGCGCTTAAAGCCTTAAATTTTCAGGTAAGTGTCGATTCTCTTAATACCGATGATTTGCTAACTGCGGGACATGCAGGTGCAGATTTTTTACTAAGTCTTACAGAAAAAACATTATGGGTGGCGCATGAAGTTAATGCTACGCCTATATTAATTCCTGCTAAACCACATAGCCTGCCATCACTTTATCGTGCTATTGACGCATGCTTAAAAGCAGGTAAGCCGTTTATTGCTGATGCGATTCTAGACCCCATTCACTTTGGGCTCACTCATTCAATTGTACGGTACCAAAAATTACGTAAAAAATATCCTGACATTAAAATCATGATGGGCGTAGGAAATTTAACTGAGCTTACAGATGCTGATACGACTGGTATTAATGCACTGTTATTTGGCATTATTAGTGAACTTGATATTTATGCGGTTTTAGTTACATCAGTAAGTCCGCATGCAGTAAATGCGGTTGCTGAAGCCAATATAGCGAGGCGGATGATGTATGCAGCAAAACGTGATGACAGGCTGCCGCGTGGTTATAGTAACGGTCTTTTAGCTTTACATGACAGACGGCCATTTACTTATAGCACTGAAGAAATTAATGAAATTGCATTGCTAATTAAAGACCCAAGTTTTCGCATTCAAGTGAGCGAGGCGGGCTTACATGTTTATAATCGCGATGGTCTACACACAGGGCGGAATCCCTTTGCACTTTATCCACACTTGAAAGTAGATAATGATGCTTCCCATGCTTTTTACCTAGGTGTGGAGTTGGCGCGCGCACAAATCGCTTGGCAGCTTAATAAGCGCTATGTACAAGATCAGGAAATAGAATGGGGCGTGACTACACTAGTGCAAGATAAAACCAGTAAAACAGCACACCGTGAGGCGTCGATTAAAGAAAAAGCGAATAAAAATTTAAATCAAACTGATGCTGAGAGAAAATTGACGCAAGATTTATTATGATCTATGAAACCATCATCAGTACCATAGACGAACTAGGTAATGCTCATGTGACGCCGTTTGGGATTAGCATGCATGAAAATCTAGTGGTGATTTCGCCTTATAAACCTTCCACCACGCTAGCTAATATTTTAGCCACAGAACATGCCGTAATGAATTTAACTGATGACGTACGAGTTTTTGCTGGTGCGCTAACCAGACGACAAACTTGGACGCTGTTGCCAGCAACACAAGTAGCTGGTTTTAGATTGGCTGACACTTTGGCGCATAAGGAGTTAAAGTTGGTGAAAGTGCTTGATGATGCCTTACGCCCACAATTGTTTATGGAAGTGTTACATGCGGAGCAGCATCAAGCTTTTCTTGGTTTTAATCGTGCGCAAGCTGCGGTGATTGAGCTAGCAGTATTGGTTAGTAGATTAACCCGATTGCCCATGGAGAAAATTACACAAGATATTAATTATCATTTAATTGCCATTGAAAAAACTGCTGGCGCACGTGAACTAGAAGCTTGGGGATGGCTGATGGAAGCGGTTACAAATCATCAGGCTGCCATGAGTGGCGAAAATATTGCCTAGTAAGCCATCAATTTAAAACGAACCATCAAGATATATTAAGCATGACACAAATACTCATTAGCGTGACCAGTATCGCAGAGGCGCAAATAGCGCTAGATTGTGGAGCAGATATTATTGACTTGAAAGACCCAAGCAGTGGTGCACTAGGTGCGTTACCACTCAGCTTAATAAAAGAAATCGTCGGTCACATTAATGGGCGAAAATTAGTTAGTGCAACGATTGGTGATTTGCCTATGGACGCGGAAATGATCGTAAAGCGCGTTACATTACTTACTAAAACAAATGTTGATTACATTAAAATAGGATTTTTTGAGGCAGCAGATTTTAATACATGTTTAGCTGGCTTGAAGCTTGTTACACAAAATGGTATTAAGTTGATTGCCGTATTATTCGCAGAATACGCCTACCCAAAAAGCTTGATTGATGCCATCAAAAAAGCTGGTTTTATCGGTATTATGTTGGATACAGCCCAAAAAAATGGCCAGACTTTCTTCGATTATTATTCAGTGCAGCAACGTAAAGAACTTTCGAATAAGATATTAGCATTAGATTTAACTTTTGGTTTGGCCGGTTCTTTAAAGTCAGAGAATCTGGTTATGGCTAAACAATTTAATCCTAGCTATATTGGTTTTAGAGGTGGTGTTTGTGATGAGAACAAACGTCAATTAGCTCTCAGCGCTGAAAAAATCATGGCAATTTGTAACTTGAATGTAAGTCTATTGTAAATAAATAACAAATATCAGCTGAAGCCCTATGATTACTATGTTTAACATTGCACCTGAGGTTTAGATTGCGTAATATCGTAGTATAGATTGAATTAAGTAGTAGTTAAATTAGGAGAAAATACAAATGAAAAAGAATCTTATTAGTATGGCGGTTGCGGCAACACTAAGTATGGTTGCATTAGCTGCATCAGCAGAAGATATGTACCGTGGTGCTTGGTACGCAGTGCCAGGGGTAAGTTATATGGATACTGACAGTGATTTGGCTGCTGATAATGGCGCTGGAGCATTTATTAAATTAGGTAAAGAGTTAAGCTCAAGCTGGGATATTCAAGGCGCCCTAGGTTATAACCGCGCCAATGAAGGTACTGGTGTTTCTGGCGCTAGCGGTCATTACAAACAAACCACTTTAGGCTTAGATGCTTTGTATATGTTTAGCCGTGATCAATTCCGCCCATTTTTACTAGCCGGCTTAGGTGTCGCTCATAATAATGTCGATTACTCAAATCTAACACCTGCAGTGCAAGACAAAAGCAAAACTTCATGGTTGGCAAGTGTTGGTCTAGGTGCTCAGTATCTAATTAATGATTCTTTTGGTATACAAGCTGATCTACGTCATCAATGGTCTCGTTCAGCGGCTAAAGCGACTAACATTTTTGATGCTGATGGTACTGTAGGCAATACATTGTTAAGTCTCGGTGGTATTTTCCGCTTTGGTGCTCCAGCACCTATGCCTGTAGTTGCTGCTGCTGAGCCAGCGCCAGTCGTTGCACCAGCACCGGTAGTTGCAATTGCACCTGCAGCTCTTCCTATGGTAACTGCATGCAAGCCAACGCTAGAAACAGTGACTATTTCAGCTGAAAAACTATTTGGTTTTGATCAGTCAAAATTGCAAGAAAGTGGTAAAGCTACGCTAGATGAAACTGCTACTAAAATTAAAGGCAACATTGATATTGAGCTAGTCTTGGTTACCGGTCATACAGACCGTATTGGATCAGGCGCATATAACCAAAAACTTTCTGAACGTCGTGCTAAAGCAGTGAAAGACTACTTTGTTTCACAAGGTGTTGATGCTGCGCGTTTGCAAGCGGTTGGTAAAGGTGAATCTGAGCCAGTTGTTGCATGTACTGGAGTTAAAGGTAAAAAAGCGATTGAATGTTTAGCGCCTAACCGCCGTGTTGTAATTTCTGCTGAGAAAGTACGTGAGTCAGGTTGTAAATAAATGATTTAATTTAAGCTGAATTATTTATGATTTGATTAATTGTAGTTAATTTATTTAAATCAAAGCAGTAAAAATTAGCCTCGCGATGCGGGGCTTTTTTATTTGTCCTCTATTTATCGGTGCGACCCATCTTGGTTAGGCTAGCCTTTTCTGCGATAATGAGATTTTAATAATTTATGAAAGCTCACCAAATGGCACAATTTGACAATGTAAGCGTAAAAATCAAAGCAAATATTTATTTTGATGGTAAATGTGTCAGCCATACCGTGATGTTTCCAAACGGTACGCGTAGCACAATTGGTGTGATTTTCCCTAGCGCACTTACTTTTAATACCGCTGCTCCTGAGTTAATGGAAATTAATGCTGGAGCATGTAATGTTCGACTTAAAGGTGAAGAAACTTGGAAGGCGTATGCTGCTGGCGACAAGTTCACGGTGCCAGCGAACTCAAGTTTTGATATTGAAGTGACTGAAACTGTAGATTACGTTTGCCACTTTGAATAATTTCACACATTAGGAGCTAATTATGCCTTCATTTGACATTAGTTCAGAAGTCGATATGGTTGCTTTAAGCAACGCGGTCGATACGGCGAGTAAGCAAATTACTAACCGTTATGACTTTAAAGGTACTTCAGCCAAACTTGAGTTAAACGAGAAAGATAGTCTAATTACTTTGTTTGGTGATAACGACTTTCAGTTGGATCAGATTAAAGATATTTTATTGCCGGGTATGGAAAAGAAAGAACCAGACTCAACTAAGCGGCTTGAGCACAAAGATGTGCAAAAAGTTGGTGGCAATAAAGTTAAGCAAGTGCTTGAAATTAAAGACGGAATTGATAGTGAGCTCGCTAAACGTATTAGCAAGCTAATTAAAGATTCTGGCTTGAAAGTACAGGCGAGTATTCAAGGTGATACGGTTCGTGTAAACGGCGCTAAACGCGATTTATTACAAGATGCGATTGCATTTGTGAAAAAGAGCGTAACGGATTTTCCGTTGCAATTTGGTAATTTTAGAGAGTAGTTTTTTAGGTTTATAAAGTATATGGCAAAAACGCTTTACGATAAATTGTTTGATTCGCACGTAGTGCATGAAGATAACGGCACTGCGCTGATTTATATCGACCGTCATTTGGTGCATGAAGTGACTAGCCCGCAAGCTTTTGAAGGTCTACGTTTGGCCGGGCGCAAACCTTGGCGCGTCGATTCTATAGTGGCTACTGCTGACCATAATACGCCGACCAATGGCTGGGATAAAGGATTGGCTGGTATATCAGATCCAATATCACGCCTGCAAATTGAGACGCTAGACGATAATATTAAAGAGTTCGGTGCTAAGGTTTATTTTCCCTTCATGAATGCTAATCAAGGCATAGTGCATGTTGTTGGACCAGAGCAGGGCGCAACTTTACCTGGCATGACGGTTGTTTGTGGTGATTCGCACACAAGTACCCACGGTGCTTTTGGCGCGTTAGCGCACGGCATTGGTACCTCTGAGGTCGAGCATGTCATGGCTACGCAATGTTTGGTACAGAAAAAATCTAAAACCATGCAAGTGTTGGTGGATGGTGTATTAGGACGTGGCGTTACGGCTAAAGATGTGGCGCTGGCTATTATTGGTCAAACTGGCACAGCCGGCGGTAATGGCTATGCGATTGAATTTGCAGGTTCAGCGATCCGTGGCTTAAGCATGGAAGGTCGTATGACTTTATGTAATATGGCCATTGAAGCTGGTGCGCGTGCCGGACTGATTGCAGTCGACCAAACTACGATTGACTATGTAAAAGGTCGCCCACTATCGCCTAAAGCCGAACTATGGGATGCTGCTATTACTTATTGGAAAACATTGCATTCTGATGCTGACGCTGCTTTCGATGCGCTAGTCATGCTAAATGCAGAAGATATTCAGCCGCAGGTAACGTGGGGTACATCGCCAGAAATGGTGGTTGGCATTGATGGTCGCGTGCCAAGTTTAGCGCTAGCTAAAAATGAAGTTCAGCGTAGCGATTGGGAGCGCGCCTATGCTTACATGGGATTGACACCGAATACACCGATTAGTGAAATAAATATCGATAAAGTGTTTATTGGTTCTTGCACTAACTCACGTATAGAAGATTTACGCGCGGCTGCGGCTGTCGCTAAAGGTAAGCATATTGCTCAGAATGTAAAGTTAGCTTTAGTCGTGCCTGGTTCTGGCTTAGTAAAAGCGCAGGCTGAAAAAGAAGGTTTGGACAAAATATTTATTGCAGCAGGTTTTGAATGGCGTGAGCCTGGTTGCTCTATGTGTTTAGCAATGAACGCCGATAGACTAGCCGCTGGAGAGAGATGCGCGTCTACTTCAAATAGAAATTTTGAAGGTCGCCAAGGTCCTGGTGGACGCACACATCTAGTGAGTCCAGAAATGGCAGCAGCAGCAGCGATTGCAGGTCATTTCGTTGATATTCGAACAATTAATTAAAAGGATTTTCATGAAAGCTTTATTTACATTAGTCGCTTTAACCTTTGTACTCACTGCTTGTAATACCATACAAGGCATGGGTAAGGATATTGAAAAAGGTGGCGAAGCCATCCAGAAATCAACGTATTAAAGCTAGGCGTTAAACCAAGGCGTTGAAATCTAGACATTAAATCTACACATTCAAATATAGACATTCAAATAAACTAATTTAAGAACCTAATATGCAAGCTTTTACCCAGTTAAATGGTTTGGTTGCGCCCTTAGACCGCGCAAACGTGGATACGGATGCCATCATTCCAAAGCAGTTTTTAAAGTCGATTAAGCGCTCAGGTTTTGGTGTGAATGCTTTTGATGAATGGCGCTACCTTGATCATGGCGAGCCAGGAATGGATAATGCTAAGCGTCCAATCAATCCTGATTTTGTATTGAATCAAGCGCGTTATCAGGCTGCCAGCATTTTACTCACGCGTGAAAACTTCGGTTGTGGCTCAAGTCGCGAACACGCCCCGTGGGCGCTTGAAGATTTCGGTTTTAAAGTGATAATTGCGCCGAGTTATGCGGATATTTTCTACAATAACTGTTTCAAAAATGGCATGTTGCCTATTGTATTAAGCGCAGATATTGTCGATGACATATTCACCCAAGTTGCAAGCGCAGAAGGTTATAAACTTCATGTGGATTTAGCGGCACAAACCGTCAGTAGGCCTAGCGGTGAAGTACATCAATTTGTCGTCGATGCATTTCGTAAACATTGCTTGTTGAATGGTCTGGACGAAATCGGTCTAACTATGCTGCAGCAAGATAAGATTAAAGCCTTTGAAGCCAAGCACAAGCAAGTGCAGCCTTGGCTTTTCAGTTAATTACGTATTTATTATTCAGCATTCATTTACACGCTAAGAAAGTAACTTTATGAAAATTGCAGTATTACCAGGTGATGGTATAGGTCCAGAAATTGTCGCACAGGCCGTTAAAGTATTAAAAGCACTCAATCTTAATTTAGAAATGAATGAAGCGCCTATTGGTGGCGCGGGTTATGAGGCTGCTGGTGATCCATTGCCAGCGGCTACTCTGCAATTAGCTAAAGAAGCTGATGCAGTGTTGCTTGGCGCGGTAGGTGATTGGAAATATGATAAATTAGAGCGCCATTTACGTCCTGAGCAAGGTTTGCTGCGTATTCGAACTGAACTTGGTTTATTTGCCAACCTTCGCCCAGCATTGCTTTACCCTGAGCTTGCAGGCGCTTCAACGCTTAAGCCTGAAGTGGTTTCTGGTCTAGATATTATGATCGTACGTGAGTTGACGGGTGATATTTATTTTGGTCAACCGCGCGGCATTAATACCTTACCAAACGGTGAGCGTGAAGGTTTCAATACCATGCGTTATTGCGAATCTGAGATTCGTCGTATTGGTCGTATTGCCTTTGATATTGCAATGAAGCGAAATAAGAAAGTCTGCTCTGTGGATAAAGCGAACGTGCTGGAAACCACTGAGTTATGGCGCGAAGTGATGATTGAGTTGTCGGCTGAATATCCTGAAGTAGAATTAAGTCACTTGTATGTGGACAATGCAGCGATGCAATTGATTCGTGCTCCTAAGCAGTTTGATGTGATGGTGACAGGCAATATTTTTGGTGATATTTTGTCTGATGAAGCCTCAATGTTAACCGGCTCTATCGGTATGTTGCCATCAGCCTCATTAAATTCTGATAATAAAGGTATGTACGAACCTAGCCACGGTTCTGCACCTGATCTTGCAGGTAAAGATATCGCAAATCCATTAGCAACAATCTTATCTGCAGCTATGATGTTGCGTTACACATTTAATGACGAAGCGAATGCGTTGAGAATTGAAAGTGCGGTTAAAAAGGCGCTTGCTCAGGGTTATAGAACTGCCGATATTGTGACCGATGGTTGTAGGCAGGTAGGTTGTAACGCAATGGGTGACGCAGTGGTCGCTGCATTAAATTAGTTAAGGTTAAGATTATGCTTAGAGTTGGTTTAGTTGGATGGCGTGGCATGGTTGGTTCAGTGTTAATGCAGCGGATGATAGAAGAAAACGATTTTGCGCTCATTGAACCACAGTTTTTTACAACATCACAAGTAGGTGGCAAAGCACCTAATGTGGGCAAAGACTCTCCAGCTTTAAAAGATGCAACGAACATTAGCGAACTTAAGCAAATGGACGCGATTATTTCGTGTCAAGGTGGCGACTACACCAGCGAAATTTTTCCTAAATTGCGTGCAGAGGGTTGGCAAGGACATTGGATTGATGCGGCTTCTACCTTGCGTATGGAAAATGATGCGGTGATTGTGCTTGATCCAGTCAATCTGCATGTGATTCAAGATGCCTACACGCATGGTAATAAAAATTGGGTAGGTGGTAATTGCACAGTTTCATTAATGCTCATGGCCCTAAATGGCTTATTCAAAGCCAATTTAGTGCAATGGGCAACTTCCATGACTTATCAGGCGGCATCAGGTGCAGGTGCGCAAAATATGCGCGAATTACTGAATCAAATGGGTGCAGCACATTCTGCCGCACGTCATTTATTAGAAGATCCAGCCTCGGCTATTTTAGATATTGATCGCACGGTTGCCACTACTTTGCGTGACGAAAAGTTCCCTACTTCACAATTTGGTGTGCCACTGGCTGGTAGCTTAATTCCTTGGATTGATAAAGATTTAGGTAATGGCCAAAGTAAAGAGGAATGGAAAGGTGGCGCAGAGACCAATAAAATTTTAGGCCGTGAAGCCAGCCCGATTATTATTGATGGCTTATGTGTACGCATTGGTGCTATGCGTTGCCATAGCCAAGCATTGACCATTAAGCTGACTAAAAATGTGCCATTAGATGAAATCGTTCAGATGTTAGCTGAGGCCAACCAGTGGGCAAAAGTTATTCCAAATGAGCGTGATGCCAGCATGCGCCAACTGACACCTGCCGCTGTTACTGGTACGCTGAATACTCCTGTTGGTCGTTTACGTAAGCTAAATATGGGTGATGATTATTTATCTGCCTTTACTGTAGGTGACCAATTACTTTGGGGTGCAGCTGAACCCTTACGTCGTATGTTGCGTATTCTGGTGGAGAGCTAACTTTAAATTCTTACTTGCAGTTGCAGTCACTAAATAGGTAATTGCAACAGTGTTGGTATATGCATATTGGGTCTGAGCTTAAGGCTGGCGTCAGCTTGCACAGATAAGTATTTGATGTTATTTTAATAGTTAAGAATTACAGTTGGATCAAGGGTTAACGTGCGTAAATCTAATATTAAGCAAATATCATTGGCGGTCTTTTTAGCCTTCATACCTTTTGTTGCATACTCTGCTGGATTGGGTAATTTGAATGTCCACTCAGCTTTAGGTGAGCCGCTTAAAGTAGATATTGAGCTTTTATCCGTCAGCCCTGAAGAGCTTTCCACTTTGGTTGCAGGGATTGCTTCAGAAGAAGCTTATGTAGCCCAAGGCCTAAAGCATTTAGCTATTCATAATAATATTAAAGCTGAAATAACTAAAAAATTAGACGGCGTTACTATGTTAACGCTACGCTCAATTCAGCCAATTAATGACCCTTATTTAGGTCTGCTTGTTCAAATTGACTGGGCCGCAGGTCGATTGCAACGAGAATACACTGTACTATTAGATCCCCCGGAATATAAAAGCACTGCCACTGAAGCCCCGCTAACGCCAATATCACCACCATCATCGAGTGATATAGATATAACAAAAAAAGCGACTAACAATGCTTCTGATAATTTAGACCATAACCAAGTGCCGGCAGCAAGTACAGCTGATGCTACGAGTCTAATTGCCCCTGAAAATAAGTCTGCATATGCCGTTAAAGAGATTAGTATTGTTACTGAACGTGGCGATACTTTAGAAGCTGTAGCCAGTGATATGCAAATAACCGGTATTAGCTTAGATCAAATGTTGCTAGGCTTATACGAGAAAAATAAGAGCGCCTTTTCAGGGGCTAATATTAATCGGCTAAAAGTTGGTCAAATTATCAAGCGACCGACTAAAGAAACTCTCGCTTCGATTGATGAGCAGCAAGCTAAACAATTTATAAAAGTACACGCTAATAACTGGAATACCTACCGGAATAGCTTGGCTAACAACGTTGAAAAGACCAACAAGACTGTTGAGTCTGAACAAAAGCAAATTGCTTCTGGAAAAATAGTCAGTGCAGAAGATAAAGCTAATTCAATTAAGCCCGGCCTACAAGATGTTGTAAAGTTATCGGCGGGTGATCAGGCTAAAAATGCCAATGCTGTTAAAAGTACGGATAAAACAGCCAATGCTAAAGTCATAGACTTACAGGATGAAGCCATTGCTAGCGAAAAATCCTTGCAAGATGCGCAGGGGCGGACTAGTGCGTTAGAAAAACAAATCAATGATATGCAAAAATTGTTGGCCTTAAAAAACCAAACAATGACCGAATTGCAAAAAAAAGCTGAGCCTGCATTATCAAATAAGTCATCTATCAACCGACAAACCACAGAAAATGATGCGCTAGGATTTATTGCAAACTTAATTAATTCAGCCAATTTTTTTCTGTTAGGTTTGGTTTTTGCTTTAGCGTTTTTAGGCGCAATTTGGATATATTTAAGTAATAAAAATAAAAATGATATTGATGGTTTTGAGCGCTTAATTTTAAGCCCAGACAGATTGCATGTCGATGGTGGGCTTGCTTATAGCAGCACAAATGATGCTGGTCAGATTGCTGAAGTTAAAGAAATATTAAAAGAATCAATTTCAAAAGAATCTAGTGCTGAAAACAATGCGATAGCTGACGTAGTCCTAGAAAACAGTAGTGTGGTAGAAAGTATTAGTTCCAGCAAGATTGCTTCTAATAATGGTCATGAATTGGTCGGTAAGCCTGTTGATGATCAATCTATTAGATCGGATGAGGCTTTATCTGCTAATGTTATCGCGCAGAATGTGGATGTAATACCTGTTAAAAATGATTTAAAAATAAGGGCTAAGAAAAAGCCTGAAAAAAAATCCACGACTAATGTATCTGAAATTACTCCTATTAATTTGGATGTGACATTTGATTTTCCTGAGATAAAAGAACTGACAAAAAGTGATGAAATTATACTGGACGTCGATGTTGCTGATCCTAAGGGTTTTGAAGCTAAGACATTTGATTTTTCAAAAATTAGTTTAGATGTTGCTGACACTGAAATTGAAGATTATGCGGTGTTGAATCCAGTTGCATCTCTAGAGGATGCGCCTGCAGATGTGAATGGTAAATTAGATTTAGCCATAGCCTATATTGATAAGAATGACAAAAAAGGTGCAATTAAGTTGTTGGAAGAGGTCGTTAAAGAGGGTGGTGTTAAACAAAAAGCACGTGCAAAACTACTCTTAGAAGGCTTAGTATAGAATTAATTTGTGTGAATAAGAGCCGAGCAAGCTGCTCGGTTTTTTATTTTTTGCTAATACAAAAATAAATTAACAATTCATCCACAATCAAGCTATTCATGCATAACAATTGTATTTTTTTTGGCCGAATAACTTGCGTTTTAGTGTTTAATTAAAGTTCTCAAACATAGAAGATAACACCATAAAACTCAGGACGCGCTTACTTTACCTCTAAAATCTATGCACCCATTTGTAAAAATACTATGTTTTATCGCACTATTAGTGCTTAGTAGCTTATTAAGTCATCAGCTTATTTACTTGCTTTGTATCGTGGTCACGGTATTGGCACTCAAGCTGCAATTTAAACCGTTTGTGCGAACAATCCTGCGTATGCGTTGGTTATTCATGTCAATTTTTATCATTTATGCGTTTGCTACTCCCGGGCAATATATTGAATTCTTTCCGGTCAGTTACGCGCCGACATTTGAAGGTTCGACCCTTGGAATATTGCAAATAATTAAACTTATTATCGCGTTAGCGAGTTTAAGTATTCTTTTTTCAATGAGCTCTAAGCAACAGCTTATGCTGGGTTTATATCTACTACTCACGCCATTAAAACTATTCGGTATTAATACCGTGCGATTTACCGCTAGAATACTATTGACCTTGTCTTACGTAGAAGCGCTAGCAGAGAAAGAGCAATTTAAACTCAGTTTTAGTCGACTTGACGAACTGCATGCTGCTACGAATAGCTTGCAGGTAGAAGAAGTGCTTATGTTGCAATCTCCAGCCTTTAACTATTTGGATAAATTGCTAGTTGTTAGTATGGTGTCGAGCGCATTGATGTTGGCTGCTTTTAAGGTGTTCACATGAGAATAGCGTTAGGTATCGCTTATGATGGTTTTGGTTTTTGCGGATGGCAAAGTCAGCCAGCTAAATGTGGTGTTCAGGATGCGCTTGAGCTAGCCATTAAAACTATCGCGCTACATGAAGTTCGAGTGCATGCCGCGGGAAGAACCGACACAGGTGTGCATGCACTTAGTCAGATAATACATTTTGATACCGATAGTATTCGCCCCATCTCCGCTTGGGTGCGTGGTGTTAATGCCTATTTACCAGATACTGTACGTGTGGAATGGGCACATGAGGTAGATGAAGGCTTTCATGCAAGGTATTCTGCCTTTAGTAGAAGTTATCAATATCTGCTTTATAACGCACCGGTTTCATCGGCATTAATGGCGACAAAGGCCGGTTGGTTTCATTTACCTTTAGATTTTTCTGCAATGTCTGAAGCGGCCAGTTACTTGCTAGGTGAGCATGACTTTAGTGCATTTAGGGCTTCTGAATGCCAAGCAAAAACGGCTATCAAGCATTTGCAGAAAGCCGATGTCAGTAAGTTAGGGCAATATTTTAGATTTGATTTCACTGCGAATGCTTTTTTGCAACACCAAGTACGTAATATGATAGGTGCGCTGATTTATGTGGGCAAAGGCTCTTTTCCTCCTGAATATATTAAAACTTTGTTACAAGAACGTGACCGTACATTGTCGCCGCCTACATTTTCTCCTTCAGGTTTATATCTGACAGGGGTTGGGTATGATGAAAAATGGGGATTACCAACACTCAAATCCACCGCCAAATCAGTCAATATCCTCATTTAAGCGTTACAATAGCGTTTGAATTTTTACTAAGTATTTAATGTTTTTTTGTGGGTATCTATTTGAGAGTTAGAGTCAAAATTTGTGGCATTACCAGTGTGCAAGATGCTTTAACTGCAGTTAAACATGGTGCCGATGCGATTGGATTGGTGTTTTATGCACCAAGCTCGCGTAATGTTAGTATTGCCCAAGCTCAAGAAATTGCAGGTCAAATACCAGCTTTCGTCAGTGTAGTTGGTTTGTTTGTAAATGCCGAGGCTAGTTTTATTAACAAAGTCATTTCTCAAGTAAAAATCAATCTACTACAGTTTCATGGCGATGAAACGCCTGAAGCGTGTAACCAATTTTCATTACCTTTTATCAAGGCAATTCGTGTCAAGCCGGACACGAATTTGATACAATGCGCTATTGATTTTTCTGCCGCTAAAGCTTTATTGCTTGATACTTATACTGAAGGTTTAATGGGTGGCACCGGTCATGTGTTTGATTGGGATTTAATTCCAAAGCAGATGGCTAAGCCTGTGATACTGGCTGGCGGTCTAACTGCAGATAACGTCGCGCAGGCCATACAAAAAGTACAGCCTTATGCGGTAGATGTTAGCGGTGGCGTTGAGATGACAAAAGGAATTAAAGATGCAGATAAAATTGCTGCATTTATGCAACAAGTTTACTTGTGAGTAGTCTATCCAGTGTTTTATCTAGTTACGCTTACACTTTATGGGTGCTTTTCAGTGCTCAATCTAGTCCTAAATAGTAAGAATTTGAATAAGTATTATGTGGAGAACTAAATATGCAGCTTTATGATATGCCAGACGCACGCGGACATTTTGGACAATTTGGTGGTACTTTTGTAGCGGAAACGCTTGTTGAGGCGCTAGACGAGTTGCGTATGATGTACGAAAAGTATCGTCATGATCCAGTTTTTTTGGCTGAGTTTGCACATGACCTCAAGCACTTTGTCGGCCGTCCTAGCCCGGTTTATCATGCTAAACGCTGGTCAGATAAAGTGGGTGGTGCACAAATCTATCTAAAGCGCGAGGATTTAAATCATACCGGCGCACATAAAATCAACAACACCGTAGGTCAGGCTTTATTAGCTAAGCGTATGGGTAAACCGCGCGTGATTGCTGAAACTGGTGCTGGTCAGCACGGCGTTGCTACCGCTACTATTGCTGCTCGCATGGGCCTTGAATGTGTGGTGTACATGGGAAGCGAAGACATTAAACGCCAAGCGCCTAATGTTTTTAGAATGAAGTTGCTAGGTGCTACAGTGGTGCCAGTGGAAAGCGGCTCTAAAACCTTAAAAGATGCACTAAATGAAGCGATGCGTGATTGGGTGACCAACGTACATAACACCTTTTACATTATCGGTACAGTTGCAGGCCCGCACCCGTATCCAATGATGGTGCGTGATTTTCAGGCTGTAGTCGGTGTAGAAGCTAAAATTCAAATGCAAGAAATGGTCGGTCGCCAACCTGATGCTGTTGTTGCCTGTGTCGGCGGTGGTTCAAATGCGATGGGAATTTTCTATCCTTATATTGATGTGCCGAATGTACGTTTAATTGGCGTAGAAGCAGCTGGTCATGGTTTAGAAACTGGCATGCACGCAGCGCCATTAACAACTAACAGTCCAGTAGGTGTGTTGCACGGCAACCGTACTTATTTAATGCAAGATGCTGATGGCAACATTATTGAAACACACTCAGTTTCAGCCGGCTTAGATTATCCAGGCGTAGGCCCAGAACATGCTTGGCTTAAAGACATTAAACGTGCTGAATATGTCGGCGTTACTGATGATGAAGCGATGGCAGCTTTTCATGGTTTATGTCGCACAGAAGGAATTATTCCGGCACTTGAATCTAGCCATGCTTTAGCGCATGCCGAAAAAATGGCCAAAACGATGCGTAAAGACGAAATTATTTTGGTTAACTTATCTGGCCGTGGTGATAAAGATATTAATACCGTAGCTAAACTTGCCAATATTACGCTGTAAAAAATAATTTAATCTAGCTCATTTAAACCTACCCAATTAAAAAGTAACGCTTATGTCTCGCATACAAACCACTTTTGCAACACTCAACCAACAAGGCAAAACAGCCTTGATTCCCTATATCACGGCTGGTGATCCTCATCCTAGGCATACGGTTGATTTGTTACACACTTTAGTTGCAAATGGCGCCGATATGATAGAGCTAGGTGTGCCATTTTCTGATCCTATGGCGGATGGTCCAGTGATTCAGCGTGCCAGCGAGCGTGCTTTGATGCATAAAGTCGGCTTGACTGCCGTACTGGAAATGGTAAAAACCTTCCGCTTAAGCAATCAGACTACGCCGATTATTTTAATGGGTTATGCCAACCCGATTGAAGCCATAGGTCCGAAAGCTTTTGCTGATCGTGCAAAAGTGGCGGATGTTGATGGCGTAATTACGGTAGATTATCCACCGGAAGAGTGTGGTGAATTTGTACAAGAATTACGCTCACGTGATATCGATCCTATCTTTTTGTTATCACCAACGACTGAACCAAAACGCGTTGATCTCATTGTTAGCCAAGCCAGTGGTTTTGTCTATTACGTGTCGCTGAAGGGCGTTACTGGCGCTGCCAACTTAGACATCGTAGAAGTATCTGCCCGTGTTGCAGCTATTCGCAAAAAAACCAGTTTACCTGTAGGCGTGGGTTTTGGTATACGCGATGCGGCAACCGCTAAAGCGACTGCTGCCATTGCTGATGCAGTAGTGGTTGGTAGTCGTATGGTGCAAGTGATAGAAGCTTCAACAGATGATAATTTACTAGAAAATGTTGCCACGTTGATGACTGAGCTCAAAACTGCGGTTGACGCTGCCACTAAATCAATTTAAATATTAAATAGCATTTTAACAATACGTTGCTAAAGAGGATGACATTATGGGTTGGTTAAATCAATTACCGCAAAAAATTAAACGTGTTGTGGGCGCAGATAAAAAAACTGTACCTGAAGGTCTTTGGAGTAAGTGTCCGTCATGTTTAACCGTTTTATATAAAAAAGATTTAGAAGACAACGCAGAAGTTTGCCCTAAATGTGCTTATCATAACCGCATAGGTGCCCGTGAGCGCTTAGCACAATTACTCGATGCTGAAGGCCAGTTTGAAATTGGTGCTTCAGTGCAACCGATTGATCCGCTGAAGTTTAAAGATAGCAAAAACTATGCAGATCGTATTAAAGAATCACAAAAATCCGTTGGTGAAACTGACGCACTGATTGTAATGCAGGGCAGCATTAAAACTGTTCCCGCAGTCGTTGCCGTGTTTGAGTTCAAATTCATGGGCGGCTCTATGGGCTCTGTAGTGGGTGAGCGTTTTGTGCGCGGTGTACAAACAGCGATTGACAATAAAATGGCTTTTGTTTGTATTTCCACCAGCGGTGGTGCGCGTATGCAAGAAGGTTTACTTTCATTGATGCAAATGGCTAAAACCAGTGCAGCATTAACGCAACTGAGTAAAGCCGGCTTGCCATTTATTTCAGTGTTAACTGACCCAACTATGGGTGGTGTTTCTGCTAGTTTCGCCATGCTTGGTGACGTCATCGTGGCAGAGCCGCAAGCTTTAATTGGTTTTGCCGGCCCGCGTGTGATTGAACAAACCGTGCGCGAAACATTGCCAGATGGTTTTCAGCGTGCTGAATTTTTATTAGAACATGGTGCGATTGATTTAATTATTGATCGTCGCGAAATGCGGAATCGTTTAGCTACAATATTGTCAAATTTGATGTGTTTGCCTGTAGCTGCTTAATTAATTCTTAAGTGATACATAGGCGCATTATCATTGATTAATATTTTCACAATACGGCTAGATTCCCCATGAATCCAGCCTTGCTAGACAAGCGCTCCGCGCCTAAAGACCTGAACTCATGGCTTAGTTATATTGAGAGTCTGCACCCAAAGTCTATTGCTATGGGCTTAGGTCGAATTAATCACATGATAGCGCGCTTAAATCTAAGCCCGCAATTCACTATCATTACGGTTGCTGGTACCAATGGCAAAGGTTCCAGTTGTGCTATGTTAGAGCAGATTTATACGCAGGCTGGCTACCGAGTTGGCTGTTATACCTCACCACATTTATTACGTTATAACGAACGTGTACGTTTGAATACGGCGGAAGTTAGTGACAGAGAGTTGTGTATAGCTTTCGCTGCGGTAGATGCTGCGCGTTTAGATAAAGACGGCGTTGAAATATTACTGACCTATTTTGAAATGGCTACATTAGCGGCAATGTGGCATTTTATGCAAGCTAACCTTGATGTTGCTATTATGGAAATTGGTCTAGGTGGCAGGCTAGATGCAGTTAATGCATTCGAGCCAAATTGCGCTATTGTGACTAGTATAGATTTAGATCACCAAGAATATTTAGGCGATACCCGAGAAAGTATCGGTTTTGAAAAAGCAGGCGTCTATCGAAATGCTGTACCGGCTATTTGTGGTGATGCTAATCCGCCAACAACTTTAATTAAACATGCCGAGAAAATTCAAGCCAACTTTAAGCAAATTCATCAGGACTTTGACTATGCTGTAGTTGAAAATGGCTGGCAATATCTGCAACACGGAAAACTAGTTCACACGCTTCCAAAACCGGCATTGCAGGGCGCTTACCAACTGGCTAATGCGGCTTGTGTGATCGCTGCAGTGGAGTCTTTGCAATCCAGACTGCCGGTGTCAAGAACAGCCATGGCCGACGCCATGCAACGAGTGACTTTGGCTGGACGTTTTCAAGTGCTTACAAAAACAAAGCTAAATGCACCGCGCGTTATTGTAGATGTCGCTCACAATCCTCACGCAGCTCAAGCGCTAGCTGACAACCTTAAAGCCAGTAAAGCGCAATATACACAAACCAATACCGCAAAGACTTTTGCAGTGTTTGCCATGCTAGCTGATAAAGATATGCAAGGCGTAGTGAGTGCTTTGAAAAGTGAGATTGATGTTTGGTATGTGGCCAGTATTAATCATTCGCGAGGTGCGCAAGCCGCTGATTTAGCTAAAGTTGTACTGAGTGTTTTACCTTTGGCTAAGATTAAACAATTTGATAATGCCAGTAATGCTTATCAACAAGCCTGTATTGATATGGGTGGAAATGATAAAATGATTGTGTTCGGTTCTTTTTTTACCGTTGCTAGTGTATTGCAAGTGATTTCAGCGGTTGATATTTCTGAATAAATAGCTAAAGCGTTTTTGAGTTCACAAGAACCTAATCATTAAGGAAGCAGTAATGCCACCTGATTTACATAACGATCAAGAGTTAGTTTTTAAAAAACGAGCCCGCCGTCGCCTAGTAGGCGCTATTGCACTGGTCCTTCTTATGGTGATTATTTTGCCAAGAATATTGCTAGATCGCGCCGCGTTGACGTCACATGAGGCGGTTAAAATCTCCATGCCCGAACTTGATGTGGCTAAACCAGTAACTGTTGGACCAAGCGCAGCTAAAGCCAATGCTTCACCATTGCCTATAGCAGATTCTGCGGCTAGCCATGAGGTTGTTATTCCTGAAGTAGCTGTTGTACCTGAAGCTCCTCAAGTGGCCGTTGCTGCTAAACTTGCTTCTGAAGTTACAAATAATGATGCTAAAAAAGTTGCGGCTGAAAAAAATGTAATGGAAAGTACAAAGGTAGAAGACAAGGCCGATGTAAAATCTGCTGATGACAAAAAGATCGAGGCTAAACTCAGTGAGCCTAAATCTAAGCAAGTAATTCTAGCTGAATCAAAATTGACTACATTAAAAAAAGTAGAAGCTAAATCTCAGAAGCATGCTGGAATTTTTACTATACAAATCGGTGTGTTTTCAGACGCAGCCAATGTTAAATTATTGCAGGCAAAATTGAAAAAAGTCGGGCTTTCTTCACGTACAGAAAATATCTCTACCGAAAATGGTGAAAAAATTAGGTTAAAAGCCGGTAGTTTTGCTTCACGCACAGATGCAGTTTCTGCTTTAAGCAAGTTACAATCGATTAGTTTAAGTGGTATGGTAGTCAGTAATGATTAACCACTTGGTTGCTTCATGTTAATTTCAGTGCAGATTTAATAATCATGACTATTTTTGATTATGCTGTACTTATCATTATTGGTTTATCTATAGTATTAAGTGTAATGCGCGGTTTGCTGAGAGAAGTACTGGCAATTATGGGTTGGCTAGCAGCTTTTTATGTGGCTAAAACTTACGCTAATGAGCTTTTGCCTATGATTTCAATGGATATTCCAAGCGAATCTTTACGTGTATTAGCCGCCTTTTTAGTGCTATTTTTAGCAACATTGTTAGTCACAAGCTTGTTGGCTATCGCGCTTTCGGCCATTTTTAAAAAAATTGGGCTAGGTTGGCTTAATCGGTTTCTCGGCGCCGCTTTTGGATTGTTACGGGGATTGATAATTGTCTGCATCTTGGTTTTTTTAGCAGGGCTAACCAATATGCCTAAAGACGTGCGTTGGCATAATGCCATGTTCAGTGCGCCGATTGAAGCATTAGTTGTTAGTGCGCTGCCTTGGGTGCCGATTGATATTACTAAATATGTTAAATACGACTAAATAAAAAAAATGTAGTCACCAATTATTAATAATTATTTTAGGCTTAAATGTTCGTATTTAAGTCAGCATTTTAATATTAAAGAATTTATCACTTAAGGCATTATTCATGTGCGGAATTATAGGCATTGTAGGTAAAAATCCAGTTAATCAATTGTTGTACGATGGGTTGCTGGTCTTGCAACATCGTGGTCAAGATGCCGCTGGCATCGTCACTACCGATGGTAATACGTTTTTTATGCATAAAAATAACGGCTTGGTGAAAGATGTGTTTCAAACGCGCCATATGCGCAGCCTGGTTGGAAACGTTGGAATCGCTCACGTGCGTTATCCAACTGCAGGTTCCTCAAGCGCAGCTGAAGCGCAACCGTTCTATGTGAATTCACCGTTTGGTATTGTGCTTGGTCACAACGGTAACTTGACTAATTCAGAGCAATTGAAATCGGAAATGTTCCGCCAGGATTTACGTCACATTAATACCAATTCAGATTCAGAAGTGTTGTTAAATGTGTTGGCACATGAAATTGAAAAAACATCACGTAATGCCGTACTTAATACGGATATGGCTTTTGAAGCGGTGGCTGGTGTACATAAACGCTGTAAAGGTGCTTATGCCGTTGTTGCGATGATTGCAAATTTTGGATTACTGGCATTTCGTGACCCTAATGGCATTCGTCCTTTAGTCATAGGCAAGGGTGAAACTGAAAAAGGCACTGAATATATCGTTGCTTCTGAAAGTGTTGCGCTAGATGTTTTAGGTTTTAAAATGGTGCGTGATGTAGCGCCTGGTGAGGCTATTTTTATTGATATGGATGGCAATTTTTTCTCACGTCAATGTGCAGAGAATCCTCAATTAAATCCTTGCATCTTTGAATATGTATACCTAGCACGTCCAGATTCTGTGATTGATGGCGTGTCTGTTTATCAAACTCGCTTAGATATGGGTAAAAGTTTGGCCGAAAAAATCAAGCGTGAATGGTCCGATAAAAAAATTGATGTAGTTATTCCAATTCCGGATACCAGTCGTCCTAGTGCCTTGCAAGTTGGTATTGCTTTAGGCTTGGATTATCGCGAAGGCTTTATTAAAAATCGTTATATTGGCCGCACTTTTATTATGCCTGGTCAAGCGCTGCGTAAAAAATCTGTGCGCCAAAAACTTAACCCAATTGGTATTGAATTCAAAGGCAAAAACGTACTGTTAGTCGACGATTCTATTGTGCGTGGTACTACATCGCAGCAGATCGTACAAATGGCGCGTGATGCTGGGGCCAACAAGGTTTACTTTGCCTCTGCAGCGCCTCCTGTTCGTTTTCCTAACGTGTACGGCATTGATATGCCAAGCCGCGATGAATTATTAGCGACTGACCGTACCGATGAAGAAATATGCAAAGAAATAGGCGCAGATGCGCTTATTTATCAAGATTTGGATGCCTTGGTAGCCGGTGTAAAGCTAAGCAATCCAAGTATTCAAGATTTTGATTGCTCATGTTTTGATGGAAAGTATGTAACAGGCGATATTGATGAAGCTTACTTAGCCAATATTGAATCTGCCCGTGGTGACGTGAATAAAAAACAAAGGCCTTCAAATTCAAGTACGCAAATGGATTTAAATCTAATTGATGCGATTGATAATGAGGCTGAAGAAGTCGCCTAAAATACATGCAATTAAGTACAGTAAGCTTAGACTCAGATAGCAAGTATAATATATTGCTAAAGCGTGATAATAAACAACCCGTTTTAGCATTGTTGCTGGAGCGGGTTTTTTTAATAGGGTTTTAAATTTAAGCGTCTAGTTAATCGCTTATTAAACCTATATAGTCCAACCTATAGGTATCAGTTGTAGATTTAAGCTAGATTAATTTAAGTGCAGTAAAACTAAGACCAAAGAATTGAGATTAATATGATTAAAAAGCCATTTACCATTGAACAATATCACCCGGAAACACTGAGTGTCCGTGCTGGTAGTCAGGTAACGGAGTTTGGTGAGAATTCAGAAGCTATATTTTTAAATTCAAGCTTTAGATTCCAAAGTGCGGCGCAAGCAGCGGCACGTTTTGGTGGCACTGAGCCGGGTAATATTTATTCACGCTTTACTAATCCTACAGTCACGGTTTTTCAGGATAAATTGGCCGCGTTAGAAGGTGCAGAGCAGTGCGTTGCGACTTCTAGTGGTATGTCGGCAATTCTAGCTTGCGTGATGGGCTTATGTTCGGCTGGTGATCACATTGTTGCATCACGCAGCATTTTTGGTACTAGTGTGCAGTTATTCAGCAATATTCTTAAGCGCTGGGGCTTGGAGGTCACATTTGTTTCGCTGACTAATCCAAGTGAATGGCAGGCTGCCGTTACAGCAAAAACTAAACTATTTTTTGTTGAAACACCATCTAATCCACTGACTGAAGTTTGTGATATTAAGGCACTTGCAGACATTGCCCATCAATCTGGTGCATATTTAGTGGTAGATAATTGTTTTTGTACACCCGCGATTCAAAAACCTTTAGCACTTGGCGCAGATATTATTATTCACTCCGCGACTAAATATATAGACGGCCAAGGTCGATGTTTAGGTGGTGCGGTGTTAGGCAGTAAAGTGCTAATGGAGCCAATTTATGGCTTTTTACGTACCGCTGGAGTCACAATGAGTGCCTTCAATGCTTGGGTGTTTTTAAAGGGCTTGGAGACGCTATTTATTCGTATGGAAGCCCATGCCAGAAACGCACTGGCGTTGGCTATTTGGCTAGAGGCTCAGCCACTAGTTGCGCGAGTTTATTATCCGGGCTTGCAATCTCACCCACAGCATGCGCTGGCCATGCAACAGCAAACCAATGGTGGAGGTATTGTTAGTTTTGAAGTCAAATCTAAAATAGGCCAAACTCAACAGGAAGCAGCTTGGGCGCTAATTGATGCAACGCAATTAATCTCAATTACCGCTAATTTAGGTGATGCAAAAAGTACGATTACACATCCTGCCACCACCACTCATAGTCGTGTTACAGCCGAAGCTCGTGCAGTCTCTGGCATCACTGACGGCTTAATCAGAATTGCTGTTGGCCTAGAACATATAGACGATTTAAAAGCTGATTTGGTGTTTTTACAGGGTTAAATTTAAGATTTTCCTTTTTCTCGTTTTTAATAATTAGGTTAGCATGTCTTGACGCTGTTAAATCCGGCTAAAATCAATCATAAATAGGCTATTTGTGCTAGAATTTAGCTAATATAAAAACTATTATAAGTCATTAAAAACATGGATCAATTCGCTAAAGAAACCCTGCCTATTAGCTTGGAAGATGAGATGCGTAGATCGTATCTCGATTATGCGATGAGTGTCATTGTTGGTCGTGCTTTACCCGATGTACGTGATGGTTTGAAACCTGTGCATAGACGCGTTTTATTCGCCATGCATGAGTTATCTAATGACTATAACAAGCCATATAAAAAGTCTGCACGTATCGTTGGTGATGTGATTGGTAAGTATCATCCACATGGTGATACCGCTGTATATGACACTATCGTTCGCATGGCACAAGATTTCTCCCTGCGTTATATGTTGGTAGATGGTCAAGGTAACTTTGGTTCTGTCGATGGCGATAATGCGGCTGCGATGCGATACACCGAAATCCGCATGTCAAAAATCGCCCATGAATTATTAGCTGATATAGACAAAGAAACGGTAGATTTTGGCCCTAACTATGACGGCAGCGAGCACGAGCCGCTTATTATGCCGGCACGCATTCCAAACTTATTGATTAATGGTAGTTCTGGTATTGCTGTGGGTATGGCGACCAATATTCCGCCACACAATTTAAATGAAGTGTTAGACGCTTGTTTCGCTTTGCTTAAAGACCCTGAAATGGGCATTGAAGAACTAATTGAATTAGTACCAGCGCCAGACTTCCCAACGGCAGGTATTATTTATGGCACGATAGGTGTGAAAGAAGGTTATCGTACTGGTCGTGGTCGCGTGGTCATGCGCGGCCGTACCCACGTTGAAGACTTAGAACGTGGTGGACGACAAGCTTTAATCGTTGATGAGCTTCCGTACCAAGTAAACAAGAAAACCTTTGTTGAAAAAATCGCTGAGTTAGTCAACGAGAAGAAAATTGAAGGTATTTCTGATTTACGTGATGAATCAGATAAATCTGGCATGCGCGTAGTGATTGAGCTTAAACGTGGCGAAATTGCTGAAGTTGTGCTGAATAATCTTTACAAGCAAACGCAGTTGCAAGATACTTTCGGCATGAATATGGTAGCCTTGTTAGATGGTCAACCGCGTTTGTTAAATCTTAAGCAAATGCTTGAGGCTTTCTTGCGTCATCGTCGTGAAGTGATTACCCGCCGTACCGTATTTGAACTGAAAAAAGCCCGCGCACGTGGTCATATTTTAGAAGGTTTAGCCGTTGCTTTAGCTAACGTAGATGACATGATCGCGCTGATTAAAGCGGCACCAACGCCACCAGAGGCTAAAGTCGATTTAATGGCGCGCGTATGGCAATCGCCAGTGGTTGAAGAAATGCTTAAACGTGCGGCAATGGAGGCTTCTCGCCCTGAAGGTTTAAGTGTTGATTTTGGCTTAACACCAAGCGGCTATAGATTAAGTGATGTGCAAGCACAAGAAATTCTGCAAATGCGCTTGCAACGTTTAACTGGCCTTGAGCAAGATAAAGTGGTTAGCGAATACAAAGAGGTGATGGATATTATTGCTGATTTACTCGATATTTTAGCCACGCCTTCACGCGTAACCACTATGATTGTTGATGAATTGACCGAAATCAGACGCTTATTTGGCGATAAGCGCCGTAGCGAAATTGTAGTAAATGCACAAGATTTATCCTTAGAAGACTTCATTACTCCACAAGATGTAGTCGTCACACTTTCTCATACTGGTTATGTGAAATCACAACCATTAGAAGAATATCGTGCGCAAAAACGTGGTGGTCGTGGCAAACAGGCTGCGCCAACTAAGGAAGATGACTTTATCGACAAGATGTTTGTGGCGAATACGCACGATTATATTCTGTGCTTTAGTAGTCGCGGACGTGTGTATTGGCTGAAGGTGTACGAAGTGCCGCAAGGTAGTCGTACTGGCCGCGGTAAGCCTATGGTGAACTTGTTCCCATTAGAAGATGGTGAGAAAATTAACGCGATTCTTTCTGTGAAAGAATTTGATGAAAATCACTTTATTTTCATGGCCACTTCACGTGGTACTGTGAAGAAAACGCCATTGACGGAATTTGCAAATCCACGTAAAAATGGCATCATTGCTATTAATTTAGACGAAGATGACTACTTGATCGGCGCAGAAGTGACCAATGGTACTAATGATGTGATATTAGTTTCTAACGGTGGAAAAGCGGTGTGGTTCGATGAGGAGGATGTGCGCAGTATGGGCCGTAATACCCGTGGTGTAAGAGGCATGCGCTTAGCGGACCAGCAACAAGTGCTTTCATTGTTGATTGCCGATAACGACAAGCAAACGGTGTTAGTTGCCACTGAAAACGGTTATGGTAAACGTACACAGCTTGCTGACTTCCGCCATTCTGGACGCGGTACGCAAGGTGTTAAAGCCATTGCTACAAGCGAACGTAATGGTTTAGTCGTTGCTGCTAAGTTAGTTAATGACGAAGATGAAATTATGCTAATCACTACTGGCGGCATACTGATTCGTACCCGCGTGGCAGAAATCCGTGAATTAGGCCGTGCAACTCAGGGAGTTACCTTGATTAACTTAGGCGAGGGCGAGAAATTGTCTGGTTTAGAGAAAATTGTTGAAACTGACGATGCCGATGCTGAAACGGATGTTGATGATGGCGCTACAGGAATTGTTGCGGCAGAAACCGATATTGTTGCCGATGATGATGTCGGCGACGTTGCCGGTGATAATTCAGAAGATAACAATCAAGAATAAGCAGTCGACGTTATGAAGCAAATATATAATTTTTCTGCGGGGCCGGCAGTATTGCCTAAGCCGGTATTAGAGCGTGCTCAGGCTGAAATGCTAGATTGGCATGGTTCAGGCATAAGTGTGATGGAAATGTCGCACCGTGGTAAAGAGTTCACCGGTATTCTTGCCAAAACTGAGGCGGATTTACGGACCTTGTTAAGTGTTCCAGATAATTACAAAGTTTTGTTTTTGCAAGGTGGTGCAATTGCTGAGAACGCAATGATTCCATTAAACTTACTCAATGGTAAAGCCGCTGATTATGCCGTGACTGGTGGTTGGAGTAAGCGTAGTGTAGATGACGCCTCAGCCTATGGCAAGATTCATGTGGTTGCTAGTACTGAGAGCAAGCAATATAGACATGTTCCACCATTTAGTGATTGGCAGTTAAACAAAGACTCTGCCTATTTGCATATTTGCACGAATGAAACCATGAGTGGCGTGGAGTTTGACGGCTTACCCGAGGCCGGCAATGTGCCGATTGTGGCAGATATGTCTTCGCACATACTTTCACGTGTAATTGATGTCAGCCAATATGGTGTTATTTACGGTGGCGCACAAAAAAATATCGGTCCAGCTGGATTATGTATTGTCATTGTGCGTGAAGATTTATTAGACCGCGCTTCACCGCTAACGCCAGCGGTGTTTAACTGGAAAATACAAGCGGAAAATCAATCGATGATTAATACGCCGCCTACTTACAGTATTTATATTGCAGGCTTGGTGTTTGAATGGTTGCTCGCGCAAGGTGGTGTGCCGGCTATTGAGCAACAAAATATCGAAAAAGCCGCTTTGCTTTACGACTATATTGATAGCACAGATTTTTATTCAAATAAAGTTGCGCTGAATAATCGTTCACGCATGAATATTCCTTTTTTCTTGGCTGATGAATCGCTTAATGATGCATTTTTAAAAGGCGCTGAAGCTTCAGGATTATTACAATTAAAAGGCCATCGTGCGGTTGGTGGTATGCGTGCTTCAATTTATAACGCTATGCCGATTGCTGGCGTGCAAGCCCTAGTTTCATATATGCAAGCATTTGAACAAGCTCACTAGAAAAGTGTATTCAATGTCAGAACAACTTAAACAACACCGCGACCAAATCGATGCAATTGATGAGCAGATTTTACTACTGGTAAATCAACGCGCTACGCTTGCGCGTCAAATTGGTAGTTTAAAAGATGATGGCGTAATTTACCGTCCAGAACGTGAAGCTCAGGTATTACGTCGTTTGCAAGCCAATAATACTGGGCCTCTATCAAACGAGGCGGTGAGTAATATTTTTCGGGCAGTGATGTCAAATTGCCGTGCGCTAGAAAAAGAGCTGACCATCGCTTTTTTGGGACCATTAGGCACCTATAGTGAAGAAGCTGCACTTAAGCAGTTTGGTTTGGGTCGAGGCGCCGTTGTCTGTGGCTCGATTGATGAAGTGTTTCGCACACTCGAAGCCAATCAAGCTGATTATGGTGTGGTGCCGGTAGAAAACTCTACGGAAGGCGCGATTGGTATCACGCTAGATTTACTTCTTTCTAGCCCGTTGAAAATCTGTGGTGAAATTACGCTACCTATTCATCATTGCTTACTTTCTAAGCAGAATGATATTAGCCAAATTAGCCATGTGTTTTCGCATAGTCAATCATTGTCGCAATGTCACGAATGGTTAAATAAAACATTGCCGAACGCGCAGCGTGAAGCGGTCACCAGTAATGCACGAGCCGCGCAGATGATACATGACCTTGTCTCAACTGATGGCACTTTTGCCGCAGCCATTGCCAGCAATCGTGCCGCAGAGCTATTTAACCTCAATATATTAGCTGAAAATATAGAAGATGATGCTAAAAATACCACGCGTTTTTTAGTGTTAAGTAAGCACGATGTAGCGGCTTCTGGTACAGATAAAACCTCAATAGTGATGACCACTAAGAATAAACCTGGCGCCATGATCGATTTATTGGAACCACTCTCAAGACATGGCGTCAGTATGACTAAACTTGAATCACGGCCATCAAGACAAAGTTTGTGGGATTACGTATTTTTTGTCGATATTGAGGGCCATCAAACGGACGCTAAAGTGCAAGCTGCTCTGCAAGAATTGCAAGCTCGCGCATCATTTTTAAAAGTGCTGGGTTCTTATCCGGTCGCTTTAATTTAATTAAGGTTTTAAGTGTATGACTTCAACAAGCTTAAATTTATCTCATTTAGCGCCAGATTATATTCGTGCTATTGCGCCATACCAAGGCGGTAAGCCGATTAGTGAGCTTGCGCGTGAAATGGGTTTGAATGAAGCTGATATCGTTAAACTTGCCTCTAATGAGAATCCTTTGGGTATTAGTCCAAAAGCACAAATGGCGATTGATGAGGCGATTGATGATATTGCACGTTATCCAGATGGTAATTGCTTTGCTTTGCGTGAAGTGGTGGCGAAAAAATTTAGTGTAGCCAATCAGCAAATTGTTTTTGGCAATGGTTCCAATGATATTTTAGAGCTCACGGCTAGAGCTTTTTTGCATGCCGGTTGCGAGGCTATTTATTCTCAACATGCTTTTGCGGTTTACCCATTAGTCACGCAAGCAGTTGGGGCTACCGGAGTGGTAGTTCCAGCAATTAATTACGCTCATGATTTAGACGGCTTCTTAAAAGTAATTACAGCAAAAACACGCTTGATATTTATTGCTAATCCGAATAATCCAACCGGAACTCTAATTGCAAAAGATACTTTAAAAGCATTTCTTAAAGTCGTGCCAAGTGACGTGATAGTCATATTGGATGAAGCTTATGATGAGTATTTATCTGCGGCAGAAAAGTCTGAAGCCATTGATTGGTTATGCGAATTTAATAATTTGATTATTTCTCGCACATTTTCAAAAGCCTATGGCCTTGCCGGCCTACGTATTGGTTTTGGTTTGATGCATGCCAGTGTTGCGGATATGCTTAATCGCGTGCGTCAGCTATTTAATGTCAACAGTATTGCACAAGCGGCAGCCATTGCATCTTTGGCGGATGATGATTTTGTAGCCCGCAGTTATGCGCTTAATCAGGCTGGCATGGCGCAGTTGACGCAAGGATTAGAAAAGCTAGGATTGGCTTACATTCCATCCAGTGCTAATTTCGTCAGTTTTTCAGTCAAAAATGCGGCGAGTGTGAATCAAAAGTTACTGCAAAAAGGCGTGATTGTAAGACCCATTGCCAATTATGAAATGGCCGACTACCTGCGTGTTAGCGTAGGTTTATTCAGTGAAAATGCTAGATTTTTAGCGGTGCTAGCAGAAGTCATTAGCTGAAGTTTGAACCGCTAGAAAAATAATTAAAATTATAAGAAAAACACAACAAAAAATCTCATGACTAATAACGAAAAATCAATACAGCAAGCGCTAGAAATCAACGGCAGTAGTGATGGTGTATCTTACGAGAAACCGGCAACCGATGATGTCCGTATCCGTGAAATCAAAACCTTAATTACACCATTGGAATTGCTCAATCGTCTAAAAGAAAGTGCAGCCTCTACACAAAATATTTTACAAACACGTACGGCTATTCATAATATATTGCATCAGTCCGATGATCGATTATTGGTCATTGTCGGACCGTGCTCAATTCATGATGCAGAAGCTGGTCTAGAGTATGCGCGTCGTTTAGTTGAGTGTCGCAACAGCTTATCTGCAGACTTATTAATTGTGATGCGGGTGTATTTTGAAAAGCCGCGCACTACGGTGGGTTGGAAGGGTTTGATTAACGATCCATATTTAGACGGTAGCTATCGTATTAACGAAGGCCTAGCCTTAGCACGTAAATTTTTATTAGACGTTAATGAGCTTGGTTTGCCTGCAGGCGCTGAGTTTTTAGATACGATTACGCCGCAATACATTGCAGATTTAGTGAGTTGGGGCGCTATTGGCGCACGCACCACAGAATCTCAAGTACATCGTGAGTTAGCGTCAGGGTTATCTTGCCCCGTAGGCTTTAAAAACGGCACAGATGGCAATGTACGCGTGGCGATTGATGCGATTAAAACAGCCACCAGCCCGCATCATTTTCTATCGGTTACTAAAGAAGGTCAGTCAGCAATTATTTCAACCGCAGGCAATGAAGATTGTCATGTAATTTTACGTGGTGGAAAGTTACCAAACTTCGATGCTGTCAGTGTAGACGCGGCTTGTGCTAGTTTGGCCTTAGCAGGATTGGCACCAATGTTGATGATTGATTGCAGCCATGGCAATAGTCAAAAAAATTATTTATTGCAAAAAGAAGTAGCGCGTGACGTAGGCGCTCAATTAGCTCATGGTGATACCCGCATTATGGGCGTGATGGTTGAGTCGCATATTAATGAAGGCCGTCAAGAGCAAACCATAGGCAGCACCCTGGAGTATGGGCAATCTATCACAGATGCGTGTTTAGGTTGGCAAGATACGATTGAATTGTTAGATATACTGGCGGCTTCTGTGCGCGCTCGCCGTCAAAAAATATTAGCGCAAGATATCGAGTAAAAATTGTTGATACTTGCATCATGAATTTCCTTAGTGATTAATCAGTAAGTTTGCGGTTATGTGAAAGTTAAATAGGGCGCAAAATTCGTTTCACGTTGTGGCACTAATAACAAAGCGACAACGAATTCAAACTTATTTAAAGGAAATTTATCATGTGGACTACACCAGCTGCTACAGAAATGCGTTTTGGCTTTGAAGTAACAATGTACGTAATGAACAAATAATTAGCGTTTACGCTGTTAAAAAAAGGCTGCCGAAAGACAGCCTTTTTTTATACAAAAAATTGTTGTAAATTTAGTTTAGCTGTCGAAATTCAAATAGTAAGTTTATAGATTTTTAATTTTTAAGAAGAATTGTAGAATCACATGCATATACATGTATTAGGTGCTGCCGCTGGTGGAGGATTCCCGCAGTGGAATTGTAATTGTTTTAACTGTGATGGCCTACGCAAAGGCACGATCAAAGCGACTAAGCGCACACAGTCTTCTATATGTGTAAGTGGTGATGGCGTTAATTGGGTGCTATTTAATGCCTCGCCAGATGTATTGCAACAAATTCAAGATTTTGCCCCGTTACAACCAGGTCGGGCGATTCGTGATACTGGCATTCAAGCGATTGTGCTTATTGATGCGCAAATTGATCACACCACCGGTTTGTTAATGTTGCGCGAAGGCCAAGTGAAGCGTGAAATCTACTGTACAGATATGGTATATGGCGATTTAACTTCTGGTAACCAAGCTTTAAATATATTGGGACACTACTGCGGCATCAATCATCACCAAGTGCCGATTGATGGCAAAACCAGTTTTACTATTCCTAATGTGCCTAACCTAAAATTTACTTCAGTTTCACTTAAAAGTGCCGCACCCCCTTATTCACCACACCGTAATAATCCTCAGCCGGGCGACACCATTGGCGTGTTAATAGAAGAGATTAGTACCGGTAAAAAATGTTGGTATTCACCTGGTTTAGCTGAGATAGAACCGCATTTGCCAGCGCTTATGAATCAAGCAGATTGCATTATGGTGGACGGTACTTTTTGGACCAATACCGAGATGATGGACTTAGGTTTGATGACTAAAACTGCGCGCAGCATTGGGCATAATCCACAATCTGGCGAAGGCGGCATGATAGAGCAGTTAGATAATTTTGGTGATGTGCGCAAAGTATTGATACACATCAATAATACTAATCCTATTTTAAGAGAAGATTCTGCCGAGCGTGCCGAGCTTACTCAACATGGGATTGAAGTAGCATACGACGGCATGGATATTATTCTTTAGGAGATGGTAATGAATGCAATGACTAATAAAAATTTACCTTGGACACGTGAAGAGTTTGAAGATAAATTACGTGAAAAAGGCAAGGGCTACCATATCTATCATCCGATTCATGTGATGATGTATGAAGGCAAAATGACTAAAGAGCAGTTGCAATGCTGGGTGGCGAATCGTTTTTATTACCAAATTGCTATTCCACAAAAAGATGCGGCAATACTTTCAAATTGCCCGGATAAAGAAATACGTAAAGAGTGGATTGTACGCATTACCGACCATGATGGTGATGGTGATAATGTTGGTGGCATTGAAGCTTGGATACAATTAGGCCAAGCAGTTGGTCTTAGTCGTGAAGATGTAACTTCGCTTAAGTTTGTAAGCCCAGGTGTCAAGTTTGCGGTAGATGCATATGTAAACTTTGCACGTCAGCGACCTTGGCAAGAATCTGTGTGTTCATCTTTAACTGAATTATTTGCGCCGCATATCCATCAGCAACGTATCAGCTCATGGCCTAGCATGTATCCTTGGATTAAAGAAGATGGCTTGGTGTACTTTAAAAAACGCCTGACAGAAGCTCGTCGTGACGTGGAACAAGGTTTAGGCGTTACTTTAGATTACTTTAGTACTTCACGTGAAATGCAGTTAAAGGCTTTGGATATTTTACAATTTAAGTTAAATGTGCTTTGGGTTATGGCAGATGCCATCATGCTTGCATGTACAGATATTAAGGTTGAAGGTATAGATTATTTACGCCAACCTGTAATTAACTTTAACTAAATAAACTGAATTAAATCAATTTAATTAATTCAACTCTAATTAAATAAACTGTCACAAAGGTCAAAAAATTATGGAACAAATGCAGATTAATCCGTCAGCAAATTCATCAATACTTAATGAAGATGTTTATGGTTTGGCATTTCACCATCGTTTTCAGTGGGAGGAAGCACAACAAAGCTATGTGATTTTATTTCCAGAAGGCATGGTGAAGTTACATGGTGGCGCAGGTGAAGTGATTAAACGTCTGGACAATAAAGTCACAGTAGCTGATGTGATTGCCGATTTGAAAATGGCGTTCCCAGACGCTACCGGTCTTGAAGCTGACATTATTGGTATGTTTGAACTTGGCTTAAGTAAAGGCTGGTTACGTAAAGTTTAGTTTATATAAATATAGACCTTTCATTTCAAATATTTAAGTTTTATACATTAAGCAATAAGCAAAATTTAGGAGTAGCAAAATGACACAAGCCTCTTTAGGTAAATCTGTGGTGCAAAAAGAAATACATGCGGCACAAAATAATGGTGTGGCGGCAAATATAACCCATACACAACCTTTGTGGCTGCTAGCAGAGGTGACTTATCGTTGCCCTTTACATTGTGCGTTTTGCTACAACCCTACAGATTACGATAAGCATACACAAAACGAACTGACGACTGAACAATGGATAGATGCTTTGCGTGATGCACGCAAATTAGGTGCGATACAGCTTGGTATTTCGGGTGGAGAACCCTTATTGCGTGATGATATTGAAGATATTGTTATTGAAGCGAAAAAACTCGGTTATTACAGCAACCTGATTACTTCTGGTGTTGGCCTTACTGAAAAACGTATTAAAGCATTTAAAGAGGGCGGTTTAGATCACATTCAGCTTTCCATGCATGATATTACTGAAGAAATTAATAACTTCATCACTAATACCAAAACTTTTGAATTAAAGAAAAAAGTGGCCGCCATGATTAAAGATCATGGTTACCCGATGGTGCTGAATGTGGTGATGCATCGCTATAATATTGGTCATATCAAAGAAATTCTTGAAATGGCCGAGGCATTAGGTGCGGATTATATTGAATTAGCCAACACGCAATATTACGGCTGGTCCTTAGTTAATCGTAATCAATTAATGCCACTAAAGGAGCAGGTTGATCATGCTGAAGCAGTGACCAACGCGTTTAGAGCAGACCCAAACAATAAAATGAAAGTGTTTTTTGTGGTGCCAGATTATTTTTCTGATCGCCCGAAAAAATGTATGAATGGTTGGGGTGAAGTCTTCATGATAGTTACCGCAAATGGCGATGTGTTACCTTGTCATTCAGCGCGAGTATTGCCGAATATGCAGTTTCCAAATGTGCGTGAAAAAGGTTTGGAATGGGCTTGGAAAGACTCTCCGGCTTTTAACAAATACCGTGGCGATAGCTGGATGAAGGAGCCTTGCCGAAGTTGTTCAGAAAAAGAAAATGACTTAGGTGGCTGTCGTTGTCAGGCGTTTTTATTATCTGGTGATGCAGAAACTGCTGATCCGGTTTGCAGTAAGTCACCGCATCATCATTTAATCGAAAAAGCGATTGAGGATTCTAAAAATCCAGTATTAAGTGCGCAACCGATTGTGTTTAGAAATGATAAAAACTCGAAAAAAATCATCGCGGGTGAATTAAACGACCGTGTTGATGAATTTCATGCTTTACCCTAATTAATTTAGCCTAATTAATGCACTCTAATTAATTTTCGGATGAGTTAGGATGAATTAGCTAAAATGTGTTTAAATTAAACGCGCCAGTTGATAAAAATCAGCAGCGCGTTTTTTATTTGAGAGTCCTAATTTTGAAGCATCTATCTACTCCGTTCGTCCTTTCTGTTGTATTAGCCGGACTTGCGGCACTCGCGCCTTTTGCCATTGATACTTATTTGCCGGCTTTTCCAACATTGGAAGGCGCTTTAAACGGCACACCTTTGCAATTACAGCAGAGCCTCACTTTTTATTTACTACCTTACGCGCTGATGACTTTATGGCATGGCGCAATTTCAGATTCTATCGGTCGTATCACCACCATCAAATGGGGTTTAGGTGTTTTTGTCTTAGCCTCTATAGGTTGCGCTTTTGCACCCAATGTCGAAACATTATGGTTCTTTCGCGCACTACAAGGCCTTTCTGGCGGTGCCGGTAATGTAGTGGCCCGTGCTATGGTACGGGATTTATTTGAAGGCGCACAAGCTCAGCGTGTAATGGCCACAGTGCAAATGTTGTTTGGTATAGCGCCAGCTGTTGCCCCTATTATTGGCGGTTTATTGTTAGGTATTCATTGGCAGGCTATTTTTATATTCTTGGCGTTATATGCAAGTTTAAGCTTATGGGCAGCAATGCGCTATTTACCTGAAACCATGCCGGTGGCTAAGCGTATGCCGCTGTCTGCAAAACAAGTGATTAAAGACTATCGCATTATCTTTGGCGATAAAGAGTTTAATTATGTGGTGTTTGCCTTGAGCGCAAACTTTGCAGGATTTTTTATCTACGTTTTGGCAAGTCCGGTATTTTTAGTTAAGCATTTAGGATTAGGTCAGCATCAGTTCGGCTACATGTTTGTGCCAACGGTTTTGGGTATGATACTTGGTTCTTATTTTGCAAAACGTGCAGCAGGGCGTTATGCAAAGCAAAAGGTGGTAAAGGTGGCGTATGCATGGATGTCGGTGATGGTTTTTCTGAATGTCGTCGTTTGTTTCGTCTTACCAATTAATCCAATTTATAACATTTTGCCGATAGCCCTATTTAACGTAGGTATGGCCTTGGCTATGCCGATATTGTCTATTGCCGCCCTTGATCGTCATCCTAAAATACGCGGCACAGCGGCTTCGGGGCAGGCGTTTATACAAATGTTGTTATCAACCGTATCCGCTGGTTTAATCGTACCGTTGGTATGGTATGCACCTTCTGGCTTGGCGATTGCGATGGCGATTTACTTGCTAGTAGGATGGCTTGCGATTCGACAAAGTAAAATATGGCAAGCTTGAGTTTATTCAAATTACGATTAATTTCGTAAGCAGATGGTTAGCCATAGACTTAAACAGAACTAACCCAGATTAATGACTCCGTTAAGATATCTACAACATTATCCTATCCATTTGCAAGCGCAAATTAGGCAGTTGCAATCGACCAATAAATTGGGAGATTACATTGCCCAGCACTATCAAAAATCACATACTATTCAAACGGATAAAGCGCTATACCAATATGCGAGTGAGATTAAACAAGAGTTTCTGCGTAATGCACCATTGCTAGATAAAGTACATTACGACAATCGACTCACGATAGATCATCATGCACTTGGGCTGAATACGGCAATTTCACGCGTGCAGGGCGGTAAGCTTAAAGCTAAAAAAGAGATTCGCATTTCTAATTTCTTTAAAGAAACGCCTCCTGATTTTTTGCGTATGATAGTCGTGCATGAATTAGCTCATCTAAAAGAAAGTAATCACGATAAATCGTTTTACCAATTGTGCCGTTACATGGAGCCTGATTATCATCAGCTTGAGTTTGATTGTCGGGTATTTTTAACTTGGAAAAGTGATGGTGATATGTCTGATACGTCTGATAAGTCTGATAAGTCTGATACGTCT
>JBBAOU010000001.1:1645-21175 GCA_040401175.1 Methylotenera sp. | reverse complement strand
GTCTAAAGCTTAGATGGAAGTTGTTTTTGTAGCTTTTCTACTGTTTTTGCTTGACCATGATGTTGTTGACGTTCAGTAAAAGCTTTGACCAATAAAAAAGGAGGCAATCGCTACCTTTTCTATTGATCTAACAGGTGTTCAGAAAATTACTCAATAAGTAAATCAAGCTTGCCAGGTACACCGTTCATCGCATCAGCATCCTCAAGCGCAGCTTTGCGTGAGGTAATGACAGGCCAAACTGCAGATAAACGAGCATTTAGCGCAATGAAAGCTTGCTGGTCTGCAGGGACATCATCTTCAGCAAAAATGGCCTCAGCTGGGCATTCTGCAACGCACAATGTGCAATCAATACACTCATCAGGATTGATCGCTAAAAAGTTTGGGCCTTCTACAAAACAATCAACAGGGCATACATCAACGCAATCAGTAAATTTGCATTGGATACAGTTTTCGGTAACGACGTAAGTCATTTATATTCCTTAAAAAGCTTAAAAATTCTAATCAGGTATTTTAATTGATTTTGCTTATATTTAATATGCGATTTAATACTTAGCCTTCAAAGCCGCATATTAATCAGCTTAAATAATCATGCCTGCGCCAACGGTGTTGTTACTACTTTCGTCGATGACAATAAATGCACCGGTAGCACGATTGCTATTGTAACTATCCACCATTAACGGCTGGGCAAGTTTAAAGGTAATCCGCGCAATGTCGTTCATTTTTAAATCAGTCGTTGCCTGTTCTTCCAGCGTATTTACGTCTACTTTGTAATGTATCGTGCCGACTTTCGCCTTTGATTCACGTGTGGTGTGGCGAATAACATAAGTGCGGGCAGGCGACATTGGTGTTTCTGATAGCCAGCAGACAAATGCATCTATTTGTTTTACTGGTGCTTGTGCCTCACTGGTTTTAACAATCATATCGCCGCGAGAAGTATCAATTTCATCTTCTAACAGTAAAGTAATACTTTGCTCGGTAGTGGCTGATTGTAATTGTGCATCACCAATTTGAATGGCTTTGACTTTTGATTGATAGCTGTTAGGCAGAACAGTCACTGCATCACCAACCGCAATTTCGCCAGATTCTATACGGCCCATAAAGCCACGGAAGTCATGTAATTCTGGATTGTCTGATGCATGTGGACGGCAAACAAACTGCACCGGAAATCTAAACGGTTCTTTGTGCTCGGTATGCGCTGAAGGTGCAGCTTCTAGCATTTCGATCATTGTGTCGCCTGTGTACCAAGGCATATTGTCTAATCTATCCACCAACATGTCGCCATTTAATGCCGACATTGGAATAAAGCTAATATCGTTGCCAGCAGAAATTTGACTTTGTGCCAGGCCAATTTCATTGGCAAATACTAAATAATCCGCACAAATTTTTTCGTAAACCGCTTGGTCATAATTCACCAAATCCATCTTATTCACCGCGACCACAACATGTGGAATACCCACTAAATGGGCAAGATAGGAATGGCGACGTGTTTGTGTTAATACGCCTTTACGCGCATCAATCAAAATAATCGCTAGGTTAGCCGTAGAAGCAGCTGTCACCATATTTCGCGTGTATTGCTCATGGCCAGGCGCATCGGCAATAATGTATTTACGTGTGCCAGTGCTGAAATAACGATAAGCCACATCAATGGTGATGCCTTGCTCACGTTCCGCTTGTAAACCGTCGGTTAGCAATGACAAATCGACTGCAGTTAAGCCGCGCTTTTCAGAAGTGCGCGTCATTTGTGTCAGTGTATCTGCCAAAATGGTTTTGGTATCAAACAACAAGCGGCCGATAAGTGTACTTTTTCCATCATCTACGCTGCCGCAGGTCATGAAGCGCAGAAGGCTGGCGGTATGCTGTGAATCTATAGTTTGTGTATGGCTGCTGCTCATTAGAAATAACCTTCTTTCTTGCGTTGTTCCATTGATGCATCTGATGTTTGGTCATCTAGACGAGTTGCACCGCGTTCAGTAATAGTTGATGTTGCCGTTTCAAGTACGATTTTAGACACATCATCTGCGTCAGAAATGACCGGTGCGGTACAGCTAATATCGCCGACAGTTCTGAAGCGTACTTGCATATTGATAATTTCTTCGCCGGCTTTCACTGGGTTAGCTACTTCACCGTTTACCAAAGGCACATTCACCGGTACGATAGAACCACCACGCATCACCACATCACGTTGATGGGCAAAGTAAATGCTAGGTAACTGTAGATTCTCACGTTCGATATATTGCCAAACGTCCATTTCTGTCCAGTTTGAAATTGGAAACGCACGAATGTTTTCACCTTTATGCGAACGCGCATTGTACAAACTCCACAATTCTGGACGCTGGTTTTTTGGATCCCATTGACCAAATTCATCGCGGAAACTCATGATACGTTCTTTAGCGCGGGCTTTTTCTTCGTCGCGACGTGCCCCACCGATACAGCAATCAAAACCAAACTCTTCAATCGCCTCAAGCAACGTGACAGATTGATGTTTATTGCGTGATTCATCGGCTGATTTAAGCACTACAGTACCGCGTTTCATTGAGTCTTCTACATTACGCACTATCAGACGCTCGCCTAATTCCGCAACACGTTGATCACGGAAATCAATCACTTCTTTATAGTTGTGGCCAGTATCAATGTGCATTAATGGGAATGGAAAGCGGCCCGGTCTGAAGGCTTTTTCGGCTAGGCGCAAAATGCAAAGTGAATCTTTGCCGCCTGAAAATAGTAAGACTGGATTTGAACATTGCCCAGCGACTTCACGTAGTATGTAGATGGCTTCTGATTCCAGCCAATCTAAATGCGAGAGATGCTGGGGAGGATTTTCTTGTTTAGTTGTCATAATTTTCAGTTTAAAATCAATTTTTACGTTATTTACTTAATTACGTTTTGCTACTTAACGTTATTTCTTAACATTATTTTTTTACGTGTAGCCCACATTCTTTATTTAATGGGTCTTCCCACCACCAGCGGCCAGCGCGAATGTCTTCACCCATGGCAATCGGGCGTGTGCAAGGTGCACAACCGATGCTTGGATAAAACTGATCATGCAGTTTGTTATATGGCACCGCATGCATGCGGATATAAGCCCAAATTTCTTGTTCTGTCCAATCGCTTAACGGGTTGAATTTTTCTAACTTATTACCTTCATCAAACTGACGAAATGGTAAATCTACACGGGTGCTAGATTGTTCAGCGCGCATGCCGGTAATCCAAGCTTTTTTACCTTTAAGCGCACGTTGTAGCGGCTCTACTTTACGCATAAAACAGCATGATTTACGTAAATCTATACTTTCATAAAATGCATTAATGCCGTTAAATCTGACGTAAGTTTCTACCGATTCAGCCTGTGGAAAAAATACCTTTAGCTTAGTGTTATAAGTTTTTTCAGTCGCTGCCATTAAATCATAGGTTTCAACCGGTAAGCGGCCGGTATCTAATGAAAAAATCTCAATAGCTAATGACTCGCGCATAATTATATCAGTCAGCACCATATCTTCAGCACCCATGCTGTTGGCAAAGGTGATTTCATGCTGATTACCTAGCTCTTTAATCGCATCCCTTAAGCGGCTAATCACACTGGCATGTTTTTGATTAACAGACGCTTGTAAGCTTGCGGTTAGCTCTGGCGATGTAGCCGGATTGCTGGCAGTGGGGCGCAATCTTGATACTAAACCTGATGCTGAAGTAGTTTTATCTGACATATATTCTATCTGACATAGTTTAAGCGTGCTTTAAGCCACTCGGTTATAGCGCAAAAAAGCCGGGCGAGGCTCATCAACAGCGCCTTGATACGGTGCGCTAAAGTCTTTTAAGCCCAACATTGCTTCTTGTGCATTTCTATCTGCGCGAATTAAATAGCTATCAAAGCCACTACGTTTTAGGAAAAACAATTGGTCACGCAACACATCGCCAATCGCGCGAAGCTCATTTTTAAAGCCATAACGCGTGCGCAATAATAAGCCTAATGAAAAGATACGGCCATCAGCAAAACGTTCTACATGTATCGCAATAATAGGTAATTGGTTTAGATCTGCTTGATGTTCGGCTAGATCGTTCAATACTTCATGCGTATCGACCCAAACGCCAATTTCACCAGCGTTAATGCGCGCTTGAAGTTGTGGTTTTCGTGCAATAAACACGCTGAGTGGCACTATTAATTTGCCTGATTCTGGAATAACGGTACCGCTAAGCTGTTCTTCAGAAACGGTTTTTTCGCCAGTCAGTTTGAATAAAACTACTTTACCTGCTTGTTTGCGCGCTTCTACCAAGCTTGGCGGTAACTGCACAAACGTCCATTGGTTTTCAACAATGCCAGCTACGTTATCATTTAATTTAATGAGCTGACTCATGCTGTAACCTCGTCTTTAGCGTAAACATAAGCTTTGAACGGTGCAACACCTAAGCGGCGCACCGTATCGATAAATAACTCCTCTGGTGTACGTTCTTTAATGTAAACGTCAATTAGTTTTTGCACTACGCTAGGCATTTCTTCGGCCGAGAACGAAGGCCCAATCACGCTACCAATGCTGGCTTGATTACCTTGGCTGCCGCCAATAGACACTTGATACCATTCAGAACCATCTTTATCCACGCCTAAAATGCCAATGTGACCGATGTGATGATGACCGCAAGCATTCATACAACCTGAAATATTCAATTCAATATCGCCGATGTCATGTAGGTAATCCAAATTATCAAATTGCATTTGAATCGCTTCTGCAATCGGGATACTTTTGGCATTGGCTAATGAACAAAAGTCGCCACCTGGACAACAGATAATGTCTGTCAGTAAACCAATATTGGGTGTTGCTAAACCATTAGCGCGCGCTTTTTCCCAAACGGCAAATAAGTCGCTTAGTTTTACATCAGCTAAAATCAGATTTTGTTCATGTGAAACGCGTAATTCGCCAAAACTATATTGTTCAGCTAAATCTGCCACCACATGCATTTGCTCACTGCTAGCATCGCCAGGCGCTTTGCCATGTGGTTTGAGTGATAGCGTGACAGCTCGGTAACCTGCTGTTTTATGTGTGTGCAAGCTCCGTTTAGCCCAATTGGCAAACGCGGGATTACTAGCAATAGCCGCGTCAAAACTCATATCGTGCGCTGGTAATGTTGCGTAAGGCATTGCCTCAAAATGTTTTGCAACGCGGGCTAATTCTGATTCAGTGATAGTGTTTGGCGCATCTTTTAAATGCGCCCATTCAGCTTCAACTTGACTACGGAACTCATCGATGCCTAGCGCTTTTACTAAAATTTTAATACGCGCTTTATAAGAATTGTCGCGGCGACCATGCAAGTTGTAGACGCGCACTATTGCTTCGCAATAAGTGAGGGCATGCTGCCACTCTAAATGTTCGCGAATCACTGAACCTAAAATAGGCGTACGACCTAAACCGCCACCTACCCAGACCTTAATCGCAACTTTGTTCTGACTATCAAGATAAAACTCCATGCCTACATCATGCATTTGCACTACGGCACGGTCGTCTTTAGTACCAGATACGGCAATTTTAAATTTACGTGGTAATAGTGCAAATTCAGGATGAAAGGTGCTCCATTGGCGTATCACTTCTGCCATTGCACGTGGGTCAACCACTTCATCAGGCGCAACGCCAGCAAATTGGTCGGTAGTAATGTTGCGGATGCAATTGCCTGAGGTCTGAATCGCATGCATTTCAACCGTGGCTAGCTCGGCCAAAATGTCTGGAATCTCTTCAAGTTTAGGCCAATTGAGTTGTAAGTTTTGGCGTGTACTAAAATGGCCATAACTACGATCATATTTCTGTGAAATATCGGCTAATTTATGTAATTGCTTACTTGATAACATGCCGTAAGGAACAGCAATACGCAACATAGGTGCGTGACGCTGAATATACAAGCCATTTTGCAAGCGCAAAGGGCGAAACTCTTCTTCTGACAACTCACCGGCTAAATAACGGCGTGTTTGATCACGATATTGCGCTACGCGTTCGTCAACTAGTCTTTGATCTATTTCATCATACTTATACATTTTGCACTTCTCTTAATTCTAAAAAATCTTTAATTAGTAACCTGATATTTTAATGGAAAATGAGCTTTAATCCCACAAATATCAGTATCGTGGCAAGCGCAATACGCACCCAGTGCTCGGCGACTCTTGAGCTTAAATGACTGCCTATCCATATTCCAGGAATTGAGCCGATTAAAAGTGTGCCTAATAAACCGTAATCTACCGTACCTAAACTTGCATGGCCTAAACCTGCGACTAAGGTTAGTGGCACTGCGTGTGCAATATCTGAGCCAATAATGGTAGTAATTAATCTATTTGGATAAATAATCAAAAGTGCAGTGACGCCTAATGCACCTGCACCTACTGAAGTTAGCGTAACCAAAAAGCCTAAAATAAGACCTAAAAATACGGTTAAATAGGGTGTGAATTTAGCGTTAATTAAATGTTCTCTCTTAGAAAACTTGGCTAATTGACTGCGAAATATCACCGATAGCGACGTGACTAATAATGCTATACCTAGCCAAAATTTAATGGTGCTTACTGCGGCATCTGAAGCAATGTCCATCTGCCGTAAATAAAGCGTGGTAATAATAGAGGCAGGCACGCTGCCGTAAGCCAGAAGTCTGACTATTTTCCAATCAATATTACCAAGCTTGCCGTGCGCGAAAATCCCAACACTTTTTGTAATGGCGGCATACAGTAGGTCAGTACCAACGGCAAAAGCCGGTTTGATATGAAAAAACAATACTAAAATAGGCGTCATGAGTGAGCCGCCTCCTACACCGGTTAAGCCAACCAGTAAGCCGACTACAAAGCCAGCAATAATATAACCAAATTCCATGTGGATTATTCGTCAGTAAGCGCAATCAATTGCAACCATGTGAATATATCAGGCTTGCGGAAAATATTTAATAATATGTTATTCTATATATATAGCATTTGCTTATATGTGAATGTTTATTTGAAAATTGCTACTAGAGTTTAAAAACGGGGCGAATATGAAGTTACATCAATTGCGTTATTTACATGAAGTGGCGAAGCAGGGCCTTAATATTACTAGTGCGGCTGAGGTTTTGCATACCTCACAGCCCGGTGTCAGCAAGCAAATTCAGTTATTTGAAGACGAATTAGGCTTGCAGGTTTTTCAGCGTAACGGTAAACGGCTCACTGGTATTACTGAACCGGGTTCGCAAATTTTGGCTTTGGCCGCGAGGGTAATTCTTGATGTAGAAAGTATTAAACGTGTGGGTGATGAGTTTAGCAATATTGAGACAGGCAGCTTCACAATTGCGACCACGCATACACAGGCGCGCTATAAATTACCAGAAGCGGTGAAGAAATTCATGAAAAATTATCCGCAAGTGAAGCTCAATATTCATCAGGGAAATCCTAGTCAAGTGGCCGAACAAGTGGCCAACGGAGAGGCTGATATTGGTATTGCAACAGAAGCAATCAGTGATTATGAAAATTTATTATGCCTGCCGTGCTATCAATGGAATCGTTGCGTGGTGGTACCGCACGGACATCCTTTGTTAACAGAAGGCTTGCTCACGCTGGAAAAGCTAGCCGCTTATCCGTTAATTACCTATGACTTTGGTTTTACCGGCGGCACATTGGTTTCTAAAGTATTTGCTGATGCCGGCTTATCCCCCAATGTTGTGCTTACTGCGATTGATGCCGATGTGATTAAGACTTACGTCAGTCTAGGATTAGGCGTTGGTTTGCTGGCGAAAATGGCATATGACGCAGAACGTGATGCCCATTTGGCGATGATAGATGTCAGTCACTTGTTTCCGGATAGCACAACTTACCTAGGTGTGCGTAAAGATGCTTTTTTACGTGGCTATATGTATGGTTTTATTGAGTTAATCGCACCACACTTTAATCGCGCAGCGGTAAATGAGGCGCTAAAATTAAGTGCATAATGTTTCTTATATCTGGCTAAGTATATATAAGCTGAATGTAATGTTAAGAATAGGTAATCTTGATTGTTAAATTTGGAGTAAGACGAATGAGAAATTTAATATTGATGCTAAGTTTGTTATTTACGTTAGCTGCTTGCGCAAGCAGTTCAATTGGAAAAGTGCAGCCTGAACTTATCGGTAAAGTCACTGCAGATATGCCCGCCATTGATACAACAACATCAATTTATGAATTGCCTGTACAAAACGGCGTGACTTATCAAGATGTTGTAGATAGCTTGAAAAGTGTCAGTGAAGGTTTGAATTTTGTAAATCCAGCCAACTTTCCGATAGCTGAGCATCTTAAAAAACGTGGTATTGACCCGCAAGGCATTAAAGAAGTGCATAGTTTTTGTAATTTGAGTTTGGGTGCAGAAATTATGCTCGATCACCCAGAGTTCTTAGTCTTTGCACCTTGCAGAATTGCTATTTATGAAAAGCCTGATACACAGCAAAATCTTAAGCTATTTATTGCGCTAGCACGTCCAACTTATGATTTAAAAAGTATTAAGAATCCAACGCTAAGGGCACAGAAAGCAGCACAAGAACTAGAAACCATTCTATTAAAAATTATTTACAAAGCTAGCAAAGGCGATTTGTAGGGCTGCTTTTAATTTACCCGGCGTTGAATAAATCAAGCCGCAATTAGGCTGGCCGGCCATTCGCGGTATACTTCGCAGTATTCATAAGCGTCAATTAATTTAACTTTATAGTACACAACCCATTGCTAACCATCACTCAAGCTGGCTTTGCCGAGCAAACGATTACTAAATCGCGTTTTGTTGCCATGGCTTTGCACTGTGCAGATGAGCGTGAAGTAGGCGCAGCATTGCGTGCTTTTGCGGCTCAACATCCAACTGCGCATCATCTGGCCTATGCGTTTAGATTAAACACTGAACAGGGGTTTGTGCCCAGATTTTCAGATGCTGGCGAACCTACAGGCACCGCCGGCATGCCAGTGTTAAAGCTCATTGAAGGGCGAAATTTAATCAATGTGTGTGTGGCAGTCATTCGCTATTACGGTGGTATTAATTTAGGTACAGGTGGTCTTGCGCGCGCTTATGGCGGCACCGCTAAACTTGCGTTGGATGCAACAAAATCGGCCGATTTTGTTAAAATGCAAACCATACAATTGACCATTAACTACAAACAAATGGATGCGGTAAACCATGCATTAAGTAAGTGTAATGGTAGTATCTTAGATAAAGCTTTTAATGAGCAAGTTGATTTACAAATATTATTGCCGGCTATTGAAGCCGCTAATTTTGTAAAGCGCTTTAAGCCATTTTAATAAATTTAAAACTTTTAGTATTAAACTCACCGTAAAATTGAAGATTCACTTCAATAAGTGCTTATAAATACGCTAACTAGAAAAGCTAAATGATGAAAAAGCTACAATCACTTTCACCTTCTGCCTATGAAATATCTGCCTGGCTGTTGATGGCGTTTGTTTTACTGTTTGTAATCATATTCAATTTGCTGCCTGCCGTACTCGCAGCCTTATTGGTATACGAATTAGTCCATATCATGACGCCGTGTATTGCACGTTACTTTCCGAGTAAGCGTCCAAGTAAGCGCGCTAAGCTATGGGCGGTAGTTATTTTGGTGGTGATAATCGTCAGCTTATTAACCTTGGCAGGCATGGGTTTAGTCGCATTTTTAAGGTCAGATGCTGGCAGTATTACGGTGTTGCTGGCAAAAATGGCGCAGATTATTGAAGACTCACGCAGAATATTACCTCCTTGGCTAGTTGCACATTTGCCGGCGGATGCCATTACTTTTAAAGAACAAGCCGCAACTTGGTTACGCACCCATGCAGATCAGTTGCAAGTGGTAGGTAAAGAAGCCGGTCGAGCTTCAGCACATATACTTCTTGGTATGATCATTGGCGGTATTCTAGCCTTACGTGATGCAGTGGTGATGGATAACTTTAAGCCCTTTGCCAGAGCATTAGCTACGCGAGGTGACTTTTTTAGCGATGCTTTTAGGCGTGTAGTATTCGCACAGTTACGTATTTCCGCCATTAATACCAGTGTAACGGGTCTTTATTTAATGCTGGTTTTACCTTTAATGGGCGTGCATCTGCCGCTGGTTAAAACCATGATTGCGCTTACATTTGTGGTGGGTCTAATTCCGGTGATTGGCAATATCATCTCAAATTCCATGATCGTCATTGTCAGTTTGAGTCAATCCTTAACGGTTGCTATCGCTTCTCTGCTTTATCTGATTGTTATTCATAAATTTGAATACTTTTTAAATGCGCGTATTGTTGGTAGTCAGATTCGTGCCAATGCTTGGGAGTTGCTCATTGCTATCGTTGCAATGGAAGCTGCCTTTGGCTTGGCGGGCGTTGTCGCCGCCCCTATTTATTATGCTTACATCAAGTCAGAATTACGTGCGAGAGACTTAGTTTGAGTGACTTGTCTAAATTAAGTAAGTGTTAAGTAAGTCTTTAACTTACACGAATAAACCAATTTATTTGGTGTTTTTGGCGCGATATTGACCCACATCGTAGAGATTTTGACATTTGCTTTTGGTTATTATTTCATGGTGCATTTCGGTAATTTTGGCACTTTAGAAGGCCATTTTGACAAAAGTCTGATGGATTGCAGTTACTTTTCATTCGTGTCTTACACGTCACTTAGTTTTGGCGACATTGTAGCCAAGGGCGATATACGCTTTTTAGCCGGATTAAAGGCGCTTACAGGCTTAGTGCTAATCTCTTGGACGGCTTCTTTCATGCTCCTAGAGATGCAAAAGCTTTGGAAAGAGCATGATTAAAAAGTATGTCTGTTTATAAAAAATTAAGGAAAAGAATTTTGAAAGACAAAACCATCGCCATTCTGGAAAATCGTGCAGGCGAGCAACTTGCTGATTTAGTCAGAAAATATGGCGGTACGCCTTTTTCTGCGCCAGCCTTGGCTGAAATTCCAGAGATTGATCCCTTATTAATTGCGCAAATGGTGAAAGATTGGCAAGCTAGTCAGCCTGATTATTTTATTTTTCAAACTGGTGTCGGTGTTAAAGCGCTATTTTCCACTACCGATAACTTGGGTATTTCTGAGCAGTTTTTACAAATTCTCAATGCTGCTGTTGTAGCAGTGCGAGGTACTAAACCGTCAGCGGTGCTTAAGTCACGCAATGTGCGTATAGATTTGCCTGCCAGCGAGCCTTACACCACCGCTGAAGTGTTAGCCTCGCTCGCGCCATTCGACCTTACTGGCAAGTTAGTCGTGGTGCAGCGTTATGGTGATACCAATTGGGATCTACAAAAAGCGCTGCAGGCCAAAGGCGCTCGTGTGGCTGAAATTACCACTTACCGCTGGAGCCTGCCGGAAAATATTAAACCTATGCTAGATATGATGGATGCGCTTGCGAAAAATAGTATTGATATGGTTTGCTTTACCAGTGCCTCGCAAGTACATAATTTATTTGCTGTCGCCCAACAACTTGGCCGAAACGAAGCATTACAAGGGGATTTAAACCGCAGTATGATCGCTTCGATTGGCCCTGTTTGCACGGTGGCATTGCATAAGTTTGGTCTTAAAGTGGATGTTGAGGCTAGCCCGCCTAAGCTTGGTCCTTTTATTTCGGCGATTAATAGTAAATTTGTTTAAATAATTGTTTTGATAGGTTTTTATGAAACTAATTTTTAATTAAAACCAATGTCCAATTGAAACCATTCCAAGCCCTTCATCCCGACGAAAGTCGAGATCCAGCGACGTTCTTGCCAAAATAGCACCAATTAGTGGCTACGTTCATAAACGCGCTGCGTTTGACTGGATCCCGACTTTCGTCGAGATGACGAAGTTAAAGATATAATCCACGAATAGTGTTCGTTCAAAGCTTTCGTTTACTTAAATTAAACAAAAACTCATCAATAATTAAATAAACTCATGCTGCCATCTATTACCTATTTAGATCTTGAAACCACAGGCGCAACGCCACTTAAAGACCGTATCACGGAGATTGCGCTGGTTCGGTTTGATGATGGCGTAGAGGTTGCGCGTTGGCAAACTTTGGTGAACCCTGAGCAAGAAATTCCCCCGTTTATTCAACAGCTAACAGGCATTAATAATGAAATGGTCGCCAATGCGCCGAACTTTGCTCAAGTGTCCGATAAATTGCTAGCGTTTTTAGAAGGCTCGGTGTTGGCCGCGCATAATGTGCGTTTCGATCATGGTTTTATTAAAGCTGAATTCAAGCGCTTAGACTATACGCTGCGGCAAAAAGTGTTGTGTACCGTCAAGTTGTCGCGTCTGCTTTATCCACAACATCGTAGCCATGGCCTAGATGCTATTATGCACCGCCACAACATTACCAGTATTGCGCGGCATCGAGCGATGGGCGATGTTGAATCGATTATATCTTTTTTGGATTCTGCCAAATTAGAATTAGGTGACGCGGCTATTTTAAATGCAGCTAAACAGTTAATGCGCGGCCCGGCATTACCACCACATTTAGATGGTCTTTCGCTAGAAGATATGCCGGAAACGCCTGGCGTTTATTTATTTTACGGTGAAAATGACCTGCCGATTTATATCGGCAAAGGCGTAAATATTCGTGCTCGGGTCTATTCACATTTTAGCCGTGACCATGCTTCAGCCAAAGAAATGCGTATTAGCCAAGAAACCAAACGGGTTGAATGGATAGAAACAGCCGGTGATTTTAGCGCTTTATTATTAGAAGCTAAATTAGTGAAAGAGCGCCAACCGCTACATAACCGACAGTTACGCAATGAGCAGCAACTTTGTAGCTGGAAACTTAATACTAAGTTAGATGCCAAACCGGCATTGAATTTGTTGCATGAAGATGACATTAACCCAGCAGAATTAGGCCAATTATTTGGCACTTTTAAAAGTAAAAAACAAGCGGTTGCCGCTTTACGAAAACTGGCAGAAGCGCATCATTTATGCCCAAAAATACTAGGCCTTGAAACTGGCGAGGGCGCTTGTTTTTCAAGTCAAATAAAGCGTTGTAAAGGCGCGTGTTGCGGTCGTGAAACGTTAATCATGCACAATTTACGTGTGCAACAAGCGATGGTGGCCAATCGTTTAAGAGCATGGCCGTATGCAGGAAAAATTGGCATACGCGAACACAATAACGAGAACAATATAACCCAAATGCATATTTTTGAACATTGGTGTTATTTAGGTGTAATAGAACATGAAGCTGACTTGCAAGAAATCATTAAGCAAAAACAGCCCCTTAAGTTTGATTTAGATACCTATCGATTATTGTTAAAAACATTGGCAAGCAAAAATATTGAGCTTTTTCAGTTTACTAGCTAGCGTTCTTTTTGTTATGTTGATGCTGATTATTTATCATCGTAAGCACCTGCTTGGTAAAGCCACATCTTATTAAATCTAGCGCATCAGGTATAATTCACCACTATGATTCAAATTATTATTTTACTGGTGGTGCTGGCTATATTATTCTCGCTGATTCTGCAGTTATGGAAAAGCAATCAGCCTGATTCTAGCGCCGTCAAAGCTCAGGAAGTGATTTTGCGGCAGTTAGAAGAAAAGCACAGAGCTATGTTGCTAGACTTTAATGATGGTTTGAATAAATTAGGTGACCGCTTAAGTGCATCTTCTGGTGATACCAGTGAACGTTTGCGCTTGAGTGTGGCGGCTGAATTACAGGCCACTAGAGACGCCATGCAAGCCTTGCAATTAGCGCAAAACAACAGCTTAGCGCTGACCCGTGAAACCGTGCTTGAAAAATTACATACTACCTTAGCCGAGCAAGGCAAAGCTGAGCAAGAGCTGATTCAATCGACCATGCGCAATGCCACTCTGCAATTAGTCAGCACTATTGATAACTTGGCAAAAGCGGTTGATAGTCGCCTAGAGCAGATTGGCGGTAAAGTATCTGAGCGTTTGGATGAAGGCTTTAAAAAGACTAATCAAACTTTTATTGATGTGATGGCACGGCTTGCAACGATCGATGAAGCGCAGAAGAAAATTGATGGTTTAACGACCAATGTGGTCAGCTTGCAAGAGCTTTTGGGCGATAAACGTAGTCGTGGTGCCTTTGGTGAGGTTCAATTAGAAGCCTTGGTACGTAATGTATTGCCGGTCAACTCTTTTGCCATGCAATATACGTTCGAAAACGGCACACGTGCCGACTGTGCAATATTTTTACCAGACCCAACTGGTACGGTCGCGGTCGATAGTAAATTCCCGCTAGAAAATTATCACCGCATGTTTAACGCAAAGTTGAGCGATACTGAGCAAGCTGCCGCTGAAAAGCAATTTAAATTAGACGTTAAAAAGCATGTGGATGACATTGCTAAAAAATATATTATTTCTAATGTAACATCTGATGGCGCGGTAATGTTTATTCCAGCCGAGGCGGTATTTGCTGAGCTGCACGCTTACCATTCTGACGTCATTGAATATGCCATGAATAAGCGCGTTTGGGTGGTTTCGCCGACCACGCTAATGGCTGTGTTGAATACCGCGCGTGCGGTGTTAAAAGATGTGGAAACGCGTAAGCAAGTACATGTAATAAAAGAAGAATTAGGCAAGTTAAGTAAAGACTTTGGCCGCTTTGATGTACGTATGAAAAAGCTGGCGGATAATATTCGCCAAGCACATGAAAACGCACAAGATGTGCATATTTCTAGCCAAAAAATATCACAACGTTTTGCCCAAATTGAACGCGTAGAGCTGGCTAATAAGCCGTTAGATTTGCCAACAAATTTGGCAAAAGACTTGCTAGACGACATAGATGAAATTGAAGAGTAAGCAACCCGCCACTTATGAAAATTAAAATATTTTACTTCGCCAGACTTAAAGAAACGCTTAAATTTTCTACCGAAGATTTAGAGTTGCCAGACGATGCCTTTGCACAAGCATTGACCATATTAAAGTTGAAAGCCTTGTTAGCTAAACGTAGCGATGTTTGGCAACAAATGTTGCTCGGTAAGCTCAAAGTGCGCGGCGCGATTAACCATGAATTAGTCGATGATAATGCGAAAATTGTTGATGGTGATGAAGTAGCATTTTTCCCGCCAGTCACTGGTGGATAAGTAGTTTAATCATGACAGTGCGCGTGCAAACTGAAGATTTCGATGTTGGTTTTGAGGTTAATCAGCTACGCCATGTGCGTAAAGATACCGGCGCGATAGTCAGTTTTGTTGGCCAGGTGCGCGACCTTAACGATGGCGATACGGTCACGCGGCTAACGCTAGAGCATTACCCAGGAATGACGGAAAAAGCCTTAGAAGTGATTGTTAGTCAGGCTAAAACACGTTGGAATTTTTTTGATGCACTCATTATTCATCGCGTAGGTTCGCTTAAGCCGACTGATCAAATTGTGTTAGTGGCGGTCAGTGGTGCGCATCGTGGTGAAGCCTTTAAGGCTTGTGAATTTATAATGGATTTTTTAAAAACTGAAGCGCCGTTTTGGAAAAAAGAAGTCACGCAAGATGGTGAACGTTGGCTAGAAGCCAAGCAAAGCGATGATTTAGCCAGAGAGCGTTGGGAAAAAACGATAGCTTGAATGGTTGTAAGTGTATTATTTTCAATAAAAAATAATACACTATTATGATTAAAATCATAAAGTTAGATTAGTAAGTTAAATTAAAATATTAATAAGTAAATTAAACCAGTCAGGCGATATGTCACAAATACTTACACCACAGCAATTAACCCATCACATTTCTGCCAAACAATTCAATTTTGCAGATACCTCTGAGCTTATTAGTGAAGATAATATCAGCGCCCAGCAGCACGCTTGGGTCGCTCAGTCTGAAGCCAAAAAAGCCGCTGAATTTGGTTTAAATCTGCATCAAGCCGGCTTCAATTTATTGGCATTAGGCGAACCTGGTACAGGCCGAACTACGCTGATGCTAAGCGCGATGCACGAGGCTGCAAGTAAGCAAGCAGAAGCTGGTGATTTGGTTGCTTTGTATCGATTTGATGCTAATGGCAAACCTTTGTTTTTGAAATTACCCGCAGGTGCTGGCACGCAATTAAGGCAAGCCTTAGATTTAATGATCCGTAATCTAGCCAAAGACCTTGCGGTATTGTTAGAAGCCAAAAGCCAGCAAAGTTCTATGGCGCCGATACAGATTTTTGTCGAAGCGCAACTAAGCATGGTGAAAGCCAGTATTACGCTGATTAGTGCAGAGAAAGTGCCGCACCATTATTTTGAATTAATGCAGCGCGATATTTTGGATGTGCTGGAAGCTTGGCAACCAAATACCGGTGGTGATGGAGATAATAATTATGAAGTATTGCTCAACGAGGGTTTTTTAGGTCGTTATCGCGCCAATGTGTTGGTTGAACATGCGGCAAATAAAGGCGCACCTGTGGTTTATGACAACGACCCAAGCTTGCATTCTTTATTCGGCGGCGTAGAAAGTGCTGGCGAATCTAGCACCACGCCAGACTTTATGCGCTTACGCTCAGGCAATTTATTGCGTGCTGATGGCGGTACATTATTATTGATTTTACGCGATATTTTAGCTGATGAGCAAAACGGTGCGCAGATATTAGAAAAGCTACACCGTTTTTTACGCAACGGTACACTGCAAATTGAAGATTTAAGCAGCAGCAGCAGTCAAGGCAGTAGCTTTGTCAGCGCACAGGCGGCAATACCAGTTTCAGTCAAGCTGGTGTTAGTAGCAACGCGAGAAGATTACTATCTACTAATTGATGAAAACTATGATTTTTTCAGCTACTTTCCTATCAAAATTGAATTTGCCGAAAAAGTAAAAGCCAGTGCAGAAAATTACGCCGCCTATGCGGCATTTATCGCACAAAAATGTCAGCAATTTAAATGCAGTCACTTTACCGCGGAGGCCGTTACGGCACTGTTGCAATCTATGCACAGGCTGGAAGAAGACCAAAAGCGCATCAGCACACAATTTTCTGTATTAGAAAAGCTCATGCTAGAAAGTGCCGCCGCAGCCGAGTTGCGCGGTGCCACGCTAGTGGCGATCGAAGACGTAAAATCAGCCATTAATAGAAAATATGCACGTCATAGTTACATTGAAGGCCATATGCGTGATTCTATTGTCGATAACGAATTGATGATTACCGTTCATGGCGAGACCATCGGGCAAATTAACGGCTTGACGCATATAGATCTTGCAGATGCCAGTTTTGGTTCGCCGGTACGCATTTCAGCCAATTGTTATGCCGGCCGCCGTGATGTGTTGACCATAGACCGCGAAGTGGCAATGAGCGGCCCCACGCATGATAAGGGCGTGATGATTTTACAAAGCTGGCTGCACAGTAATTTTGCCTTAATGAATCCTTTGAATATGACCGCCTCATTAGTGTTCGAGCAAGAATACAACGGTGTTGAAGGTGATTCGGCCTCTTGTGCTGAGCTGTTTGCATTACTATCATCACTCGCTCAAGTGCCGATTAAGCAGGGTATTGCTGTTACCGGCGCGCTTAATCAACACGGCGAAGTGCTGCCCGTAGGTGGGCTGAATGAGAAGATTGAAGGCTATTTTAGAGTGTGTAAAGACATCGGTTTAGATGGTAAACAAGGTGTGTTATTGCCAGACCGTAATCAGCGCCACTTAATTTTGAGCGATGAAGTACTGGAAGCGGTTGCCAATGGCCAGTTTCATATTGCTACGATGAATAACGTGGCCGAAGGCATTTTGCATTTGACTGGCTGTAGCCTAGCAGAAATTAACCGCCTAGCCGAAGCTCGATTAGGCACCTTTAAATTAACACTAGAAGATAATTCACCTAAAGTATTTCATATCTAACATGGCTGTTGTAGATACAAATGTTGATACCAAGCTCAGGCTGGATAAATGGCTATGGGCGGCGCGTTTTTTTAAAACGCGTAGCATAGCCACGGCCGCCATTGAAACGGGCAAAGTGCATGTGGATGGCGACCGCATAAAGCCAGCGAAAGAAGTCAAAGTCGGGCAAATCATTCATATCCGCAATAAAGACTTTGAAATAGAAGTCGCTGTGCTGGCTTTAGCTAATCTACGCAAAGGCGCGCCAGAAGCTGCACTTTTATACGCCGAAACAGCCGCCAGTATTGCCAAGCGCGAAAACGCCAAAGCGACTGGTGAGGGTGAATATGCCTTACGTGAGCGAGGAGCAGGGCGGCCCACCAAGCGCCAGCAGAGGGATATTAAAAAGTTTACCGGCAATACTTATGACTAATATAGCCTCTAACCATTGCAAGGTAGTTGTGTGATGAAAATACTCTTACTCGGTAAAAATGGTCAGATTGGCTGGGAGTTGCAGCGTAGCCTTGCGCCATTAGGCGAAGTCGTAGCGCTTGCCACTAATAGCCCTGAACATTGCGCTGATCTGACTAATTTGGCTGGAGTTAAACAAACCATACGTGATGTTGCGCCAGATATTATTGTCAATGCTGCCGCCTATACGGCGGTTGATAAAGCCGAAAGCGAGCCAAACTTGGCGCATGCAATCAACGCCTTAGCCCCTGAGTTGTTGGCACAAGAGGCTAAGCGCAGTGGCGCATGGCTGGTCCATTATTCTACCGACTATGTATTTGATGGCAGCGGCGATCAAGCTCGCATGGAAACCGGTGCCACCGGTCCACTAAACGTTTATGGACAATCTAAATTAGCCGGCGAAGCAGCCATTATTGACTCTGGTTGCCAATATCTTATGTTTCGTACCAGCTGGGTTTACGCCGCTCGTGGCAATAATTTTGCCAAGACCATGCTTAAATTAGCGCAAGCACGAGATAGTTTAAGCGTAATTAATGACCAAATAGGCGCGCCGACTGGTGCTGATTTTCTGGCCGATGTGACTGCACATGCGATCAGTAGTGCATTACCGCGCCCTGAACTGGTTGGCCTTTACCATTTGGTGGCCAGCGGTCAAACCTCATGGCACGGCTACGCTGATTTTGTGATTGATTATGCGCGGCATGTAGGCATTGATATTAAAGTTGCACCAGAGGCCATTCAAGCGGTAGCAAGCAGTGCCTTTGTGACAGTCGCCCAGCGTCCGCTTAACTCGCGCTTAAATACCAATAAGCTACAAAATGCCTTTGACCTACATTTGCCACACTGGCAAACTGGTGTCGTTCGTCTACTTGATGAAATTCTAGAGAAAAAATCATGACCCAACGTAAAGGCATTATCCTCGCCGGCGGCTCAGGCACACGCCTGTACCCGGTGACCAAGGTAGTTTCCAAACAGTTGCTGCCAATTTACGATAAGCCGATGATTTACTACCCACTCAGTACGCTGATGCTGGCTGGGATACGCGATATCTTGATTATCTCCACCCCACAAGACGCACCACGTTTTCAGCAATTGCTGGGCGATGGCCGTGACTGGGGACTGAATCTAGAATATGCTGAACAACCTAGCCCTGATGGCTTAGCGCAAGCGTTTATTATCGGCAAGGATTTTATCGGCAACAACCCTAGCGCCTTGGTGTTGGGTGATAATATTTTTTATGGACACGATTTACACACGCAATTGGCAGGCGCCATGGCGCGTGAACAAGGTGCCTCCGTCTTCGCCTACCACGTGCAAGATCCGGAACGCTACGGCGTGGTAGATTTTGATACGCAAGGTCGCGCCACCAGCTTAGAAGAAAAGCCACTGAT
>JBBAOU010000001.1:0-1545 GCA_040401175.1 Methylotenera sp. | reverse complement strand
CGCAGAGCAACTCGCCAAGTTGGCAGAACCGCTGGCTAAGAATGGCTACGGTCAATATTTACAGCGCCTGCTTAAAGAAGGCGTTCAGCCTTGAAAAGCATGTCGATAAGCACCCCAGCAAGTATTTTGATACAGCAAAATCTACCTTGATCTATCCCGTAGTGGGACTATAATGGAGCTGTGAAAATAGTTGCCGTTAAAATTCTTCGTGAATTCTGGATAAGATTTCCTGATTCAGAGCAGCACTTAAAATCTTGGGTTGATGAAGTGAAGCAGGCTTACTGGACGCAGTCTGAGGATATTAAAGATAAATTTCGTAGCGCCAGCATATTAAAGAACCGCAGGGTGGTCTTTAATATTAAAGGAAATGACTACCGTCTTATTGTGTCAGTCGCTTATTGCTTCGGTGCTATATACATTAAGTTTATCGGTACGCATAAGCAATATGATGCAATAGATGTTGAAACAATCGATGTCGAAACAATCGAACTGGAGCCGTAATATGGAAATTCGCCCTATACATACAGCCACAGATTATCAGGCAACCATGCGCGAAGTCTCAGCGTTCTTTAATAATGAACCTGAGCCTAACTCGCCAGAAGGTGATCGTTTCGAAATATTACTCACATTGGTTGAAGCTTATGAAGCCAAAAATTTTCCGATTGATTTGCCAGATCCGATTGAAGCGATTAAATTTCGCATGGAACAATCGAGTCTAAAGCCAAAAGATTTAGTGCCAATGATCGGTCGCCTTAATCGTGTTTATGAAGTGCTTAATCGTAAGCGTGCTTTGACGCTACCCATGATCTGGAATTTACATTCGGAGCTTGGTATTTCTGCATCGAGTCTTATTAAGCCGCCAAGCAAGGTCTAGTTTTAGTTGGTAATGTTGCATAAAATTATAAAAAAGCTATTAGCTGCATCTTCGCTAAGAAGTGTTAAATAAAGGCAAGACGCAAAATTGAATAAACTCAAATGAACATTATCCAAACCAGTATTCCCGATGTACTAATCCTAGAACCCAAAGTTTTTGGTGATGAACGCGGCTTCTTCTTTGAAAGCTTTAATCAAGCCAAATTTGACGCAGCCATTGGCAAAAAGGTACAGTTTGTACAAGACAATCACTCGCGCTCGGCTAAAAATGTATTACGCGGCTTGCATTACCAAATACAGCAGCCACAAGGCAAATTAGTGCGAGTAGTGCAGGGGGCAGTGTTCGATGTTGCGGTAGACATTCGTCAAAGCTCACCGACTTTTGGTCAGCATGTAGGCTTGGAATTATCTGCAGAAAATAAACGTATGCTTTGGGTGCCTGAAGGTTTCGCACACGGCTTTTTAGTGCTGACTGATAGCGCCGAATTCTTATATAAAACCACTGATTATTACGCGCCAGAATACGAGCGCAGTATTGCCTGGAATGATCCTACCTTGAATATTCAATGGCCATTAACTCTGGCTCCCACTTTATCTAGTAAAGATGCTAAGGCATCAGAATTTTCGTTTGCCACGTACTTTGATTGATTATTATTTATTTTGACATTAAAT